>NZ_BAABJH010000003.1:0-7937 GCF_039543205.1 Flaviramulus aquimarinus
GATTGCCAATGACGGTGTGAATGACAGCCTGTCCTGTGACCAGTTAATAACGATTACCGATGCGGAAGCACCAACATTTGTTGAAACGCCACCTGGAGATGACACTTTTGAATGTGATAACGTTCCTGATGCAGAAGAATTAACTGCAACTGACCCGTGCGGTAATGTAGATATTGTTTTTACAGAAACAAGAACCGATGGCACATGTGATTCTAATTACACTTTAGAACGCAAATGGGTTGCTATAGATGAAAACGGATTAGAAACAACTCATATTCAGACAATTACCGTACAGGACACGAAGGCTCCAGAGCCTACAACTACAATAGAGGCTTCAATATTTGTTAATTGTGAAGATATACCAGAAGTCCCAACTATAGAATTTACTGATAATTGTTCTGAAAACGTTACTGTTGAATTTGAAGAAACAAATTCTTTTGATGAAAGCAATCCGTTAGATTATGAAATAATAAGAACTTGGAATGTTACAGATGAATGTGATAACGGACAAATATTCAGACAAACAGTTACTGTAACTTTAAATGATTTTATTACTAGTAAAGATGATAGAGCCTGTTCTGATGATGGTACCATTGATTTAGATGATTATTTAGATAATAATCAAACTGGAGGAGAATGGATTGTTATTGAAGGTAATACCGCATTAGATCAAAATATATTCGATCCAGAAAATGTAGAACTAGGCAACTATAAATTCAGCTATACCACTATAAATAATGGATGTTTAAATACAACAGAATTAACATTAGAAATTCATGATGAGTGTATTGTTTTACCTTGTGGTAGAGAAGATGTTATAATTTCAAAAGTTATTACCCCAAATGGTGATGTACATAACGAATTCTTTACAATTACAGGTGTTGAAACTTGTGGTTTTGTTGTAGATTTAAAAATATTCAATCGTTGGGGAGCAAAAATTTATGACAATTCTAATTATCAAAATGATTGGAATGGGTTTGCTCATAATTCATCAGTTGGACAAGCAGATAAAGTTCCAAACGGAACATATTACTATATAATTAATTTAAGAAATAGTGGATTAGAGCCTTTTGCGAAAGCATTTTATGTAGGATCTAAATAACCCAAATATACTACTATGAAGTCATTAAGATTAAATATCATTATTTTTATGCTGGCAAATTGCTGGATTGGAGCTGCACAGCAACTTCCACAATTTACACAGTATATGTATAATACAATCTCCATAAATCCTGCCTATGCAGGTAGTAGAGAAACGTTAAGTGTAGTAGGTTTACACAGAAGTCAGTGGGTTGGCCTAGAAGGCGCACCAACTACACAAACACTATCTGTGCATACACCTCTTAGAAATGATAGAGTTGGTATAGGTTTATCCTTTATAAATGATGAACTTGGCTATGAAAATTTTTCATATTTATATGGCGACTTTTCATACACCCTTCCTATAGGTCAAAAAGCTAAATTAGCATTTGGTATGAAAGCAGGTTTTACGCAATACCATATTGACCAAGAGCTATTAAATGACCCCACTGTTATAAATGACCAATTTTTTAATGAGGTTTCCAATAGATGGAGTCCTAATTTAGGATTTGGAGCTTTTTTACATACTAACAGATGGTATTTAGGCCTCTCTGCCCCTAGAGTATTAAATACAGATTATAACAACGGTGGAAATGGAACTATTGATTATGTCGCTCTAGAACGCGTTAGCTACTATTTTACCGGTGGTTATGTTTTAGATTTAAGCGCATCAACCAAATTTAAGCCAGCAGCATTAATTAAAGCAACCAATGGAGCACCTTTATCATTTGATATAACAGCAAACTTCTTATTTTATGACACATTTTGGCTTGGTGCATCATATAGAATTAACGAGTCTGCAGAAGCCATTGGAGGACTAGCCGATTTTCAGGTTTCAAAACAGTTACGTATTGGTTATGCCTATGAATATCCTTTATCAGAGTTAAGAGCTTATACGAGTGGAACCCATGAAGTTTTGCTTATGTTTGAAATATTTAAAAGTAAACGTATTAAATCACCTAGATACTTCTAAAATAACTTATCATGAAAATAAAATTTTTAATACTAATATTAGCTTTTTCTACTAGCTCAATGTTTGCTCAAAAAAAACTAGCAGATAAGTTTTTTGATAATTATGCATATGTAAAAGCTAGCGAATTATATGAAAAAGCCATAGAAAACGGTGATGATAGCCAGCATGTTTTAACACGTTTAGGAGACTGTTACTACAACAACTCAAATTCAGAAAAAGCTGTAGTATGGTACTCAAAAGCTGTAAATAAATATGATAAGATTCCTGCTGAATATTTGTTTAAATATATTCAAACGTTAAAAAGTTTAGGTAATTATACCGAAGCAGATATATGGATGAAAAAATTTAATGACATTCATAACCAAGATAGTAAAACAAAAAATTATGACACAAGTAGCTTTACTAAATATAGTGAGTTACTATCCAATGATGATAAAACGGTTATAAAAATAGTTAATTTACCTATTAACTCTAACCTATCAGATTTTGGGTCATATATCCATAATAATCAATTATTTTTTGCTTCTTCAAAAGGTACGGATGAAACTGAAAAATATGCTTGGAACAAAGAACCTTTTTTAGATTTATTTCAAGTTTCTGTTGAAGATAAAGAGGGTGAATTAGAATTTGGAGTTCCAAATTTTATAAATGCTTCAAAAGTTAATACCGATTATCATGAAGCCACAGTAGCTATATCTAACGATGGACAAACATTATATTTTACAAGAGATAATGTAACTAGAAAAAACAAACTAGATTATGACAATAAAGGAACAACACATTTAAAAATCTATAAAGCAACGCGTATTGAAGATAGTTGGTCAGATATTAAAGAACTACCATTTAATGATGAAGTGTATTCGACTGGTCATCCAGCACTAAGTTCAGATAACAAAAAATTATATTTTGTATCAGACCGAGAAGGCGGTTTTGGACAAACGGATATTTACGAGGTAGATATTTTAGAGAACAATAAATTTAGCAAACCTAAAAATTTAGGTAATAAAATCAATACAGCAGGTCGAGAAATGTTTCCGTTTGTTAGTAAAGATAGTACGTTCTATTTTTCTTCTGATGGACATTTAAACTTAGGATTATTAGATATATTCAAATCCAATATCATTAAAGATCAAGCAGCAGAACCTGAAAATCTAGGAGCACCTTATAATAGTGGATATGATGATTTTGCTTTTTATGCAGACTCAAATGATGTAAACAATAGAGGTTATTTTTCATCTAACAGACCTGGTGGACAAGGAAACGACGATATTTACAGTTTTACTTCATATGAATGTTCTCAAAAAATCACAGGGATAGTAAGAGATAGTGATACTAATGAGATTCTAGAAAACGCAGTAGTTAAGCTTATTAATGAAACCGGAAAAGTGATTAATGAAGTAACCACTAGTAGTGATGGAGCTTATACTTTTGATGCAGATTGTAACAAAACATATGTGGTTTTAGGAACCAAGCCAGATTATAAAGATGAAAAGAAAGAACTTGTTTTAGGTAATAAAAATAACGAAATCACAAATGCAGACTTATATTTAGAACCTCTAATTAAAGGAAATCAAATAGTTATCAACCCAATTTTCTTTGATTTTGACAAATGGAACATTAGAACAGATGCAGAATATGAATTAGAAAAAGTTATTGATGTATTAAGAGCACATCCTGGCATGATTATTAAAGTTGAATCCCATACAGATAGTAGAGGAAGTAACAGATATAATATGAAATTGTCGGATAGAAGAGCTAAGTCTTCAACAGAATACATTACTTCAAGAGGCATAGATAATAATCGAATAGAAAGTTCTATAGGATATGGTGAGAATCAATTATTGAATAAGTGTGTTGATGGAGTAAAATGCACACCCGATGAACATCAATTAAACAGACGAACCCAGTTTATAATTATAAAAATGGATTAAATAACTAATAAATTTAAGCCGTTAAGAAATAAACTTAACGGTTTTTTTTGGCTCTAAATAAGCTATTTCAATAAAAATAATAGATAAAACGCATTTTTTCTCGATAAAATGCTGATTTGTTAATAAAATTGCTTTCTTTTGTATTATGTAGATTATAATAAATTAATAAAAACCTAAACACCATATAATTAATGAGTTACAAAAAGCATAAGCCGTTGAAATGAAATAAAACATCGACAAAATGTTACAAATAACCGTTTAATCGATTTTTTAAGTGATTTACCATGTATTTTTGATAAACCAAAATCATATATGTTTTTTTGTTTTACCTACAAAATTTTAAAATTATGACCCCAAATCTAATTATTCATGTAACACAAACATTGGACTCCAATGTTTTCCTTCACTGCTTATTCTCTCAAAAACGTTTTTATCGTTTCAATCAACAATTAGATAACACCGTCTAAAATTTTGGTTTGCTATGTAATTCATTATAAATTAAATAGAATTTTATAAAAGAATAATCTTGTTAACACCATGAAAACTATACTTACACTACCCTATATTCTAGCTATTTGTTTTTTCTATACAATATCGTATGGGCAACAAAATAGTCAAAACCAAAAAGATATATTCAAACTAGAAGTTATTAAATATAGTCGTGAAGTAAATCCAAAAAAACCACATTATCATCTTTTATCACTACAAAATAATTCAAATAAAGAATTAACTTTTAATCTGTCAACAACTGTAGATGATACAAATGATAAAAGCAAAAAAAACAATCCTAACCTTATTGTTGAAATATGGTCTGAAAATTTAAGTAAGACTTTTAATTCCATCACTTTAGTCCCTAAAGAATCTATTAGGTTTAAGGTTAAAACAACACATAATACAAATGCAAGACTAGGCTCTATGAACCTTTGTAAAGTCATTGCACAATTACCAAATAGTAATAATAAAAAAACTGTTAGTATAAACGCATATATACCTAATTCTAATGAATTAGGGCATTGATATTATCAAAACATATTACAAAAATAACAACAATTAGTTAACCTATAAGCATATGAAGACGTTTACCAAATCCTTAAAATGCCATAAATTAATTTTGGTTGCCTTTCTTATAATTAGTGCATATTCACATGCTCAATTACAACAATCTTTTTCAGCACGTTATAGTGAAGATGTAAATGGAGATGTTACGATCATTGCAAATAATATGGTATCTGTTGATGTAACTGCTGACTATAATGATGGTTGCGCTTTGTGTAACAACAATATTCTAGGAAATCTTGTTTATGTTGATATTGATGGTTTTGTTGATGATGATAATAATACTGTTGATGATACATTCAATTCCAGTAATGCCAATTTTGTTAATCCAGCACCTACTGCAAATTGTTTAACTATTAAGAAAGTATTACTGTATTGGGCAGCATCGGACCAAGAACCCGATCTTAACGATCCTAATTCTGAAAACCAACCCAATTGGAATTATAATGATATAAAATTAATGCTTCCAGGTGAAACTGCATATACAACATTGACAGCTTCAGGAAGCGAAATCATTTATAGAGGAAGAGATGATCATTTTAGTAACGATCCTTATATATGCGTAAAAGATATAACGACAGAAGTAAATAATTTAACTGGTGGTCCTTATGGAACCTATCAAGTCGCTAATGTTGAAGGTAAAATAGGTAACTTAACAGAGCATGACAATACCACAGGTTTCCCTACGGGGGTTTCTGGTGGTTGGCAAATTGTTTTTGTGTATGAAAGTCCAGATTTACAAGCAAAAAATATAAATCTTTATGATGGTTATGCACATATAGTTTCTAATGGTGCTCCTACAGAATTAGACTTTGATGGTTTCCAAACACTACCTGCCGGTGATGTTAACGCAAAAATTGTTGTAGGTGCTCTAGAAGGAGATAGAGGTATTAATCAAGACCGATTTCAAATTCAAAATACAGCTTTAGGCTTCACCGATTTATCTATTGGGACACTTAGGCCAGCAGATAATTTTTTCAATAGTAGAATCACTGTTGGAAATTCAGATTTTGTAGATCGAAGTCCTGCTAGTACTAATACTTTAGGTTTTGATGCTGCAGTTTTTGAATTAGATAACCCAGGCAACACGATCATAGGTAATAGTCAAAATGAAGCAAAGTTTAGAATCACCACAGGTTCAGATACCTATGGTGTATTTTTAGTTGGGTTAGCAATAGATATATGGAAACCAGAACTTGGTCCCATTAATGTCACATTAGACACCCCAAATGCACCGCAAAATCCAGGAACTACAATTGGTGCTGAATTTAACGTCGAAAATAAAGGTAATGATAACGCTCAAAATTTAAGAATCTTTGAAACTTTACCGCCACAAATAATTTCTTTATTACCAGCTGCTGCAACGCCTTCAACACATCCTTCATTGCCTGCCGGAGTAACATATCAATATGACACAACCACAAATATTTTAGAATTTTTTGTAGACGATAGTTTGGTTACCGTTGGAAGTACACCGTTTGATGTAGAATTTGATCTACAAATTAAAGATGAATGTTACTTTTTGGAAACGGATTGTACCCTTCAATTTGAAGTACAATTTGAGGCAACTTATAATGGAGAAATAAATACCGAGCAACAATCAACGTTAAGCTCTGCCACACAAGATCCTTGTGGAGCTAGTATTGAAGATCCTGTCATTATTGATGTTATTCAACCTACCATCTCATGGTCAACACCTGTCGATAGTTTAGACAGAACTGTTGAATGTAATGATACAACTGGCTTAACTGATGCACAAGCTTTAGAACCTATAGCCAATAAATGTAGTCTAACGCCAATTAAAACATCTGGACCTTTTGTTGCTGACCCAACTTGTCCAAATGCAGGTACATTTACTAATACTTGGACTTTTACAGATGCATGTGGAGCAATTATTAGTGATTTTGAGCAAGTTATTACTCTTACGGATAATACCGCACCAATAATAACTGGATCAATTACAGACACCACCATTGAAGGTTGTATAGCTGCTGACGCTCCTGCTGCAGTAACCACTGTAGCTGAGTTAGAAGCGTTTGGATTAACCATTACTGATTGTACTCCTGATGCCAATTTAACTGTTACAAGTTCAGATAGTGGTTCTAGCACATGTCCAGTTGAAGTTATTAGAACCTATACCGTTACCGATACATGTAACAACGCATCACAAGTCACTCATACCATTTATATCGAAGATACTACTGCACCAATTATATCAGGAACAATAGCTGAAACGACCGTTAATGGTTGTACTGCAGCCGATGCCACTACTGCGGTAACTACTGTAGCTGAGCTAGAAGCTTTAGGTCTTACCATTGATGATGCCTGTACTACGGATGCAAATCTTGTGGTAACAAGTTCGGACAGTACATCTGGTACTTGCCCAATCGTAGTCACTAGAACCTATACTATCACCGATATTTGTACTAATAGTGAACAGGTCACTCAAATCATTAACGTGGAGCCTATAGACATTACATACACGGCACCAGCCGATGATAGCTCCAATACTTGCGATTATGCAACACAGGGCGATCTAGACACCGCATTCAACAATTGGGTAACGGCACAGACCGCTGCATTCAACATAGCAAACGGATGTACTCCGGTACTAACTGATAACAGTGCTACTGCATCTGCTCCTGTACTTTGTGATGGCGGTTCGGTTACCGTAACATGGACCATTACGGACCTGTGTGAGACCATTACCGAAACAGCTGACTTTACAGTTGCAGCACCTATAGACATTACATACACGGCACCAGCCGATGATAGCTCAAATGCTTGCGATTATGCAACACAGGGCGATCTGGACACCGCATTCAACAATTGGGTAACGGCACAGACCGCTGCATTCAACATAGCAAACGGATGTACTCCGGTACTAACTGATAACA
>NZ_BAABJH010000003.1:8053-8408 GCF_039543205.1 Flaviramulus aquimarinus
TGACTTTACAGTTACAGCACCTATAGACATTACATACACGGCACCAGCCGATGATAGCTCCAATGCTTGCGATTATGCAACACAGAGCGATCTGGACACCGCATTCAGCAATTGGGTAACGGCACAGACCGCTGCATTCAACATTGCAAACGGATGTACTCCGGTACTAACTGATAACAGTGCTACTGCATCTGCTCCTGTACTTTGTGATGGCGGTTCGGTTACCGTTACATGGACCATTACGGACCTGTGTGAGACCATTACCGAAACAGCTGACTTTACAGTTACAGCACCTATAGACATTACATACACGGCACCAGCTGATGATAGCTCAAATGCTTGCGATTATGCAACA
>NZ_BAABJH010000003.1:8478-8661 GCF_039543205.1 Flaviramulus aquimarinus
GGCGGTTCGGTTACCGTTACATGGACCATTACGGACCTATGTGAGACCATTACCGAAACAGCTGACTTTACAGTTACAGCACCTATAGACATTACATACACGGCACCAGCTGATGATAGCTCCAATGCTTGCGATTATGCAACACAGGGCGATCTGGACACCGCATTCAGCAATTGGGTAACG
>NZ_BAABJH010000004.1:0-596 GCF_039543205.1 Flaviramulus aquimarinus
CAGCTGACTTTACAGTTACAGCACCTATAGACATTACATACACGGCACCAACTGATGATAGCTCCAATGCTTGCGATTATGCAACACAGGGCGATCTGGACACCGCATTCAGCAATTGGGTAACGGCACAGACCGCTGCATTCAACATTGCAAACGGATGTGCTCCGGTACTAACTGATAACAGTGCTACTGCATCTGCTCCTGTACTTTGTGATGGCGGTTCGGTTACCGTAACATGGACCATTACGGACCTGTGTGAGACCATTACCGAAACAGTTGACTTTACAGTTACAACACCTATAGACATTACATACACGGCACCAGCTGATGATAGCTCAAATGCTTGCGATTATGCAACACAGGGCGATCTGGACACCGCATTCAGCAATTGGGTAACGGCACAGACCGCTGCATTCAACATTGCAAATGGATGTACTCCGGTACTAACTGATAACAGTGCTACTGCATCTGCTCCTGTACTTTGTGATGGCGGTTCGGTTACCGTTACATGGACCATTACGGATCTGTGTGAGACCATTACCGAAACAGCTGACTTTACAGTTACAGCACCTATAGACATTACATACACGGCACCA
>NZ_BAABJH010000005.1:0-176027 GCF_039543205.1 Flaviramulus aquimarinus
TAACGGCTCCAGCAACGCCAGACTGTGACGATACAGACGATACCATCCACCCGAATACAGTATGGTACATCGATAATGATGGAGATGGTTATAGCGGAGGTTCTTTACAAGTATCTTGTAATCGACCCGTAAATTATTATTTATTCTCTGAGTTAATTGCTATAACAGGCGATTGTGATGATAATGTGTTTGAGGTAAATCCAAATGGAACAGAAGTTCCAAACAATAACATTGATGATGACTGTAATCCATTAACAGTAGATGGCACTTTAGGAATAGAAGATTTTGATTTGGGGAATGTTTTATTATTACCAAACCCTTTTAAGGATAAAGTTGTTGTAGTGTTACCATTATCTTTTAGCTATAATGTTTTTAATATTAAGATTTACGATTTAAATGGGAGGCTAATCTTAGATAAAGAATATGTGAATAAGAATGGTAAGATAAATGTATCGGACTTAAATAATCTTGAAAATGCTCCGTATATATTTAAAATTATTGAAAAAGAAACCAAAACTTCAATAACTAAAAGATTACTTAAATACTAGTACTTTATAAAAATATTGATTATAAATAAAAAGTCGAGATTTAATATCTCGACTTTTTATCTTGTAGCGAGAGGGGGGCACGATCCCCCGACCTCCGGGTTATGAATCCGACGCTCTAACCAACTGAGCTACCTCGCCATAATTTAAGGGTGCAAATATAAAAACAATATTGTTGTAAGCAAACAGAACTAAAGGAAAATATTATTAAAAATAGTTGCTATACTTATCAATTAATGTATATATTGGGCTTGTAAATTTCAAAAGTAATTATGGACGATAAAATTAAGTTTGATATTGAATTTCCAATACATGCCTCTCCTCAATTGTTATATCAATATATATCGACACCATCTGGTTTATCTGAATGGTTTTCAGATAATGTAAATTCTCGAGGAGAATTGTTTACTTTTATATGGGATGGTAGCGAAGAACAAGCAAAATTGTTAAATAAAAAAAGTGGCGAACGTGTTAAATTCAGGTGGCTAGAAGACGAAGAAGATGATTTGACTTGTTATTTTGAAATAAGGATTCAAGTAGATGAAATTACTAAAGATGTGTCTTTAATGGTTACTGATTTTGCCGATGAAGATGAAGTTGATGAAGCAAAAATGCTTTGGGCAAATCAAATTTCCAGTTTAAAACAAGTATTAGGGTCAGCCTAATAATCAATAGCATATTTTAAATTATATTTGTCCCGCTTTTCAAAACCATGTTAGCGGGATTTTTTATGACAAATTTTAACGGAACTATTTTAGAAGAAAACACCTTTTTATCACCTCAAAACAGAGGGTATGCCTATGGCGATGCACTTTTTGAAACTATAAAAACTAGTTACGGAAAGATCTTGTTTTGGGAAGATCATTATTTTAGATTAATGGCATCAATGCGTATTATGCGTATGGAAATTCCAATGAATTTCACTATGGAATTTTTAGAAGAACAAATGCAAAAGACTTTAGAAGCTAATCAATTATTAAAATCATCAGCTCGCATAAAGTTAATGATTCATAGAAATGAAGGTGGATTTTATATGCCAGATACTAATGATGTTAGTTTTATTATTTCGGTAAAACAAATTCAAGACGATTTTTATTTATTGAAAACTGATTTTTACGAAGTTGATTTGTTTAAGGACTACTATATTTCACCTAGTTTGTTGTCCACTTTAAAAACGAATAATAAAGCACTCAATGTTATCGGAAGTATTTTTGCTAAAGAAAATAATTTAAATAATTGTTTGATTCTAAATACAGACAAAAAAGTTGTTGAAGCACTTAATGGAAATATTTTTTTAGTTAAAGAGAATGTTATTAAAACACCACCAATATCTGATGGATGTTTAAAGGGAGTTATGCGTACGCAAGTTATAAATATTGTTAAAGCGTTGCCAGAATATGAAATAGTTGAAGATTCTATATCTCCTTTTGATCTGCAAAAAGCCGATGAACTATTCATAACTAATGTTATTTCTGGAATACAGCCAATAAGTAAATACAGGAAGAAAATCTTCTTTAATGATGTGTCTAGAGAATTACTGCAAAAACTAAATGTTAAAATACGATTAAATTAATTGTAACTAGGGTTTTCTGGCGCATTAGACCAAATACTATATTCTCCACCAAATTCCAGCATTTTTTCTTTCCAAAAGGTTTCGTAATCTTTCTCTATAATATTCTTTTTATAAATATTTTCAGTAACAACCCATGAATTAGCTTTCAATTCACTTTCTAACTGGGTAGATTCCCAGCCAGAATACCCAAGAAAAAAGCGGATATCATTTTCGCTTATAGTCCTATCTTTAATAAGTTCGGCTAACTTAGAGAAATCGCCACCCCAGTAAATTCCCAAAGAAATTTCTATACTATCTGGAATTAATTGTGGTATTTTATGTATAAAATATAAGTTATCTTGTTCTACAGGGCCACCATTATATACTTTAAACGTAGCTTCTACTTCTGGTATTAAATCATTAATAGTATATTCAAGCGGTTTATTAAGAATAAAACCTATAGAGCCTTCTTTAGAATGGTCGGCTAGTAAAACAATAGAACGATTAAAAGAAACATCACCAATAATAGCAGGTTCAGCGATTAACAAATCTCCTTTTTTGGGTTTTATTGTTACCATATTTTGAGGTTTTAATAATTAAATCTAATATTTATTTATTAAAAATGCAACTCTTTTTGGGAGATATAAAAAATGCCTTCATAAAATGAAGGCATTTTTTATATAAGATAAGTAACTAATTAGTTTACTGCACTTGATAAATCTGATCCAGCTTTAAACTTAACAACGTTTTTAGCTTTGATTTTGATTGTTTCACCAGTTTGAGGGTTTCTTCCGTCTCTTGCAGCTCTTTTAGATACTGACCAAGATCCAAATCCTACTAAAGAAACTCTGTTGCCTTTTTGTAAAGCGCCTTCAATTTCAATGATTGCACACTCTAAAGCTTTTTTTGCAGCTGCTTTAGTAATTCCTGCATGCTCTGCCATTGCGTCAATTAAATCTGTTTTGTTCATAATATAAAATTTAATAATTAATAAATCGGTTAAACATTTTTGTTAATCCTCATACAAATTTATACGGATTATACTTCCGTGCAAGTAACCGCAAGGGAAATACATGGTTTTGTTGATAACTTGTAGTATTTGTTAATAAAGGAAGTGTATTTTATCGATCATTTTATAATATCAATGAGAATAAGGCTTTAGAGCATTTTAGCATTTGGCTCAAATGCATAACCATTTAAAAGAGATTTTATTTCCATAGTACGCTTACCAGGAAGTTTTATTTCTTTTAAAACAATGTAACCTTTTGCAACTGCGACCTTTAATTCTTTTTTAGAAGAAATAATCTTGCCAGTTTCTTCGGAATGAGCTATATATTCTTTTTCAACCTTGTATATCTTTATATCTAATGAGCTATCACCATTAATTAAGGTACACCATGCAGCGGGGTATGGACTTAATCCTCGAATTAAATTATAGATCTTATCAATATCGTCATTCCAATTTATTTTACAGTTGTTTTTATTTAACTTATAAGCTGTTTTGATATTTTTAGATTCTTTTTGGGGAATGGTTTGCACGTCATTATTTTCTATTAGAGAAATAGTTTTTATAACCAAATCGCTACCCATATGCATTAATTTATCATGAAGACTGCCTGCATTTTCGTCTGGTTCAATACCCAATTCCTCTTGCAGAATCATATCACCAGTATCAATTTTTTCATCAATAAAGAATGTTGAAACCCCCGTTTTTGTTTCTCCATTAATAATAGCCCAGTTAATAGGGGCAGCACCACGATAGTTTGGTAATAACGAGGCATGCAAATTAAATGTGCCGTATTCGGGCATTTGCCAAACTACTTTTGGTAACATTCTAAAAGCTACTACAATTTGAAGATTAGCATTAAGGGATTTTAATTCATCTAAAAAATCAGTACTTTTTAAGTTAGTAGGCTGTAAAATGTTCAAGCCTTGAGTTTTTGCGTATTGTTTAACCGCACTCTCGTTAAGTTTTCGTCCGCGTCCTGCAGGTCTATCGGGTGCTGTAATAACACCTGCAATATTATGTTTGTTTTCTACTAATGCTTTTAAAATAGTAACTGCAAAATCGGGTGTACCCATAAATACAATTCTTAAATCCTTCATAAATGACTTAGTTTATAAGTGTTTGTTGGTGTAATAGTAATTATTTGATGTTCTAACATTAATTTTAAAACGGTTTTTAGATCTTTTTCTGAACATTTTAAATGGGCAATAATTGCTCTTGACGATTGATCACCATTTTCCAATAATTCTATAATACATTTTTTTATGGTAATAAGGTCTTGAGTAGCGTCACTTTTTTTAGGGTCAATGCAAACCGAACAAATGCCACAAGGTTTTGTATCCTTTTCACCAAAATAGGAGAGGAGTTGCATGCTTTTACAAACCGAATCATTTTCAACATAATTAACCATAGCTTTAACTTGCTGCTGTTTTAATTTGTTTTGTTGTTCTATAATTGATGCAATTCTGTTTATTGTTTTATCATCTTCTCTTGGTTGAATAAATGTGACTTGTGCATCGGTTTTTGCTAAATTTAAAGTGATGATAGCATCTCGCTCCAATTGTTGCAAAGTCTTTATTAAAATGTTTTCTGATACTGAAGCTTTTTCAGTAATTTTAATTAAATCAATTTTTGTGTTGTGCTCAAAAACACCACCATATAGTCTTAAAATAGACTTTACGATAATGTTAAAATCTTGATGCGTTTCTAAATAATTAAAAAGAGCTGTGTTGGATATGATGAATTGTACTGTTACCTTATTCTTAAATTGTTTTGATAATGTGATAATACTATTTCTATCTAACAATAATAAAGCATTGTAACATAAAATAGGGCTAAAATTATAGGTTTTGCAAAAGGTATTAAAATCAAAATCGAAAGTCATATATTCACCTTCACCATAGGATATTTGAAAATAGTTACATAGTTTTCTATATACTTGTTTTACAAAATTGACATCTGGAAGTACACTAAGAAATTGATTTTTAACCTTAGATTCATCACTGTTGTTTTTTAATATGACAGCAAAAGCTTTTTCGCCATTTCTACCAACCCGCCCTGCTTCCTGAAAATAACTTTCTATGTTTTCTGGTAAATTTATATGAATAACTGTTTTTACATCAGGTTTATCAATACCCATTCCAAATGCATTAGTGGCAACCATTACTTGTTTTTGGTTGTGTAACCATGAGGTCATATTTGCATCTTTTTCAATATTTGAAAGTCCACCATGATAGTAAGATGCTGTAATATTTTTCGATTCTAAAAATTCGCTAACTTCCAGAGTTGATTTTCTGTTTCTAACGTAAATAATTGATGAGCTTGTATATTTTTTTAGGATAGTTTCAAGTCTGTAATATTTATCGTTTTCATGAAACACCATGTATGCCAGGTTAGGACGTAAAAAAGATTGCTTAAATATTTTAGGTTTAATAAAATCTAGTTCCTTAATAATGTCTTTTACAACTTCTGGTCTTGCTGAGGCGGTCAATGCCACTACATTTACCGAGGGTTGTAATTGGCGTAAAATGGCTATGTTTTTATATGCAGGTCTAAAATCGCTACCCCATTGCGAGATACAATGTGCTTCATCAACTGCAATTAAATTTACGTTCATTAACCTGATACGGTCTTGAACCAATTCTTGTTGTAGACGTTCTGGTGAAAGATATAAAAACTTGTAATTTCCATAAATGCAATTATCTAAAAGTGTATCTAATTCATTATAGCTTATACCACTCGTAAGTGCCATGGCTTTAATGCCTTTGTTATTTAATTGTTGCACTTGGTCTTTCATAAGTGCTATTAATGGCGAGACGACTATGCATATACCTTTTTTTGCTAAAGCAGGAATTTGAAAGCATAACGATTTTCCTCCGCCAGTAGGTAGTAATACAAACGTATCTTCACCTTGTATAACACTATGTATAATAGCTTCTTGTTCAGGCCTAAATGCTGTGAATTTCCAATAGTGTTCTAATATGTTTATTGGGTGTGTCACAGGTTTTTTTAGATGTTATTTATGATATAATTGGTGCGATCTTCGATAGTTCCAAAAGGGACTTCAATAACATTATAACCAAATTTTTTGTAAGTATGTTCTAAAAAATTATGAATTTTTACAGCTTCTTCAAAAGTTTCAAATCGCTCATTGTCTGTTTTATAAATAGATTTCCAAGGTGGGAGTAAAAACACATGAGTATAAACATGTGTTTGACATGCCTCAGTAAATAAGTTGCCATATTGCTGATTAAAATAGTCCATATATGCTAAAACATCCGGAATACCACGATCAAAGAAGTTTAGGTTTTTATTTAAAGTTCCAGCTTGTTTAAATTGATCAATACGACCGTTAAGCAATCGGGTATTAAAGGTCATAGGGTCATTAGCAAAAGCAATTGGATTAGAAATATGCTCAGAAGTGCTTACTTCATTTTTAACCTCTAAAGTTAGCGTGCGTATGACTTCATCAAAACAATGAAATTTTTTTATTTTCAAAGTATTAATTATGGATGTTTTTCCTGTTCCTGGGCCACCAGTAATAACAATTTTTTTAGTGTTCAATGGAGTATTATTTGCTGTAAAAATCGGAATTTAAAGGCTATAAAAAAAATAGAAATGAAACCTTATATTTGTAGCTTAAAAAAAGATTATGAGTACACCTGAAAATTCAGAAGAATTTTATAAAAAATTAAAAGCACAATTATACGATACGGCATTGTGGCCATCGGAATATTTATATAAATTTATTGTCCTAACAGATAAAGAAAAAATAGTGCTAATTGAATCACTTTTTAATAATTTAGGTGCAGTAATAGAAACTAAAGTATCTAAAAACGGAAAATATACTAGCGTATCTATTAACGTTTTGATGAAAAACCCTGTTACTGTGATTGAAAAATACAAGGAAGTAGCAGAAAAAGTAGAAGGAGTCATAAGCCTTTAGTTTTTTTTTGTATTTTGCGCTTGCATAACAACTACGTGCATCAATATTTAACTCTACACATTTATTTTGATAATAGACAATTTAGAATACAACACAGAGCGTGAGCATTTGATTATTCCAGAATATGGACGCCATATGCAAAAAATGATTAATTACGCTAAATCACTTGAAACAAAAGAAGAGCGCAATAAAGTAGCAAAAGGCATTATTGCTGTGATGGGTAATATGCAACCACATTTACGAGATGTTCCCGATTTTCAGCATAAACTTTGGGATCAATTGTTTATCATGTCTAATTTTGAATTAGATGCCGATTCACCTTATGAGGTTCCTACAAAAGAAATTTATGAAGAGCGTCCAGAACCTTTAAAATATCCACAAAATTTCCCTAAATATCGTTTTTATGGTAACAATATAAAAACCATGATTGATGTTGCTAATACTTGGGAAGAAGGTGAGCTTAAAGAAGCTTTGGTTTATACTATAGCAAATCATATGAAAAAGTGTTTTTTAAATTGGAATAAGGACACGGTAGAAGATGCTGTAATCTTCAACCATTTATTTGAGCTTTCTGGAGGTAAAATTGATTTAAAAGATTCTGAAGAAGATTTACAAGACGCGACAAACTTAATGCGTTCTAAATCTAAATATTCTAACAGCCATAGTAAAAAAGGGCACCACAAGAAAAAATCAAATAACCGACAAAGAAAACGTTACTAGTACAGCATGGGAACATTTAAAATTGAAGGTGGTCACCAACTTAAAGGTAGTATACAACCACAAGGTGCGAAAAATGAAGCGTTACAGATTTTATGTGCGGTTTTATTAACTCCAGAGTTAATTACAATATATAACATTCCAGATATTGTTGATGTCAATAAGCTAATTAGCTTGCTCAAAAAATTAGGTGTTAAAGTTGAAAAACAAGGAAAAGGCACATATACATTTCAGGCAGACGAGGTTGATTTAGCGTATTTAGAATCCGATCAATTTAAAATAGATGGTCGTGGTTTACGAGGTTCTATTATGATTGTAGGGCCTTTATTAGCGCGTTTTGGAAAAGGCTATATACCAAAGCCCGGTGGTGATAAAATTGGTCGTCGTCGTTTAGATACGCACTTTGAAGGTTTAATAAAACTTGGTGCTAAATTTGGATATAGTAAAGAGGAACAATTTTATGGCGTTGAAGCTGAGAAATTAAAAGGAACTTACATGCTTCTAGAGGAAGCTTCGGTAACTGGAACGGCAAATATATTAATGGCTGCTGTTTTAGCAGAAGGGCAAACTACTATTTACAATGCAGCCTGCGAACCCTATTTACAGCAATTATGTAAAATGCTGAATAGGATGGGAGCTAAAATTAGCGGTGTTGGTTCAAATATGCTTATTATTGATGGGGTTCAAAATTTAGGAGGAACAGATCATACCATGTTACCAGATATGATTGAAATTGGTAGTTGGATTGGTTTGGCAGCGATGACTAAAAGTGAATTAACCATTACTAATGTGTCTTGGAACGATTTAGGATTGATTCCAGAAACATTTAGAAAATTAGGTATTACAGTTGAAAAGCAAGGTGATGATATCCATATTCCTGCGCATACTGATGGTTACGAAATACAAAGTTTTATAGATGGTTCTATTCTAACCATTTCTGATGCACCTTGGCCTGGATTTACGCCCGATTTATTGAGTATTATACTGGTTGTGGCAACACAAGCAAGAGGTAGTGTTTTAATACATCAAAAGATGTTTGAAAGCCGTTTGTTTTTTGTAGACAAACTAATTGATATGGGCGCGAAAATTATTTTGTGTGATCCACATAGGGCTACTGTTATTGGTCATGACTTTAAGTCGACTTTAAAAGCAACAACCATGACATCTCCTGATATTCGTGCTGGTGTCTCGTTATTAATTGCAGCACTTTCTGCAAAAGGAACATCTACCATTCAAAATATTGAACAGATAGATCGAGGTTATGAAAATATAGATGAACGCTTACGTGCTATTGGAGCACATATTGAGCGCATATAGTTTATGAAGCTTTAAAATTTGAATACACAACTCTTAAGTTTCTATAAAAGTTGTTTTTAGTTTCGATAGTATTTTCTGGTTTAATGGAATTTACATAGTCTTTTAATATGGACATAGAAATGTCTATACATTCAGCAGGATTAACATCAGGTTTAAATTCTATTTCTAATATTTCATCATTTTTATTAAAGTTTAAACTTTCTATAATGGAAGGGTTTAAATGTACGCGTATCATAGCTTGATTAATTTTAATATTACACCTTTATAAAGGTAATGCTATAGATAGCAAAAAAAAATAAGTATAACTGCGTATTTTTAATAGAAGCTGTGTAGATGTATATCTTAAAATGGGTTTATTACTAAAGTAGAACTATTATTAATTCATTTTTATCATTTCCAATTCTAGGTGTTTTGGCTGAATGTCGTTTCCTTTTGAGATACAGATATATCTATCATCAAATGTTTTGATAATCTTATATTTGAATATTTTACCTATAAGGTGTTCGAAGTTTGGGTTTGAAACTTTTCTGCAAGTCAAAATAAATTCGCAATCTGACTTCCATTCAATGGAACTTTGAATTTCGATCTGATTTTTTGTACTAATTTCAATTTGAATTGAATCTGTTCTATTTATTTTCCACTCAGAGTAATTTGAGTTAGAATATTCAAACTCTCCAGTTTTAAATTCAGAACAATTTTTATCTTGACAATATGAACTTAAAGCTAGAATCGAAAACAGTATTAAAACTAGTTTTCTCATGTTAATTGTTAAGGTTGTTTACATTCAAATATAAGGATTTCTCTTATAAAAAGCGAGCGAAGTATGATTTGTTTTTTTAATTTAAGGCTTCTTTATAAACTTTTAAACAGCGTTCTCTAGCAAATTTATGATCAACGATAGGTCTGGGATAGGTCAGTTCTTGTAAATCTTGAACCCATGTATTAATGTAATCTAATTGTTTGTCAAACTTTTCAATTTGAGTCGTAGGGTTAAAAATTCTAAAATAGGGTGCTGCATCAACACCGCAACCAGCAACCCATTGCCAGTTTCCAATATTGCTAGCCATATCATAGTCGTGGAGCTTTTCGGCAAAATAGGCTTCGCCCCAGCGCCAATCTATTAATAAGTGTTTGCATAAAAAGCTACCAACTAACATCCTAACACGATTGTGCATAAACCCGGTTTCATTTAACTGTCGCATTCCTGCATCTACTAAAGGGTAACCCGTTTTACCTTCGCACCATAGTTTAAACTCTAGTTCGTTATTCCTCCAAACAATACGGTCGTATTTGGGTTTGAAACTTTTAGTCTGTGTTTCTGGAAAATGCCAAAGAATTTGCATAAAAAACTCACGCCATATCAGTTCTTGCCAGAATATTTCATTGACTTCAGCAACGGCTATTTTTACCATATTACGAATGCTAACGGTGCCAAAACGTAAATGTGGACCTAATTTAGAGGTACTGTCCAGAGCAGGGAAATTTCTTGTGGATTCGTAATTTTGTATGAGTTCTGTATTTATTACATAAGGTTTTATTTCTTGTTCAGATATTGAAAAACCTATATCATTCAAGCTTAAATTCAAAAATGAGTTACCTGAAATTAAATGACTTAGTAAATTTTCAGAAGGATACTGTTTAAGATTGCCTTTACGAAAGGTTTCTTTCCAACGTTTCATATATGGTGTATAGACTAAATATGGTTTGCCATCACTTTTTACAATATCATTTTTTTCAAAAATCACTTGGTCTTTAAACGTATTAAAACCAATATTGTTTTCATTTAAAAATAATTTGAGTTCAGCATCACGTTTTCTAGCATAAGGCTCATAATCATGATTACTGTAAACAGAATCAATGTTATAGGTTTTTATTATTTTTTTATAAACAGCAATGGGTTTACCATGATAAATGTTAATCCCACTATTGAATTCACTTATAAGTCTTGAATTTATATTTTGAAGCGTATTATGAATAAATGCAACGCGTGGATCGGTTTTTGGCAGGTGTTCTAAAATTTCAGAATCAAAAATAAAAATAAGAAGCACATTATATTGTCCTTTAAGGGCTTTATAAAGCGCATGATTATCGTTTAATCTTAAATCGCGACGAAACCAAAATATGTTAATTTTTTTTTTCAAATAAAAATATTTTAAATCAATTCAGCTTACTTATGAACTCCGAACAGTTGTTCAAGTTTTTGTGTACGATAATTAAAGATTTCTTCTAATTTAGGTTTTACTATAAAGGGATGGACCAATTGACCGATAATCCCAAAAGGAACTTTATAATCTATAATATCTTCCATTTCCACACCGCCTTCAATGGCTTTTATAAAATGTTTATGATGCCAAAGGGCGTAAGGACCAAAACGCTGTTCGTCTACAAAATAATGTTTATCTACAACATGGGTGATTTCTGTTACCCATTTGGTTTTAATGCCTAAAACTGGTGTTACAATATATTGGATAATTTGTCCCGCAAACATAGGTCTATCTGCTCCCGATAGTATATTAAACCCCATATAATCTGGCGTGATTGTTTTTAGATTTTTTGGATCTGATAGAAAATCCCAGGCTTGTTCTAAAGAAATTGGTAAGTTTTGCTTTTTGTGAAGGCGGTAAATTTTCATTAAATTATTTTGAGTTATGAGTTAAAAATTAAAATGTAAGCATTCAATGATGTTGCTACTATTAACCAAATAAAGTAAGGTGCAATAAGTAGGCTTTTTGTTTTTAAAAGGGACTTATAATCGAATAAAAACTTCCCAATTATAAAAGTTAATGAAACGATACAAATTAAGCCTAAAGCAACCATATGTTGATTAAAGAAAAAGAATCCCCAAATAACATTTAGTATAAACTGGGTGGTAAACAATATTTTTAATTTAGTATTTGGCACGAGTTTGTATAAGTAGGCCATATAGATTGAAAAACAAATCATGATGGTGCTCCATGCTAGGCCAAAAAACCATCCAGGAGGTGTCCAAGGGGCTTTATTTAACGATGTGTACCATTCGGTTTGTGGGCCGTTGTCCATAAGCCAATTACCTATGGCAAGTGCACCGAAATTGATAATTAAAAATACGACAGTGTATTTGATTAATTTCATTGTTTTAGTTTATGGATTTGTTTTGAAACTTCTTCTGCTTCTGCATATTTTTTATCACTTTCACTTCTATTCACACTTGATAGGTCATGCCATTCTTTCATAAGTGATTTATACTTATCTTGAAGTTTTTCGAGTTCTGTTTTCTTTTTAAAAAATCCGAACATAATTTTTATTTTAAGTGTTTTGTTATTTTTGAACTTTGTGGATTGGTTGTTGAAAAAAAGTAATCTACTAAATGGCCTTGGTCGTCCACTAAATATTTTTGAAAATTCCATTTCACTTTAGAATCTCTTTTATTGTTATATGTTTTTTCAGTGAGCCAAGTATATAATGGATGCTGGTTTTTACCTTTAACATCAATTTTTTCGGTCATTAAAAATGTAACTCCATAATTAACCTCGCAGAACGTGGCTATGGTGTTTTTATCTCCTGGTTCTTGACTGCCAAATTGATTGCAGGGCACACCAATAATTTGAAGTTTATCGTTGTATTGTTCATGCAATGCTTGCAAGTCCTTGTATTGAGAGGTAAAACCACATTTAGAAGCTACATTTACAAAAAGTATATGTTTTCCTTTGAATTTTAAAAGTTCAATAGGTTCTCCATTTAATGCATGGATTGAAATGTTGTAAATACATGTTTTATTCATTTTTGACCTTTTATTGCTTTTAAAAAATAAGGTGGCTATAAATATTTTGAAGGGGTTCATATTTTAAAACTTACTATACCACAATCCATTTCGAAAATCTGCCCAGACATGGAGGCTGCTTTGTCGGAGATTAGAAAATCTGCCATTTCTGCAACTTCTTTGGGATCTAGAAACTTTTTTAATGGATGGCGTTCGGTAATGTTTTCAATCATTTTATCATTTCGTAAAAGCTTTGAGGCGAGTTGGGTGTTTGTTACTGTAGGCGCAATAGCATTTATACGAATTGTTGGTGCGAGTTCTGCACCTAATGATTTAACCAATCCTTCAACACCAGATTTTGCTGTAGCTATACTGGCATGAAAAGGCATGCCTAATTTAGATGCCACTGTACTAAAAAGTAATATAGAGGGCTTTGTACCATTTTTAAGAATGGGTAAGTAGGCCTTAATAGCTTTTACAGCACCAAGGACGTTGATTTCAAAATCATTTTTAAAATCGTCAATACTTAATCTAGAAATAGGTTTAAGGTTAATGCTACCTGGGCAATAAATTAAACCGTCTGCATGTTCAATGTTTGGTAAATCATCTTTAGTAATGTCGCAAGAAAAGTGAGATAAGTTACCATGTTTGTACTCTGGAATGGTCCTACTAATGTTTATGACTTTGGAATGATCGAGTAGTTTACTTAGTATGGCATTTCCGATGCCCTTACTACCACCTATAACAAGTATTGTTTTCATATGGTTTCAGGGCATAGATTTGTGTTATGGCCTGCCCTTTAGCCTTTTTTCAATTTTTTGTTTAATAACAGTTAAGCGTTTCATTAAATCCATGATTTCAGGATCTTTATCTTCTTTGTAAATCGTATTTAAACTTAATATTAAGGCTTTTACTTCTCTAGACGATTCAATACGCTCACTAGTTGTTTTAAAAGTATGTTTACGTTGCTCGAATGCTAAAGCTTTATCAATAATCTCCATAATTTTTTTTAATCTTTAATCAATTTTAATATACATGTGAAAAAACATAATGTTTCACAATTTGACAATATAATAAAATCTATGACATTTTCGATTTTTATAGAGAATAATTATGTAAAATTTAATATTTAGGTAATAATTCCATAATTTTTAGATTATAATGAAACGTTATGCGGTTAATGGTTTTCCTTTTAATCGTTTTTCTACTTTTCTTTTTATAACGGTTAAACGTTTCATGATATCCATTATCTTTTCATCTTTTTTAGCCTTGTATATTTCATTTAAATCTAAAATCAAGGCTTTTGCTTCTCTAGAAATTTTAACACGATCACTCGTTGTTAAGGATCTCATTTTTGTTTTTTCAAATTCTAGGGCTCTGTTTATTAAATCCATAGTTTTAATTATTTATATATAGAATGGTAATTATTTTTTCTATTGGTTTACTTAGTTCTATTATTAATAAGGAATAATTTATCGTTTTGATATTTTATTCTGACTTATTTGTTTTTGTTGCGAACATTTAAAACGCCCTTTTTCAAAGGTTCGTAACTTTTCATGTTTTGTTTTTCTGCCTTTAACACGTTTACGCCACATTTTAAAACTACTGGGTTTCATTTCTGCCCTCATGAGTGCTATGACTTCTTGTTCTTTTAAGCCAAATTGAAAAAGGATAGCTTCAAATGTTGTTCGGTCTTCCCAAGCCATTTCTATAATTCTATCAACATCTTGTATTTCTAAATCCATAAATGTTGAAAATCATACTGTGAATCATACTTTATTTTTTCATCTAACATTTTTCTAAAAAAGTTTTTGTTTTCTCTAAATGTTTTATTGTTTTTAAAATGTATAAATTGACCATTGGCATGAATACTTGCGCCATTTACTTTATATATAACCAATTGGTAGTAAGGAATAGCCCAAGTAAGGTTTTTTAAACCTTTATTGATATATATAAGAATACCACCAGTACGTAATTCTATATTAGCATAATTAGGATCTGAAATTGAATTCATGTGTTGTTTAAAATTGAGACTAACATCATCTATAATCATACGTTTTGAGCCAACCCCTTTCATTTTTATTGATTTTAAAAATGAATAAGGTTTGCCAACCAAATCATTAATAAGTTCCTGATTTTTTTTATTCGAATATGTAGTATCTAGAAACATAATTTACTGTTTATCCAAATATACAAAATGTTTAACTTATATTTAAATAAGTTGAACAAAATATTTTATTTGATTATAGAGAAAATTTATTAAGCTTCGGTAAGTTTTTTTATCATACCATTAAAAATCAATCCATGAAAAGGTAGGACGCTATACCAATATAAACGTCCCCATAGTCCTCGAGGTCTAAACGTCGCAGTTTGTTTAAGTAAGCCATTTTCAATCTTGAATTCCAACCATGCTTCGCCAGGGAGTCGCATTTCAGCATAGAGTAAAAGTTTTTGCTGTGTTTTGTCAGCAAAAATAACACGCCAGAAGTCCAATGCATCACCTGCATTTAAATCTGTTGGATTTGTTCTTCCGCGGCGTAAACCAATACCTCCAAAAAACTTATCGATATACCCACGTATTTTCCAAAGGAAAGTGCCGTAATACCAACCTGTTTTTCCGCCAATACTCCAAATTTTATCTATGGTTTTTTCTGAGTTTTTTACAGGTCTTTCTTTATGGTCTTTAAAGCAACCATATATTGGAACGTTTATGTACTTATGTAAATTATTACGTAATCTGCCACTACTAATCATAGAATCCTTCCAGCTAGAAACAATACTGTTTTGTTCTATTTTTTCAAAAGCGAGTGCTACGGCTTCTTTGTATGTTAAGGGATTGACGTTTAATTTTTTATTGATATCACTAGGTTTGCCAATAATTTGTACACCCATACTGTCGACCAATGATGATGCTAATTTGTATGATGTTGAGGTAACAAAATACAACCAATAGGAGGATAGTTTAGGAGTCATTACAGGTACGGTTAAAATATACCGCTTTAAGTTTCTAACTTCTGCAAATTGAAGTAATAACTGTTTGTATGTTAATATTTCTGGCCCAAAAACATCATAAGTTTTATTGTAAAGTGAGGGGTTGTCTATAGCGCCAGACAAGAATGCCAAAACATCACGTACAGCAAGTGGTTGTGTTTTTGTGTTTAACCATTTTGGTGCAATCATAAAGGGAAGCTTTTCAACTAAATCTCTAATGATTTCAAAAGATGAACTGCCAGAACCTACAATAATACCTGCTTTGAATATAGTTAATGCGTATTTATCTGAAGCTAACCTATCTTCAACATTTTTTCTTGATTGCAGATGTTTTGAGAGTTCTTTATCATTTGTAATACCACTGAGATAAATAACTTGTTTGGTTTGAGTGGTTTCAATCTGCTTTTTAAAATTGATGGCACAGCGTTCTTCAAGCGATTCAAAGTCTTTTGAAGAATTAGACATGGAGTGGATTAAATAATAAGCTACATCAATATTTTCAGGAATGTTTTTAAGTGTTTCAGGTTTTAAGAAATCGACTTCAATAACATCAATAAGTTCCTCTTCCAAATAGGTTTTGTCTGCACGTAGTTTGTCTCGAACGGCGCAATATACATGATGACCTTCATTAACCAAAAATGGAATGAGGCGTTTACCAATATATCCAGTTGCTCCTGTAACGAGAATTCTCATATATTCTATGTGGTTTTAACTTATTTTGGTCTTTGGTAACCTAAGCGTACTTTGTTTTCAGGAATGGCATAACCATCTAATCCATTTACTGTAGCAACTTCTGCTTTTGAAAGATTTACAAACCCATCTTTTTCTATAAGGTTATTTTTTATGAATATACCAATTATTTTACCAATGATTAAAATGGTGCTATTAGCTTTAATATCATAGGTTTCAACAAATTCCATAGCTAATTGAATAGGTGTGTCTTTTACAAAAGGTGCATAAAATTCATTTTTATATTCCGATTGCAGGTTTGTGACATCAAATTCTGAAATGGATGCATCATATTTAGCAGAAGTATGATGTGCATCTTCTATAATAGATTTATGAATATGGTTTATGGTATAAACCCCTGTAGATTTTATGTTGTCGTATGTGTTTCTTATTACCGTTGTTGGTCGCATAAATAAACCAAGCATCGCGGGACTGGACCCTATATGTGTTACCGAACTAAAAACAGCAACATTTTCTTTTCCATCTTTAGATTTACTACCTATTAAATTTGCTGATTTATAACCAGAACAGCTATTTATTAAATTGATTTTATATAAATGGTGAAGCTCATTAATGTCATCTTCATTAAAATAGGTCATTATATGTTCATATAATTATTAATTTGAATGTCTTTGGCTTTTAAGTCGAACATTAAATTATACAAGCCAAAAAATGTTCTATTTATGTATATGAAGTGTTTGGAACCACGATTACCATTCATTTTTCTTAAATCTGTATTTTTTGAATAACGCTCTCCTAAATCTGCAATTTCACCAAAGAATTTTGCGTCAGAAAAATCAAAAGATTCCTGTTGGAAAGGTTGGGTAAATAAGCTTAGCATATCATAAAACATTTCGGTAAAAAAGGCTATTTCTTCTTTTGAATCATCGTCTCTTAAGATTTCTAATTCGTATAATTTAGAAACAAAATAATCTTTGTTATTGATGTTTTCTGATTTTGCTAATTCGAAATAAGGTGTATAAAATTCCATAGGAATGGTTTTCATACACCCAAAATCGAGCGCTATTAATTCTCCTTTTTTATTTACTAAAAAGTTTCCTGGGTGTGGGTCTGCATGTACTTTTTTTAAATTATGAATTTGATACATGTAAAAATCCCATAGAGCTTGTCCTAATTTATTTGATGTGTCTTGATTTGTATTATATGCTGTAAATTCAGATAGGTGTTCACCTTTCATGTAATCCATGGTTATGATCCGTTCTGAAGATAGTTCTGGGTAATATTCTGGAAACAAAAGATTAGAAATGTGAGAGCAAGCCAAAGCAATGTCCTTACTTTGCTTCATTTCTAATACATAATTTGTTTCCTCGACTAGTTTATTTTCAACCTCTTTAAAGTATTTATCTGAATCTTTACCTTTTATATTAAACATACTCATAGCAATGGGTTTTACCATAGCTAAATCTGATGCAATACTTTCCGCAACTCCTGGATATTGGATTTTCACAGCAAGTTGTTTCCCATTTTTTTCTGCCAAATGTACTTGACCAATGCTAGCGGCATTTACAGAAGTTGCATTAAAAGTATCGAATAAGTCATTGGGGTGTTTCCCAAAATATTTTTTAAAGGTTTTTATAACTAAGGGCGGTGACAATGGCGGCACTGAAAATTGAGCCAATGAAAATTGTTCGACATAGGCTTGTGGTAAAATACTCTTTTCCATACTGAGCATTTGTGCTACTTTTAGAGCACTTCCTTTCAGTTGTTTTAGGCCATCATAAATATCTGTCGCGTTATTTTTGTTTAATCTTTCTTTGGCGTCGGTTTCTGGATTAACCATTTTATCACCATAATATTTTATATAATTAACACCTACTTTTGCACCAGTTGCTACAAGCTTAGTGGCACGTTGTATTTTTGAAGTTGGTATGGTATCTATAGTTTTCATAAGTGGTGTTTAGTTCATTTGAAACTTTTCTTTGAACAAAAATTTCCCTAAATCAATAACACTTTTTATAGGTGCAATATCTAATACATCAAAGGTTGTGTTTACTGATTTTTCGATGAAAATATCTGTTTTTTCAAATGAAGATGAGGTATCGTCCATCCAAAATTTCATGGTTATTAATAGCTGTAGCCAAGCAGATTCTTTTAAAGTTTTTTGTTGAATTTTTTCAATCTGTTCTTGCTTGATATCGAGCATTTGAATTTCTAATTCAGAAATATAAGCCGTAAAGTGATTTTTTAATCCAGTAAGTAGTTTTAAACCTTTTAAGTTGTTTTTGTTGTTACTTAAACTATGAATAACATAACTTCTATTTGCAGTTAAGTTTTCAAAAAATGTAAAATAAAAACTTAATAATTTATTTCGAGCATCAAATATGTTGTAGTCTTCGTTTTTATTTAAAGCGTTTATACTATTTGTGAAAAATGCTTCAAAAACTCCTTTTTCTATGGCTTCAAAAGAAGCAAAGTGGTCGTAAAATGTTGCTTCTTCAAAATTGTTTAATTTAGAAAATGCAAATACAGATTTAGGATTCTGACCATGCTCTAAAACATAGTCCATGTAAAAGCCTATGATGTCATTACTCGAGATTACTTTTTTCTTAGCCATAACCATTTTGTTTACAGCAAAGATATAAAATGTTTAACAAATATTAAAATAAGTTAAACAAAATATTTTTTTGACTTGATATTAGTTAATCCTTTTTTATTAGAAAACGGTTTAACAACATTGCTCATCTTTTACGAGTTTACAACTAGAAACAGCAGCAATAGCACCTAGTATTGGCGCAGAAATATAAAGCCATAAATATTGATAATTACCTGTAAAAAGGGCAGGAGCAATAGAGCGAATGGGGTTCATGGATGCTTTTGTCATCGGGCCTGCAAACATGGCTTCTAACAGAATGACGCCACCTATAGCAATACCTGCCATAGTGCCAATTTCTTTACTGCCTGTTGATACGTTTATAATAACGACCATTAAAAAGAATGTTAGTAAAAATTCTAATATAGCTGCTTTGTATGATGAAAACCCATCTGCCGGTGTGGTTTCGCCTAAAAACTGGCTTTCGGGAAATAAAAACCATAATAAAAATGCTGCAAAAATTGCACCTATAGCTTGTGCTAAAATATATTTAGGAACTTCTTTCCAAGAAAATTTTTTGGCAAATGCAAAGCCAATGGTCACTGCAGGGTTAAAATGTGCTCCTGAAATTTCTCCAAAAGCGTAAATCATAGCCATAACAATTAAACCCCAAGTTACTGCCACACCAACATGGGAGATGCTACCACCTGTTATCTCATTGATGGTCATAGCGCCGCAACCGCAAAATACCATGGCAAATGTGCCTAGTGTTTCAGAAAAGTATTGTTTCATTTTTTAATGTATCTTATTTAAATAGACGTTACGTTATGCATTGAAGCAAGCTTTTTTGACAGCGCCTAAATTATTTTTATTATGCAAATATACAATGTCTTATTTTAAGCTTTTGTTAACAATAAAGGGGTTTAGAATGATTAATTTTATTGCTGAATGAAACTTTAATTATAAATAACTTTTAAAAATGAAAAAATTACTATTATTATTAATGGTGTCTTTAGCTATTGGTTCTGTTAAGGCTCAAGTAAAAACACCAGCGCCTAGTCCATCTGCAAAATTGGAGCAAAAGGTTGGATTAACAGATGTGACTATTGAATACTCAAGACCTGGAGTAAAAGAACGTACTGTTTTTGGTGATTTGGTGCCTTACGATAAGTTATGGAGAACTGGAGCCAACAAGAACAGCATGATTACTTTTAGTACCGATGCGACAGTTGATGGACAGACTTTAAAAGCGGGGTCGTATGCTATTTTTACGAAGCCAGGTATTGAATCTTGGGAGGTGTATTTTTACTCTGATACAGAAAATTGGGGAACTCCAAGAGATTGGGATGATGCTAAAGTAATTGCAAAAACCATAGTAAAAGTTTACCCTGTGCCGTTTAATGTAGAATCATTTACTATGGATATCAACAATTTATCTAATAGCGGAGGTACCTTGGAATTTATTTGGGAAAAAACGTATGTAGCCGTTCCTTTTACCGTGCCAACTGATGATGCTGTTGTGGCAAGTATTAAAAATGTTATGAATGGTCCTAGTGCTGGAGATTATTTTTCTGCTGCTGTTTATTATTTACAAGAAGGTAAAGATATAAATGAGGCTAAAATGTGGATTGATAAGGCTGTTGAAATGACTGAGGATAAACCACGTTTTTGGTTTTTAAGACAACAATCTCTAATTCATGCTAAGGCTGGAGATAAAGCTGGAGCTATTGCTGCTGCAAAAAAATCGTTAGCTGGTGCTGAAGAATCGGGTAATGCTGATTATGTTAAAATGAATAAGGACTCGCTTAAAGAGTGGGGAGCAATGTAATTTTTGAATTTTAAATTATAAATAAAAGCCCACTTTGTTTTATGCAAAGTGGGCTTTATAGTTTGTAAATTTCTTTTAATTAACAGATATTAGATTAATATCAAAAAGAAGAACCGAGCCAGGGGCTATTATACCACTAACAGAATTATTTCCGTAGGCTAGGTGTGCTGGAATTAATAACGTACCACTACCGCCTTCTTTAAAATATGTAATGCCTTCAGTCCAACCTGTAATGACTTGTTGTAAGTTAAACGAAAGCCCTTCCTCATTCGTTTCATCAAATAGGGTTCCATTGGTTAAATACCCTTTATAGGCAACAGTTACGTTATCGGTTTCTGTTGGTTGGTCGCCGTCCCCTAATTCATCAATAACATAGTATAGGCCGCTATCACTTTTTTGTGCAGTTAAATTATTATCGGCAATATACGCTACGATTTCTTTATCGTTTTCAGTAGCATAATTAACATAGATAAGTTCTATGTCAAAAATGAGAACTGCCCCTACGGGGATACCTGTTGGTGGATTGTTGCCATAGGCCAAATGTGCAGGAATTAATAATTTACCACGACCCCCTTCGTTAAAATAAGTAATACCCTCGGACCATCCAGCAATGACTAGCTGTAATATGGTGTCGAAACCAGAGGTGCTTTCGTCAAAAACAAAACCATTGGTTAAATAGCCTTTGTAAGCCACTTTTACCCGATCTGTTTGCGTAGGTTTGTCACCAGTGCCTTGTTCATCAATAACATAATATAAACCGGAATTACTCTTTATGGCATCTAGGTTATTAGTTGCAATATAGGCTTGAATTTCGTTATCGTTTTGAGCAGTAAAATCAATGGTGTCATTGTCTTTACTACACGATGTAAATAGGACTAAAGCTAATATAAATAATGCGTTTTTCATGGAAAATTTTTGACGGCTAATATACTAGAATTTTTTTGGATTTATATTTTATTTGTCGTCATAAGGGCAAGATTGAAAATAGGTTTGTAAATTGAATTTTCTGTCTTCAAATACGTCTTGTAAAATTTTAAAATGTTGAATCCTGTCAATTCTAAAAGCACGATAACTGTTTCGTAAATGGCACCAAGCAATTAATATCCATTTATGATTGGTGGAATAAAAAGCATAAGGTTCAATTTTTCTGAAAGAAATATTGGTATCATTAGCCTTTTGATAGTTAATCTCAACATAATTAAAATGGGTTATGGCAAGTTGAATTTCTGATAGAGCATTGCTAGAGATGTCTTCATAACTCGTATCAAAAATGTGGATTTTACTATCTAGTAATTCGCTTTTTTCTTGAATAGAGGTTCTAAACACCGACTTGATTTTGGTTAGAGCGTCTTTAAAATCATTAACAAAAGAGGCATCTTGGGTTTGACTTACTAAATGTTGTGCAGTAATTAAGGCATTCGCCTGTTTTTCGGTAAATTGAACGGGTGCCACTTGATAGCCTTCCATTAATGAATAGCCACGACCTTCAATAGTTGTAACAGGTACGCCCGCTTCTTCTAGTTTTCTGATATCTCTGTAAATCGTTCTAACACTGACATTAAATTTTTGAGCAAGCTCATTAGCCGTTAAAAGCCGTTTTGATTTTAACAGGGTTAGAATGGCTATGAGTCTTGATAGTTGTGACATAGAAACAAAGATAGCGAACCGTATAACAATCCGCTATCGTATCGGTTTTTGATTGAAAGTTTTACATGAAGGAGTGCAATGCTATACGATTGCCTTCTGTATCTATAAATTGCGCCATAAAGCCATTCTCGCCAATATCGGTTTTTGGCATAATGATTTTACCTCCAGAGACTTCTACTTTACCTAAAGGCACACTTAAGTCTTCGCCGCCATTTAAGTAAATGGTTGGTCCATGCGTTGTTGGTATTTGTCCTTCAGCTTCAATAAGTCCGCCACCAACACCATTGTTGTCATTGTCATAAGGAAACATACCGTATTTAACGTTTTGTTCGGGCATGTGATGGTCTTTAATGTCTAAGTCGGTAACCGTTGCGTAAAATTGTTTGGCTCTTTCGTAATTTTTTACTGGAATTTCAAACCAGTTAATTGCATGTTTCATTTTTTATTAATTTGATTTATTGTTAAACTTACATGCAAAGTTATTCGGGTTTGTGTCGTATTGTGTCAGGGGTGGGGTTTTTGTTTGAAGAAAAAATGAAAAGGGGTTTGGGAGGATGCGTTTAATGGTCTTGTGTATGATTTCGTTGTGTGTTTCAACAACTAAATTAGCAAATATAAACTAAATAGAAAATCCGTGAGGATTTTCGTAAGTAGGCGAATACTAGCAATGAATTATAAACGTTTTTAGGTATAGTATTTTATTTATATTTCCTTTACAAGAATGTTCTTGTAATATATTTTGGCTAATTGATCAGCTCTTGTTTCAATTTGATCATTTTTCCATGTTTCATTGTCATTTACAAATTGATTAATCCAAGTAAAAGCAGACTTTTTATAGATACCTTTTTTCTCAATATAGCTTAGGTTTCCTGCTTTACCATTTAGTTTCTCTTCTAACAATATTAAGTTACCGATATTGAAAGTATTTCCTCCTGTTGATTCAGAAACAATATGTTCAATACTTCCTATATCAGAAAAAACTTCTTCATTCTCAAACATAGAATTTAGCTTTTGTATAGTATATTTTGTTTTGACATTACTTGGTTTTGCTTTTTTAGTATATGTTAAGGAAGCAAAACCTTTTGAGAATTGTTCAAAGTCGGGAAATAATTTATTTAAAGGTTCAATTAGTAATTCATCAATCTTATTTTGTGATTCTGTTTTACTTGAACATTTCCTTAAGTTAATTGAGAATTTAGCATAAATTGATTCGAAACGACTTGCTCTTCCTGAAGTAATCGCATTATATGCATAGTGGAAATTTTCTAAGAAGATTATTGTTTCTTTAAACTTTTTATTAGAAATAAAACCTTTTTCTTTTACTTTAAATAAAGCAAGTATGGCAATTCTAACTTGAACTATATTGAAATAATTCATTAAAACATTTAAACTTTGAACTAACCAAAAGTATTCTTTTCGGTTACCATAATCTTCTCTTCTAGGGTTAACAATTTTTATATAATCGTTTGCATTGTCTTCAATTTCTAACAGAAATTGTTTATACCTATTTCTTGTTTTTGGTTTTACTTCTTTAAAGAAATCATCATATAATTTTGTTCCAGAAGATTTTTTATATGTAGATACCCAGAAATGTCTGTAATATGTAGCTAAGCCAACAGCTTCTTTTCGAGATATTAAATTTTTCTTTATATCTGCCCATTTTACTTCTGCATAGTCTGCAGAACCTTTTTCATCAACAATTTCAAATATTTTGTTCTTTATCAAGTCGACATGTGATAATTTTTTCCCTTTTGCATTTAGGATTTCAAATATCATGTTGGCATTTTCTTTGTCAGGTGTTGAAATAGAAATAAAGGTTGTTCCTAAAACTTGATCTCTAATTGTCTTTAGTATATCTACATATTTCAACTGATCAACTTTTTCACTTCCTATCTTTTTCTTTAAATATGCTCTAAGGTTCTTCTCTTCTAATCTATCGTATAGATAAATAAAGGAATCTTTAATACATTCCTCTTCTTCAGTAGATGTTTCTTGTGTATCATTCTTTACTCTATCTTGTATGTAGAATGAAAAATATGGGTAATGAGTTTTACTCTCTAAGATTCTAATATCATCTCCATCATCATTTTGAGTCATTATGTACCTGAAAACTTGTTCACTAAGTACTTCTTCTTTGATACTACGAAATCTGTCAGATAGAGCTGAGAATAAAATTGTAATAGTTGTTATTCTTTGTTGTCCATCTACAACATAAATATATTGATCTTTCTCACTTGTATCAGAATAATCACCAATAAAAAGCATTGTTCCTAAAAAATAGCTTTTGGATTCCAATTTCCCATCTTTTAGGACTAAACAATTTAGCATGTCGTCAATAAATTCCTGATAGTTTTTTTTATCCCAAGAATATTCTCTTTGAAATCTTGGTATTGAAAATTGGCTTCCAGATATTAATAATGATTTTATGCTTTTGTCTTTAGGTTTTATATTCATAGTTTTTTAGTCTTCTTTTAATGTTGATTGATATACGGTTTCTCATATTGCATCTAATGCAAAGATAAAGCCTCGTTTCAATGAATTTTACCGATTTTAAAACAAATTACGATAATTTTTCTGACAAAATCAAGCCCTAAAATAAAAAACCACTCTGTTTTTACACAAAGTGGTTTCTCTTCATAAGATTCCTGTCTGCACAGGAATGTGTTATTTTATCATCTCGTAACTACGCTTGATAAAGTTTGTTAACTCTTCACCTTTAAGTAGTCCTTGTGATAGTCTGGCCAAATCTAAACTTTGGTTAATTAAACGCTCTTGTTTCTTTTTGGTTTTAGTACCAAGAATTTCGCCTACCAATTCTGAGTTGGTGTTTACAACCAGGTTGAACATCTCTGGCATGCTCCCAAACATATTCATACCACCACCGCCACCAGTAGCTTGCATTTCTTTCATTCTACGCATAAATTCAGGTTGCGTAATGGTAAAAGGCGATTCGTTGCTATCCATAGCTTCCAATTGCACGATAAATTTTTCTGAAGGAATAACGTCTTTTAATAATTCATCTAAAGCCTTGGTTTGCTCTTCATCTAATTTAGAAATTGCAGTTTCATCTTTCTTAATTAAATTGTTAATATGGTCGCCATCAACACGAGCAAACGTAATGTTTTCTTTGGTGCTTTCCAGCTTCTGGATTAAGTGTGATACGATTGGAGAATCCAATAATAATACCTCGTAATCTTTAGCTTTTGCAGACTCAATGTAGCTGTGTTGCGCATCTTTATCTGAAGCATAAAGAATTACGAGCTTACCATCTTTATCCGTTTGATTGGCTTTTATTTTATTGAATAACTCGTCGTAAGTATAATAGGTGCCATCAACTGTTGGGTATAATGCAAAGGCATCCGATTTTTCAAAGAATTTTTCTTCGGAAAGCATACCGTATTCAATTACGATTTTAATATCGTTCCATTTCGCTTCAAAATCCTCACGGTTATTATTGAACAACGATTTTAATTTATCGGCAACTTTTCTGGTAATGTAAGATGAAATCTTTTTAACCGCACCATCAGCTTGTAAATACGAACGCGATACGTTTAATGGAATGTCTGGAGAATCGATAACACCACGTAACATGGTTAAAAATTCTGGAACAATACCTTCAACATTATCTGTTACAAACACTTGGTTTTGATACAGTTGAATTTTGTCCTTTTGCATTTGCATGTCATTCGACATTTTTGGGAAATACAAAATCCCTGTTAAATTGAACGGATAATCAACATTTAAGTGAATGTTGAATAAAGGCTCTTCAAATTGCATCGGGTACAATTCTCTGTAAAAACCACTATAATCTTCATCTTTTAAATCCGCTGGTTGTTTTGTCCAAGCTGGATTTGGATTATTAATAATATTGTCAACGGTGATTTGTCTGTGCGGTTCAGTCGTTTCTTTACCGTCTTTATCTGTTGTTGTTTCAGGCGTGTGCTCAGGATCATTGATTTCCTTAGTTCCAAATTTAATTGAAACTGGCATAAACTTGTTGTACTTATTTAACAGCTCACTAATTCTGTTTTCTTCTAAAAATTCTGTAGAATCTTCAGCGATATGAAGGATGATTTCTGTACCTCTTTCAGTTTTATCAGAAGCTTCTAAAGTAAATTCTGGAGAACCATCACAAGTCCAATGTGCAGCTGGTTCGTCTTTAAAAGATTTAGTAATGATTTCTACTTTTTCAGCAACCATAAATGCCGAATAGAAACCAAGACCAAAATGTCCGATAATGCCTGAATCTTTTGCTGAATCTTTGTATTTGTCTAAAAACTCTTCAGCACCAGAAAAGGCGACTTGGTTAATGTACTTTTCAACTTCTTCAGCAGTCATACCTAAACCTTGATCTATAATATGAAGCTTTTTACCATCTTTATCTATTTTAACTTCAATCTGCGGATTGCCATATTCCACTTTGGCATCGCCTACATTGGTTAAGTGTTTTAGTTTTAAAGTGGCATCTGTAGCATTACTTATTAACTCACGTAAAAATATTTCGTGGTCGCTGTATAAGAATTTTTTAATGAGTGGAAAGATATTCTCTACCGATACATTAATGTTTCCTTTTGTCATGATATATAATGTTTATTATTGTTTTGTTACGGTTTTTTATTAGACAACAAAAATGCCAATTGCGGAAATATGACAAACTGGCACGACTTTTTTTTAAAAAAAGTAAATTCTAAATGAATTAAATTCCAAGAGGGTTTACGCCATAATAGAATTTGGAATTTAATTCGTTTGGAATTTGAAGATTTAATTTTGTATTTTGGTTAATCAAATACGATTTTCGTTTACCAAAGCTAGTTTGGTACAGGTGCACGGAAATGGAAAAATTAATTTATAATGTACAACTCGAAAATAATAGGCTTAGGTAAATATGTTCCCGAAAATGTGGTGACTAACGATGATTTATCTAAAATGATGGACACTAATGATGCATGGATACAAGAGCGTACGGGAATAAAAGAACGACGATGGATTCCAGAAGGATCAGAAGATACCTCGGCAGTTATGGGGGCAAAAGCCGCTAGAATAGCAATTGAGCGCTCGGGTTTGACTAAAGATGATATCGATTTTATTGTTTTTGCAACTTTAAGTCCAGATTATTACTTTCCGGGTTGTGGTGTACAAATTCAAGATATGTTGGATATGCCAACTGTTGGTGCTTTAGATGTTAGAAATCAGTGTTCGGGTTTTGTGTATGCTATATCTGTAGCCGATCAGTTTATAAAAACGGGCATGTATAAAAACATTCTTGTTATAGGTGCAGAGTATCATAGTAACGGATTAGATAAAACCACTAGAGGTCGTGGTGTAACCGTTATTTTTGGTGATGGAGCAGGGGCATGTGTGCTTTCGCGAGAAGAAGATAATACCAAAGGCATTTTATCAACACATTTGCATAGCGAAGGTAAATATGCCGATAAATTAATTGTTGAAGGCCCAAGTATTGCGCATTGGGTTCCTGAGATTTTAGAATCGAAAGAAGAAGACCTGTCTTATTTCCCATATATGGACGGTACATTTGTTTTTAAACATGCTGTTGTGCGTTTTAGTGAAGTGATTGTAGAAGGTTTGGCTAAAAATAAGCTTCAAAAAGAAGATATTGATATGCTAATTCCGCATCAAGCCAATTTGCGTATTGCACAATTTATACAAAAGAAATTTGGTTTACGAGACGACCAAGTATTTAATAATATTATGAAATATGGTAACACGACTGCAGCATCAGTAATTATTGCGCTTACAGAAGCTTGGGAAGAAGGTAAAATTAAAGCAGGTGATAATGTTGTTTTAGCTGCTTTTGGTAGTGGATTTACTTGGGCAAGTGCTATTATTAAATGGTAAATAGTGCTGTGACATATTTATAGAAACGAAAAACCCGAAATTATAAATTTCGGGTTTTTCTAGCTATTAATCAACTTCAACTAACACTAACTGTGAAGAATCTTAATCTATTAGACGTTAAAAACTTGAAAATATTGCACGAATTTGAATATTTAACTTTTTTTAACAAATGAGATCAATATTAAAAAACCCGAAAATTTGTATTTCGGGTTTTTTGTATACGAATCTTTTAAATTACGAATTTTGTTTTGGTATTGTAGACGACTAACTCTAAATAATTACACTTTCGTTTTGACTAGATTGTATACTACATTAAACGTTAAGTTATTATTTTTATTATGTAATAAATAAAAATTTAACATATTTTTTAAATATATCTTGTTTTTTAAAGAACAAAACCCCAAAACACGCATGTTTTGGGGTTTCTTGTTAATAGCCATACAGTAACACTAACCATCAACTATTATGCAGGCTATTAATTTTGTTTTAGAATCCGCCACCAGCAGATTTTTCATTGTTGTCTCTACGTTTACGTGATTTAGCACGGAATTTTCCATCACCAAATCTATAGGAAAGATTTGCCGAAACGGTTCTAAACTCTGGAAAAAACTTGGCAGTTTGCAAATAAGGTCTTTCGCTTACAACGGCAATTCTTTGCGTATCAAAAACGTCGTTAAAGTTTAAGCTAAATGTTGCTCTGTTATCTTCCAAGAAAGAATATCTAGCGCCTAGATTTACAAAATACATGGGATCCATTTCAAAATTTAGTCCAGTATTTTTTCCGCGGTACATGGCAAATGCGGTAAAGGTTAATTTCTTGCTGACTTTTAAATTATTAAATACTCTAAAATTCCAAATAATATTGTCTACTTCAAGGGTTTCAGAAATAATATCATTTACTGTTGGGTTTGCCAATGTTGGGTCTATACGTTCTGCAATACCTTTTTGTGTTTGTGAATATAAATCGAAACTAGCATTTAAACTCCACCATTTTGTTGGCCTATAATTACTTGATAATTCAAATCCATAAGCTGAAGTGTTTTCAAAATTATCAAAGGTTAATATAATTCTATTTGATGTTAAATCGGACTTGTCGACAAATACTGCTCTATTAATTTCATCTTCAATGATTCTGTAAAATACACCACCAGTAATGCTTCCTTTTTTAAGGTTTCTTGTATAATTAACCTCTAAGGAGTTTGTAAATTGAGGCTCTAGTTCTTGGTTTCCAAAATTAGATACAAGCGGCGTATTCCATTCAGGAATAGGGTTTACTTGTCCAATACCTGGTCTATCAACTCTTCTACTATAACTTAATTGATATGAGTTTTTTTCGGAAGGAGAATATGTAAAGAACACCGATGGATAGACTTGAAAATAGTCATTATTAAACGGAATAATGGTTTCTAAATTAGTTGACAAGTCTGTTTCGTTAGCAATGGCATCAACATTTACGCTTTCTGCTCTAAGACCTATTTGGTAAGTCCATTTTTCGAACTTTTTTGAGTAACTGGCATATGCAGAATAGATGTTTCTTTCGTAATTATAATCAGTTAGAGTAGGAATGTAGTTTCCACTTTCATTTCTTACGCGTCCATCAGATTCATAAATAATTTCATTATTAAATAATCTTGCTTGCAATCCAACTTCCAATTTAGATTTGTCTGATAATGGATTTATATAATCTAAATTAATGGTTGTATTGTTCCTGTCTGTATTTGTGAGCTCTAGATAACTGGGTCTAATGTTTATTCCTCTTAAGACATTGTCTGTTTCAATGGTGTTGTCAAAAATATTATGATCAATTTCTAATTCTATATTATGGCCTTCTTTGTCAAAATCTAGTTTATAATCAAAATTGTATTGAGCTGAATTATTGTCATTTATAAAATCAGTTGTTTGAAATTGATTATTAGACATATTCTCATTAAAAATAAAGTCTGATTTATTTAAAGTTTTTCCATCAAATACATTCTGATTTGTAAAAACTGAAATGGTGTTTTTGTCATTTAAATAAACATCAATGCCTAGTTTATAAAGATGGGATTTATTATTATCTAATAAACTAATGGTTTGAAATGAATTATTTTCTATTTGCGTTATGAGTCCATTATTTTGATTTTTAAATATGTTATTTCCATAGTTTCCATAAAGGTTAAATTTTCCATTTCTATAGTTCATATCTATAGAGCTATTAAATTTAGCTTCTTTTTGGTGTCTTATTCCAACATTAAAGTTGCCGTTAAAACCAACCCTGGTATTTTTATGAAGAACAATATTAATGATTCCACTCATACCTTCAGGATTATACTTTGCTGATGGATTGGTAATCAATTCAATTTGTTTTATGGATGTTGAAGGTATTTGCCGCAATAATTGGGCTGTAGGAATGTTTGAAAATTTTCCGTCTACCATAACCCTTACGTTTTGATTCCCACGTAAACTAATATCGCCAGTTTGCGCATCGACACTTACTGAAGGTACAGCAGTCATTAACTCTGATGCCGACCCTAATGCCGCTAAATCTTTTCCGACATTTATAATTTTTCGATCTACTTTTTGTTGGATTGTAGATACTTCTGCCACAACGGTAACAGCATCTAAACCTTCAGCTTCCTCTTCTAAAAAAATATTTCCAAGGTTAACCTTGTAGTTTCCTTTGCCAATATTAACATTTTTATTATAAGTTTTATAGCCAATATATTGAACACTTACAATAATATTGCCTTCGGTAATTTTTTTGATTTCAAAAGTACCATTGTCTAGTGTAATACCGCCAGTTAATGTTTCGCCAGATGTATTTTTTATAATAACATTTACATAAGGTAAGGGCTGCTTTAATTCTGCGTCTAATACTTTTCCTGATATTGAACCGGTTTTGTCTGCGTTTGTTTTGGGGTCTGTAGTATGTGCTTTTACAGATATTGATAATAACAGAAAGCACAAAAAGAGTAGTCTTTTCATTTGATTTGATTTCGTTTTTTGATTGATTAATTGATGTATATTGTAGACGCCTAGTTTTGATTTCTGTTACTGTATTTTTTAGTATTAACTTTTTTTTAACATATGAATAAGAAAACATTGGTGCTAGGGGCATCTTTAAAAACCAACAGGTATTCTAATTATGCCGTTCAAAGATTAGTAGCTAATAAAAATGAAGTTGTAGCTTTTGGTATGAAAAAAGGAATGGTTTCAGAAATAGAAATTAATACTGAATTGTTACCTTATAAAGATATACATACGGTAACATTATACTTAAACCCTAAACGGCAAAAGGACTATTATGATTATATAGTTTCGTTACACCCAGAGCGTGTGATTTTTAATCCAGGAACTGAAAACCCTGAATTCTATAGTATTTTAAAAGAAAATAATATTGCTTTTGAAGCTGCCTGTACATTAGTGTTACTTTCTACGAATCAATATTAAACCTAAAAAGGTTAAAATGCCGTTTATGATTAATATTTCAAACCCTATTTGATAGCCGTTTAATAAATCAACAGAATACAAATTGATAACATAGGAAACGATTGGAGCTATAATGGCAATTATCCAAACATATTTATCCTTTAATTGGGTTTTTGTAAATATTCCAAACGCAAATAAACCTAATAACGGACCATAGGTGTAACCTGCGGCTTTAAACAATTCCCATATCACGGAAACATCTTTAAAAATAGCATCAAACATAACAATCACAACAACTAATAATAAGCTAATGAAAATATGAGTGCGTTTTCTAACTCGTTTTTGAGATTCTTTTGGTTTTTTATCCAATTCAATAATATCAATACAAAATGAAGTGGTCAATGACGTTAAAGCAGAATCAGCACTAGAATATGCTGCAGCAATTAAACCAAGTAAAAAGAAGGCCGAAGTCATAATACCAATTTCAGGTAGCATGGCTATGGTTGGGAATAAATCATCTTTCTTAGCAGTAATACCATGTTGGTTTGCATATTGGGTCAATAATAATCCTAAAACTAAAAATAAAACATTTACAAAAACTAAAACCACACTAAAAGAAATCATGTTTTTTTGAGCTTCTTTTAAGTTTTTGCAGGTCAGGTTTTTTTGCATCATATCTTGGTCTAAGCCTGTCATGGTAATGGTAATAAACATGCCAGCAAGAAAGCTCTTGATAAAATATTGAGCATCATTAACATCATCAAAGAAAAAGACTTTACTCATTGTGTTTTCTTTTACATTGGTATATATTTCAGAAATACCATTTAAGTCTAAAGCAGAAGCTAAAAATGCAATAGTAACAACTACCGAAATAAGCATAAAAAGCGTTTGTAAAGTATCTGTAAATATGATGGTTTTAATCCCGCCTTTAAACGTATAAAGCCAAATAAGAGCAATTGTGATGATTACGGTAACTGTAAATGGGATATGGTATTGGTCAAATATTAAAAGCTGTAATACTTTGGCAACCAAAAACAATCTGAAAGCTGCACCAATAACCCTAGAAATTAAAAAAGCAACAGACCCAGTTTTGTAACTAACATTGCCAAATCTATCTCTTAAATAAGTGTAAATAGATGTTAAATTGAGTTTGTAATAAATAGGAAGCAATACGTAGGCAATGACTAAATACCCAAAAAAGTAACCAAAAACCACTTGTAGATATCCAAATTGCTTTGTTTCAACCGCACCAGGAACAGAAATAAATGTTACACCAGAAAGTGATGCGCCAATCATTCCAAAAGCAACCAAATACCAAGGCGCAGATTTGTTGGCTTTAAAAAAAGCATCATTACTATCTTCTTTTCCAGTAAAATATGAAATCAAGATTAGCGTGGCAAAGTAGGTAGCAATAAGAATTATTATGGTAGTTGGTGACATGAAATTCGTGATTAATTAATGATTAACAATATTAAGTATTTTTAAGTTAATCTCTGATGCTTAAAAAAAGTATACAATATCTATACATCTTTAGTATATTTTTTAAATGAGTTCAATATATAAAAGCATTTTTCATAATAAATTGTAAATTCGCAAACTATGGAATTTTCATCAAAATTGTTAGAGCGTGCTGTAAATGAAATGTCGCAATTGCCAGGTATAGGTAAACGCACGGCGCTTCGTTTGGTTTTACACATGTTACGACAGCCTAAGGAGCAAACTATAGCTTTATCTGAAGCTTTGCAAGCCATGCGCAAAGATGTGAAATTCTGTAAATCATGTCACAATATTAGTGATGTGGAGCTTTGTGAAATCTGTTCAAACCCAAACAGAAAAGAACATATTATTTGTGTTGTAGAAGATGTTAGAGATGTTATGGCCATTGAAAACACAAGTTCTTTTAAAGGGCTGTATCATGTTTTAGGAGGTAAAATTTCGCCTATGGATGGTATTGGACCTCACGATTTAAATATTGAAACTTTGGTAGCAAAAGTTAAACAAGGTACAATAAAGGAACTCATTTTTGCGTTGAGTTCAACTATGGAAGGTGATACTACCAATTTTTATATATTCAAACAAATTCAGGACTATAAAGTTTTTACTTCAACTATTGCAAGAGGAATTTCGGTTGGTGATGAATTAGAATATGCAGATGAAATAACCTTGGGAAGAAGTATTGTTAATAGAATTCCGTTTGAAACTTCTATGAAACTTTAAAATAATAGATTTGAAGCTCTCAGTAATTATTTTAAATTATAATGTACACTACTTTTTAGAACTTTGCTTAAGAAGTGTTGAAGCAGCCATTTCTAAATTAGATGCAGAAATTATTGTAATAGACAATAATTCTAAAGATGGCAGTTGCCAAATGGTAAAAGCGTTATTTCCAAAAGTAAAACTCATAGAAAATAAAGAAAATCATGGATTTTCAAAAGGTAATAATATAGGTGTTTTACAAGCAAAAGGCGAGTATTTGTGTATTTTAAACCCCGATACTGTAATAGCTGAAGATACCTTTTTAAAACTTTTTGAATTTTCGAAAAACAAAGAAAACCTTGGTATAATCGGTTGTAAAATAATAAACGGCAATGGATTGTTTTTACCAGAAAGCAAGCGTAATATTCCGACGGTAAATGTCGCATTTAAAAAAATATTTGGATACCCCAAGCACTATTATGCAAATCATTTATCTAAAGATGAAAGTGGAAAAGTTGATATTTTAGTTGGGGCATTTATGCTCATCAAAAAAAATATTTTTGATGAAGTTTGTGGTTTCGACGAAGATTATTTTATGTATGGTGAAGATATAGATTTGTCTTATAAAGTATTAAAAGCAGGATATGAAAATTACTATTTTGGAGGAACTTCTATTATTCACTACAAAGGCGAAAGTACATTAAAGGACCGTTTTTATGCACGTCGTTTTTTTGGTGCCATGCAAATATTTTACGAAAAGCATTTTAAACAAAATTTGCTATTTGATATGTTTGTTTGGCTAGGAATAAAATTAGCTTATATTTTTAGGCGAATTCGTAAAGTAAAAGTTAAAAATATTTCGGAATATATTTTTGTTTCAAATAAAAATAATAATAAATTAGAGTCCATGCTTTCTAAAAAAGTCATTTTGAAAATGGAGTTAGAATCTGTTAAACCAAATTCTGAAATTATTTTTGATGCTAATGTTATGAGCTATAAGAAAATTATTGATACACTAGAACAACTTAATAAAGAGGAAGCGTTAACGTATAAGATACTACCAAATAAGGCAAATTTTATTATAGGTAGTGATAACGGATTTAAACAAGGAGAAGTAATTCTTTTTGAATAGTTTTTGTGTATAATTTAATAAAATTGATGTTATTTTATTAATTTTGCAAAATAAAATTAAAAAACAATCATTACATTATTAATATGGCAAAATTTGAGCTTGTGTTACCAAAAATGGGAGAAAGCGTTGCGGAAGCAACTATAACGTCATGGTTAAAAGAAGTTGGAGATACTATTGAGCTAGATGAACCTGTATTGGAAATAGCTACAGACAAGGTTGATAGTGAGGTGCCTAGTGAGGTTGATGGTGTTTTAATTGAAAAGTTTTTCAATGTGGATGATGTTGTTCAAGTGGGACAAGTTTTAGCCATTATTGAAACGGAAGGCGATAATGATAATTTGAATGCTGAAACTTCTAGCGAATCTAAAGAAGAAGTTCAAGAAGAAGTTGTTGAGCAAATTACTCAAACAGTTGTTGCTGCTAAAGAAAGTGTGGCGCCTGTTACTTCTAGTGGTAACCGTTTTTATTCACCACTAGTAAAAAACATAGCTAAGGCAGAAGGTGTTTCGCAAGCAGCCTTAGATGCCATAGTTGGTTCAGGAAAAGATGCAAGAGTTACTAAAAATGATATTTTAGATTATATTAAAAATAGAGAAAAAGATCAAAAACCAGTTGCAGTAAAAGTTGAACAATCAATAGCTCCAACTAAGGCTGTTGAAAAACCAAAAGCCGTACAGCAATCTCCAGTTGTTTCTAGTGGAGAAGATGAGATTATAGAAATGACCAGAATGGGCAAGCTTATTGCGCATCATATGGTTGAGTCTGTTCAAACTTCGGCACATGTGCAAAGTTTTATAGAAGCAGATGTTACTAGTATTTGGAATTGGAGAAAGAAAGTTAAAGATGGGTTTATGAAACGCGAAGGTGAAAACCTAACATTTACACCCATTTTTATGGAAACTATTGCTAAAGCATTGCGGGATTTCCCAATGATGAATATTTCTCTTCAAGGTGATACCATTGTAAAAAAGAAAAATATAAATATAGGTATGGCAGCAGCTTTACCAGATGGTAATTTAATTGTGCCAGTTATAAAAAATGCAGATCAACTTAATTTGGTTGGTATGACCAAACAAGTGAATGATTTGGCAAATCGTGCTAGAATTGGTAAACTAAAACCAGACGATACTCAAGGCGGTACATATACGGTTACTAATGTTGGTACTTTTGGTAGTATTATGGGAACACCTATAATTAATCAGCCTCAAGTTGGTATTTTGGCTCTAGGAGCCATTAGGAAAGTGCCAGCAGTAATTGAAACTCCCGAAGGTGATTTTATTGGGATACGTTACAAAATGTTTTTATCACATTCTTACGATCACCGTGTTGTAAATGGCGCTTTAGGCGGTCAGTTTGTAAAAGCAGTTGCCGATTATCTGGAAGCTTGGGATGTAAATAGAGAAATATAAAATGAATATATAAACAAAAAGAAAACCTAACCTTAAAACGGTTAGGTTTTTTTATTTTTGTACAACATCTAGCTAAAAATAATTAAAACTAATGGATTTAAACTTAACTAAACCTATCTGTTTTTTCGACTTAGAAACAACAGGAATCAATATAACCAACGACCGTATTGTTGAAATCTCGATTTTAAAAGTTTATCCAAACGGAACAGAAGAAAGCAAAACATGGCTGGTAAACCCAGAAATGACTATACCTAAAGAGGTTGTTGCAATTCATGGTATTACTAACGAAAAAGTGGCAAACGAACCCACTTTTAAAGCGTTGGCTAAAGAAATCTTTAACATGATCAAGGATTCAGATTTAGGTGGGTTTAATTCAAACCGATTTGATATTCCGTTATTAGCAGAAGAAATGTTACGAGCCGATATTGATTTCGATATGAAAAACCGTTTAGCTGTGGATGTACAAACTATTTTTCACAAAATGGAACAACGTACATTAAGTGCAGCATATAAGTTTTATTGCGATAAAAATTTAGATGGTGCCCATAGTGCAGAAGCAGATACTAATGCAACATATCAAGTTTTAAAGGCGCAATTAGAAAAATATGACGAATTAGAAAACGATACCAAGTTTTTAGCGGAATTTAGTTCTCGTAGAAAATTTGCAGATTTTGCAGGATTTATTTCTTATAATAAAAACGGTGAGGAGTGTTTTTCATTTGGAAAGCATAAAGGAAAATTAGTGACAGATGTTTTAGAAAAAGAACCCGGTTATTTCGGGTGGTTGCTTAATGCAGATTTTCCACTTTACACAAAAAAGGTATTAACCGCTATTAAACTTAGGAGTTTTAATAATAAATTGGGTTAGTATTTAAGATCGAGTTATTTAAAAACCTAACGACTAGTCATGAAACTGATTTGCATCGGACGAAATTACACCGAACATATTAAAGAATTAGAAAACGAGAAACCATCAGACCCTGTTGTTTTTTTAAAGCCAGATACGGCAATTCTTCTTAAAAAACAGCCCTTTTTTATTCCTGATTTTTCAGATGATGTACATCATGAGGTGGAAATTTTGGTTAAAATTAATCGCGTTGGTAAATACATCGATAAAAAGTTCGCCCATAAATATTACAATGAAATTGGTCTGGGTATAGACTTTACTGCTCGCGATTTACAAAGTCATTTAAAGCAAAAAGGTTTGCCTTGGGAAAAAGCAAAATCCTTTGATGGTGCTGCTGTTATTGGTCATTGGATATCTAAAAAGGAGGTATTAGATGTAAACAATATTGAATTTTCCTTAAAAAAGAACGATGATATTGTACAATCTGGAAATACAAGCCACATGCTATGGAAAATTGATGAATTAATAGAATATGTGTCAAAATATTTCACTTTAAAGATTGGAGATATTATATTTACAGGCACACCAGCAGGAGTTGGCAAAGTATTTGCAAATGACAAGTTAAAAGGATACATAGAAAACAAAGAAATGTTTTCAATAACAGTAAAATAAATGGAACAACATTACAAACTATACAGAGTACGTGAATTGGCAGATAACGATGAGGATTTTATAGCTACACTGGCCGAAGCTTTTTTAGAAGAAGTGCCTGTAGATGCCGAACGATTAAAAAAAGCAGTAGCAGAAGTTAATTATCACGAAGCCTATCAGGCAGCTCATAAAATGAAACCTACCATAGATTTATTTGAACTAGGCGTGTTGGATACATTAATTGAATTGCAAGACTGGGGTAAGTTTTCCCAAACAGGTGTCGATGTAACGAATCAGTTAGATATTGTTCTTTCGGCTGTGGATAATGCTGTAGCAGAAATGAAATCAGACTTTAATTTGTAATGCTAGCCGAAATAATTACTATTGGCGATGAACTTCTTATTGGTCAAGTCATAGATACAAATTCAGCGTTTGTTGCAAAGCAACTCAATAAAATAGGCGTATCGGTTTATCAAATCACTTCAGTTCAAGATAACAAAGCACATATACTAAAAGCTTTAAATGAAGCAGAAGATAATGCAGATATTATTATCCTTACAGGAGGACTAGGGCCTACCAAAGATGATATTACAAAGCGAACAATTGCAGAATATTTTAATGACACCTTAGTTAAAGATGAATCTGTTCTTAATAATATAGAAACTATTTGGAAACAACATGTAAGAACAGAGCTTTTACAAGTCAATAAAGATCAAGCTTTAGTCCCTTCAAAAGCAACAGTACTAATGAATAAATTAGGAACTGCTCCTGGAATGTGGATGGAAAAAGGTAATAAAGTTTTTATCTCACTCCCTGGTGTTCCATATGAAATGCAAGCATTGATTGAGTACAAGGTTCTGCCGAAATTAAAAGATAAATACCACTGTCCTTATATATTACATAAAACCTTATTGGTTTATGGATTGGGTGAAAGTGCCTTGGCGGCTAGAGTAGAAGCATGGGAAGATGCCTTGCCAAATCATATCAAGCTGGCTTATTTACCCAACTTAGGTAAAATGCGATTACGCTTATCTACAAAAGGGTTTGATGAACACCTATTAAAAAAAGAGGTTCAGGAACAAATAGACAAAGTCCTCCCATTAATAAAGGATGAATTTGCTGGTTTTGAAGATGAAGAGGGTTCTGTTGAAATTGTTATAGCAAAACAACTTACAAAATTAGGAAAAACACTAGCCATTGCCGAAAGTTGTACCGGAGGAACAGTAGCAGAGCGTTTTACGATAAATTCTGGAGCTTCATTGTATTTTAAAGGCGGTATTGTTACCTATTCTACGGCGTCTAAAATGAATGTTCTTAAAGTATCAAAAACGGATATTGATACATATTCTGTAGTAAGTTCTCAGGTAGCAGAGTCTATGGCTCAAAATGCACTAAAATTATTTCAATCTGATTTTGCTATAGCAACTACTGGAAATGCAGGACCAAAAAAAGGAGATTCCGATGCTGAAGTTGGAACCGTTTTTATTGCCATTGCTACAAAAAAAGAGGTCTATTCACAAGAATTTAACTTTGGAAATTCACGAGTAAAAGTGATAAATAAAGCAGTAAATAAAGCTTTAGAAATGTTCCTAAAAGAAATTTTTAAAAATTGATAAAAATTAGGTTGGCATAATATAAAGAATTTGTATATTTGCACCTCGATTTTAAGCAACAAAGAATTTAAAGTTATATAGAATGTCAAGAGTTTGTGAACTTACAGGAAAGAAGGCAATGGTTGGGAACAATGTGTCCCATGCAATGAACAGAACTAAACGCAAGTTTCATGCGAATTTGGTAAAGAAACGTTTTTACATTCCAGAGGAAGATAGCTGGATAACTTTAAAGGTTTCAACATCTGCTTTAAAGACAATTAACAAAATAGGTATTTCTGCAGCAATTAAAGAGGCGAAATCTAAAGGATTTTTAAAATAATAGCTGTATTTAATAATAAATAAGACATGGCAAAGAAAGGCAACAGAATACAAGTAATTTTAGAGTGTACAGAGCACAAGGAGTCTGGGCAACCAGGAACTTCAAGGTACATTACTACAAAAAACAAAAAAAACACGCCAGATAGAATGCAGATTAAAAAATTTAATCCAATTCTTAAGCGTATGACAGTTCATAAAGAAATCAAGTAAAAAAATAGATCATGGCAAAAAAATCAGTAGCATCATTACAAACAGGATCTAAAAGATTAACAAAAGCAATAAAAATGGTGAAGTCGCCTAAAACAGGAGCTTACATGTTTGTTGAATCTATTATGAGTCCAGAACAAGTTAACGACTTTTTAAATAAATAAAAGGTTTCGTTTCAAGATATTATAAGCTGCTTTCTTTAGAGAAAGCAGCTTTTTTATTTTTATCTTTGAGTTGTTTTCTGCCATAATAGCAGTAAATTAAATGTGGTAAGAAAATTGACTAAGATAGATTTAGAGTTTCCACTATGGTCAAAACCTTCAATGGTTGCTCTACAATAAATAAACGACAAACAAATAAACATTTTTAATGAGTTTTTTTAAAAAAATATTTTCTTCAGAAAAAAAGGAAACCCTAGATAAAGGATTAGAAAAAACCAAAACAAGCTTTTTAGGTAAACTAAGCAAAGCAGTTGCAGGAAAATCTAAAGTAGATGATGATGTTTTAGATAATCTTGAAGAGGTTTTAGTATCCAGTGATGTTGGAGTAAACACAACCCTAAAAGTTATTGAGCGCATTGAAGAACGTGTTTCAAAAGATAAATATTTAGGAACCGATGAGCTTAATGTAATTCTCCGTGAAGAAATTGCTGGTTTGTTGAGTGAGACCAACTCGGGTGAAGAAACCGAATATACCATTCCTGAATTACCAAAACAAGAAAATGGAAATAAAACACCATATGTAGTAATGGTCGTAGGCGTGAATGGTGTTGGAAAAACCACCACCATTGGGAAACTAGCTTATCAATTTAAAAAGCAAGGTTTAAAAGTTGTATTAGGTGCAGCCGATACCTTTAGAGCTGCCGCTATAGACCAACTACAAGTTTGGGCTGATCGGGTAGATGTGCCCATGGTTAGACAAGATATGGGGAGCGACCCCGCTTCAGTTGCATTTGACGCTTTAGAATCTGGTGTAAATCAAGATGCCGATGTTATTATTATAGATACCGCAGGACGTTTACATAACAAGGTGAATTTAATGAACGAACTCACCAAAGTAAAACGAGTGATGCAAAAAGTAGTTGGAGATGCGCCACATGATGTATTATTGGTTTTAGATGGATCTACAGGTCAAAATGCCTTTGAGCAAGCTAAACAATTTACGGCAGCTACTGAGGTTACTTCATTGGCAGTTACTAAATTAGATGGAACGGCTAAAGGTGGTGTGGTTATTGGTATTTCTGATCAGTTTAAAATTCCTGTAAAGTATATTGGAGTAGGTGAAGGTATTGAAGATTTACAAGTATTTAATAAGTACGAGTTTGTAGATTCATTTTTTAAATAGCTTGCCTTTACATTCTCATAAATCCCGATAGCTATCGGGAGGGTGTTTCATGATGTTTACTAAAATTTCAATAATAATTTGTAAATTGATTAGGTCATGAATTACAATATCTACCATAATCTCATAATAAAAGCATCGCTAAAAGCTATTTTTGATGCCGTATCACAACCCAAGCATCTTGATAATTGGTGGACGTTAAAATCTTCTGGAATACCTGAATTAGGTATAGAATATAATTTGAATTTTACAGATGACTATAATTGGTTCTGTAAAGTTTCTAAAATAGAACCGAACAAATCCATTCATTTTAAAATGACCAAATCTGATAAAGATTGGAACTCTACAACATTTGGTTTTGACTTAAAAACCAAAAATAATAATACTTTACTTAAGTTTAGTCACCAAAATTGGCAAGAAAAAAATCATCATTTTAAACAGTCATCCTTTTGTTGGGCCATGCTATTAAATGGTTTAAAAAACTATCTGGAAAAAGGAGTTATAGTTCCTTTTAAAGATAGAACCTAATGGCAATCTTGAGTCTCTATAATGGTTTTGTTATTTAATTGCTATAAATAGTAAAATCGTCAATCAAAAACCGTCAATCGTAAATCATTACGTATCTTTGCGCCCTGATTTATAGATGGTATGCGCACAAAAACACTCAAAAAAAACAAGATTAATGTGGTAACCCTTGGCTGTAGTAAAAACGTTTACGATAGTGAAGTGCTTATGGGGCAATTAAAAGCTAGTGGAAAAGATGTAGTACATGAAGAAGAAGGTAACATTGTAGTCATTAATACCTGTGGCTTTATAAATAATGCCAAAGAAGAAAGTGTAAATACTATTCTAGAATATGTACAAAAAAAGCAAGAAGGCGATGTCGATAAGGTTTTTGTAACGGGTTGTTTAAGTGAACGTTACAAGCCAGATTTGGTTAAAGAAATACCGAATGTCGATGAGTATTTTGGTACAACAGAATTACCAGGATTATTAAAAGCGTTGGGTGCCGATTATAAACATGAATTGATTGGAGAGCGTTTAACAACAACACCAAAAAATTATGCGTATTTAAAAATTGCAGAAGGCTGTGACAGACCTTGTTCATTTTGTGCCATTCCTTTAATGCGAGGAAAACATAAAAGCACCCCTATTGAAGAGCTAGTTATTGAGGCTGAAAAGCTAGCAAATAAAGGTGTTAAAGAACTCATTTTAATTGCACAAGATTTAACCTATTATGGCCTTGATTTATATAAAAAAAGAAATCTGGCTGAACTCCTTGAAGCTTTGGTAAAAGTGGATGGCGTAGAGTGGATTCGTTTGCATTATGCCTTTCCGACTGGGTTTCCGTTGGATGTATTGGATGTCATGAATCGCGAACCTAAAATTTGTAATTATTTAGATATTCCGTTGCAGCATATTTCAGATGACATTCTGAAAAGTATGCGTCGTGGAACAACCAAAGAAAAGACAACAAAATTAATTAGCCAGTTTAGAGAGGCTGTTCCAGAAATGACCATTCGAACAACATTAATAGTTGGTTATCCTGGAGAAACTGAAGAAAATTTTCAAGAATTAAAACAATGGGTTTCCGACATGCGTTTTGAGCGTTTAGGCTGTTTCACTTATAGTCATGAAGAAAATACACATGCTTATAATTTGGAAGATGATGTTCCTGAAGATGTAAAAATTGATAGAGCAAACCAAATCATGGAAATTCAATCACAGATTTCTTGGGAATTGAATCAACAAAAAATAGGACAAGAGTTTAAAGTGGTTATCGATAGAAAAGAAGGTAATTATTTTATAGGACGTACCGAATTTGATTCGCCAGATGTGGATAATGAGGTTTTAATTGATGCTACCAAAACGTATTTAAAAACAGGCGAATATACAAGTGTAAAAATTATAGAAGCTGAAGATTTCGATTTGTACGGTGAAGTTGTTACTTAGTAAAATTAGCAAGAAAATAGTAAAAACTTAAATCTTATAAACAAATAGTATTGCCATTGCAGCTCAGAGTTCGTTGATGGATATCATAAAGTTTCTTACTTTTGAAGCTATGCATTCCAATGATTTTTCAAAATTCATAAATAGTATAAGTTCAGATTCATTGCATGTTTTGGATGCGTTTGTTCCAAAATCAAAATATGTGTCCATTGATTTATCGGAAACTAATCAAGAGCTTAATGCTGTTGATATATCCTCATCAGCCAAACTTGGAAATTTTGTAAACCAACATATAAGAAAACAAAATGCCAGAGTTGCTTTTGGAGGTTATTTAGAAACTAGAAGCATTTACAAACGAAGTCATCATTTTAATAATAAAGTACAAGAAGAACGTAATATTCATTTAGGAATAGATCTATGGTGCGATGTCGAAACACCTATTTATGCACCAATAAATGGTATTGTTCATAGCTTTCAAAACAATACGAATTATGGTGATTATGGTCCAACCATGATTCTGAAACACCAAATTTCGGGGATTGAGTTCTTTACACTTTACGGACATCTAAGTTTGTTATCTATTCAAGATTTAAGAATAGGCCAGTCTTTTAAGCAAGCAGATATAATAGCAACATTAGGTAATACTTCTGTAAATGGCGATTACCCGCCACATTTGCATTTTCAAATTATTAAAAACATACAAGGTTTTAAGGGAGATTACCCTGGCGTTTGTGGCAAACAAGATTTGAAATTTTTTAAAGAGAACTGTCCTAACCCCAATTTGTTATTAAAGCTATTGAGTAGTTAATTTTCTTAAAAGAATAATCAAGATTTTTAACTTGTCCATAAAATAAAACATGGCATTATCACCATATGGTTAAAAAACGGTTAATAAAACATTTTTCATATTTCTATTAAAGACTATTAATTTTTAAAATATTCCTTTTCTTTGCATCACAATACAACATTATGAGTCAAGAAGTTTCAAAACGCTACGCACAACGTGGTGTATCGGCATCTAAAGAAGATGTTCACAATGCCATCAAAAACATTGATAAAGGATTATTCCCAAAAGCATTTTGCAAAATAGTTCCTGATTATTTAACCAATGATGATGATTATTGCTTGATTATGCATGCCGATGGAGCAGGAACAAAATCGTCTTTAGCCTATATGTATTGGAAAGAAACTGGCGATGTTTCAGTTTGGAAAGGTATTGCACAAGATGCTTTAATCATGAATATTGATGATTTGTTGTGTGTAGGTGCCACAGATAATATTATGTTATCGTCTACTATAGGAAGAAACAAGAATCTAATACCAGGAGAAGTTTTATCCACTATTATTAATGGTACCGAAGAATTACTTGAAGATTTAAAATCTTTTGGAGTAACCATACATTCAACAGGTGGGGAAACTGCTGATGTTGGCGATTTGGTTAGAACCATAATTGTAGACTCTACAGTAACTGCAAGAATGAAGCGTAGTGACGTTATAGATAATGCCAATATAAAAGCTGGTGATGTTATTGTTGGGTTGGAATCTTTTGGACAAGCTACTTACGAGAAAAGCTATAATGGAGGTATGGGCAGTAATGGTTTAACATCTGCACGTCACGATGTATTTAGTAAGTATTTAGCAGGAAAATACCCCGAGAGCTTTGATGCCTTAGTACCAGAAGAATTAGTATATTCTGGAGGAGTTAAATTAACGGACACTGTTGAAGATTCGCCAATAGATGCTGGTAAATTAGTCTTATCTCCAACACGAACCTATGCGCCAATCATAAAAAAAATAGTATCAAAATATAATAGTGATTCCATTCACGGTATGGTACATTGCTCAGGTGGAGCACAAACAAAAATCCTTCATTTTGTTGATCAATTTCATATAGTAAAAGATAATATGTTTCCAATACCGCCATTGTTTAAGCTTATACAAGAACAATCAAAAACGGATTGGAAAGAAATGTATCAAGTATTTAATTGCGGGCATAGAATGGAGTTATATGTAACTCCAGAAGTTGCTAATGATATTATCGAAATATCTAAATCTTTTAATGTAGATGCTAAAATTATAGGTAGAGTAGAAGCTTCCAAAACAAAAAAGCTTACAATAAAATCTGAGTTTGGTGAGTTTAGTTATTAAATGATTTTATTTTATCAAAATGGAATGATTTTTGATAAAGTGAAATTTAAGAAATAACCTAACACAACCATGAAAAATATTCTATTACTTCTAGTTTGCTTATCCTTTAGTTTTACTTATGCGCAACCCGATTCACTTTTTATAAAAGAGGATAAACAAGAATATATTGGGCCGCAATGGACTCAGGAAAATAAAGCTTCGGTCGATTTAAGTGAGGTTGCTTTTGTAAATTGGAATTCAGGAGGTAGTAATTCAATTTCTGGTTTATTTGGATTAAAGTCTAGCCTTGATTATAAAGACAAGTTTTTTGTTTGGAAAAATAATATAGAAGTTCGATATGGTGTCAATAAACAAGAAGCTAGAGAACTTAGAAAAACCGATGATTTATTTGAAATAAATTCTAACATGGGATATAAGCCAGATAGTTTATCTAGGTGGTTTTATTCCGCTCGACTTAACTTTAGAACCCAACTAACAAATGGGTATAATTACCCGAATAAAGAGGAGCCTATTTCTAGATTGTTGGCTCCTGGATATTTGTTTTTTGGTGGTGGCATGGAATATGGAAAAGATATCGATAAGTTGTCTTTTTATTTTTCACCATTAACACTAAAAGCCACTTTTGTTTTAGATGAAAAATTAGCTAATAAAGGTTCTTTTGGAGTTGTACCAGCTGTTTTGGATGCCGAAGGAAGTATAATTATACCAGGAAAAAAAGTAAGAAAGGAAGTTGGAGTTTTAGTAACAAACAGTTATGAAATGCAGTTAATTGAAAATGTTAATGTAAAAAATCAAGTGAGTTTGTATTCAGATTATATAAATAATTTTGGAAATGTAGACTTGGATTGGAGATTAGATTTCGACTTTAAAGTTAATAGCTTTGTTAGGGCAACTCTAGGTTCGCATATACGATATGATGATGATGTTAAGACTACAAAGCCGTCAGAGATTGAAACTGAGTTCGATGAAGCAGGAGCAAAAGTACAATGGAAGCAGTTTTTAGGAGTTGGTTTTGCTGTAGATTTCTAGATAAGTAGTGTAATATTTTGTTTAAAAAATTTGTTAACTTTTTCATGTTGATAAACACATAGTTAATTGATTATTAATTAATTATGTGTTTTTATTGGTGATCTGCATGACTTTTATCATGTTTTAAGTTATGTATATGTAGTTTATTTATGTTTTATTAAATAACCTAATCATACTAAAATTTAATTCACTAATGTCTACAGAACTTGCCCAAGACCCTCTAAAAACTTACACACAAGAAGAAGCTTTTAAAGCAACCTTAAAATATTTTAAAAATGACGATTTAGCCGCTCGAGTATGGCTAAATAAATATGCTTTAAAAGATTCTCAAGGAAATATATATGAATTAACACCTAATGATATGCATCAACGTATTGCTAAAGCAATAGCAAGTGTTGAAGCTAAATATGCAAATTCGTTATCTGAAGAGGATATTTTTAATTTAATTAAAGATTTTAAATACATTGTACCACAAGGAAGTCCCATGGCAGGTATTGGTAATCCATTTCAAATAGCTTCTCTGTCCAATTGCTTTGTAATAGGTAATGATGGGCATTCTGATTCCTATGGCGGAATTATGAAAATAGACCAAGAGCAAGTGCAGCTTATGAAACGTCGAGGAGGTGTTGGTCATGATTTATCACATATTCGCCCAAAAGGGTCGGCTGTAAAAAATTCAGCGTTAACCTCTACAGGATTAGTGCCGTTTATGGAACGTTACTCAAATTCCACAAGAGAAGTTGCGCAAGATGGAAGGCGAGGTGCGCTCATGTTATCGGTGTCAATTAATCACCCGGATTCAGAAGATTTTATCAATGCTAAATTAGAGCAAGGTAAGGTTACAGGAGCAAATGTATCGGTTAGAATTGATGATGGTTTTATGAAAGCCGTTAAAAGCGGGACTGATTACACTCAAAAATATCCTATTTTTAGTAGAGCTCCTAAAGTTACTAAAACTATAGACGCCAATACGCTTTGGAAAAAAATAGTACATAACGCTTGGAAGTCCGCAGAACCTGGAATTTTGTTTTGGGATACTATTATAAATGAATCTGTTCCCGACTGCTATGCCGATTTAGGATATAAAACCGTATCAACAAATCCATGTGGAGAAATACCGCTATGCCCTTACGATTCTTGTAGACTATTGGCTATTAATTTGTTTTCTTATGTAAATAACCCTTTTACAGATAAGGCTAGTTTTAACTTTAAATTATTTAAAAAACACATTGCATTTGCTCAGCGTATAATGGATGATATTATCGATTTAGAGCTTATAAAAATTGATAACATCATTAAAAAGATTGATGCCGATCCAGAGCAAGAAGAACTAAAAGCTACAGAACGTAATTTGTGGGTTAAAATTCAGCATAAAGCCAAAGAAGGCCGTAGAACAGGTGTTGGTATAACGGCCGAAGGCGATATGTTAGCAGCATTAGGTATTCAATATGGAAGTGCAAAAGGAAATGCTTTTTCGTTAGAAGTACATAAAACCATAGCGCTTGAAGCCTACCGGGCTTCAGTAAATTTAGCAAAAGAACGTGGTGCCTTTTCCATTTTTGATGCCGCACGAGAAAAGAACAATCCTTTCATTCAACGCTTAAAAGAAACGGATAGTAAGTTGTATTACGATATGTTAGAGCATGGAAGACGAAATATTGCTTTATTAACCATTGCACCAACAGGAACCACGAGTTTAATGACGCAAACAACGTCTGGAATAGAGCCCGTATTTATGCCTGTTTATAAACGTAGAAGAAAAGTGAATCCTAATGATAAAGAAGTGCATGTAGATTTTGTTGATGAAGTAGGGGATTCATGGGAAGAATATGTGGTGTTCCATCATCGTTTTAAACAATGGATGGAAGTAAATGGTATTGACAGTTCTAAAAACTTTTCTCAAAGTGAAATAGATGAGTTAATTCAAAAATCACCTTATTATAAAGCCACTTCAAATGATGTAGATTGGTTAAGCAAGGTAAGTATGCAAGGTGCTATTCAAAAGTGGGTAGACCATTCCATTAGTGTAACCATAAACCTTCCTAATGATGTTACGGAAGATTTAGTTGGCGATTTATATTTAAAAGCTTGGGAAGTCGGATGCAAAGGTGTTACGGTTTATAGAGATGGTTCACGTTCTGGTGTCTTAATTTCCAATGATTATAAAAAGGAAGAAAAAGCAAAAAACCTGCTAACCACTTTTCCAAAAAAACGTCCACAGATTTTAGAAGCTGATGTGGTTCGTTTTCAAAATAATAAAGAAAAATGGATTGCGTTTATTGGTTTGATTGATCATAAGCCTTATGAGATTTTTACTGGTCTAGCTGATGACGAAGATGGTATTTTAATTCCACGTTGGGTAAATAAAGGACTTATTATTAAAAATAGAAATGAAGATGGTACTTCGCGTTACGATTTTCAATATAAAAACACAAGAGGTTATAAAACGACTATAGAAGGTTTGTCGCATAAGTTTAATCCAGAGTTTTGGAACTACGCTAAGCTATTTTCGAGTACGTTACGCCATGGTATGCCAATAGATAAAATTGTAGATTTAATTAATAGTTTGCAATTAGATAGCGAGTCTATAAACACATGGAAAAATGGTGTTGTTCGTGCTTTAAAACGTTATGTAGCCAATGGTACTAAAGCAAAAGGACAAGTATGTGGTAATTGTAAATCTGAAAATTTAATTTATCAAGAAGGCTGTTTAACTTGTAAGGATTGCGGTTCTTCTAAGTGTGGTTAATAGCAAGTTAGTTGGTTAAGAGGAGGTCTATTGTATTGCCTCTTTTTGTTTTGGTACTAAATAAACTCTTTAAGGATTATTAGAAACGGAATACTTACAACCAAGTCAATGATAAACAAATAGAAAAAGAATTTTAAAGTTAAAGTTCCCAAATTTTTATGAAAAGCAAGTTTTTGCTTTGCATCTGTTTCATTTAATAAGTACCATAAAAAAACAACTAAAAAAAACTTGACAATAAGTATGGTTATAATGTCTTGCTTAAAAAAAGAAAGCAACATATTTATTCCAAAAGACCATAAAACAAATGGTCTATAAAAAACGAACATGGAAAACAATTGATGCATGGTACCTATAATAACGCCATTTCTTAAAGAATATTTTTAATTTTCAGATATTAGGATACTTTGTCATCATTAAAAACTCATAAATTATCGTATTTTTGGTTTCCAATTAAAAAAGGCAGATGTTAGAGAAATTACAAATAGTAAAACAGCGTTTTGATGAGGTTAGCGATTTAATTATCCAACCCGATATTATTACCGATCAAAAGCGTTATGTTGCCCTAAATAGAGAATATAAGGACTTGCGAATTCTTATGGATAAGCGAGAAATATATATAGAATTGACCAATAATTTAGCTGAAGCTGAAGAGATAATTGCAGATGGTAGTGATGCCGAAATGGTCGAAATGGCTAAAATGCAATATGATGAGGCTAAAGAAGGTATTCCTGCCTTAGAAGAAGAAATAAAAGTCCTTTTAATTCCTAAAGACCCTGAAGATTCTAAAAATGCCGTAGTGGAATTACGTGCAGGAACAGGTGGTGATGAGGCTAGTATTTTTGCTGGCGATTTGTTTAGAATGTATACCAAATACTGTGAAGGTAAAGGTTGGCGAGTTGATACCGTTGATTTCAGCGAAGGGACTAATGGTGGATTTAAAGAAATTCAGTTTGAAGTTTCAGGAGAAGATGTTTATGGAACTTTAAAATTTGAAGCTGGCGTGCATCGTGTACAACGTGTGCCACAAACAGAAACACAAGGCCGTGTACATACCAGTGCAGCTACAGTTATGGTGTTCCCAGAAGCTGAGGAGTTTGATGTGGAAATTAACCCGAAAGATGTCCGTATTGATTTTTTCTGTTCTTCAGGACCAGGTGGGCAATCTGTAAACACAACATACTCTGCTGTGCGTTTGACACACGTTCCAACAGGATTGGTAGCACAATGTCAAGATCAAAAGTCGCAACATAAAAATAAAGAAAAAGCGTTTAAAGTATTACGATCTAGATTATATGATTTAGAATTGGCTAAAAAGATGGAAGAAGATGCAGCCCTGCGTGGTACCATGGTAACAAGCGGAGATAGGAGTGCTAAAATCAGGACCTATAACTATCCGCAAGGGCGTGTAACGGATCATAGAATAGGATTGACACTTTACGATTTATCAAACATTGTAAATGGCGATATCCAAAAAATTATAGATGAATTACAATTGGCTGAAAACACCGAAAAGTTAAAGGCTAGTAACGATGTGATTTAACAAAAAAATTTTTTGATTCTTTCAAAAAAGAAAGTCACATAACTTAAGGTTTGTAATGTAAATTTACTAGAAGGTAATAATTAAAAATATAAGAGTAATCAAATAACAGTTTCCTCCTTTGGAGGATTAAGGAGGCATGACAACAAACCAACTCGTTCAGCAAATCAAGCAAAAAAAATCCTTTCTATGTATAGGGTTAGATGTCGATTTAAATAAGATTCCACAACATCTTTTAAAAGAAGAAGATCCCATATTCGCTTTCAATAAAGCTATAATCGATGCCACACATCATCTTTGTGTGGCTTACAAACCCAATACGGCGTTTTATGAAGCTTATGGTATAAAGGGGTGGAAAGCCTTAGGAAAAACTATTACATATTTAAACGAAAAACATCCAGAAATTTTTACAATTGCTGATGCTAAACGTGGAGATATTGGTAACACAAGTACGATGTATGCTAAAGCCTTTTTTGAAGATTTAGCATTTGATTCTGTTACAGTTGCTCCTTATATGGGAAAGGACTCCGTTGAGCCGTTTTTAGCTTTTAAAGATAAGCATACCATCATGTTGGCTTTAACATCTAATCAAGGCGCTTTTGATTTTCAAACAAAAACAGTAGAAGGCAGGGAGCTTTATAAACAAGTGTTAGAGACATCCAAGTCTTGGAAAAACTCTAAAAACCTAATGTATGTTGTTGGTGCTACAAAAGCAGAGTATTTAGCAGATATCAGAGCCATTATTCCAGATGGTTTTTTATTAGTGCCTGGCGTTGGGGCTCAAGGTGGAAACTTGCAAGATGTTTGTAAATATGGAATGACTGATGCTGTTGGTTTACTTATTAATTCTTCAAGAGGGATTATTTATGCTTCAAAAAACACTGATTTCGCAGAAGCTGCAGCTAAAAAATCTGAAGCGCTTCAAAAAGAGATGGAATTGATTTTAAATCAATAATGTCATTATAAGGAGACATAACGTGGCAATCATACAAAATGAAACTCCAAGACCAACTCCATAGAGAAATCCATTTAAAAGAAATTCCTAAACGAATAGTTTCCTTAGTCCCCAGTCAAACCGAATTACTTTGCGATTTGGGTTTACAGGATGCTATAGTTGGCGTTACAAAATTTTGTGTGCATCCGCATTATATTAAAACAGATGCTTCTATTGTTGGTGGTACAAAGCAAATTCATTTGGATAAAATTAAAGCTTTAAACCCAGACATTATTCTTTGTAATAAAGAAGAAAACACGAAGGAGATTGTTGAGGCATGTAAAGCAATTAGCGAAGTTCATGTATCAGATGTTTTTACTCTTAAAGATAGTTTGGAACTCATTAAACAATATGGCGCGATTTTTAAAAAAGAAAATAAAGCTACAATTATTATAAATGAGATTAAAAGTGAATTGAAAGCTTTTAAAGTATTTATTAAAGAAAAGTCTAGTTTAAATGTTGTTTATTTTATTTGGAAAAACCCTTGGATGGTAGCTGGAAATCATACGTTTATCAATTATTTGTTACAGCTTAATAAGTTTAAAAACGTGTATGGTAATAAAAGACGCTATCCTGAAATAAAACTTTCAAAATTAAGGGCTGATAAAAAAACGGAAGTTGTTTTGTTGTCGTCAGAACCTTTTCCGTTTAAAAAAATGCATAAAAAAGAATTACAAGAATTTTATCCAAACGCAATAATTATATTGGTTGATGGAGAACTATTTTCTTGGTACGGTTCAAGACTTACAAAAGCGTTTAAATACTTTAAATCGCTGCATTTAAATCTTCAGAAGAATAATCAACCTTTGTAGTATCATCTACAAAGTTTGCAATTCTAGTTTCTAATTCCTTTAAACTAATTAATTTACTTAGGTTGGGTTTAATTCTGCCAACTCTACAAAAATGTGGGCTCATAACGTGCTTCTTTATATATAAAGTACGTATAATCGCCTCATTTAGATGTTGTTAAAACGTTAAAGAATTATTAAAAATTATACAGCAGATTGATATTGCTCTCTGGAAAGGTATTTTAAACGGTTAAGCTTGTTAAGCAGTTTTATGGCTTTGTATTCTGAAATATCACTTAAAGCAGAATCAGTTTGACGAAAATTATAAGCTTGCTCAACAAGGGTTTTGTAACGCTTGTTCAGTTGGTCTTGATGGGTTTTTATTTCGTCAGATCTATTCATTTAATGTTTGATTAACAAGTACTTAAATATACATTTTTTTATTGATAAGCAAAAAAAAATACTGTGACTTTTTTTGTTATAAAATTCCGTAATGATAATCTTATGTTAATTGCTTTATTATTTTTATAAAGATTCAATAATTTTAAGAACCACAATAAAATTTTAGTCCAATGAAATTCTTTTTTAAAGTCATGATGGTTACGGTAATTTCCATTTCTGTAAATGCACAAGAAACCAATTGTAATTGCTGTACCGAAAAGCATAGCGAGTTTGATTTTTGGATAGGAACATGGACCGTTACCAACCCAGACGGAAGTTTGGCTGGTAATAATGTTATCGAAAAAATTCAGGATAATTGTCTTTTACGTGAAAACTGGACAAGTGCAAAAGGAACGTATACAGGTACTAGTACTAATTTTTATAATAATAACACCAAACAATGGGAACAAATTTGGATAGATAATCAAGGTGGAAGCTTGCATTTAAAAGGGCATAGAAAAGGAAATAAAATGATTTTAAAAACAAGTGTTGCAAACAATAAAGACGGTTTGCCGTTTTATCACCAAATAACTTGGAGTTTAAATGATGATGGTTCTGTGCGTCAATATTGGGAAACGATTACAAATAACAAAGATGTTAGCGTTGCTTTCGATGGATTGTATAAAAAAACCGAATGAATAACCATTCGGTTTTAAAAATTTCAGAGGCGCTATATCTAGTCCTGTAGAGCAAAAACTTTCCTTAACAAATCTGTAGTTCTTGATGATAGTTTTGTACGTATTTCATTTTCTTCCACAGCAATCATAGTATAAACACCTTTTAAAGCTTCACCGGTTACATAATCTGTTAAATCTGGATTTACATTGTTTGTAAAAGGAATGCTGTTGTATTTATTTATTAAGTTGTTCCAGATATCATCAGCACCTACTTTGCTAAATGAGTTTTTAATAACTGGATTAAACTTAGCATAAAGTGCAGTTTGTGTTTTAGAAGTTAAATACTGTGTTGCAGCGTCATTATTACCAATTAAAATATTTTTAGCATCGGCAAACGTAATGCCTTTAACAGCATCAATAAATATTGGAGTTGCTTCCTTTACAGCATCTTCAGCAGCTCTATTTAATACTTTCAAACCTTCATCAGCTAATTTGTTTAAGCCAATATCCCTTAAAGCTTTGTCTACTTTACGTAATTCTTCAGGTAATAAAATCTTAACCAGTTCATTTTTAAAAAAGCCATCGGTTTGTGTGAGTTTGGTTACTTGTTTATCTATGCCAAAATCTAAGGCTTGTCTTAGACCAGAGGCAATTTCTGCATTTCCAAGAACACCACCGCTTTGTGGTAATTGATTAACAACTTGCTGCAATTCTGCACAGGCCGTTAAATTAAATATCAAGAGAATAGCTAAAAATTTACGTATCATAGTTTTGGGTTTGATGTTTTGGGCAAAGATATATTTTACTCTTAAATCCTATCAAGTTTTATGTTTAATAATTACAATTACTTTTGCTTTATTTGAAGATTAAAGCCTTTTTTTCTTTAAAATACTATTTTAGCATAATAATTGTTATGGAATTAATGTAAATTGAAATTACTATGAAAATTAATAAAATCCATTTCTGTTTATTATGTTTTTTGTGTCCGATGTTTTTTTTCGGACAGATAAAAGTTTCAGAACATATACAACCTTCAGCAATTGCAAAGCAAAATGATAATGCACTTTATTTTGTGGATTTTTGGGCTACCTGGTGTAAACCATGTATTCATGTATCAAAATATTTAGAGTCGCTTCAGAAACAATATTCTAATAATTTTTATGTACTCTCTTTAACTAAGGAAAATCCAGATTTAGTAAAACGTTTTGTCTTAAAACATAAAACGGATTTAGCTATAGCCATAGATTATGATGGTGAAACTTTTAAAAACAATAGTATTAGAAGTTTGCCACATGGTGTTTTATATAATGCTGATGGGGAAAAGCTTTGGGAGGGGCATCCCGCTGATTTTAAAGGTCATCAAATAGTAGGGTTTTTAAATAGAAATAAGAAGCAGGTTTCAGTAAATAAGATGTTTAAAGTACAAGCTTACGAGAAATCTGTTGTTGTAAAAGATGTTGGTCTAAAAAAAGATTTTGAAATTATTAAATTAAACGCAAAAGAAAATACGGGTTCATTACAAGTTGTTAAACACCTATCTTATTTAGACTTAAAAGGAAGCTTACAAGATATATTAGCATATACAATGGATAGCTTTAAAAACCAGGTAAACCTTTCTGAAGAGTTAAATAAAAGATATCAAATGCGATTTAAGTTTGGTAGTGATGCTTATTCCAATAAAACCGAAACCATTCTAAAAGCATTACGATTGAAAGGAAAGAGCACTGAGGTGCATGGAGAAGCTTTAGTTTTTGATATTAAAACATCTACTTTTTGGGATACAGAACAAATTGATTGGGGAAAAGACACACAGCATTTTTTAATTGGCGATTCAGAAATACAAGCTGATAATGTAACACTAAATCAAATAACCTATCAGTTGGCTAACCTATTAAAAACACCTATAGTTTTAGTAAATAATGATATTGATGAGCATATACATGACTGGAATGTACACTATAAGTATTTTGATTTAATGGTATCTAGTTTGAGTGATAATTATGGCATTCAAGTAGAAAAGAAAATGGTGAATTATCCACAATATATTATAACAAAAAAGGCACCTTTTTAAAGATGCCTTTTCACTATCAAACTATAACTGATCCCTCTATATAGTTTTTCGATTTGGAACGTTTATTGTAAAACTCTAAATTCAGTTCTTCTGTTTCTTTGGTGTTCAGCTTCAGAACACTCAATATCATTAGAGCAACGGTTTACTAACCTAGATTCACCATATCCTTTAGCAGACAAACGACTTCTTGAAATACCTTTAGAAACCAAATAATTTACAACAGAATTGGCACGTTGTTGCGATAAGGCCATGTTGAAATCATCATTACCTCTAGCATCAGTATGTGACATTAATTCAATGCTTACAGGCTTGCTGCTTAATAAAGGCAATAAAGTTTCGTCAATTGTTTTCTTAGAAGCAGGTGTAATACGAGCACTTCCTAATTCATAAAATATTGGTAAAACATTAGCATTTAATAATCCACAATCAACTTCTTCCCAAGTTGTAATACCTCCTTTTTTAGCCAAAACAGTTCTGGTTACTGTTTGCGATTTTGAAGGCACAGTTACACTTCTTGTTGTTGCAGGAGTCGCAACTACTTGACGTTTTATAGTGCTATATTGTGCAGGAATTTCGATTTCATCCATTCGTGCAGGTGTTTTTATAACACGTTTATTGTAAGATGTCCCTACCTCTTGAACAGGTATATTGTTAACTGTAGCATCTTTTGCTAAAGTTGTAAAGCTTACATCTCTAAATTGAGCTGGGTATCCAACAAAGCATGCTACCATACAATCTTCCTTGTTAGGAGAGTCACAAGTAGTTTCTTTGTACTCCCATCCAGAAGTTTCAGGGTAAACTTCAAAAGTTCTAGAATTAGAACCAAAAGTAGCAGGATTGATGTTTAAATCATTTCTCCCTTCTTTTTTAATGTATGACACTTCAACAGTCTCATATACCGCAGGAACATAAACATACTTTTTTGAGGCTTCTTTAACCAGTACACGATCTTCAACGGTTTTGTATGTAGCTGGAACAACTTCTAATTTAGTATAAGAAGGATATACTTCAATAGTTTCTTCAACGTCTTTAAATTCGTCTTTTGTTATACATTTCACATAACATTTGCCTGGTTCTGGGTTAGAGGGTAGGTTTTGAGCTTGGGTAAAACTAATGCCAAATAAAAAAGTAAGGCATAAAAATAAATTTGTTTTCATAAAATTAAAATTTAGTTAATGGTTATATTTTTTCCACTGTTTTTATGACACGAGGAAAAAAATAAAGTCACTTTTAAATTTAAGAGAACACAAAAAAACGAGCAGCTAAAAAAGTCATAAAGCCTATAAAACTTAATGAATCGGAATCTGAAATGTTTTTAATATTTATGAAATATTAGGAGAAAATAACGGTCTTATTATTGTAAACCATAACCTTTCTGTTGGCATGTAATTTAACAGCATTAGCAAGAACAATTTTTTCCAAATCACGTCCTTTGGCAATTAAATCTTGAATGGAGTGCGTATGTGTTACACGAGCAACATCTTGTTCAATAATTGGCCCAGCATCTAACGCTTCGGTAACATAATGACTTGTAGCACCAATGATTTTTACACCACGTTTATAAGCAGAATGATATGGTTTTGCGCCAACAAAAGCTGGTAAAAAAGAATGATGGATATTAATAATCTTATTCGTGTATTTATCAATTAATTTCCCAGAAACAATTTGCATGTAGCGCGCTAAAACAATAAAATCAATTTGGTGTTTTTCTAAAAGCTCCAATTGTTTGTTTTCGGCCTCTTCTTTAGTGTTTTTTGTAACAGGGATATGATAAAAAGGAATTTTAAAATTATCAGCAATAGATTTTAAATCAAGATGATTACTAATTATAAAAGGGATTTCTAAGTTTAACTCGCCAGAATTATAGCGTCCTAATAAATCATATAAACAATGGTCGTATTTAGAAATAAATAACGCCATTTTGGGCTTTTTCTCTGAGGAATAAATACGCCATTTCATTTCAAACTTATCAGCCAAATCACTTTTAAAAGTAATTTTAAAGGTTTCGGTAGAAAAAGACTCAGATGCAAACTCACTTTCTAAACGCATAAAAAAGATATTCTGTTCCCTGTCAACATGCTGGTCTATATAAACGATGTTACCGCCTCTTTTAGCAATAAAATTAGTGACAGACGCTATGATTTTTGAACGGTCTTTACAGTGTATTAGAATGGTGATTTTATTCATGAAATCCTCGATATTAAGATGCTAAAATTAGTTTAAAAATGGCATAACATGGAATATGTAATATAATTTTAGATAATTTAACGTAAACCCTTTATTTTTTTGAATATTTCGTAAATTGCAGTACTAAAATTCAAGAATCTTTACGAATGAAACAACAAACACCATATAAGCCAAAACATAAAGTTCGCATAGTTACAGCGGCATCTCTTTTTGATGGTCATGACGCCTCTATAAATATCATGCGGCGTATTATTCAAGCTACAGGTGTAGAAGTGATACATTTAGGACATGATAGAAGTGTTGAAGAGGTTGTGAATACGGCTATTCAAGAAGACGTTAATGCTATATGTTTAACTTCATACCAAGGTGGTCATAACGAATATTTTAAATATATGTATGATCTTTTAAAAGAAAAAGGTGCAGAGCATATTAAAATTTTTGGTGGCGGCGGCGGTGTTATTTTGCCCTCAGAAATAAAGGAATTGATGGATTATGGGATTTCACGCATTTATTCACCAGATGATGGTCGTGAAATGGGATTACAAGGTATGATTAATGATCTAGTTAAACAATCAGATTTTGCAATAGGTAACCAGTTAAATAGTGAAATTGAAAGTCTTAATAGCAAAAGCCCAAAAGCAATTGCTCGTATTATTTCTTCTGCTGAAAATTTCCCAGAGATAGCTAAAGATGCTTTAGACAAAATTCATTCAAAAAATAAAAATTGTAAAACACCAGTTTTAGGGATTACAGGAACTGGTGGCGCAGGAAAATCGTCTTTGGTAGACGAACTGGTTAGGCGGTTTTTAATTGATTTTCCTAAAAAAACAGTTGGGATTATTTCTGTAGACCCTTCTAAAAGAAAAACAGGAGGTGCTTTATTAGGTGATAGAATCAGAATGAACTCCATAAACTCTCCTAGAGTATATATGAGAAGTTTGGCAACTCGACAATCGAATTTAGCATTGTCTAAACATGTTAGCGAAGCCGTTGAGGTTTTAAAAGCAGCCGAGTACGATTTGATTATTTTGGAAACGTCAGGAATTGGACAATCTGATACAGAAATTATAGAACATTCGGATGTGTCTTTATATGTTATGACACCAGAATTTGGGGCTGCAACGCAATTGGAAAAAATTGATATGCTAGATTTTGCCGATTTGGTAGCTATTAATAAGTTTGATAAGCGTGGTTCTCTAGATGCTTTACGTGATGTAAAAAAACAGTACATGCGCAACAATAACCTTTGGGATATTCCACAAGAAGAATTACCGGTTTACGGAACCATAGCGTCTCAGTTTAACGATCCAGGAATGAATACGCTGTATAAAGCAGTTATGGATAATTTAGTAAAAAAGGTGGATGCCAATTTAAAATCAACGTTTACGATTTCTAATGAAATGAGTGAGAAGATTTTTGTTATCCCGTCTTCCAGAACACGTTATTTGTCAGAGATAGCAGAAAGTAATCGTGCTTATGATAAAAAAGCAGATGAACAAGTTGAGGTTGCCCAAAAACTGTATGGGATTTATAAAACGATTTGTTCTGTTGCAGTTATTTCTAATGAAAGTGAGACATCATATTTGAATAAGTTTGGAATAAATAGTGATGAAATTATAGAGCATTCCCAAAAGCTTTCTAGAGAGAATGATAATAAGAATTTTGTTAAACTTCTTATTGCAGAATTTGATAGGGTAAGATTAAATCTAGACCCTTACAATTGGGAAGTAATTATAGGATGGGATGAGAAGGTTAACAAATACAAAAATCCAGTTTATACTTTCAAGGTAAGAGATAAAGAAATTAAAATAGAAACACATACAGAGTCCTTGTCGCATACACAAATTCCAAAAGTAGCTTTGCCAAAGTATCAAGCTTGGGGCGATGTTTTAAAGTGGTGCTTACAGGAAAACGTACCAGGGGAATTTCCATATACATCAGGTTTATACCCCTTCAAAAGAACAGGCGAGGACCCAGCAAGAATGTTTGCAGGCGAAGGCGGTCCAGAACGCACCAACAGGCGTTTTCATTATGTGAGTGCGGGTTTGCCAGCAAAGCGTTTATCTACGGCTTTTGATAGTGTAACACTTTATGGTAGCGATCCTGATTACCGTCCAGATATTTATGGTAAAATAGGAAATGCGGGTGTGTCTATTTGTTGTTTAGATGATGCTAAAAAACTATATTCTGGTTTTAATTTAGCTGATGTAATGACCTCAGTTAGTATGACCATTAATGGGCCCGCACCTATGTTGTTGGGCTTTTTTATGAACGCAGCCATTGATCAACAATGCGAGGTTTACATTAACGACAATGGCCTGGAAAAGAATGTTAAGGCAAAAATAGCTAAAATTTATAAAGACAAAGAGCGTCCTAAATATAATGGAAAGTTGCCAGAAGGAAATAATGGATTAGGATTAATGCTTTTAGGAGTTACTGGTAATCAAGTTTTGCCAGAATCTATTTATCAAGACATTAAGGCAAAAACCATAGCGCAAGTTCGTGGTACAGTACAAGCTGATATTTTAAAAGAAGATCAAGCGCAAAACACCTGTATTTTTTCTACAGAATTCGCTTTGCGTTTAATGGGCGATGTACAAGACTATTTCATTGAGAATAATGTACGTAATTTTTATTCCGTTTCTATTTCTGGTTATCACATTGCAGAAGCAGGTGCTAATCCAATCACGCAGCTGGCGTTAACGCTTTCTAACGGGTTCACATACGTGGAATATTATTTAAGTCGTGGTATGGATATCAATAAATTTGGCCCAAACTTATCGTTCTTTTTCTCAAATGGTATAGATCCAGAATATGCTGTAATAGGTCGTGTTGCGCGTAAAATATGGGCAAAAGCCATGAAGCATAAGTATGGAGCAAATTCACGGGCTCAAATGTTGAAATATCATATACAAACCTCGGGACGTAGTTTGCATGCTCAAGAAATTGATTTTAACGATATACGTACCACGCTACAAGCTTTATATGCGATATACGATAACTGTAACTCGCTACATACCAATGCTTATGATGAAGCTATAACGACGCCGACTGAGGAATCTGTGCGTCGTGCCATGGCTATTCAGTTAATAATTAATAAAGAATTAGGGTTGGCTAAAAACGAAAACCCTATTCAAGGTTCTTTTATTATAGAAGAATTAACCGATTTAGTAGAAGAAGCAGTGTTGTTGGAATTTGATAGAATTACCGAACGCGGCGGTGTTTTAGGTGCTATGGAAACTATGTATCAGCGTTCTAAAATTCAAGAAGAAAGTCTGTATTACGAGACATTAAAGCACAATGGTAAATTCCCAATAATTGGTGTTAATACATTTTTAAGCAGTAAAGGGTCTCCAACGGTTTTACCTGCAGAAGTTATTCGTGCAACAGAGGAAGAAAAACAATTTCAAATTAAAACATTAGAAAACCTTCATAACGCAAATGATACCAAAGACTTGTTAAAAGAACTTCAGCATAAAGCTATTAATAATAAAAATATTTTTGAAGCCTTAATGGATGTTTGCAAAGTGTGTTCTTTAGGTGAAATTACAAAAGCGCTATTTGAAGTAGGTGGGCAGTATAGAAGAAATATGTAAGCAGAGAACCACTTTTTCTTTTTATAAAAAGTGAGTGAATCGCTTATCCTGAGCAAAGCTGAAGGGACTTTTTTTTAATATTTATAGGTTAAAAAATGTATTTTTACAATGCAACCAAATTAAAAAGGAGGTGCCTTGAAAATAAAACTCTAAATCTATTCTAAAAAATGAAAAGAGGGATTACAATTTTAATAGCTATATTTTTTTTGAACTGTACTTCTGATGATAGTAAGTCAATAGATAAAACAGGACTAATTGGTACATGGAAACTCATTGAACAATTTGCAGATCCAGGAGATGGAAGTGGTGCGTTTCAACCAATTGAAAGTGATAGGGTTATTGAGTTTTTTAGTAATGGAACGTTAACTGTAAATAGCACATTATGTTTTAGAGATAATACAATAATACCCAACCAATCAGCTTCTGGAACTTATGTATTTGCTTCTGAAAGTGAATTTAATACAGGAGACATTATGCCAAATGATTGTAATTCTGAATTAAATAGAATTACATTTGAAATAGAAGATTCTAAATTAATACTATGGTACCTTTGTGTTGAAGGTTGTGGAGAAAAGTTCGAGAAAATCTTATAAGAGAAACTTATAATGTCAACATCCAAGAGCTCTGAAGTTTTCTGAATTTCTGTAATTCACTACGTAAAACAGGCAAGAAATCTTTTCCATTACTGTTAGAACGTTCAAGTCTATAAGAGTTTTTGTATAATTTATTGGTAAGTCGTTTAAGCGACGCTATGTGTTTATGTTTCCTGTCAGAGTAACGCTCCAGTTCAGCATTTACAATTTCAGGAACTAACGATACAGATTGTTGCACAATATCCCCAGAAAAATAAATGTTATTATCTTCAGAACCATCTAATTTTAAGTTAGATAGGTCGTGATTTAAGTATGTGGAGATATTTTGCGATAAAGCAAAAATCTCTAAAGCCTTTTGATAAACCGGTAATTCCGATAGATTTGGTGGGGTATTAGACAACATAATTTTTTTTTAAAAGCAATTTACTCAAAATTAGTCACAAGAAAGCATATTTAACTTTAGGTTTTAAAGTAAAATAGTATATTTGCTTTAATTTTTAATTTATTTACCTTAAATTCTTTCAAATGAATATAGATGCCCTTAATAGTAAGATTTTAAAGTGTCTACAGCAAAATGCAAGGCTATCTAATGCCGAAATAGGCAGGCAAGTTGGGATAAGTTCTCCTGCCGTTTCTGAGCGTATTAAAAAGATGGAAGACATAGGGATTATTGAAGGTTATAAAACCATTGTATCGCCTTTTGAAATAGGCTACCAGCTAAAAGCGATTATAACATTAAGGGCCTTTATGGGAAAATTAAAACCTTTTTTAGATAAAGTAAAAACCTATGATGAAGTTATAAATTGTTATCGAATAACTGGCGATGAAAATATTGTTATGGAAGTGGTTTTAAAAAACCAAAAACACCTTGAAGCTTTTATAGACCAGCTTATCAGTTATGGCGAATCAAAAACACAAATTGTTTTGTCTAGGGTTATTAAGCAAAAAGAAGTTATTCCAATTAAATAGCTTGAAAACTAATAAATCTTGGAATTGTATATAATAAAATGCAATCCCAAGATTTGATAAAATTAGTAGTTTGCTAAGCATCAAATGCTATCGATATAACTGGGTTTAAATCCATAAAACATCTTCTTCTCTTTCTTTTTCTCTTAGTTTCTTTTTGGCATTCAAATATTGTCTTAATGCAAATAATAAGAACACACAAAGCGCTGCAAGTAAAGTTATAACTATCCAAGTGCTGTCAAAACCTATGCCATCTACCATACGCATACCTGCATTGTGCCCAAAAATATGAGCCACAGAAAATGCAATAGAGTATAACGCCATATATTCACCTTGATTTCCTTTTTTAGCTCTATCCATAGCAAAAGCATTAGAAAATGGAAATGCAATCATTTCACCAAAAGTCATTAATAGCATACCAATTACTAAAATGCCAACCCAATCAGTCATAATTAATATAAGAAAACTTAAACCAGTAAGTATAGCCCCAAATAGCATCAAACCAGATTTTGTAAATGTTGTGTTTTCCAACCATTTTATTAAAGGCATTTCAAACGCAAAAATGATAAAGCCATTCATACCTAAAAGGATACCTATTTCAAATTCCGTTAAGCTATGTACATCTTTATAGTACAAAGGCATCGTGGAGAAATATTGCAAGAATACCACTCCAAAAAGCGTCATAGCCATTAAAAATATCAAGAATGCTTTATCGTGATATGCAGATTTTGGATTCTTATTTTTTACATCATCTAATGTTTTTGTGGTTTTCGGATTTAAAACATTAATAAGGACTAAAGTAGCGATGATACAAGTTATCCCATCAACCCAAAAAAGTCCACTATAGCTCAGTGTGGTTATGATAATACCACCTATAGCAGGTCCAGCTGAAAAGCCTAAGTTTATAGCAAGTCTAATTAAAGTTACCGACCGCGTTTTGTTTTCAGGTTTACTATATGCACTTAGTGCTACAAACATAGCAGGTCTAAACATATCGGCAACTAGCATTACTAAAAATATCCCAAAACAGAAAGACTCAAAGGTTGTTAGATACTGTAAGGATATAAAAAGAATTCCTGTAGTTAATAAGCTAAATACCATAACTTTATAGTATCCTATTTTATCAGTTAATTTACCTCCTAGCCAAGACCCGATTACAGACCCTAATCCAAAGGCGCTCATAATCCAACCGACATCGCTTAGTGTAAAATTAAGGCTCTTGGTTAGGTATAATGATAGAAACGGAATGACCATAGTGCCAGCTCTATTTATTAATGTGATAAGTGATAGCCACCATACTTCTTGAGATAAGCCTTTAAAAGTGCTTAAGTAATTGTTGATTAGTGTTTTCATGAGTTTTGATTGTTCAAGTTTCTGTTTTCAAATGTTTTTGGTTTTAATTAAAAGTCGTTAATGGGCTAAAAACAAAAAGTCCGACTGTTAAGTCGGACTTTTTAATATTGTAATATTTTGTATTTATATCACCACAATATATTATAAGCCCAACACCTTGTCTTTAAACAAGAGGTCCATTGCTTTCTATAAATTGTGACGTTATTACGCATTATTATTTTATTTTGATTGTCCAAAGCTATGTAAAATAATTGGAAGTTGTACTTTTGAAATCATAAATTTTTAAAATGAAACCATTAGTAGCGTTTATATCACTAATATTTTGTCTGTATGGCTGTGTTCAAAAAAAGCGTCCTGTAAAAGGGGAGACCGAATTCCAAAGAGAATTAAATGCCGAATATAAAGATGCTACAACATCACCTTTAAAAGATAAAGACCGAAAAGTATTTGAAGGTTTGGATTTTTTTAAGTTTGATTCTACATATGTTGTGAAAGCTAAATTGAAAAGCACACCAAATTCTAAATGGTTTCATATGAAAACAACAACGGATAGAGTTTCCAAAGAACGTGTTTTTGGAATTTTAACTTTTGTGTTGAATGGAAGTACATGTCAATTAAACGTTTATCAAGGAAAAGATTTAATACAAGAAGCAGGTTACGAGGATTATTTGTTTTTGCCTTTTTCAGATGAAACTAACGGTTTAGAAAGTTATGGTGGCGGACGTTATATAGATGTTAGAATTCCAGAAGGTGATACTGTGATTATTGATTTCAACAAAGCATATAATCCATACTGTGCTTATAACGATAAATATTCTTGCCCAATTGTTCCAAGAGAGAATTATTTAAAAACCAGAGTAGAGTCTGGGGTTAAGGCTTTTAAGAGGTATTAGTTAAATTTTTAATTCAATATTAAAAATGTCATTTGTTAAGAGAAATCATTTTTTTAACAAAATTAATACGCTACTTTACTAAATACATTCCAAAAAACACGGCTAAAAAACCAATTATAAAACTTGCAATAGTATATAGTGCAAAACTGGTAAAGTCGCCAGATTTTAAAAACATATGGTTTTCATAAGCAAAGGTCGAAAATGTTGTAAAACCACCACAAAAACCAGTCGCCAAGAGCAAGGTTTGATTTTGCGAAAGCGTATCGTTCTTTGCAGCTATGCCTAATATTATACCAATAAGTAAACTTCCTAATATATTGGCAGCAAGAGTTCCGTAAGGAATACCTGTTTCCGTACTGTTTAAATATTTCCCGATAATGTAGCGTAACACACTACCAAATCCACCACCTACGAAAACCAATAAAAATTGTTTCATGTATTAAAAAAATTAAGAATAATTACTCTGGTTATAATATTAGGTTTAAATTTTAAATGCCCATTATGAGCTTATTTTACAGCAATGAAAATTTCAGTAATCCAATCTGCAGGATTTGGTGTGTTTATAGTATCAGTTTGATAAACTTCAAGAGCAGGAGCATCATGTAGTTCTTCTAAATTATTATCTTTTATGTATTTAGATACTGTTTCCCAAGCTTCTTTTAAGTTATTATAATTGCCTTTTAAAGTTGTTTTAATAGCTTTAAAAGGTTTTAATTGTCCTGTTAAAATATCAGGTTCAGAAGAAATTACTTTTTCAGTAGTTGGCACACAACTGGAAAACATAACTGCATTATTTTCTTCATCCCATTTGTGGTAATATGTAAAAGGAGCACCAGCCATTTTAATACCATTGTTCATAGCATAGGTAGCAACTTTAGGCATCATGTCTTGCATTTTGCTTGCTAGGTCAGATATTTTACATGACGTTGTATTATAAATGTAAAAACCTCCGCCATGTTGTGTTATACCGTTTACTATTATACTATACCTATTCATATCGGCAACAACTATACTATCTAATTTTTTTAAACTACGCTCATAATGTGGTCCAATTTGTTTTTCCACACCGCCCATTAACGTGGCAAAAGCTTTGAAGCCGAATGGTAAATCTTTGCCGGAAATTGTCCAAATAGCATCTGTAGTACCATCACTATTAGGTTTAAATTCCCAAGATATATCAGAAGTCGGAAAATCAGCAAATTGCATCTGCTGTTTGATGGATTGGTTAGGAATAGTTTCAATAGTTTTCATGGTGCCAATACCATCTTTATCTTCCCAAGAGTATGACCCGTCAACGCCTAGGGTTTGTTCTGGGAGTGTGATTTTAATATCGGGATCAGCTTCAACCCAAGACGACCATGCTGGCCAATTTTTAAAATCAATGACATTATTATATATAACTGGAGCTGGTGCTTCAATGGTACGTGTTCTAGTAACTTCAAATGAGTTAGGCTGCACAGCAATATAAATAGACATACCAATAATGGCAATAAGCAATAAGAATAAAATGTATTTAAATGCTTTCATCTTTAAAGGTTTACAGATCTTTTAAAAATTTCACAAATCAAATATAAGGATTTTTCAATTTCGGTTAATAAATTATTACATTTGTTGTCATAAAAATAAATTTTTAATATCAAAAGGTTTGTTTTTTAAATGAATCAATAATTAATTGACTACAAAAGATGAATTTTTATACAATAACAAAAATAAAATTTAGCAATATGAAATTAAAATCAATATTAAATTTGATGCTAGTTAGCATCATTTTATTATCATGTGGTCATGATAAATCTGAAAAAAATAATGAAGAAGTAACTTCAGAAGAAGTTTCTGTATTTAACTATAATGTTGAGCAATTTGCTGATATTAAAATTCTTAGATATCAAATTCCAGCTTGGGAAAAGCTAAGTTTGGAAGAACAAAAATTGGTTTACTACTTAACTCAAGCTGGATTATCTGGAAGAGATATTATGTGGGATCAAAACTATCGTCATAATCTTAAAATCAGAAAAGCACTTGAAAATGTTTATGTTAACTATTTAGGAGACAAATCTTCTGAGGATTGGAATGCTTTTGAAACGTACTTAAAACGTGTTTGGTTTAGTAATGGGATTCATCATCACTATTCAAATGCTAAATTAACACCTGCATTTTCTTCAGAGTATTTAAAACAATTATTGTCTCAAACGAATACAGTTTTAGAAGGTGAAGCTTTTGATGTTATTTTTAATGATAAAGATGCAAAAAAAGTAAATCAAGCAAAAGGTGTTGATAATGTAGCATTGTCTGCAGTTAATTTTTATGGCCCAAATGTTACAAATGCCGATGTTGAAACATTTTACAAAGCTAAAGTTTCACCTAATCCAAAAAAACCATTATCATATGGTTTAAACTCGCAATTGGTAAAAGTGAATAGTAAATTAAAAGAACGGGTTTATAAATCCGAAGGTTTATATGGTCAAGCTATAGATGAGATTGTTAAGTGGTTAGAATTGGCAAAAGGAGTTGCTGAAAATGAAGCGCAAGGTAATGCACTTGGTTTATTAATTGAATATTATAAAACAGGCGATTTACAAACTTGGGATGATTATAATGTGGCTTGGACTTCTGCAACCGATGGTAATATTGATTATATAAATGGTTTTATTGAAGTGTATAATGATCCATTGGGCTATAGAGGTTCTTATGAAGGTATTGTGCAAATCAATGATTTTGATATGTCTCAAAAAATGAAGGTACTATCAGATAATGCCCAATGGTTTGAAGACAATTCTACCTTAATGGAGGCGCATAAAAAGGAGAATGTAGTGGGGGTAACTTATAAAGTAGTAAACGTAGCTGGTGAAGTTGGAGATGCCTCACCAAGTACACCAATAGGTGTTAATTTACCTAATTCCAGCTGGATACGTGCTGCTGTTGGCAGTAAATCGGTTTCATTAGGGAATATTATTAATGCTTCTAATAATGCAGGAAGTACAGGACGTTTAAAGGAATTTGTACATGATGAAGATGAATTATCCAATCATAAAAAATACGGCGAGTTAGCTGATAAATTAGAAACGGCTTTGCATGAAGTTATAGGTCATGCATCAGGGCAATTAAATCCAGGTGTAGGTGAAACCAAAGAAACGCTTAAAAATTATGCATCGACATTAGAAGAAGGTCGTGCTGATTTAGTAGCTTTATATTATATGTATCATCCTAAATTGCAAGAATTAGGCTTGGTAGACGATTGGGAAGCTGTTGGAAAAGCATCTTATGATGCCTACATACGAAATGGTTTGATGACACAATTAATTCGATTAAATTTAGGAGATAATGTAGAAGAAGCACATATGCGTAACAGGCAATGGATATCTGCGTGGGTATTAGAAAAAGGTGAAGTGGATAATGTTATCGAAAAAGTAACAAAAGCAGGGAAAACATATTTTAATATAAATGATTATGCAAAACTACGCGAGTTGTTTGGACAATTATTAAGAGAAACGCAACGTATAAAATCTGAAGGCGATTATAAAGCAGTAGAAGCTTTGGTTGAAGGTTATGGTGTAAAAGTAGATCAAGATATCCATAAAGAGGTATTAGAGCGGAACAAACAATTTACGTCTGCACCATATACCGGTTATGTAAATCCTGTTTTAGTGGTAGATAAAAATGATGAAGGAGAGATAACTGGAGTAAATGTTACTCATCCAAAAACATTTGTTGGTCAAATGTTAGATTACAGTAAGTTTTATAATTTTTTACCTGAAGTTAATTAGTAAGGATTTTTTGAATTTAAGCTAAAAAACAGAATCTTAATTAGGGTTCTGTTTTTTTGTTTACACTAAAAATTAATAGGATAATATTAATAACAATAAGCACACTCATAATTAATAATATTTTCATTTTTCGAATAGTTTAGTTGTTATTAGCTATTAGTTAGATGCATAGTTTTTAAAAAGGTTGCGTCTAAATAACCGTTTAATTATGTAACAAGAAAAGTTTAATTTTTCCTAGTCTATAAAATTGAAGTTTTAATAGGAGTTAAACTTTCGCAAATTATTTATGATTGCATATTCTATAAGCTTTCCTTTTCCTATGAGTCCTAGTTTTTTTCTAATGTTCTTTCTATGAGTTTCTATAGTAGATATGCTTAAGTTTAGTTTTTTTGCTATATACAAAGAACTCTCTCCGTTGCCGATATATTGTAAAACCTGCATCTCTCTTTTTGTTAAGGTATTGATCTTGTTTTGTTTTTTTATATCAAGCGTCGTAAAAAAGAAAATAATAGCGTTAACGGTTTCCTGATGTTTTGTAATCGCTTTTGTAGCTTCTAATATGGATAAAATTTCACCTTTGGACAGTAAGTGACCTTCTTTTTTTATATTATTTATGGTTTTTAAAATTTCTTTGAGAGCTGCCATGTATTGGTTTTGAAATACACGTACAATCTAGGTTATCTAAGTGAAAAAAAAAATCCCCATTATTGGGGATTTTTTAGATAATTAAGTTAGAGTGACTAATTCAAACAATTAGACTAAAATTATTACTATATTCTTTTAAAAGTATATGTGTCGGTATAAGTTTCATTACCATCAACATAGGTTTCGGTAACTACTAAATTGCCATTAATAATCTCTACTTCACCTGCTTCTAGTATTAAATCGCCATTAGGGTAGTCTTCACTATATTGAGGCTCAAGAAAGTCTACATATTTAAATGATACTAATGTTAGCGTATTGTCTACTTCATTATATGCCCATTTCCCTGTTTCTTCAGCGTTGTATTTTTCAATTTCACTAAAATACACAGCTTCACAATTATCAGTTGAAGTACTGTAATCTATAGTTTTGTACTCTTCATCATCGATTAGTCTAAAGTCGCCATCACTTTCAATGGTAAATGTAAATTCTTGCTTTAGATATTCTACGTAAGGGACGTTTTTAGTTTGTCCGTTGCTACAAAAAATCTGTGTTCCGTTATCAATATCAGTTGAGCTTACTTCAACCCAAGTGCCAACAATAGATGAATTTCCTCCCCAAGCTTCAACTTCTACACATACAGTAACGGCTTGGCTAATGTTATTTGCACTGTCATAAATACAAAGTGTTCCACAAAATTGCCCTGCAGGAAAAGAATCTTCAAAATCGATATCAATTTCAAATTCTTCTTCCATCATGTTGTTATTTCCTCTAGAAAATGCTAATCTTTTAGAAGCTGTCTTTCCTTTTGTATTTGAGCTTTTTCCTGTTAAAAAGCTAGAAGACGGAATGTCAAAATAGTTGGATGCACTATTATTATTCACATCTTGAAACTGTAAATAAGCACCAGCTATAGTGGTTTCGGTAGTTGAAAATTTTAAATTAAAACCAGAATTTTGATAGGCTTCTGCGTTATTAGAATCAACTTGAAGATCTATATTACTGTTAGGAGCAGGCGGTGCGCCGTCATTTTTTGTAGCACCTTCAATATCGATGCCTGTATTTAAATTATCAACTTCAATAGCTGCATTTTCAGTTTCGTTTTGCATATTGGCTAGGTCGTCATTTCCAGCAGTATTGTTGTTGTCCGAATCGGAAGAACAAGAATAAATAGCCATTGAAAAGAGTGTTAGAATAAATAATGTTTTAATAGTTTTCATATAATTGGTTTTAAGTTGTTGGAAGATGTTAATTGTGCTGTAATAAAATTAGTTTAAAATGGACTTTAAGTTTTAAATAAATTAATATTTATATGTTCAAACATACAAAAGAGTAGCTATATAAAAAATCCCCATTATTGGGGATTTTTTATATAGTTGGGTTTTATGGTTTTCCAACTTAATTATTCAAAGGTTCTTACTATTTTTTTATGACCTGTTTAGTAACCGATACATTATCAATATTAAACTTCAAGAAATAAATACCTGCGCTTAAATTGCTTAAATTAATTTTAGTTTTTGGTGTTTTTATTCTTTTTAAAAGCTTCCCATTTATACTATAAATACTCAACGTATTAATAACTAATTTTGTTGAAATGTTTAAATAACTTTCTGTAGGAACAGGATATAATTTAATATTCCTTGCAGATATTTCAACATCTTCAATACTTAAAGTATCTATAATAGTAACAGTAACTGTTGTGCTATTCATATTGCCAGCATCATCAGTGATGGTCAATACAACAGGGTAATTACCGGGAGTAGTAAATGTATCAACATCTATGCTTAAAGTAAAACCACAATTATCTGATGATCCATTGTCAACATTATTTGCTGTAATAGTAATGGAAGGGTTTCCTGCTAAATCGATATTAATATCTTGCCCAATTGCAACAGGGTTTACTGAATCTACAACTGTAACAGTTGCAGAAGCTGTATTTGAGTTCCCGTTTGCATCTTCAACGGTTAACATGACGGTGTTGGCGCCAAGGTCGGCACAAGTAAAACTTGAAACATCTAATGATTTTGAAGTCACCCCACAATTATCTGTTGAATTATTATCCACATTATCGGCGTTAATAGTTACATTACCGCTAGCATCCAACTGAGCAGTAAATGCTTGAGTGACAGCAACAGGGTTTATGTTGTCTTCAACAGTAACTGTAGCCGTGTTTGTACCCGTATTTCCACTCGTATCATTAACAGAAAGCGTTACTGTATTAGCACCTAAATCGGCACATGTAAAGCTTGTAATATCTAAACTATTACTAGCTATAGCACAATTATCGGTTGATCCATTTTCAATTTGGGATGCTGTTATTGATGCATTTCCAGTAGCATCTAATTGTACCGTAAGATTTTGCGTAACTACAGAGGGATTTACTGAATCTACAACTGTAACAGTTGCAGAAGCTGTGTTTGAGTTCCCGTTTGCATCTTCAACGGTTAACATGACGGTGTTGGCGCCAAGGTCGGCACAAGTAAAACTTGAAACATCTAATGATTTTGAAGTCACCCCACAATTATCTGTTGAATTATTATCCACATTATCGGCGTTAATAGTTACATTACCGCTAGCATCCAACTGAGCAGTAAATGCTTGAGTGATAGCAACAGGGTTTATGTTGTCTTCAACAGTAACTGTAGCCGTGTTTGTACCCGTATTTCCACTCGTATCATTAACAGAAAGCGTTACTGTATTAGCACCTAAATCGGCACATGTAAAGCTTGTAATATCTAAACTATTACTAGCTATAGCACAATTATCGGTTGATCCATTTTCAATTTGGGATGCTGTTATTGATGCATTTCCAGTAGCATCTAATTGTACCGTAAGATTTTGCGTAACCACCGTTGGGTTTATATTGTCTTCTACGGTTATAGTAGCTGTACCAGTCTCAATATTTCCGCTCTGGTCTGTAATTGTTAATGTTACAGTATTGTTTCCTAAATCCGCACATGTAAACGATGTGATATCGATACTTCTGTTAGCAATGGTACAGTTGTCTGTAGACCCATTATCAACATCATTCACCATTATTGTTGCGTTTCCACTAGCGTCTAATTGAACTGTTGAGGCTTGCGTTGTAACTGTTGGTTTTACTGAATCTTCAACAGTAACTGTAGCACTAGTTGAATTTGTATTTCCACTTGAATCTGACACTGTAAGGTTAACTGTGTTCGCGCCAAGATTTGCACAAGTAAAACTAGAAACATCCAAACTAAAGCCGGTTACAGCACAATTATCTGAAGATCCATTTTCAATTTGAGATGGCGTAATGGAAACATTACCTGTAGCATCTAATTGGACTGTGATGTTTTGGGAAATAGCAACGGGGTTTATATTATCTACAACAGTTATAGTAACATCTTCTGTGCTTACTTTGGCTTCAGCATCTGTTGCCGTAATGGTAACTGTATTAGCTCCTAAGTTTGCACAGGTATAATCAAATTGAGTTTGGTTTAATACTACTGACACCAATTCGCAATCATCAAATGTACCATCATCAACATCAGCTAGGGTTATTGAAGCTTGACCTGAAGCATCTAATTCTGCTGTTATATTCGGAAAAACAACTATGGTTGGGTCTGCATTATCAAAAACTTCTACGTCTTCTCTAAGTTCATATAAAGACCATTTGCCATCTGCATTTTGAAGTCTGATGTAAAAATCATGAAAGTCGCAAGTAACATCAGTTGTTGCTAAATCTATAGTGTATTCATCTGGATTTCCAGTCGGTATAATTGAGGCTGCTGTGCCATTACCAAAACCAGGATCTGTGTCATAAAAATATTCTGCAGCAGTAATTGGAGAGATGATTATATCTTTGTTAACATAGAATAACTTCTTCTCATAGAGCGACCAAATTCCTATATCGTCTCTAACACGAACATAAAGGTTATGAAACCCTTCAAGTGGACTTGTTGGAATAGAAATAGTTTGATTTAATAATCCTGTATTCGAATCTACAGTTATTGCGGTACCATTTCCAAAACCAGGGTCTGTATCTATAAAATATTCTGCTTCAGCTATATTTGTAGCACCTGCTCCAGCTTCATTTTTAAATACGAAAAATGTTTTTCTTTCGTACATACTCCATACGCCAAGGTCATCTTGTGTGCGGATGTACATGGTATTAAAACCTTCTAGAGTTCCTACAGGAAGCGCAATTGTTTGTGTAAGGTCTCCAGTGTTAGCATTAACAGTAAGCGCATTTGCATTGCCAAACCCAGGATCTGTATTGAAGAAATACTCAGCAGTAGCTATATTAGAAGCTCCGCCACTTATGGTGAAATCTGTAATATAGAATGTTCGTTTTTCGTACATACTCCAAACTCCAAGATCATCTTGTGTTCTTATGTATAAAGTGTTAAAACCTGTTAGTGAAGCTCCAATTGCTATGGAAAAAGTTTGCGATAAGTTTCCGGTATTTAAGTTTGTTGTAAGTGCGTTAGCATTACCAAAACCGGGGTCTGTGTTAAAGAAATATTCAGCGGAAGCAATGTTTGATGCTCCACCACTTATTGTAAAGTCAGTAACATAGAAAGATCGTTTTTCGTACATACTCCAAATGTTGGAATTGTCTTTTACACGAAAGTAAAAACTATTAAACCCAGTTAGTGAGCCAATAGGAATGGAAACCGTTTGATTGAGGTTACCAGTATTTACGTCTGCTGTAATTGATGTTGCATTATCAAAGCCGGGATCGGTATTGTAAAAATACTCAATTTCCGTTATAGATTGACTAAACCCTAAAATGCTAAAGCAACACCATAACAGGGTTATGATTTGCGTTTTCATATAGATGGTTTTTAGTTTGTTTTTGCCTCTATTGTAACGCTTAAATTACCATTTTTTGGAACGGTTGGACTATATGTGGTGACTTTTAAACTTGGATACCCCGTTGGAGTTCCGAAGGGTTTAAAGTTATAAGCTTCGTGTAAACCATCGTCTGTAACGGTAGATCCTCCCTGTAAAGTTAAATCGTCAATACCTGGGTCGTATCCAGAACTTGTACCAGCAACAGATTGAGAAACAGTATTATCTATATTGGTAAATAATGGGTTTATATTAGATTGCACATTGCCATTGATGGTTATGCCTGTACCTGTTTCAAAATTATATGTATATGTGGTGTTATAATTATAAGAAATACAATTATCTACTTGAATGGTGCCTGAACCAACGTTTAAATCAATCTGTCTATTGGCTGAAGAGTTAATCACAAAAATACTATTGCTAATGTTTAGTAAACCAGATGTTGAACTATTGGTTAAATCGGCACCACTACCAGCAGCTGCCACTACATTGTTACTAAATAGTAGGGTGTCTGTTGTATAAAATTGATTAGTAGAGCCAAGAAACAGGTTGTTGGTTACAAGTATATTAGATGTTTTTCCATATAATCTAAAGGTGCTTCTAAATATATTTCCTTGCATAAGAATGTTATCTATATTGGCATAGAACCCTATACTCATTGAGCTCGTAAAATCACAATCAAAAATTGAAAGATCTGTCAGGTTGGAACCATTAGAAGCTGAGTTATCCGAAATCGAGGATATTTTTAAGCCCTTAAGTGTTACATTTGATGCTCCAGTTGTAAGGGTTATAGTTCCCACTGTGCTTATATATCCATTATCTCCTCGCGAACGGCCAATAATAGTTATTGCTTTGTTAACAGTAATGGCACCGTAAGTAGTTGGAGAGTGTTGTACATATATAATATCCCCTCCTGTAGCAGCATCAATGGCGGCTTGTAACGATGTAAAATCGGTAGATGCTCCTGCATTATTATTTACTATATGCGTGGTTTGCGCACTAAGTGTAAGTGACATAAATCCTAAAAAAATGTAAAGGATGGCTTGTTTAAAAAAAGTACTTGTTTTCATAATATTTGGTTTTAAAGATTAATTTTTAGCTTTAAGCATAGTCTAAAGAATAGAAAGCAAATAAAATTGCTTCCAATAATAAATTCGGACAGTTTCTGTAAAACACAAATAGATAATTTAAGTACAGGGTATACTTAGGCGTTGAAAGTAGAAAATGGTGTAATCAATTTTTAGAGAGAAAAATGGATTGTCTAATATACTAAATATCAATATGATATCATAATTTTTTCAAGTTTATTTTTCAAAAAAAAAGATACTTTTATTAATAGTTTCTATTAAATGATAACTATCAATAACATGAAAATTGTAAACAAGCTTAAATCGTATTAAAGGTTGTTTTTATATCTGTAACAGAACAACATTGAGGCATCATTATCTCTAATTCTAGATTGTCATCTATATTAAAATAAAAGATAGATATAGCAATTGCTAGAGGCGTTAATACTTTTAGAGTTTTTTGCTTTTTTTTGATTGGTTAATAGTATACTAAACTTATGAAAGATTACAAAGTCAAAAATCCTCAAAGCTGTGGGTTTTGTATGCGTTCATCAAAAATATTGCTATTGAGCGTTTGTTTTTAAGTTTATTGCTTAATTATACGTTTTGTTGCTACTTTGTTTTTTGCCTCTATTTTTAATACATAAATACCAGCATTAAGGTCTTTAATATCTATTACAGATTGTTCCGTTTGTAGTTTTTGTTTTAAAACTAAACGCCCACTCATATCATATAAATTGGCAATGGCTTTGTTACTAGTGTTTAGTTTTATGTTTAATATGTTTTTGGTTGGGTTGGGGAAAATTAAAATGCTTTTTGAAATAGGTTCTTCTATCGATAACGTGGCATCAATAACAATAGTAATGTTAGCGCTTTGAATAATGAGGTCTGGTAGTAATGGATTGGTAATAATACAATAATAAATACCGCTATCCGATTCTTGTGCATTGGTAACAGTATAACTAATGGACTCAGCACCACTTATTGCTACGTTGTCTTTATACCATTGATATACATCTCCATCACCTTTAGCAGAAGTGGTTTTATTGAGACTGGTGTCATCAATATTAAGTGTAATATCTAATCCAGGAGCAGATTCGATATTTTGCTCTACATCTTTTGTGCGCTGTGGTGAGTAATTTAAATTTTGATAATTGTTAGCCTGAACAAGCGGTTCTAAATTTGCAAAATTAAAATAATTGTTTACAATGTTTAATCTAAAATTTCCTGCTGCATCTAAAAACTCTTGAGGGATTGCACCTTCAAATTCATTACCTCCAGCCAATACATCGCTAATTCCAGCAAGTTCTTTAGGAATAGTACCTGTTAATCCACACTCTGCAATACGCAATCGCACTAAGTTTGGTAAGTTAAAAATTTCTTGCTGTAGGGGCTGGTTCAACGGTATTCCAGTTAAATTTAACCACTCTAAATCCTGAAGATTTGAAATGTCTGAAGGAACACCTCCGCTTAATTTTAATTGTTTTGAAGATTGACCGCCTAAGAATATATTTTTAAGCTTTGTTAAAGTCCAAATCTCGGAAGGGACTTCACCAGAAATATCATTATTTAGTAATTCTAAAATTTCTAGTTCTTTTAAACTGCCTATTTCAGAAGGAATTTCGCCTTTAAGGTCTCTAAAATTAAGGCTTAATGTGGTAACCCGATCTGTTACTTCATCAAAACCTAAACTAAATGAATTATCCCAAGAATAAATAGGTTTGGTTATATCCCAAGGTTGTATCCAATTTGGGCCGTCTAGAGCATTATAGACAGCTATAAGAGCATTGTAGTCGGGATGAGTAGAAGGGTCGGGTATTTGGTAATAAACATTTGGCCATCCACCTGTAAATATTTTACCATCAGAAGACGATTCTATTTCTCCAATAAACTCATTTGAAAGTTGCGTGTCTGCGGTCCAAGTTAATCCGTTGTTGCTGGAATATGATAACCCTAAAGTACCGTTACTGTTTGTACTTGTTGAAACATACTTGTTAAGCGATGGAAGAAAATATATAGTATTGTATAAATTAGCTATATCTGAACCAATAAAGTTCCATGTTTGCCCACCATTAGATGTTGAATATATTATATTGCTAGTACTGTTGTCATTATAAACCAAGATTCCGTTTGAATCATTTTTAAAAGCGAAACTTAAGTTGGCTTGAGAGTTAAAAGGCGTAGTTATTTCTGACCAAGATATTCCCATATCTGGTGTTTTAATTATTGTGCCAGCTCCAGTAATAAAATAAGCCGAACTACCAATTATTCTTAAATAAAAACTACTATTTAATGACCATGTACCCACAGATGATAATGTTGATGATTGATCATACCAAAAACCATCTAAATATACATATAGTTCTAAACCATCGCCCATAGCAAAACCATGGTTCGCATCCCAAAAATGGACTTGGTTTGGGAAGCTAGAACCCCCATTGAATATTAAACTTTCCCTAATCCAATTATTTCCAGAATCGGTGGTTTTATATAGTCCATTTAGGCTAGAATTGTCCGAATAAGATACTATAATGTAAGCTGTGTTTTCATCCACAGCGCTTAAAACGCCTGTACTAAAATTATTGTCTGCGAATAATGCTGGAAAACTTTTTTTAGTCCAAGTAACACCGCCATCTGTGGAAATAGAAAAACCATTTGATGTTGTTTGATCCATAATCCAGATGATATCATCATTTACTACTGAAACATTATTTAATAGAGATAATTGACTTGTACTCGATGTTGTCCAGTTTTGAGAATAAATTAAGTTTACACTTAATAAAAATAAGAGTAATAACTGTTTCATAGCAAGAGGTTTTTAAAGATTAATTAATAGCTAGATAAAACTATGAAATGATACCATACCAAAAAATCCCCAATACTAGGTATTTTATAGTTGTTTACCGAAAAGTATATCGATTAATGGTAGCTTTTCATAATTAACAATTTAAAAAACTCCTATTTTCACAAAACGTAATAAGTTCAGAGGCATTATGGTAGTTACTTTTTTAAGTATAAATACAAGGTTGGTTTTTAACATTGTATTTAAGAAAGCTTTTTTATATATTTTTATTATTTAAAGGGGTTTTTGTCTAGCCTGAATGATAATGAAATGAATGGATTTATTCTTATGAAATCACCATGTAGTTGTTCGAAAGTTAAATTTTCTTTAATTATGTCGCCTTCTTCATAATTGGAATTTAACTTTTTTTGGTTATGAAAAGCAATACCTAATGTTAAAGTTATATTTTGATTGTAAATTAATGAGCCACCTAAAAAAACGGATAAGCTTTTTTCTAAATCATAGCCAAGGCCTCCAGAAAAACCAACATTAAATTCATCGTTATTGTTTTTCAACCAAGTAAACATCAGGGTTGGGTGAAAATCGTATTTGTTTTGGTTTGTGCCTTCTGTTATAACATATATACTATCTACCGATTTTGAGAAGAAAGTGTTATTATTACCTAAATGAATAAAATTAAAACCGAAAGTTGTCTGCCATTTCCCTCTAGGTTTGGTTTTATAAATATATTTAAACGTTGATACTTTGGTTTCTGTTCTAACGCCTCCAGGTCTAGTAATATTAAATACTTCAATGGTTATACTTAATTGCTCACCTTTTAATACATCGAAAGTCCCAATTTCTCTTGTAATATTTGGATTTGCTAACACTCTTAGCGCTTGATACCCTTCTGGAGTTTCTAATTGATTAATGACCATATTTTCTTTTATGGCTGATATTTTATATTGTTTAGATACATCTACATGGGTCATGGAAAATTTATATGTTCCAGGTTTTACGGTAACTTCTTGATTGGTAACATTACTTGACATATCGATTAGGAATTCTTGAGCGTTTAGGGTCAAGATACTGTGGAGCATAATCGTAATAATAAATATTGGTTTCATAATATAGTTAGATTTAAAATTTATATTTTTTATCCAAAGCATATCGTAAAAGTTCCCCTTTACCTTTGAGCCCTAGAATACGTACCATGTTTTTACGGTGTGTATCGACGGTATGAATACCTATAAATAATAAGTCGGCAATTTCGCGGGAGGTTTTACCTTGGCCTATAAGCTCAAGGATTTCAATTTGACGTTTGGTTAAAACACCTTTTGTTTTATTGTTAGATTCTGAATTCAATACATTGGTATTTATATTGGCATCAAAATAGGTCTCGCCTTTTGCTACGGTTAAAATAGCTTGATGTACTTCTTTTAATGACGAGTTTTTTAAAATATATCCAGAAGCCCCCGCATCTACCATTTGCTGTATAGCTTCAATTTGTTCGAACATGGTAAAAGCGAGCACATTTATTTTAGGATGCTTTTTTTTAATTTGCTTAGTGGCTTCAATACCATCCATTTTTGGCATTCGTATATCGGTAAGCACCACATTGGGGAGTTTTTTGTCAACAATTTCTAAAAGTGCTTCACCATCATTGGCAGTGCCAATGATCGAAATACTATCTTCATATTCTAAAAGTAATTTTATGCCGTCAATAAGCGATTGGTGGTCTTCGGCTATAGCAAGTCGTATCATATCGGTATGTCTATTATTATGGTTGTGCCTTTATTGATTTCAGATTCTATGGTCATATTGCCATTTAAGTGCTCCACACGTTTATCTATACTACTAATACCCATTCCTTTGTTTTTGGTTGTGATTTGGCTAGGGTTAAAGCCTTTGCCGTTATCTTCAATCATGATATTTAAACTGTCATCATGATTGGTAAGATGAATAGTGGCTTCAGTAGCTTCGGCGTGTTTTATAACATTGGTAATAAGTTCTTGAATGATTCTGAAAATGGTTAACTCTAAACTATTTTCTAGTCTGTTTTCAAGTCCGTGATCAATAATGGCAACGGTTATCTTATTGGAAACAGATATTTTATCAGCCATATTTTGTACAGCTTTTAATAAGCCTTGTTTTGCAATAACGCCAGAGTTTTTAGTATGTGCTATAGAGCGTATTTTTTGGTAGGCCTCATCTAAAAGAGTTGTGGTTTTGTCAAATAATTCCGGGGTCTGTTTGTCTTTCAATGCATTAAAATGAAGCTTTACGGTGGCCATAAGTCCACCTAAATCATCATGCAAATCATTAGCTATTCGTTGGCGTTCTTTTTCCTGCCCCTCAATCATAGCATCAATATTTACCAATTCTTGTTCTTTTAAAACCGTTGCTAGTTTTTGGGTTTCTAAGGCTTTTTCTTGTTCGGCTAGTTTTTGTTTTTTGCGTGTGTTTTTTTGAATTAAGAAAGCGGTGATACTTCCAAAAAGGATAAAGGCTAAAGCGCCAAATAGTAAATTTCGGTTTTGCTTACGTTTAGATTCTATTTCTAGGTTTTTAAGCCGTAACCCTTGATTGTCAAACTTCTCTTTTATTCTAGTAATGCTTTTTTGATGCTCTTCTTGATTTAAGCTATCTGATAATTCGTTAAACTTTTGGAGGTATTCGTATGCTTTTTTATAATTTTTTGTCTTATAATTTATTTTGGCTAGATTCTCTTTAATATAACTTTTATTGGATAATTGATATATGTCTAATTTGATACTGTCGGCTTTCTTATAATAAAATTTTGCCTCTTTGTTTTTGTTTAGTTTATTATACGCACTTCCTTTATTAATAAAGTTTAAGAATCTTGAATTTGGACTAGAGAATTTGGGATGGTTTTTAAAAAACAAAGATTGTTTATCAAAATAAAATAATGCAGAATCTGGCTTTTCAATGATGTCTGTATATAGCGATCCTATATTGTTGTAAATGGTAGGAATTAAGACGCTATCTTTAGTTTTAAATTTAAACGTAAGTGCTTTTTTATAATTAAATAAGGCTTTTGTTTCTTTTTCCCGAAATAAATAATAATTACCTAAGAGAAAATGATATTTAATCCTAAACTCTTCTAAGTTATAGAGTTTGGTCTTTTCATATAATAAATCCAGGTAAAACTTGTTATAATAGTTGTTTTCATTATAGTCATAAGTTTGGGATAGTTGTTCTAAACTATATAAAATTGTGGGTATATCTTTTATCTTATTTGCTGTAATATAAGCGGTTTGGAAATTACTAAAGCGAAGCGAGTCATTATCGACTTTTTTAAAATATAAACCTTTAAGATAGCTTAAACTAGCAATGTTTCTTGTAGACAACGAATCACGATTTTCTACTTTTCTTATCAATTTTATAATAGAATCCTTTTGTTCAGTTTTAAGATAAAGTAAAAGGTATAGCCAATCTTGTTGTTCGGAATTATTTGAAGTTTTTATCTTTTTTTCTAAATAGGCAGTAGTTATATTCTTGTTTAAATAATAATAAATTGAGTCGTTTTGTTGCGCATTACAAAACGACATATAATTTATTAAAATGAAAAAACAAACAAATAGTTTATGCATACGACTATTTATTGTCCTTGTCTTCCGGAATAAGTGGGTGTGTGCCTCCAATTACAGATGTTTTCTTTTTTCTACCTAATATATCTGGACACTCATTATTTTCATCATATTCAATGTTAAGTACTACAATTATTTCTTGGTATTCTTGACTAAAAGTGACTCTGTCTTTAAATTGACGTGGCTTTTTATTGAATAAACCACCTTTAGTGGTATAGGTAATAATATTGCCATTTATAGTACGATTCGGATCTGGAAACCCTTTTGGTATTTTTAATGTAAGTTTAGCATATTTCTTTTTGTGTTTATATTGTGATTTAGTTTTAAAAACGGATTCGTTTGATTCACATAAGTTTTTATTGTCAAACATTATTAAATCTGATTCAATCTTTTTTTTGTAAAGGTTGATAGCTTTTAATTCTTTATTACAATTTTCTAAGGCATCATTTGCTTCTTTAAGTTCCTTTTTACAATCTTTACAACATCCAAAAAAAGTAAACAGTATTAAGCCAAGCGCAATAAATTTAATTTTCATAATCCTGAGGTTTTAATTATTAATATTACAAATCTCCCCAAAAGTAGACTGTAAAAAAATACCCAATAATGGGTATATTACTTCATTAAATTAGAAAAACATATTTTGGAAAAACTAAAACCTAGACAAAGCGCAAAAAAAACCGAAGTAAGGTTTTACTTAAAGAAATACTTAATGGCAGAAATAAATAAAATAAAAGCAATAAAGGCAACAAGTACCCAAATGCTACCTGAATAAAAACGTTTGTGGAGTTTTAAATCTTTACGATAGGTGTAGCCAATAATAATAGCAAAGCCAATAAAAAATAAAACTCCAAAAATGATTTGACCTTTACTAAACATATTGTTATTTTTATGCAAATTTAATGAAAACAGAGGTTCTCGCCTTATCGGGAATGAAAAAAATAAAATTTAAATGAAGAATAAAATAGAAGCTGTAAAAGCATTTCATACCGCATTTAAAATTGGACATAGAGAAACGCCTAAAGCGGACTTAGGACAAGATAAAAACACCTTGCGTTTCAATTTAATGAAAGAAGAAAATGAGGAATACCTTGAGGCTGCTAATAATAATGACTTAGTTGAAGTAGCAGATGCATTGGGGGATATGCTCTATATCCTTTGTGGTACCATTATAGAACATGGTATGCAACATAAAATAGAAGAAGTATTTGAAGAAATTCAACGTAGTAATATGAGCAAACTTGGGGAGAATGGACAGCCTATTTATCGTGAAGATGGTAAAGTGCTTAAAGGACCTAATTATTTTAAACCAGATATTCAAGACATACTAAGTAAATAGTAATTTAAGATTCTTTCTCTATACAAATGCAGATTATAACCTGAAACAAACTCAGGTTTAAATAAAAAAAAGAGAAGCATATATATGCTTCTCTTTTTTTTATTTAACTTCATATCGCCATCCAAAAGGGTCTTCAACCTTATTGGTTTGTATATCTGTAATGCGCTTTTTCAAAAAGCTAGCATAAGTGTCATCTAGTTTTGGCAACTCGTAATCTGTATCTTTATAGCCAAATCCAGAAATTGGCGAAATAACTGCTGCTGTTCCAGCGCCAAACATTTCTTTAAGCTCTCCCTTTTTAGCAGCTTCTACAACCTCACTTACTGATATTTTTCTAACCTCTACAGGAATACCTTCAGCTTTTGCTAATTCAATAATACTTTTACGAGTAATACCATCAAGAATTCTGTCGCTAGTTGGTCCTGTAATTAAAGTGTCATTAATACGAACAAAAATATTCATTGCGCCAGCTTCCTCGATATACTCGTGTGTATTATCATCGGTCCAAATAACTTGTTGGTAACCTTTATCTATAGCCAATTGAGTTGGATAAAACTGCCCAGCATAATTACCACCAGCTTTAGCAAAACCAACACCACCATTAGCAGAACGTGAGTATTTTTCTTCAATCAAAACACGAACTTCACCAGAAAAATAAGATCCAGAAGGTGCTGTACAAATTATAAATTTATATTCATCAGCTGGCGAGGCATGAAATCCTTGTCCAGAAGCAAATACAAATGGTCTTATATATAATGAACTTCCTTCGTTTGTTGGAATCCAATCTTTATCAACTTCTAACAAAGCTTTTAAGCCGTCCATGAAATAACTTTCAGGTAACTCAGGAATAGCCAATCGTTTTGATGAAATATTTAAGCGTTTGAAATTATCTAAAGGGCGAAATAACCAGACATTTTCATCTGTATCCTTGTAAGCTTTCATACCTTCAAAAACAGATTGCCCGTAATGAAAAATCTTAGCAGACGGATCTAAAGTAATAGCTTGATGAGGAACAACTTTTGGTGCTTGCCATTTCCCATCTTTAAAATTACATTCTAACATGTGATCAGAAAAAACATGTCCAAATTGTAAATTACCAAAATCTACATCGTTAATTTTTGTAGTTTTCGCCTTTATAATCTCTATGTCGTTGATTATCGTATTCATAAGTCCTCTTATTTACAGGCACAAATTTAAAGAAAATCGCTTTTAAAAAATAGGTATATTTACATAAATCGATTAAAAGCTAAATATGTACACCATGAAGCCTATTTGTTTAATAATTATATGTGTTTTAATGTTAAATTCTTGCAAGAATAAAAATCAAGAACATATTAAAACACCAGTTGAGACGGAAAATATTGAGTATATTTCATTCGGAACAAAAATTATAGCTGATGATGCTATTGCTTCAAGTTCTATGGCGTCGCATTATAAAATCATGAATGTAGGCGACAGTATAAACTCTAAAATGCAAGCTAAAGTGAATGGTGTCTGTCAAGCCAAAGGCTGTTGGATGACCCTGGATTTAGAAAATGGAAAAGAAGTTATGGTAAAGTTTAAGGATTATGGTTTTTTTGTACCCAAAGATATAACAGGTAAAGATGTTATTGTAAATGGAAAAGCATTTGTAGAAGAGGTATCGGTAGAAGAACAAAGACATTATGCTAAAGATGCTGGTAAGTCTGCTGAACATATAGCTACTATAACAGAACCGAAAAGAACATATTCATTTGAAGCTGATGGCGTTTTAGTCATTCAATAATTTGAAAAGAGAAGTCGTAATAACTGCCGATGGTTCTTCAACCATACATATACCAGATTGGAATGAGCAATACCATTCTAAGCATGGTGCTATACAAGAAGCCTATCATGTATTTATAAAACACGGTTTGCATCATTTGTGTTCTCAAATAAAAACGCCTTTAAATGTCACTCCGAGCGTAGCCGAGAAGTCTCAGAATGTGTTAAATCATAATAATGTATCCATTCTAGAAATAGGATTTGGTACAGGCTTAAATGCGTTTATTACGCTTTTAGAAGCTGAAAAATTAAACCTGAATATCGATTATTTTGGCGTAGAAGGCTATCCGGTTTCTGTAAATGAAATTGAGCAGCTAAATTATCCTAAGCAATTACAGGTTAAAAAAAACGAAGCCTTTTTTTATAAATTGCATGAAATGTCTTGGGAAGAAAAGCACGATGTTACACTACATTTATCATTAACAAAACAAAAGAAGCTTTTTAATGATATTGATGCTATAGAAACATTTAATCTCATTTATTTTGATGCCTTTGGTGCCAGGGTTCAACCCGAATTATGGACAGAATCTATTTTTAAAAAGATGCATAAGGCTTTAATACCCGAAGGTGTTTTGGTCACTTACTCAGCAAGAGGAAGTGTGCGCCGTGCCATGCAAGCCGTTGGTTTTACTGTTGAAAGACTTCCTGGCCCACCAGGTAAAAGAGAAATGCTTAGAGCTACTAAATAAGTTAGTAATATTTAGTCAAGTATTTTGGTCTTTTTAATTTTGTATCTCTGTAACTTACGTGAATAATTTTTGTTAAACCTAGTATAAAACTTTAGTAAATCGAATATCCATTTTGTAACTTTATAAAAAAAGAAAATGCGCGTTTTAATAACTGGAGCAACAGGCTTAATAGGGCAAGAAATTGTTAAGTGTTGCCATGAAAAAGACATAAAAGTAAACTACTTAACAACGAGTAAGTCTAAAATTGTCCAAACAGATACTGATAGCTCTCATGATTATCAGGGGTTTTATTGGAATCCAAAAACAAAAGAAATCGATATAAATTGTTTTAAAGATGTTGCGGTTATAATCCATTTAGCAGGAGCAACTGTTTCAAAACGATGGACATCTGCCTATAAAAAGGAAATTCTTTCTAGTAGAAAAGAAACAACAGAACTATTGATTAATGCTTTAAAAGAAGAAAGTCATACCGTAAAACAAATCATTTCTGCAAGTGCTATTGGTATCTACCCAGATTCCTTAACAAAGTATTATGACCAAACCCACAATGAGATAAGTCCGTCTTTTTTGGGACAAGTTGTTGCTGTTTGGGAAGATGCTGTAGATGAATTTTCCAAACTAGGTATAAATGTTTCAAAAATTAGAATAGGCTTAGTGTTATCCAATAAAGGAGGAGCTTTGCAAGAAATGGTTAAACCTATTAAATTAGGAATGGGCTCAGCCTTTGGTAATGGTAAGCAATGGCAATCATGGATTCATATTAACGATTTGGCCCATATGTTTTTATATGCTTTAAAACATAATTTAACAGGTGTTTATAATGGTGTTGCACCAAATCCAGTTAGTAATAATGAGTTAACAAAAGCAATAGCCCTTGTGATGAAGAAACCTTTGTTTATGCCAAATATCCCTAAGTTTTTCATGAAGCTTGTTTTAGGAGAAATGCATATTCTGTTATTTGAAAGTCAGCGTGTCAGCTCTAAAAGAATAGAGGATAAAGGGTTTTATTTTAAGTACAATTATTTAGAACCTGCTTTGAAGAATTTGTTAGGACGAACTTAGAAGCTTATTTTCTTCCCTTTTAATAGTAGCTTTATATTTTGCTTTTTTCCATACTTGGAATTACTCCAATAAGTATGCTATGGTATCCTCTATAACAGCTGTGAAATTTTTATAAGTGTCAAAATATCTCAAATGATATTCTTCACATGATTCTTTAATTTGGATACTATGCGCTATCATGTTTTTGACATGATCTATTCATCAGATTTATCAATTAACCAATCGTTTTTCCTAAAGCTATTTTTTTTTATTTATTTAACTTTTTGGGCAACAGCAACATTTGTATAACCTAAAAAGCAAACTTTTATTTTATACAGGATGTTTTTTTAATAACTCAATTATTAATTCAGGCAGTATGGCTTCACCTCAATAATATAATCTACATCACCACAAATCATATTTTCGAAGATTGCTTTAAAAAAACTCCAAGACCTTTCAGCAATTTCATATGGGAATAGCATATGATGGATTTCGTATTCTGGAATGCCATTAATAAACGGACTACCTAAATTATCAGAAATAGATTTTAGACGTATTGCAGATTTCATCTTGTTCTATCAATATAAAGGTTTCACTGGTAAGGGGTATCATATCATTCGTTATCAAAAAAAAGTAAAATTATTTTAATGACATTATGACATTTTTATAATATTGGCAGTACTTTTGCCAACTAATTTTAGTATTTGATAAAATTGAATTTACGATGAGTAAAAAAGATAAGAACGATATAGAAAACGAACAAGTAGAAGCTACACAAGCCGAAACTGTTGAAGTGGAAGATCAAGTTACTGAGGAACAATCTGTTGAAGAGAAAATTCAAGCAGAATTAAAGCAAGAGAAAGACAAGTTTTTACGTTTGTTTGCAGAGTTTGAAAATTACAAAAGAAGAACGGCAAAAGAGCGTATTGAGTTGTTTTCTACAGCAAGTGAAGGGGTTATGAAAACCTTATTGCCAGTGCTTGATGATTTTGAACGTGCATTAAGTCATATAGAAGAGGATAAAGAAGCCGAGGAAATGCGTAAAGGCGTACTATTAATTTATAATAAGTTGGTAAACACCTTAGAACAAAAAGGCTTAAAGGCTATGGAAGTTAGTAAAGGAGACGTTTTTAATGCTGATGTTCATGAAGCTATTACGCAAATACCTGCACCTACAGACGATTTAAAAGGAAAAATTATTGATATTGTTGAAAAAGGATACATTTTAGGCGAGAAAGTTATTCGTTTTCCAAAAGTAGTTATAGGGCAATAAAACTAAGACATGGCTAAAAGAGATTATTACGAAATATTAGGAGTAAGTAAAGGTGCTACTGCAGCTGAAATAAAAAAGGCATACAGAAAAAAGGCTATCGAATTTCACCCAGACAAAAATCCTGATGATAAAGATGCAGAAGCAAAATTTAAAGAAGCTGCTGAAGCTTACGAAGTTTTAAGCGACGACAATAAAAAAGCACGTTACGACCAATTCGGTCATCAGGCTTTTGAGAATGGCGGCGGCGGTTTTGGCGGTGGCGGTATGAATATGGATGACATATTCAGTCAGTTTGGAGATATTTTTGGAGGCGGTGGCTTTGGTGGTGGCTTCTCTGGTTTTGGCGGTGGTGGTGGCCAACGTCGTGTAAAAGGAAGTAACCTTCGTATTCGTGTAAAACTAACTTTAGAAGAAATAGCTAACGGTGTTGAGAAAAAAGTAAAAGTTAAACGAAAAGTTCAAGCACCAGGAACGACTTATAAAACCTGTTCAACTTGTAATGGTAGCGGTCAAGTAACACGTATAGCAAATACCATTTTAGGTAGAATGCAAACCTCTGCACCATGTAATGTGTGTGGTGGTGCGGGACAGATTATAGATAAAAAACCAAGTGATGCAGATGCACAAGGTTTAAAAGTGTCTGAAGAAACCGTATCCATTAAAATACCCGCTGGTGTTGTAGATGGGATGCAACTTAAAGTATCAAGTAAAGGTAATGAGGCTCCAGGAAATGGTATTTCAGGAGATTTAATTGTCGTTATTGAAGAAGAGACACATGATAGATTACAGCGTGAAGGCGATAATTTACATTACGATTTGTATGTAAGTTTTCCAGATGCTGTTTTAGGAACATCTAAAGAAATTGATACCGTAACTGGTAAAGTGCGTATTAAAGTTGAAGCAGGTGTACAATCTGGTAAAATTTTACGTTTACGCGGAAAAGGAATTCCGAGTATTAATGGATATGGTAAGGGCGATCTTTTAGTACATGTTAATGTATGGACACCAAAAACATTAAATAAACAGCAAAAAGAATTCTTTGAATCTATGCAGGAAGATGAGCATTTTTTACCAAAACCAGAAAGTTCTGATAAATCATTTTTTGAAAAAGTAAAAGATATGTTTTCTTAAAAAAAGAGACTTAAAAAGTTAATTAATCCGCTTTTTTAAGCGGATTTTTTTTATTTATAGAAGAAGATATTTAATAGTTTTGCTATTAGTATTGAAAAAAAAACTATATTTGACTATCACTAATTTATTTTAGTGGTAATTTTTCTTTTTCATAGCAATTTTTTTCCCATCCTTAATTTTATTGAGGGTGGGTTTTGTTTTCTAGACTGTTTTATACCTAATGCTAACTCGCAAAATTTATGTATTTAAAAACTATTTGTCTTTAAAGAACTAAACTTCTCGCACAACATTTAATATATTTACCAATTACAAGCCCATAGAAGAAATGCCAATGAATAACTTACTAGACGTTAATAATGTTTCTAAAAATTTTGGAGATTTTAGAGCCCTTAATAAGGTGTCAATTACGGTGCCTAAAGGCAGTATATTTGGTCTGTTAGGGCCAAATGGTGCCGGAAAAACAACATTAATACGGGTTGTTAATCAAATTACAATGCCAGATTCTGGCACGGTACTTTTGGACGGTGAATCATTACATGAAAACCATATTAGAGATATAGGATATTTACCAGAAGAACGTGGTTTGTACAAATCCATGAAGGTTGGCGAGCAAGCTTTGTATTTGGCGCAGTTAAAAGGCTTAAGTAAAGCAGAAGCCAAAACCCGTTTAAACTATTGGTTTGAGCGTTTAGAAATTGGAGATTGGTGGAACAAGAAAATCCAAGAGCTATCTAAAGGTATGGCCCAAAAAATACAGTTTGTTGTAACCGTATTACATCAACCAAAGCTGTTGATTTTTGATGAGCCTTTTTCAGGTTTCGACCCTATAAATGCCAATCTAATTAAAGATGAAATTTTACGTTTGCGCGAAGATGGAGCAACCGTCATCTTTTCTACCCACAGAATGGAATCTGTTGAAGAGTTATGCGATGATATAGCCCTAATACATAAATCAAACAAAATATTGGATGGGAAGCTGGTAGATGTAAAACGACAATACAAAATCAATACCTATGAGGTTGGTATTCGAGCCCATAACAAAGACCTTTTAAAACAAGAGTTATCACAAAAATTTAGTGTTTCAGAAGCTAATTTTAAAACTTTAGAAGATGAACTGAAGCTAAATATTAAACTTCAACAAAATGATAAACCAAACGAATTGTTAAGTTATTTAACCTCAAAAGGCGAAGTGTCTCATTTTGTAGAGCTCATACCAAGTGTAAACGATATTTTTATTCAAACTGTAAAGAATAATTAAATTTATGAACCATTTACCACTCATAATAAAACGTGAATATTTAACTAAGATTAGAAATAAATCGTTTATAATCATGACGTTTTTAAGCCCTATGATTTTTATAGGACTTATTGCAGTTGTTGCCTATTTATCTCAATTAAATAATGATAAAATAAGAACCATCAATGTCTTGGATGAATCTGGATTGGTGCAAGATATTTTCAAAAATTCAGAAAGAACAACATATAACCTTCTAGAAAATTTACCTTTTAAAGATGCTAAGGCTTTAACTAAAGAAGTTAATGCTTACGGATTGCTTCATATTAATAAATTTGATGATGTAAAAAGTGCTTCTAATCATATGACCTTTTATTCTGAAGAGTCACCATCCTTATCATTAATTTCAGATTTAGAAATTCAAATAGAAAAGAAACTTACAGATGTCAAACTTCTGCAGAATGGCTTGGATGTTGCTATGATTAACGCATCAAAAGTAAGAGTAGATATAACTCAAGAAAGTTTTGAAGGTGAAAAAACTTCTAAAATAGATAGTGTTATAAAACTCATTTTTGGAGGTGCGGCTGGGTATTTGTTATTCATGTTTATCATTATTTACGGTAATATGATTATGCGAAGTGTTATTGAGGAAAAAACAAGCAGAATTATAGAGGTTATTATTTCTTCAGTAAAACCTGTACAATTGATGCTTGGTAAGATTATTGGAACATCCTTAGCAGGCATTACCCAGTTTATTATTTGGTTACTACTTGGAGGTGTTTTAATGTCTGTTACATCATTGATTTTAGGAATTGATATGGCACAAATGCAAACACCACAGCAAGACATGTTGCAACAAGCTATGGAAACCCCAGAGTTAAATATGAAAGTACAAGATGTTATGGCAGCTTTTTATAATTTACCATTAACTAATTTGGCTATAGCATTTATACTGTTTTTTATAGGTGGCTATTTATTATATAGCTCGCTTTATGCCGCTATTGGAGCAGCAGTAGATAATGAAACCGATACCCAACAATTTATGTTACCCATTTTAATGCCTCTAATTCTAGCGGTTTATATTGGTATCTTTACAGTTATAGAAGATCCTCATGGAACCGTTTCTACAGTATTTTCTTTTATACCGGTAACATCACCCGTTGTTATGCTAATGCGGATCCCATTTGGGGTTCCAATATGGCAACAAGTGTTGTCGTTATTATTATTAATTGGTACATTTATGCTTACGGTTTGGTTTGCTGCAAAAATATATCGAGTAGGGATTTTAATGTATGGAAAAAAACCAAGTTATAAAGAACTAATTAAATGGATTAAATACTAAATGGAAGATTTAAAAAACATTCTTAACTATACCTTTAATTTATCAGAAGGAATAAGTATTTCCGTTAAGGGCATTTTACTTGTAGCTATTGTTATTTTCTTCACATCAATTCTTCTTAATATATTCAGGAGAGTACTTACTAGGCGTTTGCCAGTTGATGATAAAACCAAATTTAAAATTCTATTTGGTTATGGAAAATGGATTGTTTACTTAATCATTTTATTGATTACTTTCAATGCCATTGGTGTAAATGTTACTGCTGTATTTGCGGCCTCGGCAGCCTTGTTAATAGGTGTTGGTTTAGCATTGCAAACGTTGTTTCAAGATATTATTGCTGGCGTTTTAATTCTTGTAGATCAAACTATTCATGTAGGGGATATTATTGAAATTGATGGAAAAGTTGGGCGTGTAGATGAGGTTAAATTACGTACCACTAGAGCCGTAACGATAGATAATAAAGTAGTCATTATTCCTCATCATTTATACTTGACAAATAGTTTGTATAATTGGACCCAAAATGGCTCAACAACTCGAGAATCTGTTCAGGTTGGAGTAGCCTACGGAAGCGATGTCCAGTTGGTTAAAGAATTGCTTTTAAATGCAGCGGGAAGCCATGATATGGTCCTTAAGCACCCAGCACCGTATGTGTTTTTTACAAACTTTGGAGATAGTGCTTTAGAGTTTAAGTTGGTATTTACATTAAATGATAGCTTTCAAGGTGCTATTCCAAAAAGTGATATACGGTTTAAAATAGATGAATTATTTAGAGCACACAATATTTCTATACCTTTCCCACAAAGAGATATACACATTATAAACAAATAAAGATGTCAAAAATATTAGTAATAGAAGATGAAGCCGCTATTAGACGTGTGCTTGTAAAAATTCTTTCAGAAGAAAATGATACCTATAAAGTTGATGAAGCGGAAGATGGCTTATTGGGAATTGAAAAAATAAAAAGTGAAGATTTCGATTTAATACTTTGTGATATCAAGATGCCAAAAATGGACGGTGTAGAAGTGTTAGAAGCTGTAAAAAAGATAAAGCCAGAAATACCAATAGTCATGATTTCTGGGCATGGCGATTTAGACACTGCGGTTAATACAATGCGTTTAGGAGCTTTTGATTATATTTCAAAACCACCAGACTTAAATCGTTTGTTGAATACGGTGCGAAATGCTTTAGACCGAAAAGAATTAGTTGTAGAAAACAAAATTCTGAAGAAAAAGGTTAGCAAGAAATATGAAATGATTGGAGATAGTGAGGCTATTTCTCAAATTAAAGATATCATAGATAAAGTAGCACCTACCGATGCCCGTGTGTTAATTACAGGGCCAAACGGAACAGGTAAAGAACTTGTTGCGCATTGGTTGCACCAAAAAAGTGAGCGTGCAAAGGGCAATATGATTGAAGTGAACTGTGCCGCAATTCCATCAGAATTGATTGAAAGTGAATTGTTCGGACATGTAAAAGGTGCATTCACAAGTGCCAATAAAGACCGAGCAGGAAAATTTGAAGCTGCCAATGGTGGTACTATTTTTCTAGATGAAATAGGAGATATGAGTTTGTCGGCGCAAGCCAAAGTTTTAAGAGCATTACAAGAAAGTAGAATCCAGCGAGTAGGTAGCGATAAAGATATTAAAGTTGATGTACGCATTATTGCGGCAACTAATAAAGATTTAAAGAAAGAAATAGCAGAAGGTCGATTTCGTGAAGATTTATATCATAGACTTGCCGTTATTTTAGTGAAAGTACCAGCCTTGAATGAGAGACGAGATGATATTCCATTATTAGTAAATCATTTTTCAGCAAAAATAGCAAACGATCAAGGAACGGCTAAAAAGGTGTTTTCTGATAAAGCTATAAAGTTACTTCAAGAGTATGATTGGACTGGGAATATTCGAGAACTCCGAAATGTTATTGAGCGCTTAATCATTCTTGGAGGAAAAGAGGTTAGTGAGCAAGATGTCAAGTTGTTTGCTAGTAAGTAAAAAAACAAAAGAGACTTTTTGAAAAAGTCTCTTTTGTTTTTTTACTAATGACATGCATTTAATTCAGATAAATAATTCGAAGCTAATATTTTAAGGTTATTGGTGTAAAAACGTCTTATATCTGCAATACTTTTTGAAGTCATATCTTCAGAAGATATAATGTTTTCTATAGTTTCATAGCTGCAGTCGCAAATTTTTAAAGCATCATTATAGGTTTTAATATTAGACGTTATAGCATTATTATAAGAAATAATTAGTTGTTTCTTTTCAAGCGTTAATGCCTTTTCTTTTTGTTGTGCTAATTTCGTTTTAATTTGTTTTTCTTTAAGTTTTAAGGCCTCTTGTTGCTGTTTTAATGCTAATTGTTCATGTTGTAAATCTGAAAGTTCTTTACTTTCATTGGCAGTATTGTTATAGAGGGCTAAGGAACATTTATCAATTTCAATAACACTTTCTTTACTAATATCCCTAGCGCGTTTAACATAAAACCGGCCATCTTCATAAGTTTCAACATATTCAACTTTAGCAAGTAAGTCAATACCCTTATTGGCTAGGTTTAATGCAATTTTGCACCCACAAGTAATTAGAGTTTCTTTAGAGAGTTTAAAGGATTCAACAGACCTGTTGGCATAATATTTTAAATGACTAATATTATTGGAATCATACGCATCTTTAACATGCGAATAGGCATTTACAAGATAGGAGTTGGCAACGTCGCAATCGGTTTGAGCATTAATGGCAACAGAAGCCATTAAAAAGCATAGTAAGTAGTAGGTTTTCATAACATTTGGCGGTTAAGAACATAATTTGGTATCGCTAATGTAATAAAAACACGACAGGTTGATATGTCGTTTGTCGAAATTATAGATTTACCTGTATTAAATAGATTCTTTTATGGTTTTAATAAAAGCACCCATTCTTAGTTTTATTTCATCAGGAATCACATCATTTTCTATGTAAGTATGAATATTGCCTAAATAATTCATGCCTAAATAATTGGCTGATTCTTTAAATGGCATCGAAAAACCATCTTTTAAATCATCATGATTACTAGAGCTTACCATGGCCATGTTTTTACCTCGTAATTTTCTACCTGTATCTTTATGTATTCTAATTAAATCAGAAATTCTATCGAAAAACACTTTTAAAACACCGCTCATACTATACCAATACACAGGAGTTGCAAAAATTATGGTGTCGTAAGTTTCAATGATATCTGTTATTAAGTCGATGAAATCATCATTGGCATTTTTATAGTCATAATCATAATGCCCAATGTTTTTTGTCCATAAATCAATAATATCTATATTGTTGTTTGTGGCTAAATGGTTAACAATTTTACTTGTATCCCCATCACTTCTAGAACTTGCTTGTATTATAACGGTCTTATTCATAACTTCAAAATATAGTCAAAGTAATAACTTTAGTTTAATCAAAAACGTTGTTTTAAATAGAAACAATTAATGATATGCACGAAAAAATCGATTGCATTTTATATATTTAATCGATTAAATTTTTTAAAGATGAACGATTACAAAGTGACTTCAAATATTACGCTTAAAAATTCTGAAACTAAAGTTGTCATTGACGACGCAGAAAAAGAGCTTAAGGCGATTAGAAAAAAGCTAGGAAAACTACAAGACACGCTTTATGCCCACGGTAAATATGCAGTTTTGGTATGTTTGCAAGGTATGGATACTTCTGGAAAGGATAGTTTAATACGCGAAGTTTTTAAAGATTTTAATGCAAGAGGCGTCGTGGTACATAGTTTTAAAGTACCAACAGAATTAGAACTAAAGCATGATTATTTATGGCGTCATTATATAGCCCTTCCTGCACGTGGAAAATTTGGTGTTTTTAACAGAACACACTATGAAAACGTATTGGTAACCCGAGTGCATCCTGGATATATTCTAGGAGAAAATTTACCGACAGTAAATTCCGTTAATGATATTGATGAAGCCTTTTGGGATCGTCGTTTTGAGCAAATAAATAACTTTGAAAAGCATCTTGCGGAAAGTGGAACAATCATTTTTAAATTCTTTTTAAACCTTTCAAAAGCAGAACAAAAGAATAGATTATTACGTCGTTTACGGAAACAAGAAAAACACTGGAAGTTCTCTCCAAGCGATTTAAAAGAGCGTAAGCTTTGGGATGAATATCAGACATGTTATGAAGATGTATTAAATAGAACGTCTAAGTCACATGCACCTTGGTACACCATTCCTGCAGATGATAAACCATCAGCACGCTACCTTGTTGCAAAAACCATGTATGAGGCATTAAGTAAATATACAGATATTCAGGAACCAGAACTAGATGATGATGTAAAAGCAAATCTTGAATTATATAGACATCAGCTTAATAATGAATAGTTTTGGAGCCTGACTGTTGTTAGCTTCTGTGTGCTCTCATTTTTTTCTCGCAAAGTTGCTAAGGCGTAAATTTGTATGTCTGTGTGATGCAGTAATAATATGTTTCTTAACACAATTTTATGTTTTAGTAATACATAAAGCTTAACAGAAACAGTATATTTATGTTTAAAAATAGTCTATGAAATTTTTAAAATCTGCATGCCTTTTATTTTCATTATTAGCATTTTTAAGTGTTAAGTCTCAAACTGACGAAAACATTCTAAAAAAAATATATACCGAATCTTTAACCAATGGTAAGAGTTACGATTGGTTAAATCATTTATCCAACCAAATTGGCAGTAGATTATCAGGCTCTTTAGGTGCCGAAAAAGCAGTGGCTTATACCAAAGCAGAACTTAAAAAATTAGGTCTAGACAAAGTTTGGTTACAACCTGTTCTGGTACCAAGATGGGTGCGAGGCGCCAAAGAGTTTGCGTTTATAGAAACCGCTCCAGGAAAAACTAATAAAGTAAATATATGTGCCTTAGGAGGCTCTATAGCAACACCAGCATTAGGCTTAAAAGCTAAGGTTGTAGAAGTTAAAACCTTTGAAGAACTCGAAGCTTTAGGTAAAGAAAATATAGAAGGTAAAATCGTGTTTTATAACCGTCCCATGCAAGCAGATTTAATCCAAACGTTTGATGCTTATGGAGGTTGTGTAAATCAGCGTTATCAAGGTGCTATAGAAGCTTCAAAATATGGAGCTGTTGGAGTTGTAGTACGTTCCATGAATTTAAGATTGGACGATTTACCACATACAGGTAGTATGACTTATGAAGGTGTAGCTGTTGAAAATCGTATTCCGTCAGCGGCTATCAGCACCAATGATGCCAACTTATTAAGTACCATGTTGCAATTGGATAGTAATATAAAATTTTACTTTAAACAGAGTTGTAAGCAGCTTAAAGATGTGTTATCCTATAATGTTATTGGACAAATAACAGGTAGCGAATACCCTAATGAATATATGATTGTTGGAGGACATTTAGATTCTTGGGATTTAGGAGATGGTTCTCATGACGACGGAGCAGGTGTGGTACAATCCATGGATGTTTTAAGATTACTAAAAGCATCTGGAATTAAACCAAAGCGGAGTATTAGGGTGGTGTTATTTATGAATGAGGAAAATGGATTACGTGGCGGAAATAAATATGCAAGTGAAGCTAAACAAAAAGGCGAAAATCACGTGTTTGCACTAGAAAGCGATGCAGGCGGATTTACACCTCGTGGCTTTAGTTTTGATTGTAATGATGCCAGTTTTAATCAGGTATTGAGTTGGAAACCCTTATTTAAACCCTACTTAATTCATTATTTTGAAAAGGGTGGAAGCGGTGCAGATGTTGGACCGTTAAAAACAGAAACAAATGTTTTGGCTGGATTACGACCAGACAGTCAACGCTATTTTGACCACCATCATGCTAGTAATGATACCTTTGATGCTGTAAACAAACGTGAGTTAGAATTAGGAGCAGCAACTATGACAGCTTTAGTGTATTTGTTTGATAAATATGGAGTGAATCCGATTTCCAATAATACACCTATTAAAAATTAATATAATGAATTGGGATTAAAAACTTAAGGTTTTTGCTGCATTAGTAGACAAATGTTCTAGGTTTTATTTAAACGAAATTTATGATTATGTCATGATAATAGAACCAAAATAAATGAAAAAAGTAACCATATTATTAGCCTTAACATTCGCATCGATGGTTATGGCACAAAATGAAGAAAAATTACCGTTTTATGAAATCCCAGAACATCCTGAAGCCTATACAGCAGGAACTGTAGCAGCAAGACTAGTTGATGGTTTAGGGTTTCGGTATTATTGGGCTACCGAAGGTTTAAGACCAGAAGATTTAAGTTATAAACCGAGTGTATCTGGGCGTACCACAGAAGAAATCATTGACCATATATTTGGGCTTTCAAATTTTATTCTCAAATCTGTAATTGAGAAAGGGGAAAGAACAAAGCAAACCGAGCTTTCTTTTGAAGAAAAAAGAAAACAAACCTTAATGAATTTTAAAACAGTATCCGATATTTTAAGAACCATGAATGATGTGTCTCAATTTGATAACGATAGGTTTCCGTTTTGGAATATTATTAACGGTCCAATTTCAGATGCATTGTGGCATTGCGGACAGGTTGTTATGTTAAGACGTGCATCTGGCAATCCGTTTAATTCTAATGTAAGTGTTTTTAGTGGAAAATTAAGGGAGTAGTTATAAATAGCTCAACCACCATTTATCTTTATTGTTTTGTTTATATAGGTCAAACGTTTTACAAATTGGATATAGAATAAGAATAATACTTATCCAAATCAAATAAACAAAACCAAGATTTAAGCCATAACCTTTTAATGCAGGGACGTTTGTAACCCAATCTTTTAAAATCATTTTTTCCCAACCAAACCCTGAAAGTTCAGCAAAAAGCAATGCAAAAGCATGAATGATATAAATATGTAAAATGTAATAGAAGAATGGCACTCTTCCAAAAGTTTTAAAAAAATCGACGAGTTTGCCTTTTAATTTTTCAGTATGTGCAAGAAAAATAAATGTTCCACCTAAAGTTATTAATAAATACATTAAAGAAGGAGGATATTTTGAAGGGTTTAAAAATGAAATTAAATCTTTTGATATCGTATCATAACTTTTCCAAGGAGTGGAATCGCCGTAAATATTTATAAATCTTAGTATTACAAATAAGGTTACTGAAGAAAGGCCTATGATATTAAACATCTTTTTTCTCTTATTGGCATCAAAAGAAGACCTGTAAAATGCTCCAAAATAATAACCTAATGACATTACTGCTATCCAGGGAATAAGCGGATAAGCAGTTTCAAAATCATACCCGCTCCCTAAGTCAAAAAAACGATATTCATGTAATATAGACCAAAAAACATTGTCATAATGAACAGTATCTAAAAGATTATGTCCAAAAATTAAGATACAGCTAAAAATTAAGATATAGTTTCTTGGTAAATATATAATACCTGCTAAAACAATCATGCTTATTCCTAAAACCCAAATAACAAATAAACCGGGACTAGAAAATGTAACATCAAAATACCATGCAAAGTTGACTATGGTTAATTCAATAAAAACTAACCAAAGCCCTCGCTTTATTAAAAAGCTAGATAGTTCTTTTTTGGTTTTTCTTTTACTAATCATAAAAGCTGACAATCCTGCTAAAAAACTAAATGCTGGTGCACAAAAATGAGTAATCCATCGGGTAAAAAAAAAGGGTAAATTACTTTGTGTAGGATCTCCAGGACTAAAAAGGAAAGAATCATGGTGGAAATAATCTCGTGTGTGGTCAAGAGCCATAAGAACCATTACTATACCTTTTAAAATATCGAGAGACTGCACTCTTGTCGATTTTGTCATAACACTACTCCCTTAAAATTATAAATAACTCAACCACCATTTATCTTTATTATTAGCTTTATAAACCATGTATTTTTTACTCGGAAAGTAAAGTAACGTAATAACACCTATCCAAACCATATAAACAATAAAAAGGGAATAACCGTAGGTTAAAAGTTTTCCACTGCTAAAAATATCTTTCGTTAAAATCATATCTTGCCAATCACCACCAAAAATAACGATGCCTATTGTAGCGAAAACATGAATAACCAATATGTGTAAGAAATAATAAAACAAAGGAACACGACCAAAAACCAAAAAGAAATCGGTTATTTTGTTTTTAGTAGATTCAAAGGCAAATAAAAATAATAAGGCTGGACCAATGGTAATCAAAATATAAGCCAGTGACGGTGGGTATTTTGTGACTTTAAAGAATGACATAATAGTTTTTGCCATCGTATTTTGAGTTGTCCACGGCACTAAATCGCCATAAATATTAATACCTCTTAAAACAAAAAATAAAAGCGTAGCTCCTAAGCCTAAGCGGAGCAGCCATGTTTTTCTAATAATAGTACTGAAGTTCTTTTGATATAAATAGCCTAAAGAGTAACCCAAAACCATGAGCCCAATCCATGGTAAAACGGGATAAAATACGCCAATATCAAATGTTTTGCTAATGGTAACAATATTTGCTTGATGTAATACATACCAGATTACAGATTGAAAACTATTGCCTTGCATAACAATACCATCTAATACATTATGTCCAGCTACAATAATAACACCAATAATTAAAAGGGTTTTTCGTGATAAATAGATTAAGAACGATAGAAACACCATACTTAATCCAATAGCCCAAATGACTTGAAGTACCAGTCTGCTAAAGGTAATATCGAATTTCCATAGTAAATTATTTAAGGTTATTTCTAGAAATATTAGCCATAAACCTCGAGTAAATAAAAATTTAAAAAGCTCGGGTTTTGTTTTTTTTGCGCCATATAAAAAAGCCGATGTACCAGCAAGAAATACAAATACAGGTGCACAATAATGTGTTATAAACCTTGTGAAAAATAAAAATGGCGTTGTTGTTTCTAAGTTTGTTGGATCTGTAAAAAAGGATCCGTAATGGAAAAAATCCCTAACGTGATCTAGTGCCATAATGACCATTACAACACCTCTTAATACGTCTATAGATTCAATACGGTTGGATTTTATTAGACTCATATAATGTTGTTAAAATTGAAAATAAATAAACTGTTCGCCACTTCCTTGGGCAATTATGATTAAAAAAGTCATGATGGCCCAAACGACTCCTAAAACGATTGGAGATGTTCTTAGAGACACTTCTTTCATAGAAGTATTTCGCATAATCCAATGGCATAAAAATAGCATGGCAATAACAACACTTACTTTTATAATTGTAAAGGTGTCTAGAATTTTTTCACCTTCAATTTGCATATAAAACATAGATTTAATCATATTCCAAGCGGTATCAAAGGTTCTAGCTCTAAAAAACACCCAGGTTATATTCACACAGCTAAAAGTAATAAAAGCTAAAAATATACCATTCCACTTAGTTATTTTAAATGGTAAATAACGTTTTTGTAACCGTTCTAAAATTAAATAAGTTCCGTGTAAACCACCCCAAACTAAGAAAGTCCAAGCAGCTCCGTGCCATAATCCGCCTAGTAGCATGGTTAACATTAATGCAGCATACATTCTGGTGATACCATGACGATTTCCGCCCAAAGGAATGTACAAATAGTCTTTTAACCATGATGATAAAGAAATATGCCAGCGTTTCCATAAGTCAGAAAACCCCAAAGACGCATAAGGATACCTAAAGTTATCAGGTAAAATGATTCCTAGCATTAACGCAATACCAATAGCACAGGTTGAATATCCTGCAAAATCAAAAAATATCTGACCTGAGAAAGCAATTGTACCAATCCAAGCATCAATGCCATGTAATAATTTATCTGACCCAAAAACGGCATCAGATGTGTCAGCTAGCAGCGTATCTGCCATAACTACTTTTTGAAACAATCCTATGGTTAGAAGAAATAATCCCCAAATAAATTGGTTTGTTGTTGCCTTTTTTTCTTCGTAAAATTGAGTTATTAAGTCTTTGGCTCTTACAATAGGTCCAGCTACCAATTGAGGAAAGAAGGTTACATAAAGTGCAAAATCCAAAAAGGTTCTAGCTGGTTTAATTTTGCGTTTGTACATGTCTATGGTGTAAGACATGGTTTGGAAGGTATAGAATGATATTCCCATGGGTAAAATAATATCCATGGGTTGAGCCTGAAAATCGATACCAATACTATTCATGATAGTTACAAAATTTTCAAGAAGAAAATCGCCATATTTAAAGAAGGCTAAAAAACCAAGATTGACTAACATACTTAGTAGCAGCCATATTTTGCGTTTTTTCTGGTTTTCTTCTACCGCTAAGCGTTTTCCTGCTGTCCAATCAACAACTGTTGATATCCAAAGCAAAATAACTAGTGGTGGATTCCACATGCCATAAAAAACATAACTGGATAATAAAAGCATACGCTTTTTGTTGGTCCAATTAAATAGTTTTGAATAGTATAATGCCAATACTATAATTAAAAACAATACAAAACTTAATGAATTAAATAACATGGTTAGTTGGTTTTTTTGTTAGTAATTGCTTTGTCTTTTATCATAATCTTAGCTAGCTCTGTAGTGAAAAAGCGTGCATCTTTATGAGATAAATGAGATTCTTCAGGACATGTTAAGTTCTTGAATTGGTCATAATCTTCAAAATGATAAGCAGGAACCTTAGCTTGTTTAACTAAATCATCCCAAAAATCAGTTCGAGGTAATCCCATTTTCTCACCCATTCTCACACTACCACTTGAAGGGCATCTTAAAAGCAAAACGTTTCCGCCTCTAGCTTTAAAAGTATTTAAGTCTTTTAGAAAGAAAGCCATTGTTGCGTCCTTGTCTGGCGGCGGACCATTTTTAGCACCTTCCATAAAAAATTGCCAAACTTTAATCACAGAATTAGCATAAGCTGTATCAGTCACTGTGATTGGTTTCATTTTCAAGTTTCTGTCCATTTCAATCTCTCCAAATTCATGAAATGGTGGCATAGGGTCAAGTACTCTATTACCAACATGTATTTTATTTATTAATTCTTTTAGTTTGATTCCATCAACACCTTGGTGATCACTCATAAACACTAAACTCTTTTGTAAAGGGATAGACAGCAAGTGATTTAATTGTTGTGCATACGTCCTATTGTGAAAGTAATCTACTTTAGCTTGAGGCCATGCCCAAGGTTGTGCCTCGGGATTTGTGGTAGAAAAGAACAAGCCTGGAGTTGCACCAACTAAAATAGTTCCGTTGAATTTAGTATTATTTACTATATCATGGAATATAGGTAAAGGAGAACTACCAACCGTAGCTAGTTGTATTGGGCGAATACCGGTTTGAGTTTCCCATTCATTCAATTGTATATCGAATAATACTCTAGAGGATCCCATAAGAAGCATATTATCACTCGTAGCATTTTCTACTCTTTCTCTTTGCACAGACCAAAGTGCCTCATTATCATCTAGAGTTTGGGTAAACCCTTGGGAGCGCCAATAACTTTCCCAAAATATAGAGGTAATAATGGTAATAATTATAGCGACGATTAGTGTTAGTTTTAATTTCATATTGGTTGGTATATAGGATAATAAATCTATTTTTTAATTCTAAACGCTTGTTTCTTTTGATAGGTTAAAGAACGCCAAAGCCATTCCACAGGACCATAATGAAATAACTTTAACCATATAGGGCTGAAAATTAATTGAAAAATCCAAATGGCTCCAACAATGTAATACAATTCAAATCGTTGTAACTCACCATATAATGAGAAACCGAACCCGTAAAATAGTATTGTGGTAATCACACTATGCATTAAATAGTTGGTTAGTGCCATTCTTCCTACTGCTGCTAAAGCTTTTTGAAGAACGTCTAATACTCCAGATTTTATAAATAACATAAACAAACCAACATGCCCAATGGTTGTAAACAAGCGTCCAATTTGATACGTCATGCCCGCTTTATGCATCGTGAGTTTATCAAAATTACTATCTAAAATTGAAGTGGTTTCTATATAGTTTATTGTTAAACCTATTAGGTAACCCGTAATTAGCATGATGAGGTAAAACATATATTGGCGTTCACCATGAAAAATGCGAAGCTTAAAAAAGGCCATGCCTAATAGCATAAAGCTTAAAATATCCCAACTCCAAATACGGTAAGGAAACCAAGTTTGCATGAATTGATTCATTCTTGTTTTTTCGGTTACAATTGCCCAATATCCTTGATGCATTTTTTCGATGAATTTGTCGACTTCTTCTGGGGTTTTCTTTGTGTTGAATTTTTCCCAATTCTTCAGGTCTTCTTCTTGTCCTTCTGTTAATTCAGCATCTTGGTTTTTTAGTTCTTGTGCTTGAAGTCCAGCTTTCTGGGTTTGTAAATCGGTCTTATAATCGCTAATATCCCATAAAACACCAATAGAAAGTAGTAAACAACCAGCAATAATTAGATTTTTAACATTTGTATTTCTAAAAGGAAATAGCATCAGACCAAAAATGGCATACGGAAATAAAATGTCTCCATGCCACAGTAAAACCCATACGTTGATTAAACCAAATACTAAAAGCCACAAAATTCTACGATAATAAATATCGGCGGTACGTATTCCTGCGCCATTGCTCTCAAGCCTTTTTGTCAATAAGATAACACCAGCACCAAATAGTAAGGTGAATAACCCTCGCATAGTGCCTTCAAAAAGCATTTCATTTACAAACCAAACTTGTAAGTTGTAACCATCTGAACCTCCAGAAATACTAGGATCCGAATATGCAAAAGGAAGCCCCATACCGTTTATATTCATTAAAAGGATTCCTAAAAGTGCTATTCCTCTAATAACATCTAAAGCATTAATTCGTGATTTTTGACTTGTAGGCTTGAAGTGTACTTGGTTGGATGTGTTTCCCATTTCTATATTATTTGTTCATGGCATCATTAATTCCTTTAGTATCTGCAAATTGTTGAAACTGGATTATTTTGTTGTCCTTAAGCGTCCATAAATGTGCCATTTGCAAATCTATAACTGCACCATTTTTTTTATATTTTGCTTGATAACGACCAGTAGCCAGAATTTTGTTATTGGTCATTTCATAAAGCTTTATATCTGCAAGTTTCCAATACTCCCAATCACTTCCAATTCTTGAAAAGACACCTTCAAGTATGGCATCAAATCCAATATATGGGTTGCCATCTGCCAACGGAAAGTTTTCAGCTTCATTCCAAATTACATTAGTATCTAAGGCACTGCCAACCGCAGGAATATCACCTTTGGCAAAATCGTTATACAATTTTTGGATTACTGAAGTATTGTTTGGATTTAAGTATGGATCTATACCAAGTTGTTCCATAAAAGCAAGGTTATCCATAAAATCTTGCTCTTGAGCAATTTTACCATTTTTCATTTTAACCAGTGTGGTACCATCAATATTTACAGATTTATGAGTAGCTGGAATGCCAAAAAAATCGCCGGTATGGTCACCTTTAAAATTCCAATGTTTTACTATTTTGTCATCTTGTCCAAAAACATCAACAATATTGAATTCAATATTTGAAAAACCAGTAACATAGTGATTATAAAAATCCTTGACATTGTCAATTCCAACTATATTTTCTGGACTCATGATTAAAGTAATGTCTGAATCAAAATTTGTATCATTAAAATAATCTAGATTTCCATTATTAATAATTTTATCCCAAGTATTTGAATACATTTTGATGTCTTTTTCAATTTTTGAATTATTACAAGCAGATAAACAAATGATAGTTGAAAGAATTAATAACTTGATTGAGTTTTTCATAATGTGATTGTTAGTTGGTTTTAATTTGAAAAATAAATATTTGATTTACTCTGAATTTAGAGTAGGTGAAAACACTGTAATTAATGAAATTAATCTTGTAAAAAGAAAAGTTGTAGTAATTTATCATTAATGCCTTTTAATTATTGCTACTAATTAAACAAGACTCAGGGAATATTCTATAATATTAGATAAATTAATGAGTATTAACAAATATTTTGAATAATATTCAGAAAACATATTAGGTTACAGCTAAATACTTAACATTTGTTAATGATTTAGCTATTGTTTTTTAGAAGTTTTTGTTGTTGCTTAATAGTAAGTGTACTGCCGTCATGACTCCACCCTGGAGCACCAAAGGCATACATGAATTTATGATACCAGTTTTTAGATTTTTTCATATCGTTCCATATATCTTTATATTCATGAGTTAAAATCACTAAAGGGTTATATGAATTAGGAGCATGGGTAACACCGTATTTAATATCAATAGCTTCGTCAAGTTCTTTCCAGGTACCAAAAAGTTTATCAAAAATATTTAAAAACCCACCATGGTTTTTGTCCATATATTCTATGTTTTGTGCATGATGTACTTGATGCATAGTATGTGTATTAAATACTTTTTCGATAATACCCATTTTAGGAATAAAAACCGAATGCAATTGAAATTGCCATAAGGCTTCAATACCTAAACAAACAACTAGCATTTCTGGAGGAAACCCAACAGCAGGAATCCACATATAAAAAAAAGGCTTATAGAAAATGGTAAACCACCCATTTCTTACTGCGGTACCTAAATTAAAATTGTCTGAGGAATGATGAACGATATGTGCTGCCCAAAGAAAACGAACATTATGGTTTTGCCTATGGAACCAATAATAACTAAAATCGTCTAGAAGTTGGCAAAACAACCATATGTACCATGAATATCCAAAAGATTTCCAGCCCATAATATTAGTGCGAATACCATCAATTTCTGGGTTAAAAACGTCATAGACATAATTAAAAAGGACAATAGCTGCTATGGTTTTAGTAAGAGGTGCTAAAATAGTAGAACCTATACCCATAGAAAGACTTGCTGCCAAATCTTTCCATTTATATAAATCTTTTTTTTCTTTATGATGTTTGCTATACGATAATTCGAGTAAGATTAAACCGAGAAAACAAGGCACACCATATACTAATGGGTTGGTAAAATTCATTGCAATTTTTTGTTATTTTTCAAAAATAACTTGACTTTATTAATAAACGGTAGTAAATACAATTTATTTGAAAAATAAAAAATCCTTTTAATAACACAGATTCATTACAAAAAGGATTTTAAAATATGAACAAAGGTTATTATTTTGCCAATACAGCTTCTTTTTTAGATGAAAAATCAACTTCAATTTGATTATTTAAAATGTCTTCAAAAGTTTCTCTTTTTCTAATTAAATGGGCTTTGTTGTTGTACCATAATACTTCAGCTGGTCTAAAACGTGAGTTATAGTTACTTGCCATTGAGAAACAATAGGCTCCAGCATTTTTAAAACATAAGATGTCTCCTTCGTTAATTTCATTAATACGCCGGTTATTACCAAACGTATCGGTTTCACAGATATAACCAACGACCGTATAAAAACGCTCACGTCCTTTTTGGTTTGAAATATTAACAATATCATGATGCGATCCATAAAACATAGGACGTATTAAGTGATTAAAACCAGAGTCTACTTGAGCAAAAACTGTTGATGTGGTTTGTTTTACAGCATTTACTTTAGTTAAAAAGTTGCCAGATTCACTTACTAAAAACTTACCCGGTTCAAAAGCTAAGGTTAAATCTTTGCCGTATTCTTTACAGAACTCATTAAATCTAGTTGATAGTTTTTTGCCTAATTCTTCAATATTCGTTTCAATATCACCAACTTTATAAGGGACTTTAAAACCAGAACCAAAATCTATAAAATCTAAATTCTTGAATTGTTTTGCTGTCTCAAACAATATTTCGCTAGCATATAAAAATACTTCTATATCCAATATATCACTACCCGTATGCATATGGATACCGTTAATTGTCATTTTTGTATTTTTTACAATACGTAAAATATGAGGTATTTGATGAATGGAGATTCCAAATTTAGAATCTATATGCCCTACAGAAATATTAGCATTTCCACCAGCCATAACATGTGGGTTAATTCGAATACATACTGGAATTTTTGGATGTTTCGTTCCAAACTGTTCCAATATAGATAAATTATCAATATTAATTTTAACGCCTAATTTTGCAGCTTCTTCAATTTCTGTTAATGAAACTCCATTAGGTGTAAAAATAATTTGATCAGGTGAAAAACCAGCAGCTAAACCCAATTGTACTTCTTGAATGGATACTGTATCGATACCTGAACCTAATGATTTGAATAGTTTAAGTATAGATATATTTGACAATGCTTTAACTGCATAATTAAGTTTTAATTTCTTAACGTTTTTAAACGCATTGGTAAGTCGTTTATATTGCCCCTCAATTTTCTCTGCATCATATACGTAAACAGGGCTTCCAAAATCTTGTGCAATTTTTAGCAATTGATTTTCAGTCATAATTTTATTTTTTTGTCAAAGATATTTCTTTAAACCGTAAAAAAAATTAATAAATAAAAAATTATACATATTGAACAAAATGTTAATTATTTAACATTAAAAATGTGCTTAATAATTATTGAAAGTTTTCGGTATTAAATATTAGGGTAACTAATCGCTATTATTTACATTTGTGTTTCTTAAAATATTAAGCTCATTATGAATTTACACGAATATCAAGGTAAAGAAATATTAAACAGTTTTGGCGTACGTATACAACGTGGTATAGTTGCCCAAAATGCTCAAGAAGCTGTTGCTGCAGCCAAGCAATTAACAAATGAAACAGGAACGAGTTGGCACGTTATTAAAGCTCAAGTTCATGCTGGTGGCCGAGGAAAAGGTGGCGGTGTAAAACTTGCTAAAAACCTTCAAGAAGTTGAAACCATTGCTGGACAAATTATAGGCATGGATTTGGTGACACCTCAAACTTCTGCTCAAGGAAAGCGTGTACATCAAGTTTTAGTTGCTGAGGATGTTTATTACCCTGGTGAAAGTGAAACGAGTGAGTTTTATATGTCGGTATTATTAAATAGAGGTACTGGGCGTAACATGATTATGTATTCTACAGAAGGTGGAATGGATATTGAAACAGTAGCAGAAGAGACACCACATTTAATATTTACAGAAGAAATCGATCCTTCTGTTGGTTTATTACCATTCCAAGCGAGGCGTGTTGCTTTTAATTTAGGCTTGTCTGGTTTGGCATTTAAGGAAATGACAAAATTTGTTGCTAATCTTTATACGGCTTATGTAAAATCAGATTCATCTTTATTTGAGATTAATCCTGTTTTAAAAACAAGCGATAATAAAATAATGGCTGTTGATGCTAAAGTAACCATAGATGATAATGCACTGTTCAGACATAAAAATTATGTAGATTTGCGTGATGTACGTGAGGAAAGTGCTATTGAGGTTGAAGCTGGAGAACTTGGTTTAAATTACGTAGACCTTGATGGAAATGTTGGTTGTATGGTTAATGGAGCAGGTTTGGCTATGGCTACAATGGATTTAATTAAACAAGCAGGAGGCGAGCCAGCCAACTTTTTAGATGTTGGAGGAACAGCTGATGCAGCTCGTGTAGAGGCAGCATTTAAAATTATATTAAAAGACCCAGCGGTAAAAGCTATTTTAATTAATATTTTTGGTGGGATTGTTCGTTGTGATCGTGTCGCTCAAGGAGTTATAGATGCTTATAAAAACATGGGAACTATTAATGTGCCAATTATTGTACGTTTACAAGGCACCAATGCCGATATTGCTAAAGATTTAATCGATAATTCTGGATTAGATGTTATGAGTGCAACAGAGTTTCAAGAGGCAGCAGATAAGGTGCAACAGGTATTATCTTAATACGCATCTCAAAATTATAAATAAAAAGAGCAACATGTTAATTTACACTTGTTGCTCTTTTTTTATGTTTTATTTTCACCTTTTTTAGGCATCGGCCCACGAAGATGAATGACTAAGCCATTCAGGAAATTGCGTAAAATTTGATCACCACATTCCATATATTTAGGATGATCTTCTCTTCGAAAAAAAGCACCTAATTCACTTTTCGAAATTCTAAAGTCTACAAGTTCTAAAATCTTCACTATATCATCATCTCTAAGTTTTAGAGCTACTCGTAATTTTTTAAAAATATCGTTGTTTGTCATATTGATAATTTTCTAAACGTATTGCACCTGCATTTTATCGATTTTGTTTAAACACGTGTGCCTAATTAGCGTTTTTGTAATTTTTGTAAAGGTAATTTAAAAATTAATTATTACGATAACAATTTTAGATGAAATAAATGGGTCTAAATATTTGTTGTTCAGTGTTTTGTTATTTTTTTTCTTGCTAAAACTTTATATATTAAAAATGATGAACTGCAATTTTTTTAGTTGAATAAAAGATAGCTATTGATGAAGTTGATAAAAATCACGATTAAATGTCTATGCTTTTTCGATAAGAGACATTATATACACGATTATAAAAGTACTGTTCTATGTAACTTTATACCATAGTTAATTAATTCATAACAAATGGTTAATAGTAGAGTAGAAAAATTGAGTCTTTTATCTGAAATGATAGCTTTCGCAAAATACGATAAGGACATAAAACACATTGAATACAACTTTTTGCTAGGTGTAGCAAAACAGTTGGATATTTCGCGTGAGGATTTTGAGTATTTAATAGAACATCCTGTTACTTATACACATTTAAAATCTCATAGCGAGCGTATCGTTCAGTTTCATAGATTGGTTTTATTAATGAATATAGAGCAGGAATATGGAGAAGAAAATAATTCAGCAGGAGTTATAAAGTTATATAATTTTGGTTTAAGAATGGGTTTAAGCCATGAATCTATAACTAAGGTTTTATATTTAATGGAAAGTTTTCCAAATAAAATAGTACCGCCAGATGTTTTAATAGATATTTTTAAAACGCAGTACAACTAGTCTCTCAAAAATATAAGTGTTGATTATAATTTACATAACGTAAATTAAAGAAAAGCTAAAAGGTTAACCTTTTAGCTTTTCTAATTTATTTTGGTAACTTTTTATATCATCACGTAATTTAGCAGCAACAATAAAATCTAATGCTTTTGCTGCTTCTTCCATAAGTTTACGTTTTTCTCGAATTTTCTTTTCCAGTTCTGGTTTGCTTAAATATTCACTTTCGGGTTCTGCTGCTTTGGCAACTTCTAGCTCATAACTATAGGTGCTTACCGAGTTTTTGGATAGCGCATTGTCTAAACTTTTATTTAATGCTTTAGGTGTAATATTGTTTTCTGTATTGTAAGCTATTTGCTTTTCGCGTCTGTATTCAGTTTCATCAATCGTTTTTTGCATGCTCTTCGTAATTTTATCGGCATACATAATTGCTTTTCCATTTAAGTGTCGCGCTGCTCGACCTACTGTTTGTGTTAACGATCTTGCTGAACGTAAAAAACCTTCTTTATCTGCATCTAAAATGGCAACTAAAGATACTTCTGGTAAATCTAAACCTTCGCGTAATAGGTTCACACCTACTAAAACATCAAATAGACCTTTACGCAAATCTTGCATGATTTCTACGCGCTCTAGAGTATCTACATCACTATGAATATATCTGCATCGAATCTGAATTCTGTCTAAATATTTAGTTAATTCTTCCGCCATACGTTTCGTCAGTGTAGTTACTAGAACACGTTCGTCTTTTTCAATACGTTGTTGAATTTCTTCAATTAAATCATCTATCTGATTTAAACTTGGTCGTATTTCAATAATTGGATCTAATAAACCTGTCGGTCGAATAACTTGCTCTACATAAACACCATCTGTTTTTTGTAATTCATAATCGGCAGGTGTAGCACTTACATAAATAACCTGATTTTGAATGGCTTCAAATTCTTCAAATTTCAATGGTCTATTATCCATCGCTGCTGGAAGTCTAAATCCATAGTCAACCAAGTTTTCTTTTCTACTTCGATCGCCTCCATACATGGCATGTACTTGGGAAATAGTAACATGACTTTCATCGACTACCATTAAATAATCATCTGGAAAATAATCTAATAAACAGAAGGGTCTGGTTCCTGGGAGTCTTCGGTCCAAATAGCGTGAGTAGTTTTCTATACCAGAACAATAGCCCAATTCGCGTATCATTTCAAGATCAAATTCGGTACGTTCTTTAAGTCGTTTCGCTTCTAAATGTTTGCCAATATCTTTAAAATAATCATGCTGTTTTACCAAATCATTCTGAATGTCTTTAATGGCACTTTGTAGTACATCTGGCGATGTAACAAACATATTTGCTGGATAAATTGTGAGCTGGTCATATTTTTCTATGACTTTATTGGTTTGAATATTAAAAGATTCTATGTCTTCTATTTCATCACCAAAAAAGTGAATTCTATACGCATCATCTGCATAGCTTGGAAAAATATCAACGGTATCTCCTTTTATTCTAAAATTACCATGTTTAAAATCTGCTTCTGTTCTTGAGTATAAACTTTGTACTAAACTGTGCAGTAATTGTGTTCGGGAAATAACTTGTTCTCGCTTTAACGAAATGACATTTTTTTGAAATTCTATTGGATTTCCAATACCATAAATACAAGACACAGAAGCCACAACTAATACATCTCGACGCCCTGAGAGTAGCGATGATGTTGCGCTTAAACGCATTTTTTCTATTTCTTCATTTATAGATAAATCTTTTTCTATATAAACTCCAGAAACAGGAATATAGGCTTCAGGCTGATAATAATCATAATAGGATACAAAATATTCAACAGCATTGTTTGGAAAAAACTGTTTAAATTCAGAATATAATTGGGCAGCTAAGGTTTTATTATGCGCTAAAATTAAGGTTGGACGTTGTATTTCTTCAATGACATTAGCAACTGTAAAGGTTTTTCCAGATCCAGTAACACCAAGTAGGGTTTGGTATTTTTCATTTGAAACAATACCATCAACAAGTTGTTTTATAGCTTGTGGCTGATCGCCAGTAGGCTTGAATTCGGATTCAATTTTAAATTGCATTATGCAAAATTACGCAAAATATATGGGTTAACGCTTTAAAGTAAAATGCCCTGAATATTTTCTGCCATCTTCAAGAAAAACCTTAAACCAATACCCATCTGTTGGTAATAAATTGTTTTTAAATGTTCCGTTCCAGCCTTTAGAACCTGGGGGCAATTGTTTTAATAATTTTCCATAACGATCAAATATTAAAATCTTTTTGGGTGGGTTAACGGTGGCACTTATTCCTTTTATTTGCCAATAATCATTTATACCATCACCGTTTGGTGTAAAGTACTTTGGGTATCCAATTATTGAAATGTTTAATGGTATGGATACGCCACAGCCATTTTTGTCATTCACAAAAACTGTGTAAAACCCAGTTTTTAAATTATCAAAAAATGGTTCGTTTTGATAGTTTATAAATACAGTGTTTTCTAGTCTTAGTGCATATTCATAATCACCTTGTCCTAGGTTTTCAGGATTTATCATTACAGAATTATTATCAGAAAAATCTATAATTGTAATATCATTTTGGGTGATTGTGGCTACAATTGATGAGGCTATAATAATATTTCTAGATGATGAGCATCCATTAGGGTTCGTAACTTGAACGGTATACGTTCCTGTCTCATTTATGTTTATAATACTTGTGTTTGCTGCTAAGGGCGAATTATTTAACAACCATTGGTATGTATAATTGTTGGGTGTTTCATCTAAAACTCCTGCATTAATACTTATTGTTTGCGGAAAAAAATTTGAGCAATAATATATTGTTTCATCGGGTAATAGTATTGGTGTATATATAACATTTAAATCTATTGTGCTAATGGCATAACAATTACTGATATTTTCAATTTTAGTGTATATAGTTTCAGAATTTGGTATTGTATTTGTATATGTTCCTGTTATGGCATTTTTCCCAAGTATGGCTTCTTGTTCGTCTGTATAAAATTCTATAGTACTACCTATGGGTACTAAAGGTATAATATGATTGGTTAAGTCTGCAATATTAAAATCTGTAATGCCATCAATAATAGTATCATCACAGCTGTTAAAAGGTGGAAGGTTGATATTATTGTTTGAAATATTTAAAGTAACTTCTGCTATGGAAAAGCATCCTAACTGATTTTCAACTCTCGCAAATATTATTTGTTGGGAGATTGTATTTTGGAATTCTGTTGGGATGATAATTTTGTTTATTGCTGACTCAGCATCCTGTAGTGTTTCATAGAAATTTTCTATTAGTAGGTCATTATCACCATTGATTATGTCTTGTTCTGCATCATATAAATTATAGGTTGTTAATCCATCTTGATTCAAATCACATTCAATAATTGTACTATTATTGACCATTGGGTTTTGAAGGTACTCAACAGTAATCTCTCCGTAAGAAATACAATTGTCTGGTAAGCCTACTTCTACATTATAAGTACCCGAATCTGTTACTGAATACGTTCCACAGTTTGAACATCCACTAGGTTGAATATCTACTAAAACCCCGTCCTTATACCACGAATACGAATTTAAACCGGGTTGTATAGCATTAAGTTGTAACGTGTCATTTTCGCATACGGGGTTATTGGTTGCAATTAATCTGTTTGGACCTAGGTCTGTACTTAATTCAAAACTTCCTGCTTCTAGAAAAACTGCTGAGTCGTATCTATAATTTTGTTCATCTGCAATGACCAATTTTACATGATATGTTGCTCCTGTTAAAACATTTGCTGTGGCGGTTAGCACTGCGGTTTGTCCGTTAAAATTAATAGGAGCAGTAGTGTCGTTCCAACTTCCAAAATAAGTTTCGTTTTGGGCAGAACAACTACCTGGTATTCCTGGATGTACTGTTGTTACTTTTACAGGTATTTGGGTATCAGGAACTAATGCAATGTTGATATAGGTTTGTTCTGATTCTTCGCGAATTAAAAAGCCAAATAAATCTGAAAACAGACATGAATTTGGATTTCCTTGTTGATATTCTTCTGATGCAAAAAGATACCTGAAACTTATTGCGCTTGCTTTTGGTATAAAATCAAATTCAAGAATGGTGGCATTATGAGTGTTGCTCTCATCTAAAATGGTTTCTAAATCATTATCTCCACCCCAATTTGGAGCATCATCATCACTTAAAGTTGTATTTGGTCCGTCTACATTGCTTAAGCGCCCTGTACTTAAAACAATGCCTCTTTGAAAAGGAAACGTTGTGCCTGTAGCATCAAAATAACCATAGCTTTGATCTGAAACTCCAAAATCACCTCCAATCACATTAGTTACAACCACATTATTAATGCAATTACTGTCAATAAGAATGTCCTCTATAAGTTGTTGTGGTGCATAGGTTTGGCTATCTACTTGTATATTTTGAGCAGCGAATTTGAAACTTGCTAAAGCTATAAATATGTATATGAGGCTTCTCATTTATAATTGGTGGTTATACAAATATAAATGACTTTAAACTAATAACATATTTACGGCTTATCGCCTTAAAGTAAAATGTCCTTTTAATTGAAACTGATCACCTTTGTAAAAAATATTGGCACTATACCAATAATCATCCGATGGCATATTTTCACCATTATAAGTTCCGTCCCAACCAGCAGAGGTATGTGGTAGGGTTTTCATGAGTTTGCCATAGCGATTATAAATGTAAATTATAGTGCCTTCTAATTGATTAACACCAGTAATGTGCCATGTATCAAAATAGCCATCATCGTTTGGTGTAACAAATTTTGGAATGTCAAAAATCATAACTTTTTTAGATACTGATAGACAGCCGTTAACATCAATAACTGTTATGGTTCGTTCGCCAATAGGCACATAGGTGAAAAAGTTAGAGCGTTGTGGTTCACCATCATCCAATTGATACAGGTAATCACCAATACCGCTAACGGTAATGGTGATGTTATTTGGGTCTGAAAAATCTACGGTTTCTTCAAATTCTATGGTGGCTTGTTCGGATTCTATAACATTAAAGGTTTTTTTTGTTTCACACCCAAAAGTTGATGTAATAGTTAAACTGTATTCTCCAATAACTGAAATATCAATACTAGCATCAGTTTCGCCGTAAGGCTCCCATAAATATGAATCGGTAGCATAGCCAGTTTCTCCTGTTACTTGAAGCGGAAAGTTTTCTAAACATATAACTTGGTCTTTTATATCGTTTATTGGTTTTCTTCTAACATAGGCTGTAAAGTTTGTTGTGCTAAAGCATCCTGTTCTATTATTTTCAATTCTGGCATAAATTATACTTTCAACATCTACGTTATGAATATTACTTAATACATTGGAGCTGTTATTGGCATCGTCTTCATTTAAATAGTAACTTATATTAAAATCTGAGTTACTTTGAGTCCCTAAAACCTGATTGTCTTGAGTTGTTAAATCGAAACCATATATGTTATCGTAATCATTATCACAGGATTCTATGTCATCTGGTTGGTTTGCGATGGGTAATGGGTTTATAATGAGTTGAAACGGATAGACGTAATGACAGCCTCTGTCGGCTGATTCTATTCTTATATAGATGGTGTCATTAGTCGTTATATATGTATAATCTGTTGGAATAGGGGTGTTGCTAATCTCTGCATCTGTAGCACTTAAGTGATATGAAATGAGTGCATCTGGGTCATTAGTTACTATTATGTCATTAATGGTGTTTAAGTCAAAATAGCGTGTTGGATTATCACAGATTTCATAGGTTTCAAATTCATTAATTGCGGGCGGCAATGTAACGATGAGTTCTTGATTAATGACATTGTAGCAATCTGCTGAAATATTATAAACTTTAATATAAATGGTCTGTGGATTGGAGCTGTTATTATAGTTTACGGGATCAGCAATGGCAGATGCCTCATTATCAATTAGTGTTAAATCATCAAAATATGATATTACAATATTACTTGAAGGTGAAGCAAATAAATTATTTTCATTTGATGAAATATCGAAAACAACAGTTTCATCGTAATCTACATCACATTGTATAAGTGGCTGTACTTCGTTTGGATATATATGTACAATTGTGTTAAACTCTGTAGTACTATAACATCCAGTGGCCTTGTTTTCAATACGAGCATAGATTGTTTGTCCGTTTTCGGCATTGTAATTTGTTGCTAAGGCAGAATCATCATTGTTTGCAGAGTTGGCATTATCATGAAATGTGATGTTGTAGTCATCAAGGTTTTGACTTCCGAGTATTGCCGCATTTTGTAAAGAAAGGTCAAAAATTTCAAATCTATCTGTACTTGCATCATCACAAGCTTCCATCGTATTAGGTTGGTTTGCGATGGGTAATGGGTTTATAATGAGTTGAAACGGATAGACGTAATGACAGCCTCTGTCGGCTGATTCTATTCTTATATAGATGGTGTCATTAGTCGTTACATATGTATAATCTGTTGGAATAGGGGTGTTGCTAATCTCTGCATCTGTAGCACTTAAGTGATATGAAATGAGGGCATCTGGGTCATTAGTTACTATTATGTCATTAATGGTGTTTAAGTCAAAATAGCGTGTTGGATTATCACAGATTTCATAGGTTTCAAATTCATTAATTGCGGGCGGCAATGTAACGATGAGTTCTTGATTAATGACATTGTAGCAATCTGCTGAAATATTATAAACTTTAATATAAATGGTCTGTGGATTGGAGCTGTTATTATAGTTTACGGGATCAGCAATGGCAGATGCCTCATTATCAATTAGTGTTAAATCATCAAAATATGATATTACAATATTACTTGAAGGTGAAGTAAATAAATTATTTTCATTTGATGAAATATCGAAAATAACTGTTTCATCGTAATCTACATCACATTGTACGAGTGGTGTTACTTGATTAGGATATTGGTGTACAATGGTGTTAAATTGGGTTGTACTATAACATCCTGTTACATTATTTTCAATACGAACATAGATGATTTGATCATTTTCGGCATTATAATTTGTTGTTAAAGGCGTACTGTTATTATTAGCCGAGGCATTGCTACCATGATAAGTTATCGAAAAGGCACTAGGATTTTGCCCGCCTAAAACACTAGTGTTTTGTGTTGAAAGGTCGAAAATTTCGAAGCCATCGGCACTAACATCATCACAAGACTCCATATCTGTAGGTTGATTGGCTATGGGTAAAGGGTTTACAATAAGTTGAAACGGATAGACATAATGACACCCTCTAATTGCCGATTCTACTCGAATATAAATGATATCATTTGTAGTCGTATAGTTGTAATCGGTGCTAATTGGTGCATTGCCAATTTCCGCATCAGTTGAATTTAAATAATATGTAATTATAGCATCTGGATCGTTATCTACAATTTCTGTATTAATATCATTTAAGTTGAAATAACTTGCTGGGTTATCACAGATTTCATAGGTTTCGAACTCTACAATTGCAGGAGGTAAGTCTGCTACAAGTTCTATAGGTAAACTAACCCAACAGTTTGAAATGATATTATTGATTTTTATAAATACGGTTTGGGGGTTACTCGTATTATTGAAATTTTCAGGGTCGCTAATTATTGCTGTATCATTATCTACGCCATCTTGCGACGTGTGATATGTTATTACTAAATTATCTTGTCTGAGTCCTAAAATTTGCACTTCTGATTGTTTTAAATCGAAGGTTACCAAACCATCATAATCGACATCACATACCTTAAGCGGTTCTGGCTCTGTGGTACTTGGTACTTGTACGATACTAAGTGTGAAATCGGCTATGCCATGGCAGTAGGTGCCATTGGTAATACGTGCAAAAATAGTTTGTGGATTGTAATAGTTTGTAAAATTCGGGTCTATTTCATTATAGCCATATTCAGCGTCATATTGACTTGTGTGAAGGGTCACGGTTAGGTTTTCGCTCATACCTTCTTTTATATCATCTATGGTCGATGTTAGGTCGAATGTTTCAATAGCATCGTTAGAAATATCATCACAAACTTTAATGTCATTAGGCTCATTAAATAAAGGGATGGAGCCTACTTCTACTCCAAAAGAAGCGGTGTCATAACATTCGGGGTCTGTAATACTTTCAACTCTTACAAAGATGGTTTGAGGGTTTGAGGTGTTATTGTATATGTTGTATTTGTCAATTTCATTAGTGCGATCTATGGCATTTTGTTCGGTTTCAAAATAGAGGACTTGTTTGCCATATTGACCGTTTAAAATTTCGCCATCTTTAACGTAGAAATAAAAATCAGCAATATCGTTTGTGCCAGATTCGCAATTTTCAAAGATGCTGAGCTCAGGAAAAATAGGTAATGTATTTACATTTATATAAACATAAGAGATGTTGAAGCATGAGGTTGTGTTGCTCTTGACTCTAAAGTAGATGTATTGATTCGTTGCATTGAAATTTTCAGGATCGGCAATTTCATTTTCGTCATTAAAAGCGGCCCAATAATCACTAAAATAGCTAATTTCTAAGTTTGAAGTATCTGAAACAATATCTGGTACAACATTTGTTAAATCTACTATGGAAAAGGCATCTTGATCATCATCACATATAATGATGTTGTCAGGATAATTAACAACTGGTGCTGTTATGATATTAATATCAATAGGTTTTATAGCTACACATCCTATTTGTGGGTTAAAAACCCTTATATATAATGTTTGTGGATTTGATGAATTGTAAAATGTAGGCGGTAATCTGTTTTCGTCGTTTTGTGCATCTATTTCACTATAAAAGTAGTTTATACTTACTGGTGATATTCCTGCTGTTAAATCATTATCAAAGGTACTTAACACAATTGAGGTATAGCCATCGGTATCGGTATCGCAATAATCCACGCTATTAACATCTGGTAATTCTAATGCGGGGTTAATTACTAAATCTACGAGTAAGTTTACTTTACAAACATCATCAACAACAGTTGTGTAAAGTATGGTTGGACTAGAGCTTACTGTAAATGGAATATTTTCGTTTAGAGGATTGGTTTGATTGTCTAAATCATCTTGACTTTCATAAAAAACCACATCTAAATCGCCATATTCTGCTTTTATATCGTTTTCAATATCACTTAAATGAAAATCTTCAATACCATCATTGGAAAAATCATCACAAATGATATATTCTTTAAAATCAATGCCAAATTCAACTAAATTGGTTTGTAATTCAACAGGAGTAATTGAGAAACATCCTGTTGTATTATCTACAACCCGTATGTAAATGAGCTGGAAAAAGGGGTCTATATTTTGGTAATTGGTTTCGTTAGCTATTTCATTAATGCCGTTTTGTGCATCTGCTTCGTTTAGGTGAAAAGTGGTTGTTGCATTGGTCACACCATTTAGAACGTTACCTAAAACCGAGGTTAAATCAAAGTCTGCAAAACCATCTGAATTCTCTTCACAAGCATTGATATAATGTCTGTCTTCTAAATTTATATCAGGGTTTGGTTGAACGGTAACATCTATAGTTGTGGTTGTATAACATCCGGTAAAAGAACTATAAACTCTAACATATAAGGTGTCTGTTGGGTTAATATTTATGTATGGGGGGTATATTTGGTAGTACCCATTATCTGCATCTTGTTGCGAATAGTGGTAGGTAACTTGTAAAGTGGTGTCTCCACTAGTAATCTCATCATTAGCTTGAGTTAAATCTATTATTCTAAATCCATCGTTACCATCTTCGTCTTGGATATCGCAAACAATAATAGGTTCAGGGTCATTAATTTCGGGAACTTCATTTACAACTAAATTGAATGTTGGATAGGCTAAGCAACCATTATTGGTGTCTTCAATTCTAACATGTATGGTTTCTGGGTTACTGGTATTTGAATATGCTGAAATAATTGGATTAGTATTATTTTTAGCATCATCATCAGTGGCATGGTAAGAAATGTTATAGTTTCCTGAAGGTACGGAATATAGGATTTCGTAATATTTTAAATTTAAATCAAAATTTTCTACACCATCATTATCAGCTGTATCACAGAGAATGAAGTCCGATATATTACCAGAAATTTGTTCGCCATTTAGAGTGACTTCAATGGCATCTTCAATAGTACATGAGGTATTATTGACTTGCAGGGTTATTTCGACTTTGTATATCCCTGAGGTTATAGCTGCATAAGTGGCGTCATTTTCACCAGGAATTAAAACGTCATTTAAAAACCATGCGTAAGACGCTAAATTGTTATTAATATCGGCATTTAAATCTACAGTGTTGGCACAGGTTGATACATCTGAACCTAAATCTACGGAGGCGTTAAAGCTATTTCCTTCTATAAAAACTGCAGAATCGAATTTATAATCTGTTTGATCGGCAATCACTAATTTAATGTGGTATTTTACATTAGGTGTAATGGTTGCATTTGCTGTAAAAACCGTGGTTCTTCCATTAAAGTTTGTGTCTCCTATATTAAAACCTTCAAAGTATGCTTCATTTTGTGCAGCACAAAAGTCAACAATGTTTTCATGTATGGTTGTTGTGTTTACGGGGGTATTTGTTCCAGGGATTAGCGCAATGTTTTCATATGGGTTTGCTGTATCGGCTTCTTTTATTAAAAATGCAAATCCATCGGAATAATTACAGGGATTGGTTTCGTAATATTCTTCTGAAGCTAAAAGATAATTAAATTGAACTTGGTTAGAGAAAGATACAAAGTCAAACTCTATGGATGTGGCGTTTAGTGTATTGCTAATACCTAAAGCGGTTTCTAGATCTGTATCTGTGCCCCAATTATCATCTCCTTCTGCTAAAATATTTGTATTTGTTGTGTTTCCAGCTGAATTTACACTACCTGTTGAAAGTACAATACCATTCTCAAAGGGAAAGTTTGATAATGCTTTTTCAAAATAGCCATAACTTTCTAAGTTACTACTACTACCATTTACATTAGATTGTATATTGGTTATTTCTACACAACCTTCAGCTAAATTGTTTAAAATAAGTTGTTCTAAGGAAATAGAACTATCTGTAGAGATTTGTTGAGAATGTGTTACATTCGAAAATATAAAACATAAAAAAAGGGCTAGCGAAAAAAAATACTTCATGCTAGGTTTTAGTTTTTTATTAGCCAATGTAAACGATACACTAACTAATCATGGTTAATAGCTATTGTAAATTTATTGATAAAAAAAGAGTTTCACCATACCCAATTATAGGTATATTAGGGCTTTACGATAAACGGTTGTAATTAATAGATTAACACCCTATTATATTTTAATTTATTGTACAAAAGGAGGTTTTCTTTATAATGGGCTTATGGAATCAGTATGTGATTTTATCGTTTTAAGGCAAAATGCCCTTTAACATCAAATGCATTGCCATCTAAATCAATGACTTTTGCAAGAAACCAATAATCATCTGAAGGCATATTTTGGCCATTAAAAGTACCATCCCATCCCAATGAAGTATGCGATAATGTTTTTAACAGTTTTCCGTGTCTGTTATAAATATAGACTATGGTGCCTGTTAATTGGTCGGCACCAATAATGTGCCAGGTATCAAAATAGGAGTCATCATTTGGTGTTACAAATTTAGGAATATCGAAAACAAACACATCTCTTGTTTCATCCATACAACCATTTAAATCTTGAACGGTTACGGTATGCATTCCAAAAGTTACATTTTCAAAAATATTAGAAATTTGAGGTTCTCCATTATCTAAGATATAAACATAGTTTCCTATTCTACTAGTATCAATATCAACAGTAATGCTATTTGGGTCTGCAAAATTGACGGTTGAGGTAAATGTTATTTCTGCTTGTTCGGATTCCCTAACTTCAAAAGTTCTGGTAATCGGACAACCTTCAGGTGATGTAACGGTAACAGAATATACGCCCAATTCAGTTGGGTTTATTTGTATTTGGGAATTGGTACTATTGTTTTCACGAGGATTTACAAGTGTTGACCATGAATACGTTTCTCCTAAAACACCTGTATCTGCATCTACAAACAAAGGTAAATCATCGAGACATAATGGTACGATATCATTTATATTAATTATTGGCAATGGATTTACTGTAATGTTAAACTGTGTGGTGTCATAACACCTTGTATTGTTATTTTCCAGTCTGGCGTAAACGGTATCTCCATCTTCTGCTGGGTGTTGATTGTTTAATGGGTTTGTGTTTGCTTCAGCATCTGTTAAATCACTATAATATGTAATTGTAAACTGCGTAGGGTCTTCTGAACCTAAAATAGCATTGGTGTTATCTGATAATGTGAATTCAAAAATACCATCAAAATCGTCATCACAACTGATTAAATCTGGCGGTGTTACGGCTATTGGATTTGGATTGATTTGTAAAGTAAAAGACGATACAATATGACAGCCTGTAGTAATATCTGAAATTCTAGCAAAAATGGTGTGACTACTCGCTGTATAATTGTAAATAGTGTTTAATGGCGCTAAATTATTTTCAGCATCATTTGCATCATTATGATATGAGATATTTGCCGAAGTGGTGGTGTGGACAATCATGGTATTTACCAATGACAAATCGTAAGTATCCGTATCATTATCGCAAATTGGTATTGTTCCGATAGTGATAATTGGTGGAGGTAAATTAACGATAAGTTCTAAGGGAATAATGGTAAAGCATTCGGTTAACGTATTTGCTACTTTTATATAAACCGTTTTTGTATTTGAAATGAGGTTTGTAGGGTTTGTAATGGCTAATGTATTATCTAAACCATTACTTAAATTGATATCACTTAAGTTTTCGAAATAATGTATATCTAGGTTGCTTTTTACCCTGTCCAGAACCTCAAAATTGGCATTTGCGGTGTCTAAATTAAAAGCTGTTAAATCGAAAGATGTCATGCCATCATAATCGGCATCACAATTTGCTATGGAAGGTTGGTCAAAAAAGACATCTGGTGGTGCAACAATATTGATACCGAGTTCTTCAACTACATAGCAAAAAGAGGCATTGCTTTCAATTCTAATATAAATGGATTGTGGGTTGGTAATGTTGGTATATGTTGCTCCTAAAGGGCTCATGTTATCTTCAGCCTCTTGAGGGGATAAGTGAAATGAAATATTTAAAACATCAGGAGAAGTTGATTGTATTTCATTGGCTTTTTCATCTAAATTGAATTCATTAAAACCATCATTGCTAGCATCATCACAGACTAGAAAATCTATTATAGGGTCGTAAATAGGGTCTGGCGATACTTGTAATGTGATTTCTCCTGTATCAAAACAATCAGAATCGGTAATATTCTGGACACGTATGTATATGGTTTGTGTTCCTGAAGTATTTCTATAAATATTATTTTTATCTATAGCGTTTGCTAAATTTCCATTGGTAGCATCAATTTCATCTTCAAAGTAAAAGACTTCTTTGTCGGTTTGTCCGTTTAAAATGTCATCATCTGTTTCAACTAGTAAAAAGTCAGCAAAACTATCACCATCATCTTCACAGATTTGAAAAATAATGTCTGTTGGAATACTTGGTACTGTATTTATAATGGCTTCAAAAGAAACGATTGCATAACATCCTGTTCCACTAGCTGTGTCTTCCACACGTACATAAATGGTTTGTGTAGTTGTGTTATAAGCACTTCTATCTGTAATTGCATTTGCATTTGTATCTGCGTCATCAAAGGATGTATAAAAATCAATGGCTAAGCCTGCTGTACTTGGTACAATTTCAGAGATTTTATCATTAAGATTAATGATAAACTGTCCATCATCATTATCATCACAAATAATAATGTTTTGTGGTTGTGTAGTTGTTGGTGCTGTTAGGACTTCAATTTGAAAAGGGTTTACTGTAGAACAACCTAAAGAACCATCACTTTCTATACGTGCATATAAGGTTTCTATGGGGTTTGTGTTGGCATAAAATTGAGGTAATTGGTTAATGTTGCCTTGTGCATCGGGTTCATTATCAAAATAACTAACTGTAAAGTTTGGATTGGAATTCGTAATAATATCGTCTAAAGATTGTAAATCTATACTGGTTATACCATCATCGTCATCATCACAATAGGGAACAATTACATCAGGAAACACTAATATTGGGTTTACTAATAAAGTAATTTCTGTATCTTCTGTACATGCGCCATCATCAAGACTGATATATAAAACTTGAGGGCTAGTGGATGAATATATTTGTGACTTGTTTAAGGCATTAATTCCATTGTCTCTATCATCTTCAGATTCATAGAATGTAACTGTAATAGGGTTTGGCAAATCGTTTTCTATAAACGTTTCAACGGTAACCAAATTAAATCCAAATTCATTGGTGCTATCATCGTCATCATCACATATGGCAAAACTACCAGTATCCGTAGCTGTTAGTAATAGGTTGGTATGTATTTCAAAGGGTACAATAGATGCACAGCCTGTATTATCATCTTCAACTCTTAAATAGATGGTTGCTGAGCCTGGTTCAATAATGGCATTGGTATATTCATAATTGGTTTCATCTGCTATGGCATTAACATCCATTTCTGCATCATTAAATGTTGTGTGAAATGTTGTGCTAACATTGGTTAAACCATTCAGAATAGCGCTGATTACTTGGGTTAGGTCAAAATTAGCATTACCATCCAGATCGGTATCACAGGCATCAATATATTGGGTGTCTCTATTCACTATCGGGCTAATAGTAACGTTAACGTCTAACGTGGTTGTATTTACACATCCGGTAGTTGTGTTAAGAACTCTAGCATAAACTGTTTCTGTTGATGTGCTGTTGATGTATGGTGTTGGTATGGGGTTATTACCTGTACTAACATCTAAAGTATTATAATGATAACTTACAAATAGATTGGTATTGCCTGATGTTATTTCTTCATTTTTTTGTGTTAAGTCAATTATAGCAAAGCCATCGGGGTTATCATCACCATCACAAATATCTAATGGCGTTGGTGCTACTATATTTGGAATTGCATTAACTATCAAATCAAAACTGGTATAAGCAAAACAGTTACCATCCAAATCGATTATTCTAACAAAAATAGACTGTGGACTTGTGGTATTAGAAATAGGAGCGGTTATGGGGTTTGTATTGTTTCTTGCTTCAGTTTCGGATAAATGATAGCTGTAGTCATAATTTGTAAAGGGTATATTTTCTATATTGATTATGAGTTCTGCGTCTTTTGTTGTTAAATCAAATAGTTCTATGCCATCAGCAGATGAATCATCGCATAGTTCATAATTTGTTATAGGGGAAATAGGCTCTTCGGTATTTAAAACAACAACAATTTCATCTTCTTCAACACAACTTGTACCATTTACGGGTACGGATACTTCAACCCTGTAAGTACCATCTTGTACCGCATTGAATGTAGCATTGCTAGCTCCACCAATTAAGGTGTTATTTCGATACCATGCGTAAGAGGCTAATGGGTTTTGTAAATCGGCATTTAGGGTTACTGAACTAGCGCAAGTTGAAACATCAGGCCCTAAATCTAATATTCTAAAACTGTCTCCTTCAATAAATACAGCTGAGTCAAAAGTTCCATCTGTTTGATCGGCTATAATTAATTTAATACGATAAGTTACATTGGGTAAGATGCTTCCCGATGCTGTTAAAACAGTTGTTCTACCATTGTAATTGGTATCGCCTAGGTTGTAACCCTCAAAGTATTCTTCGTTTTGGGCTGGACACACACCAAAAATTTCATTGTGAATGGTGTTGGTGTTAACAGGAATGGTGCTTCCAGGTATTAATGCAATATTTTGAAAAGGGGCTGGACTTCCAGCTTCTTTAATAAGAAAAACAAAGCCATCTGAAAATTGACAAGGGTTTATGCCAAAATATTCTTCTGATGCTAATAAATAGTTAAACTGAAATTGATTTGAAATTGAAACAAAGTCAAATTCTATGGAGGTTGCATTAACATAAGCATTTGTAGTGCCTAAAGCGGCTTCTAAATCGGGGTCTGTGCCCCAAGTTGTAGAGCCTTCACTGAGTGTAGGTGTTCTTTCTGCATTTCCTCCAGAAGCTGCTCCACCGGTTGAAAGCATAATACCATTTTGAAAAGGAAAATTTGAACTTCCTCTTTCAAAATAGGCATAACTTGGAAGCCCAAATGAGTTACCATTAACTAAAGAAGTTATATTGGTAATATCTACACAACCATCAACTAAATTGTTTTCTATAAGGGCTTGTAAATCAACAGAATCATCGACAGATATTTGTTGAGAAAACACAAAATTGCTACTGCAAAGGAGCGTAAATAAGATATAGTAAATAAACCTCATAGCTTGTAGGTGTTTTTCTTTTAGATTTTTCAGGCTAAAATTTTACCAACAATGTGGCACAATTTCTGGCGAAAAGTATATATTTTTCAGATGAAATGCAAAAAAAATCGATTAAAAGATGCTTAAATGGGTTTTTTAGCTTTAATATTTTAAAGTAAAATGATTTTTAAAGATTCTACCATCTTGTAATGTAATTGCAAACCAATAGTCATCAGTTGGTAACTTTACGCCATTTAATAAGCCATTCCAGCCTTTACCTAATGGATCTAATTCCTTTATTAACTTACCAAAACGATTAAAAATGAGAATTCTTGTATTGGGTTGAAACATACTTGATACGCCTAATACTTGCCAAGTGTCATTTACACCATCATTATTAGGGGTAAAGAATTTTGGAAAGCCTATTACCGAAACCTTATCTTTTATGGTACCACAATCATTTTTAACATCTTTTACGCGCACGGTATAAATTCCTGGAGAAATATTTTCAAAGACATTACTGTCTTGAAATGGTTTATAAACATCGGTATTGTCATCATCATATAATGCGTATTGATATATTCCCTCGCCAGTAGCAAATACGATTATGGTGTTGTTTTGAGAGGCATCCGTAACTTGAAAAGGCTCTATCGAGTCAAAAGAAGCTATATTGGAGTTTTCTATAACAACTGTTCTGTTTTTAGAACAGCCCGAAGTAATATTGGTAACTGTAACGTTATATATGTCTGCTTGATTTATTTGAATTTCATAAGTGTTTTCACCTGTAGACCAAGCATAGGTATAATTACTGGGTATGTCGTTTAAAAGTGCAGCGTCAATTGGAATGGTATTAGGAAATATATTTAAACAATAATAATCTAAATCATCAATATTAATTTCTGGTAATGGATTAACTACCAAATTAACTTCACTAATGCCGTAGCAATTGTTCATATTCTCAACACGCGCATAAATGATTTGGGAATCTGGTATGGTATTGGTAAAGGAAGGATCTAAAACATTTTGCTCTAGCAAAGCATTATTATAAGTTTCATAATATGAAATATCTAATCCATCAGGAAGTCCATCAACAAGAGTGTTATTGGCATTTAATAAATTAAATAGATGAAATCCGTCTTCAATACCATCATCATCACATACTTCTAACATTGTATCTTGAGCATCTGTTAGGCTAACATTGAGGTTTAATTCTGAAAAACTTGAACAACCTGTTTCATCATTAATAACTTCGACATAAATAATCTGACTGTCCGTAGTCGAGGTATATGCATCTCCATTTACTTCTTTAGTTCTTGATACGTCCTCATAAAACTTTGTAGACCTACCATCAATATTACCGGTTAACTCAATATTGGATTGATTTAGATTAAACATGGTAATACCATCTAATAAGCCATCTTCATCACATTGCAATACCGTATGATTAAAGGCCTCTGGTGTTCGGATTACTATTAGATTTAGAGTGGTTATACTTCTACAATCTGGATTTAATACATCTTCAATTCTAACAAAAACTTGGTCATTAAATGGCGTTGTATTATAATAGGCGTTGAAAGGGCCTGTCTTTGTTTCTGCATCAGTTAGTGTGGTATGGTATGAAACATTAAAATCAGCGGGGTTTAATCCATTTAAAATTTCTTCATTTTTAGATGTTAAATCAAAAGTAACACGTCCATTTTTATTATCACCGTCATTTAAATTATCACAAAGTATAAAATCTGAAGGGGGATTAAAATCCGGACCTAAATTTACATTTAAATCAAAACTGCTCACTTCAAAACATCCTGTAGTTCTATTTGTTATTCTTGTATAAATGGTTTGCGGGTTACTGATATTAGTATACCGGTCTGATAATGGATCAATGCCAATATTGGCATCACTTGCGGATTCATGATAAGTAATATCCACATCGGTTTGTGAGCCTCTAATAAAAGCTGTATTATCGGATAGGTTGAATGTTGTAAACCCATCTGTAAACGGTATGTCTACATCACAGTTTTCTAAATCCAATACTGTTCCTGTTATGGTTGATTGATCGGTTGGTGGTTCGGAAAACGATGCAGTACCTGTCCATTCTAAATTAAAAGGGCTATTTCCTATAGGTCTGTCTATGACGATATAATAAGTTTCACCAGCAAGTACATCAAGCCACCTTACAAAACTATCACCATCGGGACCAGGCCCTTCAGAAGTATCAGTTGAAGTGCCATTCATTCCTGTTAAATTATTACTTTGACCTGCATTATCAGGATTTGTTGTCGAGCATCTAATGGCTTGACCTATATTTCCACAGGAAGCATTTGGTCCGAATACAAAAAAATCATAATCTTCATTAATATTAGCGCTATTAGGTGTTAATGTAAAGCCTAATGTGCCGTCTGAAACCAGTGTAACCTGTAACCATATACTGTTGTTTTCTTGGCTGGAACAGGTATTAGAACCACTAAGTTCCTGAGTGCCTACACCGCTAACGTCTAATGTTAGATCTGAATTCCCACATGCAATAACGGCATTAATACAATCTGTTGGTTGCTGCCCGTAAGTTTTACTACAATAGATTGTTAGTAAGCAAAAAAAACTAAGTTTTAAAAGTAACTTCAATATTTTAATATTTTAAAGTGAAATGGTTATTAATTACCCTTCCGTCTTGCAGCCTAATAGAAAACCAATAATCATCTGTAGGCAACTTATTACCATTTGTTAAACCATTCCATCCTTCGCCTAATGGGTCCAGTTCCTTAATTAATTTTCCAAAACGATTAAAAATTTTAATTTTAGTATTAGGTTGAAACATAGCTGATACGCCTATTATCTGCCAAGTATCGTGTACACCATCATTATTAGGGGTGAAGAATTTTGGAAATCCAATAACTGAGACTGGTAGAGAAACAATACCACAGTCATTTTTGATCTCTTTTACATTTATGGTATATATTCCGGGTGAAAGATTTTCAAATACATTACTATCTTGAAAATCTCTGTATATGACATCATTCTCATCCAATAAAGCAAATTGGAAGCTATCTTTACTATCTTCATTAATAAAAACAGTAATTGAATTGTTTGTAGAAAAATCTTTTATAGCATAAGGGGGCTTACTAAAAGTAGCTGTATTTGAAGGCTCTACGACTACCGTTCTTGTTTTAGAACAACCATTTGCATTTGTAACTATTACGGTATACGTATTGGGTTCGTTTATTTGAATTTCATAACCGCTTTCACCATTAGACCAATTGTAAGTGTAATTGTTTGGGGAATCATTTAAAACCGCTGCATCTATAGTTATAGTTTGCGGAAACGTATTTGTACAGTAATAAAACGTTTCATTTTCTATAATATCTGGTAATTTATCTATGGTTAATTCAATTTCATTTATTCCATAGCATTCATTATTGCTTATGGTTTCTACTCTATAAAATAAAGTTTGAGAATATGGTGTTGTATTTTGGTATTCAAAAATTTCATTTTCTTCTAAAAGTGCATCATCAAGACTTACATAAAATTTTACTCTAATATCTGTTATAAGAATAGATAAGTTATCCGCTATCTGAGTTACATAAGGGGTAAGCTGAATTAAGTCAATACCATCTGGCGAATCGATTTCATCGCAAATGGGGTTTGCTGTAAATAGAGGCACTTGAGTGTTACTAACACCTAAATTAAGGGTTGCTATTTCAAAGCATCCACTTAAATCATGGGTTACACGAGTGTGTAATAGTTCATTTGGTTGTGTGTTCTCATATACTTTTGGGTTAGAAATGGCATTAATACCATTTGTAGCATCACTTATTGTATAATGAAATGTTACTGTAGTATCATCAGAGGGACTGGTTATCATTTCATAGGCTTCAGTTAAATCAAAAGTTGTTATACCAACTGTGCTTAAATCTAAATCGCATTGAAATAATGAGGTGTCTGTTGCCTCTGGATAATCAAAAAACTCTATAGTTGCCTGCCCTTGGGGAAATCCGCATGAATTTGTAATAACAGTATCTAAAGGTTCTATGACAACTTTATAGGTTCCGCTTTCTGAATATTCGCCATTTTTTGAAACAACTAAGTCAAAGTCTGATTCTGGTAGTAAGATACCGTCTCGGGTCCATATATATTTTGACCCAGGAATGTCCTCAGCAGTTAAGGTATACGTATCGTCTTCGCATAATGGTAGGTAAGCTGTTTCATTTCCATTTTTTATGATATCTATTTGGTCATTAAAAAAAGATGTTATAAAAGGTGGAAGCCCTTGAGTAGAGTTGTTAGCTCCTAAACTAATGGCATCATGTTGATATGATGCGGCAACGCCTAAAGCGTTTGGATTGTTAATAGCGCCTAGTCCATTAAAACCAAGATTATAGGTTACACTTAATGATCTATATATTTTTCCATTAGGGCCTAGTTGTAATGCGCTCCGATAAAGATTTCTATTATCTAAAATAATTTGACTGCTTTCTATATCTGTTGCATTTAAATTAAATTGTAATAGTATAGAATTATGGTTTTCAGGGATATCATTGTTTGCGCCGACTATTCTATCAAAAAAGTCATTTGTAGATGTTACGTATAACAATTCACTATTAGGTGAAAATTCAACACCATAAGGTTTATCATTTACATTATTAATACTTAATTGTTTAGGGTTTCTAACAATGCCAGTATCAGAATCAAAATCAAATAAATGTAGCCCAGAAACTACATTGGCACATGCTAATTTTGAGCCACTGGGTGAGAGTTTTAAATAGCCTCGACGATCAAAAATACTTATAGGTAATGTGCTTTTTACAGGAATGGTATTAACACCTGCATTACTAACACTATACGCATAAAATGTATTTAAAGGTGTTGTAGTACTCACAAAACCACTTTCTGTTGATAGTGTTATGACCCAAATGGATTTTGTTTCACAATCTTTAACCACTGCAGATATTTTTTCGGCACAGTTTAGAATTAAATTTGTGTTTTTATTTTTTACTTCACCATTTCCTGAGTTAGCTGAAACATCAACAATAGAATAATTAAGTCCTTCATTGGTTTGATTTGAGCCAACGGTAAAAATATAATAAATATTGGGGTCATTTGGTTTAGGAACAACTATAGCGGATTGTGTGCTAGACTCGTCACCTAACAAATCATTTCCATTGGGCATAACGTTATGAGATGCGTTGTAAACCGTTGTGCCGTCTGTATAAAATAATAATTCGCCACTTGAATTAGAAATAGAGGCACAACCTTCACGGGTTTTTATTTGACCATCTGAAAGTGGTGAAACCCCTCCTGTAAAAACATTAAATTTTATTCCAGCATTTTCACCAAAGTACCAATTAGAAGCTTCGTTTTGAGCAAATGCATGGCATCCAATAATATAGCATATTATGAATATTTTAGTCTTTTTCATTTTTTATTAGCAATAGCTAACAAATATATTACAAATCTCGCTTTTTTAATAATCTAAGCGATAAAAAGACAAATAGAGCAGTCCAAAAAATTACTATAGCAAATTCGTACCAATGTACGGCATAGTCGTATGCCAAATCTGTTTTATCAGGGAATTTGGTCATGGCAATACGCTGAAAAGGTTGGTCTATTAACTTATACATAGATTTTAGCGGAAAAAAATTTTGAATTTTTTCAGCTAAGCCACTATCTAACTTCCATGTTAATAAACCAAAAATAATCCATTCTAATATGTAAAGAATAAATAGAAATGCTAAAGCAAACGCTGAACGTTTTACCAACATTCCAAAAAATAAGCATAAACTAAAAAATGCTATTAATTTAATGAAGTATGCCATTAAAAACTCGGTTTCTCTAAAAATTATTGATGCTTCGGTATAACTGGAATAATATAAACCTACACAAAATGAGATTAAGCTAATAAGTATAGTTGATAGAAGTGAGAAAAATACAATAGTATAAAATTTAGATAAAATAAATTCCTTTTTACTCAAACCATCAATAAGGTTTTGCTTAATGGTTTTGTTGCTGTATTCATTACCAATCATACTGACCACAACAATGGCAAAAAAGAATTTGAATTGTGATGCAAAAAAGGTCGTTAAATGCCAAATTATAGGAAAGTTAAAAATCCCTAGCTCGCCTAATTCTAAAGTAAAAAAACCAAAAACATTAATTTTTAAAGAAGATAGAAGGATTACGAAAAAAGGCAAAATAAACGATATAAAAATGAGTATTTTACTAGTTCTGTTTAACAATAATTTTTGCAATTCTAAATTTAAAAGTCGTAACATGTGTTTAGTTTTGGTTGTTATCGGTTAATTGTAAAAATTGTTCTTCTAAACTTTCCTTACGTTGCACTAGATGTGTTAGTATAATACCTTTTTCGAATAAGAATTTATTGAAATCTTCAGATTGCATAGGTACTTTTAAAAAGGCGGTCACTAAATCATCTTGAACCTTAATTTTTCCAAAGGATTCATGATTTTCCAGTAATTGTATTAATTGGGGGTTGTCATTGGATTTTAATTCGAAAAAACCATGACTGGAAATCATTTCATCGACTCTGCCTGAATATAATTTAGCACCTTTGCGAAGTACAACAACATGTGTACAAACTTTTTCAACTTCATCTAGCAAATGCGATGCTAACAAAATAGTAGTGCCTTTGGTGGCAATTTGTTTAATGATTTCTCTAATTTGATGGATACCTTGTGGGTCTAAACCGTTAGTAGGTTCATCGAGAATTAAAATTTCAGGGTCATTCAATAGGGCAGAAGCAATGGCTAAACGCTGTTTCATACCTAATGAATAGGTTCTGAATTTACTATCCTTTCGTTCATGTAAACCAACAATCTCTAGTTTTTTATCTATTTTACTATAATCTATACCTTTGATTTTACAAACAAGCTTTAGATTTTGTGTGGCTGTCATGTAAGGATAAAAATTAGGACGCTCTATTATGGCGCCTACTTTTTTTAATGCATCATGTGTTGTTGTGTTGCCGTCAAACCAATGGAAATTACCTTCTGTTTTATTTACAACATTTAAAACAATACCTAATGTTGTGGATTTTCCACTACCGTTTGGTCCCAAAATGCCATAAACATTCCCTTTGTTTATAGTAAACGACAGGTTTTTTACAGCGGTTAAGTATCCGAATTTTTTAGTGAGGTTATTTATTGTAAGTATGGCTTCCAAACTATATTAGTTTTTAACGCTAACGATATAAATTAGCGTAGATTAGTTATTTAAGTATGACGATACGCATTGATTTTTGTTACATAGTTATGAATAAAAACATTAAATTTGGATAAGTTTCAAAACCTATGCAAGATTTAAAGATATCTAAAAAAAAACCATCGTTTCCTATAACACCTAAGTTGCATGATTATCTTTCACAATATAATAGGAATATAAAAATACCTATTTTTTATGATGATTTGTTGCGCTTTCAGGGTTCGATAGTTGTTTATGATAAAGATGATAACGATACACTTTGGATACGTGTTTATTACAATGATTATGAACGTGAGGAAATTGATTTATCGTTAAAAAAAATGTACACTATTTTACATTCTGATGGAAATGAAAGTACAATCCCGTTTCTTAATGTAGACGCCATTGATTTTTGCACGTTTGGAAATTCAAAACCTTTTAGGATTAAAATTAGAAATATCTTAAATGATAATTACACTTATTTTTATATAAAAACAGCTGATGCTTCTCGTGTTTATGGTTTGGAATTAGAGCATATGTTATCGCCTTATAATTTGAATTTTTTAGTCTATAAGGATACTTTAATAGAAGAACATATTGCAGGTATTCCTGGTGATGAGTTTATAAAAAATATGTTACCAAAATGTAATAAATCTGAAAAATCGCAAATAGCCAAAGAGTTTGTAAAGTTTAATGAACGTTGTATGATTAGACTTTTGGGCGATATGCGATCCTATAATTACGTTATTGTGCCGACTCACGATTTTGACCATGTTGTTTATAAAATTAGAGCCATTGATTTTGATCAGCAATCTTATGAAGGAAAGTTTAATATTTATAGGCCCCAATTTTTCAAAGAAAATTTAAAGATGGTTGAGTTGGTTTCTGAGTGTTTTCAAAAGTTATCAATAGATCAATATAAAATCGAAGAACGCTCCATTTTAGTAAAACGTTTAAAAAGTTTTCATGGTAGAATAGACCAGTTATTAGAATGTATGTTGGAAGATTCTATTTCTAAAAAAGAAAATATAGATTTACTGAAGTTGAAAATATTTGATTATTCTCAGGATATAAAATTTAAAAAATGTAAAAACATGGGCGAAATTCTTAGGGATGCTTTAGGGTTTTTAACTAGAAATTATGAAGATGTAAACCCTTTAAACTTAAAAAAATAAATTAATTCCAGTTTTCGTCAAAATCTAAGTTGTTATAGTCATCGACATCAATACCATCATCAAATTCATCAAAACTGTCTTCGTGATCAGCTTCGAATAGTTTTTCTGGTGCTGTATCGGGTACTTGACCTTGAACAAACATAAGGTTTGGGTAATCGTGACCTTCAGCTTCATCAACAATTTCTGCTAATTCCACATAAAATGTCCACATGCTTAAAAAGTCATAAACATATATGAGTTTTGTTTGAAGTTCGTGAACAACATCGTTAATAACAGTTTCATTCATTAAACGTGATGGTTCCCCTTCACTTAAATCAAACAGTGAAATTTCTTCACCTTGATCCCATTGGTCATCACTTAAATAAAACGAAGCCATTTCTGTACCATCAAACCCAAAAGATTGCGTAATAATATTATGTAAATCTTCAAGAGTATCTGCTTCTCGGATTTCTAAATCACGAAAAATATCATCTTCTGTATCATTATCAAGTATAACTCTAAATCTATAAATCATTAGTAATAAATTATATTACAAAGGTAAACTTTTTTTAAATTATTTAGAAAAACGATGCAATGTAAATGTCATGCCACTTAATAAGAAAAATGCACCTATTTGGTGAGCTACGCCAAGCCAAACAGGAACTTGTAGTAGAATTGTAAACACACCCAATAAAAACTGAATACCAACCATAACTAATAGAAAGTTGATGCCTTTGAACTGGTAAGTGGTTAAGCTTAGCTTTTTAGCTTTTGCATAAATTAATAAAATTAAAGCTACAACAAGATATGCCAATATTCTATGAATAAATTGTACACCACTTTTGCCTTCAATAAAATTTTTAAATATAGGATTTTGTTCAATATATACAGTGTCGTGCATAAACTTGCCTTCACTCATCATTGGCCAATGGTTATGGATAAAACCGGCGTCCAAACCAGCTACAAATGCCCCGTAAATAATTTGAAGAATTAATAGAGCGAGTCCGAAACGTATTAAATTTCTAAAGCTTTTATTGACTTCTTTTTTATTTGGAAATACTAAATCTAATGCGACCCAAAATGTGTAAGCAAATGTTATAAAAGCTGTTGTTAGATGGGCTGCTAATCTATAATGACTAACATCTGGATTATCTACCAAGCCGCTTTTCACCATATACCAGCCTAGAAAACCTTGAAAGGCACCTAAGCTTAAAAGAATTACAGCTTTTTTTGTAGTTGATTTTGTGAGTTGTTTGGTAACTAAAAAATATATAAAGGGTAATAAGAACACCAACCCTATAAATCTGCCAATAACACGATGGAGCCATTCCCAGAAATAGATATCTTTAAAATCTTGAAGTGTAAATTGGTTGTTTAGTTTTTGGTATTCAGGGTATTGTTTGTATAAATCGAAAGCGGTTTCCCATTCTATATCATTCAAAGGAGGAATAGTGCCAGATATTAATTTATAATTTGATATAGATAAACCGGAATGGGTAAGTCTAGTAATGCCACCGACTACGACCATTATAAAAATAAGTATGCATCCTGTTAATAGCCAATAAATAACTTTGTTATTGTCTTTTTTCATAACCTTAAATAAGTTTTTTTTGAAAGCATAGACTGTTTGATACATTTTTATATGGGCCAAAATTAGAAATAATGGTGTAATGCATCTTGTCATAAAAGCAAACAGCTTCAACTTGTCTTTTTCCTGTTTCTAAAACACAATATTTATATCCTAATTCATTTGCCCAATTTTCTAATTCTTTTAGTATTAAACTAGCTATGCCTTTTTCTCTTGATTCTGGTAGTGTAAACATCCGTTTAATCTCAACAGTATTAGTGTTATAAGGTTTAAAAGCACCACAACCAATAGGGATCTCGTTTATGTATGCAACGACTGTGTTTTTTAAAACATCAATATTATTGTATTGATTATAAAATGCATGGTCTTTGCCGTCAACTATTTTTAGGTAAGTATCTAGCTGATTAACTAAGTTAATAAAGTCTACATTATCTGAGTTGGTCCTAATTAGTTTTATCATCTTTTACTTTTAAACCAATTTGTTTGCCTTTTTCTAACATTAATTTATAGGCTGCTTCATATTCGTTAGGAATATGGCCTTCTAAAATAGCTTCTTTTATGGCTTCTTTGATGACACCTATTTCGCGTGATGGTTTTAAATCAAATGCTGCTATGATGTCGCTACCAGTAATTGGAGGCTGAAAGTTTCTAACATGATCCCGTTCTTCAACCTCAATAATTTTATTACGAACTATTTTAAAGTTGTTATGATATTTGCTAAACTTTTTAGGGTTTTTTGTAGTGATATCTGCTTCGCAAAGTGTCATTAAATCATCAACATAATCGCCTGCATCAAAAACTAAACGGCGAACTGCGGAATCTGTAACTTCTTGAGCCAACGCAATAGGACGAGAGCTCATAAATACCATTTTTTGAACAAATTTCATTTTATCATTTAATGGCATTTTTAGTCTTTTAAATAAATGATACACCATTTTAGAGCCTTCAAACTCGTGAGCATGAAAGGTCCAGCCGACTTTTTTGCTAAACTTTTTTGTTGGTGCTTTACCAATATCGTGTAATAAAGCTGCCCAACGGAGCCAAAGGTTTTCTGTGTTTTTAGAAATATTGTCAACGACTTCAAGTGTATGATAAAAATTGTCTTTATGGCGTTGCCCTTCAATTTCATCAATACCTTTTAAAGCGGTTAGTTCGGGTAAAATATAGTCTAATAGTCCTGTTTTTTCTAATAGTAAAAAACCAATGGATGGTTTTTTACTTCCAAGAATTTTATTGAGCTCTGTTACAATGCGTTCTTTGGTTATAATTTTAATTCTACGGCTATTATTATTAATGGATTGTAATGATGTTTCTTCGATTGTAAAATTTAACTGTGTTGCAAATCTTATGGCTCGCATCATTCGGAGTGGGTCATCACTGTATGTAATATCTGGATTTAGAGGTGTACGTATTATTTGTTTTTCTAAATCTGTAATGCCGCCAAAAGGGTCTAGTAAATTGCCGAAATGTTCTTCGTTTAAATTTAAGGCTAAGGCATTTATGGTAAAATCTCTGCGGTTTTGGTCATCTTGAAGTGTGCCGTTTTCCACTGCTGGATTTCTGCTGTTTTCAGTATAAGATTCTTTGCGAGCGCCAACAAATTCAATTTCGATATCATCATGTCTTAACATGGCTGTTCCGTAGGTTTTAAAAACTTGGACTTTGGGTTTACTAGGAAGGTTTTTGGCAACCTGTTTTGCTAATTTTATACCATCTCCAACGGCTACAATATCGATGTCTTTTGCATGACCACGCTTTAAAATAAAATCCCGAACAAAACCACCAATAACATAGCTTTCTAACCCTAATTCTGATGCAGATTTAGAAATGATTTTAAAAATAGAATGTTGTAATGCTTCTTTGTAATTCATAGACTAAATTCCAAAAATCAAATTCTAAATTCCAAGACCTATTTTTGGAATTTAGTACTTGGAATTTGTGTTTTTATTTACGGATAATCTTAACGATACCAGAATTGCTTAACTTAATAATTGATGATGGTTTATCACAGATTTTTTCGCGTTGCAAATTTACAACATAGTCCACACCTTTTAAAATGACTGGGTCTATTTCTTTAAATGATTTAGCGGTTGGTTGTCCGCTTATATTTGCAGATGTAGATACAATGGCACCATTAAATTTTCTTGTTAATTGATAGCAAAAGTCATCATCAGGTATTCTAATAGCAATAGTTCCGTCTTCAGCAATTAAATTAGGTGCTAAATTTTGAGCATTGTCATAAATTATTGTTGTGGGTTTATCGCTAATTTCAATGATGTCTAAAGCAGCTTCGGGAACAGTCTTAATATATCTTTTGAGCATTCTATCATCAGCTACTAAACAGATTAATGCTTTGGAGTCTACTCTTTGTTTTAATGCATATACTTTTTTTACTGCTTCTGGATTTGAAGCATCGCAACCAATACCCCAAACGGTATCTGTTGGGTAGAGGATGAGTCCGCCATTTTTTATAGTTTGTACTGTTTCTTTTATTTGATTTTGCATGGTTTTTCTAAAGCACTGAAACAACAGTAGCAAATTGTGGATATTTTATATCTGTAGCAGTAAATAACATAGGGATATTGTAGAGAATAGGTTTTAGGGATCTACTACCATTAATCCCTTCGTGAGTAATGATTTTATATCCTAAGTTTTCGTACATCGTTTTAATACTTTTTTTAGTAAAAAAACGTAAATGTGTTCTGTCTAATACGCCATAGGCTTCATATTCAAATTTCTTTTTAAATATAAGAGGTATTAATACATTATGATATCTAATATTTGGTATAGAACTTATGATAATTCCTCCTTTGTTAAGTTTTGATTTTATTTTTTTCAAAACGGTATAGGGGTCTGTAAGATGCTCCAGTACATCATTAAAATAAATGACATCAAAATAATTATCGGGTAATAATTCAATATTTTCTTCGCATGGACCATCGAATACTTTAAAAAGTTCTTTTCTTGCAATTTCGGCTTCTTCTTTCATAAGTTCAATGCCCCATACTTCAGCATTATTCATTCTTTTTAAGTTCGTAGCAAAAATACCGTTTCCACAACCTACATCTAATATTTTTTTTGCAGATTTAGGAAGATAAATAAGCATTTCTTCTCTATCATCATTATAATAACCGTCTGGTTTATTTTCGTAATCCATGTGTTAGTTTTTTTTAAGAATTGATTTATAAACCTCTAACGTTTTTTTTGCCATAATTTCTGAAGAGAAAAAGGTTGTTATTTGTTTAAATGATTTTTCGGTAAAACGATTGTATAGTGTTTTGTTGGAATTTAAAGTGATTATATTTTTGGATAATTCTTTTACATCATTAATGTTAGATATAAAACCATTTTCTTCATTTTTTATAATTTCTGGAATTCCACCAGGGTTTGTAGATACTACAGGAACTTTAAAATAAAAAGCTTCGTTTATAACTTGAGGCAAACCTTCAGATTGCGATGTTAGTAGAAAGATATCAAACTGAGGAATAAAATTAGAAGCACTATCAATAAAGCCTGTAAAAGTAATATACTCTTCAAGATTGTATTCTTTAATTTTATCTAAATACATTTGAGTTCTTTCGGTAAAGTTTCCTATTTGCACAAAATGAAAAGATGTGTTCTTTTTTATGTTTACAATTTCATTTATCACATCAATAAAAGTAAATAAATTTTTTGCTCTTATATGATTGCCAATATTGCCAATAACCACTTTGTTATTGGGGATGTTAAACTTTTCTTTTAAAAAAAAATCTGTTTTTCGACTTTTATTACTAAACCTAATACCATTATAAATAGTTGTAATTTTTGATGTATCCGCAATGCTTTTTGAAGCCACTAATTCAACAGCTTTAGACACACAGATATATTTTTGTATTTTTTTATAATTGTACTTAAAAAGTGTTGATTTTCTATCTTTTATAGGGAAAGATGTTTTCTTAGCATAAATAAATAACGGAAGTTTCCTGTAAATACGATCGGCTATAACACAGAGGGTTAAGGCTGTTGGGTCGTGTATATGAATTAAATCGATTTTTTTAGAATAACACGTTTTAATGAGCTTAAATATAAATCGAGGATCAATTTTAAGATCTAACGGTGCTGCTATAATACTGTAATTTTCTTTTGTTAATCTTTTATGAAAGTCTGCACCTTTTACACAAAAAATATGTTGAGATACTTCTGGGTTGGATTTATCAATTTCATAATACAAATTTTCCAAGTGATTTTCACCGCCTCCCCAATTTGTAACACCCGAAACATGTAAAATAGTCATTTACTTTTCTAATATTTTTTGTGAATGTTTTAGAGATTTACTTAGTGAAGCTCCTTGAAATAATAATAAGTTTATAAAAGTAAATTTTTTTGGCTTTATTATAGATTTAAGAAAATATTGTATAATCATGATTGTTTTTAAAACTAAATAACTTAAATAAGAAGAATTCTTTTTAAGTACATATAATAAAGATAGTTTTAGTTCTTTTTTTATATTAATATTTTTTGACGTACTTTTTCCTCTAAAGTGAATGTATTGTGCACTAGGTACTAAATAACACGCATGTCTATCCTTTAATTTACTTATTCTATATGCTAAATCAGTTTCTTCGTAATACAGAAATATGTTCGTATCAAAACCTCCAACAGCATTAAAAGCATTTGCTTCTGCAAAAAGAAAAGATCCTGGTATACAGTTCACTTTTATCGGATCATGATATTTTCTGTTCCTTTTAGGGTATTCTTTAGGGTTGAGTTTTTCAAGTACTTTTCTGCCAAATAATTCACGCTTTAATGTTAAAAAATGATCGAACGATTTTAAAACATTATCATCTTCATCAAACCCTTGTGGAGAACAAAGAGCTATATTGTTGTTGTGTTCTAGAAATTCTGAAAGTATAGATAAACAGTCGTTTTTAACCAAAGTATCATTATTCACAAAAGCATAGTATTTTGCATCTGCAAATTGTACGCCCAGCATGTTTCCACCACCAAATCCTGTATTTATTTTACTTCTAAAAAGTGTTAAATGGTCTATGTCTTGAAGCTCTTTTTTTAGTATGAGATAATCATCGTATTTTGAAGCGTTATCGACAATAATGATTTGATAATTAAGTTCTTTTGAAGTGTTGTCAATAAGAGATTTAACGGCATTAATTGTGAAATCTGAAGAGTTATAATTTATTAAAATTACAGCTATTTGATACATAGTTACAGTGGGTTAGCAAACAAAAATAGAAAAGATTTTTATATTACGTCTATAACATTAAAGTATTTATACTTCTATTTTCTTAATCGTGTTTTCATACATTTGCAATTCAAAATATGTATTACCCTATTTATTTATACTTTAAAAATATGAAAGCGTAATCTTAGGTGTTTAATGCCTTATAATTAAAAGTAAATATGCACAACTTAGGAGAAAACCTTTATTTTATAATATGCCATAAATGGAAATATCTTTGGGCTATATTTTGCTCGAAATTTTATTCTTCTAAAACGTCTAAAACGTCTAAAACGTCTAAAACGTCTAAAGCTGTTGAAAGCTTAGTATATGTTGCAAGAGAAAAAGATAAGGATTGGATTTTTGGAGCAAAAGTTAGACGTCTATCAAAGTTTTCTGGTTTAAATGCTAAAACTCATTTTCATAATAAATTACGGAATTTACCAGAAGCCGATGGGTATTTTTATATTTATCAAAACTATTTTTGTCGCTGTATTCGTAGTACTCCAAGTATTTTACGAAAAAGAAATGTAGTGATGTTTACACATCCAAATTGGTCTGATAAATACTCTAAAGTGCATGTGGTTTGGTGCCTCAATAAAGCAGATGTCATTATATGTTTAAACTCCGAAATTAAATCTTCTTTAATTAAAATGGGGGTAAAACCTAATTTGCTTAAAGTTTTACATATTGGAACATCTTCAACGTTTTTTTATGACCATGATAGATCAAATGGCGCTGTAGGTTTTTGTTCTAGTTTTCATGTGCGTAAGAATCCAGATTTAATTTTGGATATCGTTAAGAATTTACCAGACCGAGCCTTTTATTTAATAGGAAGGAATTGGGAACTTTATGAGAATTTTGAAGACTTAGTGCGATTACCAAATTTCACATATTATAATAATGTACCTTACGAAACTTATCCAGAATTGTATAGTAAAATAGATGTTTTTGTTTCACCTTCTTTATTAGAAGGAGGGCCAGTGCCGGTATTAGAAGCGATGATGTCTAATTGTGTTCCAGTAGTTTCAAAAACAGGTTTTTGTACAGATTTAATTAACCATGGTGAAAATGGTTTTTTATTTGATGTAGATGCCACGTATTTGGATGTTATTCCTTTAATAGAAAAGGCGTATACCTTGAAAACCAATATTAGAAAAACAGTTTTGCCATATACTTGGGAAAATTGTTCAAAAACTATAGATGGCTATTTTTTAAATTCATAATTCTTTATTTTGAATAAAAAGCAACACATACAACAAGCGTTTAAAAACCAAGTAGGTTTATTGGATGATTTTATTTTAAATTTCGATTCTAAAGGAATTCCATTTGGTAATCAAGATAGAAATTCATTAAAATTATTTGAATTAAACAATAAAACAATAAATGTTAAGTCGTTTAAAGTTCCAAATATAGTTAATCAAATAGCGTATCGGTTTTTTAGAAAAAGTAAGGCGCAGCGTTCTTTTGAGTATGCTAATAAGCTTGTAGAATTAAATATAGGAACACCTAAACCTATTGCTTATTATGAATTTACCACACCTTTTTTATTTAAGAAAAGTTATTATATAAGTGAGCAAATACAGGACGATTTAACTTATAGAGAATTAACCACAGATTTAAGTTACCCTAACCATGAAGCTATACTGAGGGCGTTTACAAGGTTTACCTATCAGTTGCATGAAAAAGGGGTTCATTTTTTAGACCATTCTCCGGGAAATACCTTAATTCAAATTAATAATGGTCATTATAAATTTTATTTGGTGGATTTAAACCGAATGGAATTTAAACCTTTGGATTTTGAAACACGAATCAAAAACTTTTCAAGACTAACCATTCATAAGTCAATGATAGAAGTAATGAGTAGCGAATATGCAAAATGTTCTGGAGAACATTATGATACTATTTTTGATTTAATGTGGCAAGAAACCGAAAACTTTCAAGAGAAATACCATCGTAAACGCAGACTAAAAAAGAAATTGAAATTTTGGAAAAAGGGTTAACCTTTCTGTTTTATTAATTCGCGCAATTTGGTGTATTTTAAAAACGTAATGTTTGCAGTTTGTACACAAATTACAAACCCGTTTAAACCATCAAGAAAGCCTAATCGAATAAAATAGGCTTTAAAGAATGCCCAGGTTGGGTTGACTACTATTTTCCAAAAAGGCGCCGTTTTTCCTAAATCATAATATGCTTTAGCTGAAATGCTTGAAAAATGTTCTGTCTTTAAATTAAACTCGGAATATGTTTGGTAGGTCCAATGCAAAATATCACCTTTTAGGTGGCTGGTTTTTTCTTTTGGATTATTTAAAACAACATTGTCATGAGGATTTATACCTTTCCATTCAGATTTACGCCTGTCAAAAACCCGTAATTTTTTATTGGGATACCAATCAGAATATTTAATCCACTGGCCACAAAAATTATTAAACCTGTTGCAGTAATAGCCATTAAAATTCCAATTAGCCTTTAATTCGTTAATAGATTTTTGAAGAGTTTCAGAAAGCGCTTCGTCACCATCTAGAGAAACAATATAATCATGAGATGCTTGAGTAAGCGCAAAGTTTTTTTGTTCAATGTAACCTAAAAACTCTTGTTCTATAAACTTTACATTGTATTTAGCACAAATAGACTTTGTATTGTCGGTTGAAAAAGAATCGACAACCACAATTTCATCAACAACTGAAATTAAAGACTGCAAGCAATTTTCAATATTTCGTGATTCATTATAGGTAATAATAACTCCAGATACTTTAATCATATTCTATGTATGGTTTGTCAAAAATAACTATTTTTGTTACAATGAGCACATTCGATTTGTCAGTAATTATAAGTACTTATAACCAACCTAAATGGTTAGAAAAAGTACTTTGGGGTTATGAATTTCAAACAGAAATTAATTTTGAAATCATTATTGCTGATGATGGTTCTACTATTGAAACTAAAAAGGTTGTGGATAATTTTATAGCTTCCACATCAATGACCATTATGCATATTTGGCAAGAAGACAATGGGTTTCAAAAAACAAAGATTTTAAATAAAGCGATTAAAAAGGCTTCATCCAGTTATTTAATTTTTACTGATGGAGATTGTATCCCTAGACATGATTTTGTCGAAACGCATTTAAGATTAAAAAAAGACAATTGTTTTTTATCAGGAGGGTATTTTAAATTACCTAGTATAACTTCTAATACCATAACAAGAGCAAATATAGAGCACCAAGAGTGTTTTAAATTGAAATGGTTACTTGAAAACGGAGTTAAAAAGTCATTTAAAACTAATAAAATAACAGCTAAAGGCTTTAAAACTTGGTTTTTAAATGCGTTTACACCAACCAAAGCTACATTTGATGGCATGAACGTTTCTGGTTGGAAACAAGATATTTTAGATGTTAATGGTTTTGATGAACGTATGCAATATGGTGGCGAGGATAGAGAGTTAGGCAAGCGTTTAATGAATAAAGGCATAACGTTTAAACAAGTTCGGTATAGTGCCATTTGTTTACACTTGTATCACGAAAGACCCTATAAAAATGAAGAAGCGTTACAGTTTAATAGTTCAATAAGAAAACTCACAAAAAAAAATAAGTTGGTTTATACTGATTTTGGTATAAACCAATCCAATTAATTTAATTCTTTTTTAACTTTTTGTAAAGCAGAAGCAATTATTTGATGCATGTCATAATACTTATACTCGGCTAGTCTGCCTCCAAAAATGGTATTAGATTCTTTTGAAGTTAGTGCTTTATACTGTTGGTATTTATTTTGATTATCATCATTATTAATAGGGTAGTAGGCTTCTTTTTCTTTTGTCCATTGCTCCGGGAATTCTTTTGTTATAATCGTGTGTTTTTGTTTGCCAAATTCAAAATGCTTATGTTCTATAATACGTGTATAAGGAACATGATCATCATTATAATTTACCACAGCATTTCCTTGATGGTTTTCTTTTTCTAATCTTGTGTTTTCAAACCTAAGGGATCGGTATTCTAGATTTCCATATTTATAATCATAGAATTCATCAATTTTACCTGTGAATACTATTTTTTCTGAAAGTGCACTTAGGGCTACTTTATCCTTAAAAAAATCAATATTTGTTTTTACCTCTATACCTTTTAATAAACCTTCAATTATTTTATTATAACCACCAATTGGAATGCCTTGATATTTATCATTAAAATAATTGTTGTCAAATGTATAACGTACTGGTAATCGTTTAATAATAAAAGCAGGAAGCTCAGTTGCTTTTTTACCCCATTGCTTTTCAGTATATTCTTTTATAAGGGTTTCATAAACATCTTTCCCAATTAAAGATAAAGCCTGTTCTTCAAGATTTTTAGGGTTTTTATAGCCATATTCATTTATTTGGTTTTCAATAATAGATTTAGCTTCTTCTGGTGTTTTTGTTCCCCATAATTGATAAAAAGTATTCATATTAAAAGGTAAATTGTATAATTTACCTTTAGAGATTGAAACAGGTGAATTTACATAATTGTTGAATTCAGCAAACTGGTTTACATAATCCCAGATTGTCTTGTCATTAGTATGAAATATATGAGCGCCATATTTATGAACATTAATACCATCCACGTTTTCACAATATACATTTCCACCTGCATGAGCTCTTTTATCAATGACCAAACATTTTTTCCCAGCTTTAGTTGCTTCATGAGCAAAAACGCTTCCAAATAATCCTGCACCAACAATTAAATAATCATATTTTTGCATACTTTTATATTTTTAACAAAACTAGGATTAAATTTCCTAAAAACTTTTCAACCTGATGTATTATATTTCTAGAAACTATAAATCATTGTTCAATGCTGCAGGAAAGGCTAAAACAGATTGTGAACATACACTCAGAAATATAGGATTTAAGAATTTAGGTTTTAAACAATCTTCAATACCTAATTCAGCTATTGGTACGATTAAGAATTTCTTTGGAATTTCTATAGCTTTATTAAGGTTGCCTTTTAAGGCTGTAATATGTACACAATATCCTAATAATAAGTTTAGAAAGCTTATCATGTTTTTTGCAAAGCTAAAACGATGCAAAATTATTACCATTGTACATGATGTTAGGGTTTTAAAAGGGAGGGTTAAAGACATTAATAAAGAATTATCCAAAATTATAAATTCTGATGTTATTATTGTTCATAATACCTCTATGAAACAATGGTTTTTAGATCAAGGCACTAAAATACCGATAGTGGTTTTGGGTATTTTTGATTATGTATCAAAAGAAAAACCTATTCAAAATAAAGCAACGGTTGAAAAAGAAAAATATAATATTGCTTATGCTGGTGGCTTTGGTGATGGTAAAAACGCATATATTTTTGATTTTGATATCTTAGAAAACAATAGGTATAATTTAAAACTTTATGGTGTTGGTTTTGATCCTAATAAACGAAAAGTAAGTGAGGAGAAATCTGTTATTTATTACCAAGGCGCTTTTCCGTCTGATCAAATAGCTTATAAAATTGAAGCGGATTTTGGATTGGTTTGGGATGGCATTTCAACCAAATCATGTAGCGGAGATTTAGGAGCATACTTAAAATATAACAACCCTCATAAAACCTCACTATACCTTGTGTGCGGACTTCCAGTAATAGTATGGGATAAAGCTGCAATAGCCACCTTTATTGTTGAAAACAATCTTGGAATAGCTGTTTCTAATTTAGCAGATTTGAATAAAATCATGGAAAATTTAACAGAAGCAGACTATAAAACTATGAAGCATAACGTCCAAAAGGTTCAAGAAAAAGTAATGAAAGGTCAATTTGTTGAGGAGGCTGTAAATAAAGCTATAGAAACTTTAAACGTCTAGTTTTGTAAAAAAGACTTTAATTTATCAAAAAATAGCTCAGGATTAAATTTATGGTATAAAGCAAAAGTTTCTTTTTTGAGTTTCTTTTCTGGCTTTGTGTACAATTCTGGTTTAAAGTCTTTTAAATGTACACTAATGTTGTTGCTGTCTTCAAAAAGACCCCAAGTGGCTTTATCTATCCATGGAGAAAATATTGTAAATGTTTTTATATCCAAGGCTTTAGCCATATTTACGGCACCACCTTCATTTCCAATTAATGCATCACAATGGTAAGTGATTGCTAAAAAATCTCTTAAACTTTTACCAAAGACATTAAAAAAAATGTGGGTTTTAGTATGGTCTTCACATAAATTAAAAATTTCCTTAGCTTGTGTTTCTTGTTTTGGTATATAATTAAATAGAATTTGTCCTTGTGTTTGTTGGGCTATTATATCAATGGCTTTAGCCATATAAGGTGCAGGGTAGGTTTTGTTATCACCACTACCAAGTACACTTATCATATACAGTGGCTTTTTTAAATCGATATGGTATTTTTCTAAAAAACGCTTGCTGTTAGCAATTTCATGTTTAGTTAAATAGATTTTTGGTTTAATAGATTTGGATTCAATATTTAAGGGACTTAATAATTGCATTCTATTAGCAATAGCTAAACCAGCTTTTTGATCTGTGCTTTTTTGTCTTTTTATATTATAATTATAAAATAGCGTTGTGTAGTACTTGTGGTATGAAATTCTAGTTTTTGCTTGCGACACAACGCTTATAAAATTACTAGATAGCTTTGAGTACACATCAATTACGATATCATAGTTTTTATGTTTTACAGATTTGGCGAGTTTAAAAAAAGCGTTTTTACTGGTTTCCTCTTTTTTAGTGAAAAATATAAAATCATCTATAAAAGGATTGTTTTCTACAACAGGGTAGGTATGTGTGTTAATTAAGTAATCTAACTGAGCGTCAGGAAATTTTTGACGAAGTGCTTCAAACAATATACTGCTTGTTAACACATCGCCAATCATTTTCTGTTGTATTACTAAAATTTTCAAAATTAATAATTTTGATTTTTTTATGAGTTCTTACGTAAGAGTAAGAACTGCTTGCTGCCACTGAATACTGTAAACTCTTTTAAACTGCAACATCATGCTCACGAAGAGCATCATTAAGCGATGTTTTTTTATTGGTGCTTTCTTTACGTTTGCCTATAATTAATGCACAAGGTACGTTATAACTTCCAGAAGGAAATTCTTTAGCATAACTACCTGGTATAACTACAGAACGTGCAGGAACTCTACCTTTATATTGAACGGGTTCATCACCAGTAACATCAATAATTTTTGTGCTCATTGTTAATACAACACCAGCTCCTAAAACAGATTCGGTCTCTACACGAACTCCTTCAACCACGATACAACGCGAACCAATAAAAGCATTATCCTCGATAATTACTGGAGCGGCTTGTAAAGGTTCTAAAACGCCTCCAATACCAACACCACCTGATAAATGAACATTTTTACCAATTTGTGCACAGCTTCCAACTGTAGCCCAAGTGTCAACCATAGTGCCTTCATCTACATGAGCACCAATATTAACATAACTAGGCATTAATATCGTACCCGCAGAAATATAAGCACCATGTCTTGCAACAGCATGTGGTACCACACGTATGCCTTTTTCAGCATATCCTGTCTTTAATGGAATTTTATCATGAAATTCTAAAGGCCCACACTCGATAGTTTCCATCTTTTGGATAGGAAAGTATAAAACAACGGCTTTTTTCACCCATTCATTAACTTGCCAACCACCAGTAATAGGCTCTGCAACTCTTAATTTGCCCTTATCTAATAAATCTATTACATTTCTTATGGCAGAAGTTGTAGCTTCTTCTTTTAGTAGGTCTCTATTATCCCAAGCTCTCTCTATGATTTGTTGTAATTCAGTCATTGATATATAATTTTCAGCAAATATAATGGGTATCATTTAAAAAGGGTATGAAATAGCCATAATAATAAATGGGTTTATCTAATAAATCTTCAATTTTATTAGCGGTTTTTCATAGAATGAAATATGCATTTTATCTTTTTACCTAATAGCGTATAGGACAAAATACACAAAAAAGGGTATTTGAGCGATTAAAAATGTATTTCAACTATTCATCGATAAAAATATTACACTCCTCTTATAATCGAAAATACAAGGCATATAACTAATTTTTTGTGCATTAGTATTGATGTGGATATATATTTGAACCATCAAACAATGATAAACAGATGAAAATAAATATTTACATATTATTAATTTTAACACTTTCTTTCTCTTTAGGAAATGCTCAAAGTACTGAGGCAGCTTTAGAAGTTAAAACTAGTAATAGTGTTTCTGTTTCTAATGAAGATGTAAATACAGTTGTTGTAACTGAAATTAATACAGTAAAAGAAAACGATTCATTACTAATTGATGCTGAAACATTAAAAGGATCTATAGCACGCACTGCTAGTGATATTAGAATTTACTTAAACCGTAAAAGAAAAGTTAGTAATATTAAATTATTATTTCCAAAAATAAATAAAGCGATAAAGGCTTAAACAATAATGTTCAAATATTAATAATAAGGTTATTTCTATTTATAAAGGCTGTCTGAAAAGATAGCCTTTCTTGTTTTTATGTCTATTTTTGCAAAAAAGATACTATGTCACGAATTTTAGCAATAGATTATGGCACTAAAAGAACAGGAATAGCTGTAACAGATGAGTTACAAATTATAGCTTCTGGATTGACCACAGTTAATACTAAAGACTTATTACAATTTCTAAAGGACTATATTAAAAATGAATCCGTAGAATTGTTTTTAGTAGGTGAACCTAAACAAATGGATAATTCAGCTTCAGAGAGCGAAGTGCATATTTTACCTTTTATTACGACATTAGAAAAAGTATTCCCAAAAATTCCTATTCAAAGAGTGGATGAGCGCTTTACATCTAAAATGGCGTTCCAAACGATGATTGATAGTGGCTTAAAAAAGAATCAAAGAAAAAACAAGGCACTTATAGACGAGATTAGTGCAACTCTTATTTTACAAAGCTATTTATATTCTAAATAAATGATGCTTTAAAAGAATAATTTATAAATACGATCAATAAATTATAAGTTAGTATTTTTGCAATTCCTAACAAAACATATAGATGATTTTACCAATTGTAGCTTACGGAGACCCAGTTTTAAAAAAGAAAGCGAAAGATATTTCTAAAGATTATCATAATTTTGATGGTCTTTTAGAAGATATGTTTGAAACGATGTATAATGCTTTTGGAGTGGGTTTAGCAGCGCCACAAATAGGGTTGCCTATCCGAATGTTTTTAGTTGATACCACGCCTTTTTCTGAAGACGAAGGTTTAACCAAAGAAGAACAAGACACTTTAAAAGGTTTTAAACGTGTTTTTATAAATGCAAAAATAACAGATGAATCTGGTGACGAATGGGCTTTTAATGAAGGTTGCCTTAGTATTCCTGATATTAGAGAAGATGTTTTTAGAAAACCGAATATAACAATTGAGTATGTTGATGAAAACTTTAAACCTCATAAGGAAACTTTTGATGGTTTGATAGCCAGAGTTATACAGCATGAATATGATCATATTGAAGGCATTTTGTTTACCGATAAACTATCAAGTTTAAAAAAACGTTTAATAAAAGGAAGGCTAACAAATATTTCCAAAGGAAAGATAAATGTAGATTATAGAATGCGTTTCCCAGACCAAAAAAAGAAACGATAATATTTGCAAGACATCAATAAACATTTGATATTTGCCCCTTTCAAAAAGTAATTTATGAGTTTAGAAAAAGTATTATCAATATCAGGAAAACCAGGATTATACAAGTTAATAGCACAAACGCGTGGTGGTTTTGTTGCTGAGTCGTTGCTGGATAACAAACGCATATCTGTAAGTGTACAAAACAATATTAGTGTTTTAAGTGAAATTGCCATATACACACTAACAGAAGAAGTGCCTTTAAGCCGGGTGCTTAACAGTATTAAGGAAAAAGAAAATGGTGCACCTGCTAGTGTTAAGCCAAAAGATAGTAAGGATAAGTTAGAGGAATATTTCTTTGGTATTTTACCTGAATATGATGAAGATCGCGTGTACGCTAGTGATATCAAAAAGGTTATACAATGGTATAATATATTGCAGAAACATAATATGTTAGATACATTAGACTCTGATGATGGAGATAGTGAAGCTTCTAATGAAGAAGAATAAATAACATAAGACTATAAAAATGTAGCCTCTAATTCTAGAGGCTTTTTTTATGCTTTAAAAGTAAGTTATATTGTTTTTTTTCGACACTATAAGTCTAACAAAACAATAAACATAATGAAATCACTTTGGTTTTTTGACGATGTCAATCTTTTCAAGGTACTCTGCCCACACAAGTTTAAAGCTTATAAGTCAGATCATGATTTTGATGCCTATAAAAAGAAAGATTACATCTACTTTGAAGAAGATTCTGCAAACAAAGTATACCTTATAGAAAAAGGGAAAGTTAAAATTGGATATTATAGTGAAGAAGGTAACGAAGTTGTCAAAGCCATTTTAACACGAGGTGAGTTATTTGGAGAAACTGCTATTTTAGGAGAATCGGTACGAGAAGAATTTGCACAATCCATAGATAATAGCACAAGTATTTGCCCTATAGGCGTTGATACTATGCACGACTTAATGCGGGATAATCAAACCTTTAGTTTTAAAATATATAAAGTCATTGGCTTTAAATTAAAGAAATTGGAAAGACGTTTACAGTTATTGTTATTTAAAGATGCCAAAACACGCCTTATAGAGTTTTTGGATGAGTTATGCGCTGACTATGGGTATGATTGTGAAAAAACAGGCGATAAGGTTATTCAACACCCCTATACCCAAAAAGATATAGCTTCCTTAATTGGTACATCTAGACCAACATTAAATATTCTTTTAAATGAATTAAAAGAAGAACAAGTCATAGAATTTACTCGAAAAGAAATAAGAATTCATAAAAATATTGCCTAGTGTTAGATAGCTAACATTTTAAAATATTGTCATGATATACTTTTGAAGTATTAAAAAACTTTAAAAAAAAATACCATGATTAAGAAAATGTTTTTAGCAGTACTAGCAATAGGTTTTTTTGCTAGTTCTTGTAGTAATGACGATGATAACGGACAAGCAATAGCAAGTTTAACTTTAGACTTAAACGGTTTAGAAGCTTTAGGTGCCGATTTTGTTTATGAAGGTTGGATTATTGTAGATGGAGTACCTGTTTCAACAGGAACGTTTACCTCTGTTACATTTCCACAATCTTTTACAGTTGATGCAACACAATTAGCTAATGCTGTTAGATTTGTACTTTCTATTGAACCAGCAGTTGATCCAGATCCAGCGCCAGCGGATACCAAACTTTTAGTTGGAGATTTTTCTGGAAATACAGCTGATGTAAATTCAGCTATTGTTGGAGATTTCAGCAATGCATCCGGAGCTTTCTTTTTAAGATCGCCAACAGATGAAACTGGTATGAATAATGGAAATGATCATTATGGTGTTTGGTTTGGGACGCCTGGAATGCCACCAGCACCAAATTTTGTGTTACCAATGTTGCCAGCAGGGTGGACTTATGAAGGTTGGGTAGTTGGTGAAACAGGGCCAATTACAACAGGAACCTTTACAGCTTTTGATGCCCGTGATAGTTTTGATGACTTTAGTGAAACAGCACAACCAGGACCACCAGTGCCCGGAGAAGATTTTTTCATAAATGCACCAGCAGGGGAAACATTTCCTTTAGATGTTAGAGGACGTACCGTTGTTGTATCTGTAGAGCCTGTTCCAGATGATTCACCAGCACCTTTTGTTATGAAACCTTTAGTAGGGGTGTCAGGACAAGAAACAGCACCTACAACGCATGACTTCGGACAAAATCTAGGGTCTTTACCTTGGGGTGAAGTTACTAGATAATGTATAAGACTATTTTTGTTAGATTTAAGGCATGGTTTCCATATTGGGACTGTGCCTTATATGTTTATAGTTAATTGATAAATCTGGAACGGCCTACAGGAATAGTAAAATCGTTATTAGTACTATTGATAATTTATTGAGGTAGTTTTTTTGTTTCTAACAAATTCATAATAAATAAATTTAAAAGAATAAGGGAAAAGGCATATACTGTATCTTCAATAGGAATAGTAAATAACCTAATATTTAAATTTTCTAAATTATTATACCAAACCACTTCATTTTCAATAAAGCTTCCTGTTAATACACCATTCACAATAAAAAAAGGAATTAGCATCACTAAAAAAGTGATGTAGAAATTCGCTAATAACTCAATACTATTATTTATAGCAATAGTGATTAATAATGCCCCTAACGAGAAATTTATAAAACTGTACCATTTATTATAGTTACTGAATGCAAGTATGGTCAATATGACAATAAATAAATAGCTTAATGTTTTTGTTGTTTTCATTGGTAATTTCAAATTAGGAAAATAATAAATTAGTGCATAATGCGTAAAAACGCAGGCATAAGGGATACATATAAAAAACAACCATTCTTCAATAGGTAGAAAAAATAGTTTAGTTCCTAAAAAATAATCCTCATTAAAACCCCAAATACCTTGTTGTGTAAAAACAATATCCCAAGGAATAAAAATCAACATACTAATTATTATCCCTATAAATAATGGTTTCCATAGTTTGTAGAACTTTAATTTAGGATGAAAACTGAAAATAAAAGGAACGGATAGCGATCCTAGGTTTAGCAACAGATATAAATAATTCATTGATCCGTTACTTTTTGAAGTATTTAAACGGAACAAATAACATCCCAAAGCATTCACCTTTGTCTTTGCCTAAATGTTTATGGTGTATTTTGTGTGCCCGCCTTACGCCTTTAGCATACCAATTGTTGGCGTTTCTAAACAATTTAAAGCGTTGGTGTATAAAAATATCGTGCACAATAAAATAGGATAAACCATAAGCGAAAATCCCTAAGCCAATAGGTAGTCCTTGCCAAAAGCTAGTGTTTTTCCATAGTAAAAAAAAGCCTATGCTAACTACTGCGTAAAAAATAAAAAAAGCATCATTACGTTCAAACCAACTATCGTGGTCTTTTTTATGATGGTCTTTATGTAAGCTCCATAAAAAACCATGCATGACATATTTATGTGTAAACCAAGCCATAAATTCCATAATACAATACGTGCCTAAAAAAACAAGTATCCAAAGTAAGGTGTCCATCACTAAAATTTTACATTAAATTTAATTGATATTTTACATAACTACGCATTAAAAGTTCAATTTTTTTAGGATTAGAAACGCGTATTCTAGAGTCTTTTATTTTTAAAGCAGGTGTTTTCTTTAGCTTTTTTAGTAATTGGCTATAATACCTATAGGCCATAAAAACACCAAATTTGGCTTCAATAGGTAATTTTTTAATGCCGCTTAACCCTTTTTCAAAATCGGTTTCAATATCATCAATAATATGTTGTTTAGAAACTTCATCTAAATTATTTAAATCCGTATTAGGGAAATAGGTTCGATCCAAACCTTCAAAATCGGCTTTTAAATCTCTTAAAAAATTCACTTTTTGGAATGCAGAACCTAGAGCCATAGCGGTGTCTTTAAGTTCATTGTATTTAGTTTTATCGCCTTTTACAAAAACTTTTAAGCACATAAGGCCCACAACATCGGCAGATCCATAAATATAAGCTTTGTATTCTTCTTCAGTAAGATAGTTGGTTTTATGTAAATCCAAACGCATACTTTTCATAAAGGCGTCAACTAAGGCTTTGTCAATACCGTATTTATGATAGGTGTGTTGAAATGAATTTAGTATGGGGTTTAAACTGATTTTATGTTTCAATGCCAGTTCTAAATCTTCCGAAAACTTGTTAAAAAGGAATGCTTTGTCATAATCATGAAAAGAATCTACAATTTCGTCAGCAAACCGAACAAAACCATAAATATTATAAATATCACTACGAATAGATTTGTACAGCATTTTTGTAGCCAATGAAAAAGACGTACTGTACGTTTTGGTGACTAGTTTGCTACTATGGTAAGATACGGTATCAAATAATGCCTTCATACTTAAATATTGTGGTACTTTGTTACTAAATCTGCTACTAATTTTCCTGATATCAATGAAGGCGGAACTCCAGGCCCAGGAACGGTTAATTGTCCCGTAAAAAATAAATTCTTAACACGTTTACTTTTCAATTTAGGTCTTAAAAAGGCGGTTTGCATTAAAGTATTTGCCATGCCGTATGCATTGCCTTTATAGGAATTATAATCCTTTATAAAATCGTTTATACAAAAACTTTCCTTAAATATAACATGATTTTTTACACTTTGGGAGGTTAAATTTTCAAAACGTGTCATTATTTTTTCAAAATAAGTGGCTCTTAATTCAGGAGTGTCCTCTAAACCAGGAGCTAATGGAATTAAAAAGATACCAGCTTCTTTTCCGTCAGGTGCAGAATTGTTGTCTGTTATACTAGGAAAACTTGCATAGAACAACGGGTTTTCTGGCCATTTAGGGGTGTCATAAATAGCTTCAGCATGAATATCAAAATCTACATCAAAAAATAAGGTATGGTGGTTAACGTTAATTAGTTTTTTATCAAAGCCAACATAAAATAGGAGTGAAGATGGCGCAAAGGTCTTTTTGTTCCAATAGCTTTCAGAATATTGCCTGAATGGTTTGTCTAAAAGCGTTTCTGTGTGGTGGTAATCGGCACCACTAACTACAATATCAGATTTGAATAGCTTACCTTTTGAGACAATGCCTTTAGCCTCTTTATTTTTAACAATGATTTTTTCAATAGGAGCATCTGTTTTTATGGTTACGCCCAGTTCTAAAGCTAAGCGTTCCATGGCTAGTATGACTTGGTACATGCCTTTTTTGGGATGAAAAGTCCCTAAACCAAAATCGGCGTAATTCATAAAACTGTAAAATGAAGGCGTATCGCTAGGTTTAGCACCTAAAAACAATACAGGGAATTCAAGGATTTTTACTAATCTGTCATTCTTAAATTCTTTTCTGACATCACGTTTAATGGTGCTAAAAAATTGATTTACTTTTTTTATGGTTGCTGGTGTAATTAATTCCAAAGCAGAAACCCCAGGGTTATAAACCAAGTCTTTTATAGCTATGTTATAATTGCTTTTAGCAGTCTGTATAAATTTTTTAAGCTTTTTAGAACTACCAGGCTCTTCTTTTTCAAAAGCATTTATAATCTTTTCTAAAGTATTTTCTATAGTAATAAAATCGTCTTTACCAAAGTAAACACTGTAGGCAGGATTTAATTTTTTTAGGATATAGTAATCAGAAGGTTTTTTATTAAAATCAGCAAAAAAGCGTTCAAAAACATCAGGCATCCAATACCAAGTTGGTCCGATGTCAAAAGTAAATCCTTCTTTTACTAATTGCCTTGCTCGACCCCCAATGGTTTTATTTTTTTCAAATACTGTTACATCATAGCCAGCTTGAGCTAAATAACAGGAAGCCGCTAGAGATGAGAAGCCAGAACCAATTATATGTATAGTTTTTTTCATTTGTTTAACAAATATAGTTAAAAGTTAAACAAAAATATAATATTTATAATTCTTTAACTAAATTTTCAATGGAATTGAATATACTTACCTTTTCAGAATGCTTGTCAAGATTTATTTCAGAAAGCTGTTTTCCTAATAATAGTAATTTTGTATTATCTTTTCCTAGAAGCAATGTATTGAATTTATTTATATAATCTGGAATTTCATTTACTATTGGGTACACAGTAAAATATGAAACAAATGTAACTTCATCAAAAAACTCAAGTAAATCGGTTAAACTTTCCATCGGTACACTTTCGCCTAAAAAGATAGTATGGTAACCTTTACTTCTAAGCTGGTAGTTTATAAAAAGCAAACCAATATCATGAATTTCATTTTCAGGTAAAAACAGTACAAATGTTTTTGATACTGGTTTTGGTTCTAAAAGCTGGAGTCTTTCAGTATTTAAAAGAATTTTTTGTTTGATATGAACCGATAAAAAATGTTCGTGAGCGGGAGTAATAGTATTAGTTTGCCATAAGAGACCAATTTCATTCAGTAGTGGTAAAAATACCGAATAGAAAATTTCACTAAAGGTTTTGTTTTCTAAAAGGTTGTTGTAAGTACTGTAAAATAGAACTTGATCAAAATTAATCATGGCCATTTTTAAAGCATTAATGGCATGGTCTTCAATTTTTGCTCTAGATGCAATTTCCCGAACTTTTATAGGTATTTCTTCTTCCTTTAGATTAGCTATTTTAGAAATTTTAAGTCCATTATTATTTAAATATGATATATTTAATAATTTCTGAAAGCTCGTTAAACTGTAGTTTCTAATGTTAGTATCTGATCGATCTGGGCTAAGTAAATTATAACGTTTTTCCCATATTCGTATGGTATGTGCTTTGATACCTGTAAGATTTTCTAAATCTTTAATACTAAAGTTAACCTGAATATTGTTCATCAAAATTTAATTTAAGTTAAACAAAAGTAAGCATAATTATTAGAATACTGGTGAAAAAATATTGATAAAGTATTAAATTTTTAAAAATGGGTGCCATTTTTAATATTACCTAGTGATAGATGTATAAACAACGGGTATGCGTTTTTAAAAGAAAAGTGCGCACGAGAAGATTCGAACTTCCACATCCTAAACGGATACTGGCCCCTCAAGCCAGCGCGTCTACCAATTCCGCCACGTGCGCTTTTAAATAAGTTCTAAAATAAAAAAAGTTAAGCAATATCGCTTAACTTTTTTTGTGACCGGGCTGGGGCTCGAACCCAGGACCCTCTCCTTAAAAGGGAGATGCTCTACCAACTGAGCTACCAGGTCATTAATAATAACTAACATATTGCTGTTAGCGGGTGCAAATATAAAATGTTTAATTAATAAAACAATACTTTTTTTCAATAAATTTTTGTTTTTTTGCACCACTTAAACGTATGTTTTTAATAATCAATTTATAGCATAAAAATGATCATTGTATTAATTGGATATATGGCTTCTGGAAAGACGTCTTTAGGAAAGAAATTAGCTGAAAAATTGAATTATAATTTTATTGATTTAGATGATTTTATTGAAGAAAAGGAAAAATTATCTGTTTCTGATATTTTTAAAACCAAAGGCGAAATCTATTTTAGAAAACAAGAATCATTTTTTTTAAAAGAATTGCTTAACGATAATAGCAATATCATACTATCAGTTGGAGGTGGTACCCCATGTTATAGTAATAATATGCAAGATATTTTAAATGCGGATCATGTAACCAGTATTTATTTAAAAGCTTCAATTTCTACATTAGTTAAAAAACTTATTAAGAAAAAGGATAAACGACCTTTAATTGCTCATATTGAAACCGAAGAAGCCATGGCAGAGTTTATAGGGAAACATTTATTTGAGCGAATACCGTTTTATGATCAGGCAGAAACAAAAGTGACCATTGATGATAAAACAAAAGACGACATTGTTGAAGATATTATTTTAGAATTATTCTAAAACCGCCTCAAAGGTTTTGCCTTCAAGAACAACATGGATATGCTCATGTAATGATGTAGAAAGCGAAATACCTTTAAAATCTGCTTTTACAGGATATTTTTTATGATTTCTGTTTACTAAAACAGCAGTTTTAAATTGCTTTAACGGCACGTTTAAAAAATGCTTAACTCCATAAATTAAAGTAGTCCCTGAGTTTAAAACATCATCAACCAAAACCAAAGACTTATTTTTATAATCATTTTCAGAAATTGAAGTTTTTATTTCAGAAGAAGGATTTTTTTTGTCAATACTAACTTTACAAAGCACAACACTTATATCAGATATTTTTTGAAGTATGGTTTTTAGTTTTTTAGCAAAAACATAACCGTTCTTATCAATACCAGCTAAGATAATTTCCTTTTCATTGACATTTGTTTCATAAATTTGAAACGCAATACGTCTTATTTTATGATTAATTTCATCATGATTAAGTATAATATTATTGATAGCTGTCATTATAGTATATCTAAGAATTTAAAGTATAAAATTACTCATTTTTATCTATTTATTTCATCTTTTTTTAAAGGACAGATATAATAATTAAAAAAAACACCCTTCCTGATAATATTACTAGAAAATCAAGAAGGTAGTGCAAAGGCTGAGAGGTAAAAAGCTATCCGAGCAAACCAACTACATTACTAACAGGTAGATTGCATGGGCAAGCTAACAGATAGCAAACAATAAATGGCCATAGAGCGAGTTCTTTTTATCTGTGGTAGGTGACTCCGTAGTATTTTCAGTAATATGCTCGTAAGCCTAGGTTTTTGCCCTGCTTTTTCATCAATGAAAAAAGTATGGCTTTAAAAGGACTGATAATCAAAAAGTTACAAAACGTCCTGTCAAATGACAAAAGGTGATGCTAAGAAATTATTCGTGTATTTTAACGCTTTAAAGATGTGGGTAGACTGTAGCTTCCTTGGTCAAAATTATGTTGTCAATGTTTCACCCGTAAAATCGTCAATATCCCGTCTATCTTTTTTAGTTGGTCTACCAACACCCTTTTTTCTGTAATACTCTTTAGAATATTTTAAAAGCTCTTGCGCTTCAAACTGTTCCTTTGGCGTAATATCAGTTCTGTAAATATCAACTAATTTAGCACTAATTCTACGTTCAGGAATATCTGTAACAGTAAGCTTATAGTTTATTTGGTTCTTTCTAAGTCCAATAACATCTTGAGGATAAACCTCTCTACTCGGTTTAACAATATCGTCATTAACACGTACTTGGCCTTTCTTACAAGCCGTGGTGGCAAGCGTTCTTGTTTTATAATACCTAACACACCATAAATACTTGTCTATTCGCATACAATTATTACTAAAACTACGTTAATGTTGTTGTGCAAGATTACATTAAAATTGTATCTTGCACCCTCAAAAATAAACAATAATGCGATTAAGAAAAGTTACTTTACTCATTTTAATTTTAACGCTTGGTTTTTTATCTTGTAAAAAGGATGATGATAATGCAACAGAGATAATAATTATCCCACCTAATGATAGAACAGAACAGCAAGTTATAGATAAGGCTTTATTATTAGAATATTTAGACACTCATTACTATAATGCAAGTGCTTTTACGGATGCTAATACGATAAGTACTCAGGATTTGGTTATCACTCAGTTAGAAGATGGTGAAACTGTGCCTGTAGGGAGTAGATTATTAAGTGATCCTAATGTTGTTGAGACTATTACAATAACTTATGCAGATACTACTTATGATTATTATATATTAAGACTAAACCAAGGAGATGGAGTTGACTCTCCGAAATTTGCTGATAGCGTATTTGGAACCTATGAAGGGTTTACATTAGATGGTGAGGTTTTTGATAGTCAAGTTAACCCTGAAGTTTTTTTTGATTTATCTTCAGTGATAGTGGGATGGAGAAAAGTTTTTCCTCAATTTAATACAGCAGTAGGTTTTGCTGAAAATGGTGATGGAACAGTTGATTATATGAATCACGGCTCAGGCGTTATGTTTTTACCATCTGGTTTAGCATATTTTAATGGCACAGGACCTAGTGGAGGAATTACACCTTATTCGCCTCTTATTTTTAAGTTTGATTTATATAAAATGCTTGAAAATGACCAAGATGGTGATGGGATTCCATCTTACTTAGAAGACAGAAATGGAAATGAAGAGCTTCTTACTTTTGAAGGATTTGCCGATGATGATACAGATGGTGATGGTACTCCAGATTATTTTGATTCAGATGATGATGGCGATGGTATACCAACTATAAATGAAGATTTAGATGACGATGGTGATCCAACTAACGACATCGGAAAAAACGGTATAGCCAGATATTTAGATCCAGAAGAAACAGACTTTATAGTTAAGTAAAAATAAACCCTCGTCACACGAGGGTTTATTTTTACTGAAAAGATTTATAAAATCAATGATAAACTCAAAATCAGTTGATCTGGACGTGTGTCTAATCTATTAATATTAACCCCATTATTATCTAAAAAGGTAGCCTCATTATCACTAAAACCACGTTCGTACCTTAAATCAATACCTAACTTTTTTAAGTTAAACGCAACACCAAAGTTTAGCCCAACAGAAAAGTCACTTTCAATATCATTTATAGAAATACCATCAAATTCAGTATCCAAGATATATTGAAGCGATGGACCTGCAAATACACTAATAGGGCCTAGTACTTTAAAACCAACGAGCAAAGGCGCATCAATTTTTTGCATTTTAAAGCTATCATCATTATAATCACTTTTGGTACTAGTATAAACAATCTCTGGTTTAAGATACCAATCCTCCCCAATTTTACCAAATAGCCCAAAATGATAACCAACATTTCTGTCTGGATTTTGTGAATTGTTGTTAATAGATTCAATGTACTTACCATTACCATTGTAATTTAACCCAGCCTTAAAGCCAATACCTTGAGCTGTTTGTGCTATAGAAATTGATGGCGTGATAATAATAACCAATAAAATAAAAAATAGATGTTTACTCACGTCACTAAAACTTTTAAAGTGTTCGTGAAAGCTTTTTAGACTTTTCATAATGTTCGTTTTTAAATTTGAATTATAGAACTTGTTTAAACGAGTTCATTGTATCAAAAACGTTGCCAAAAGCATATTATTTTCTTTTCATAACAATCATTATCACTTTTCAGTTATTTATCTTTACTTCCTGATTGTTATTTCAATAAATTGGAGTCAGTGAACTAACATTAATTTGATAGAATAAAACGAATTTAAATTAAAAAAATATGTAGGTTTGCCAACTTATAGTATCACATAGATGAAATTTGAATTAAAAGCTAAAGATGCTCAAAGTAAAGCCAGAGCAGGTAAAATAACTACAGATCACGGTATTATAGAAACGCCTATTTTTATGCCAGTTGGCACTGTGGCTACTGTAAAAGGTGTCCACCAACGCGAGTTAAAAGAAGATATAAATCCTGATATCATATTAGGGAATACTTACCATTTGTATTTGCGTCCACAAACCCATATTATTGAAAAGGCTGGTGGACTTCATAAGTTTATGAATTGGGATAGAAATATTTTAACAGATTCTGGAGGTTACCAAGTATATTCACTGTCAGCTAACAGAAAAATTAAGGAAGAAGGTGTTAAGTTTAAATCGCATATAGACGGCAGTTACCATACCTTCACACCAGAAAACGTTATGGAAATCCAGCGTAGTATTGGAGCGGATATCATCATGGCTTTTGACGAGTGTACACCTTACCCTTGTGATTATAATTATGCAAAGCGTTCCATGCATATGACGCACCGTTGGTTAAATAGATGTATAAACCATTTAGAAAAAACACCATTAAAATACGATTATAACCAAGCTTTTTTTCCTATAGTACAAGGAAGTACATATAAAGATTTACGTAAGCAGTCTGCAGAATATATAGCCAACGCAGGAGCTGTTGGTAATGCTATTGGTGGTTTATCTGTAGGTGAGCCAGCAGAAGAAATGTATGCCATGACCGATGTGGTTTGTTCCATTTTGCCAGAAGATAAACCGCGTTATTTAATGGGCGTTGGTACTCCAATCAATATTTTGGAAAATATAGCGTTAGGTGTAGATATGTTTGATTGTGTAATGCCAACAAGAAATGCCAGAAATGGGATGTTATTTACAGCCCAAGGCACTATAAATATTAAAAATTTAAAATGGGCAGATGATTTTTCTCCAATAGATGATATGGGAATTACATTTGTAGATACCGAATATAGCAAAGCCTATTTAAGACATTTATTTACCGTTAATGAGTTGTTAGGAAAACAAATAGCTACTATTCATAATTTGGGGTTTTATTTATGGTTGGTTCGCGAAGCAAGAAAACATATATTAGCAGGAGATTTTAAAATCTGGAAAGAAAAAATGGTAAAACAAATGGATAACCGTTTATAAGACATTTTAGAATATAGAGTAAAGAGTAAAGAGTAAAGAACAAAGAGTAACGAACAAGGAAGAATTATACTTCAACAGTCTTTTTTCTATTATCTTTTTTCTTAAAAATAAACAAGACATTGAATTGAAAATTTTAGATTGGTACATATTAAAGCGCTATTTATTTACATTTTTTATGATGCTACTATTGTTTATTCCCATAGGAATAACAGTACATCTAGCTGAGAAAATCGGAAAGATTCTTGAAAATGAAGTGCCTTTAAATGAAGTTTTACTCTACCTTCTGGATTTTACCATTTATTTTGCTCATTTATTATTTCCGCTATTTTTATTCTTATCGGTTATTTGGTTTACATCCAAGCTTGCTAATAATACCGAAGTTATTGCTTTTTTGAGTTCAGGAGTTTCATTTACACGTTTTTTAAGGCCTTATATGATTGGAGCCACGATAGTAGGTCTTTTAGCTATTTTATTAGGCTTATTTTTAGCGCCAAAAGCAAGCGAAGGATTTAATGATTTTCATTATAAATACTTCAAAAGAGGGCGAAGTGCCGTTGTTAATACCAATGTATTTAGGCAGATAAATGATAGCGATATTATATACGTGAGTAATTTTGATGTTAAAAATAAAACAGGTAGTAACTTTACTTTAGAGCATTTTGAAGACAATAAGCTTAAATACAAAATTTCTGCCAATACCATAAAGTATATAGAAGCAGATACCATGTATAGGTTGACTAATTATGTGAAAAGAGATATTGGGGAACATGAAGATGTCTTGGAAAAAGAAAGAAAAAAAGACACCTTGTTTTCATTTCATGTTGATGATCTCATACCAGTAATTTATGCTGCAGAAACCAAAATGTATGGCGATTTAAAACAATTTATAGCAAAAGAAGAAGCCCGTGGATCATCAAATGTCGGGCGCTTTAAATTGGTATTATATCGAAAATGGAGTTTGCCAGTATCCGTATTTATATTAACTATTATAGCCGTGGCAGTATCGTCAATAAAGCGACGAGGAGGCATGGGAGTTAATCTAGCCGTAGGTATCTGTATAGCTATGGTATTTGTGTTTTTCGACAAAATTTTTGGAGTTATGGCAGAACAATCAGATTTCCCACCAATAATTGCTGTGTGGTTTCCTAATATCATTTTTGGTATTTTAGCAACATATCTGTTATATAATGCTAAACGATAAAGTAAAAAACTATATTCACCTTCATTTTTTAGTTTTTATTGCTGGATTTACCGCTGTTTTAGGAGAATTGATAACTATTAAAGCGGTGGCTTTAGTTTGGTATAGAATGATTATAGCCGCTATTCTAATGCTTATTTATATTAAAATAGCAAAGGTTAAATTAAAAATTAAGCCAAAGGCTATACTTAGATTTTCAATAGCAGGAATAATTATAGCATTACATTGGATTACTTTTTTTGGAGCTATAGATGAATCTAATATATCCATTACGCTGGCTATGTTTTCAACAGGAGCATTTTTCGCCTCTTTTATTGAACCGATCATATATAAGCGACGTATAATTTCGTACGAAATTATTTTCGGAATTATTGTCATTATTGGGGTGTTTATAATAACGCAAAGCGAAATAAAATACCTTATAGGCATTCTTCTTGGGATTTCCTCGGCATTTTTATCATCATTATTTGCTGTACTAAATGGTACTTTTTTAAAGCACCATACCGCTACTACAATTTCCTTTTATGAATTTTTAAGTGGTGTTTTGTTTATTTCTATTTATATATTGTTTTTTGGAGAAGGGTTTTCAGTAGAATTTTTTAATATCAGTACATCAGACTTAGCGTACCTGTTTGTATTAGCCTCAATATGTACAGCTTACGCATTTATAGCATCTGTATATGTTATGAAAATTATTAGCCCCTATACAGTCGTATTAACATACAATTTAGAGCCTATATATGGTATTATTATGGCTATGATTTTATTTCCAGAGAAAGAAAAAATGAGTCCAGCCTTTTATTACGGCGCTATGATTATTATAAGTGTGGTTATTTTAAATGCCCTATTAAAAAATAGTAGAAAATTAAAAAGAAATCATTCATAGTACTCTAAGAAGATTAAAGTTTTTATATTTGTGGACTAACTAAATGATAACTTCCTAAACAAAATTTTTATGGAATATTTAGAATTTGAACTTCCAATAAAAGAGCTTGAAGATCAATTGCAAAAATGTAAAGTAATTGGAGAAGAGAGTGAAGTAGATGTAACAGAAACATGTGCGCAAATAGAAAAAAAACTAGCCGTAGCTCAAAAAGATATATATAAAAACTTAACACCGTGGCAACGTGTTCAATTATCCCGCCATCCAAACAGACCTTATACATTAGATCATATAAGAGCTATTTGTGGGGATTCATTTTTAGAACTTCATGGAGACCGAAGCTTTAAAGATGATAAAGCGATGATAGGTGGATTAGGTAAAATTGGCAGCCAAAGTTTTATGTTCATTGGGCAGCAAAAAGGATTTAATACAAAAACAAGACAGTATAGAAACTTTGGGATGGCAAATCCAGAAGGGTATCGTAAAGCATTGCGCCTAATGAAATCTGCTGAAAAATTTGGAATTCCAGTTGTAACACTTTTAGATACACCAGGTGCTTATCCAGGTTTAGAAGCTGAAGAACGCGGACAAGGTGAAGCTATTGCAAGAAATATTTTAGAAATGACCCGATTAAAAGTGCCTGTAATTACTATTGTAATTGGCGAAGGCGCTTCAGGTGGTGCTTTAGGTATTGGCGTTGGAGATAAAGTTTTAATGTTAGAAAACACTTGGTATTCAGTAATTTCTCCAGAATCATGTTCCTCAATTTTATGGCGTAGTTGGGAATATAAAGAACAAGCCGCAGAAGCTTTAAAATTAACTGCTTCGGATATGAAGAAGTTTAAATTAGTAGACGGGATCATCAAAGAACCTCTTGGAGGTGCACATAGAGATAGAGAAAAAACTTTTAAAGCGGTTAGCGATGCCATCGTAAAATCTTATCAAGAACTTAAAAACTTATCACCAAAAGATTTAGTAGCACAGCGTATGGAGAAATATGCTCAAATGGGTGTGTACAAAGGTTAAGTCTTTTAAAACCATATCATAATAAAATCCTGAAGTGTATCACTTCAGGTTTTTTTTATGCTTATTGACAATATTTTTAAGTTATTAACAGTTAAAATGTTAACCGTTAGTTAACAATCACAAAATAAATAATAGCTAAAGCTCTTTCTTTTTAGTTAATTTTACAGTTATGAAACAACCAAACCAAGTAGCCGGATATAAAGTAGATAAAAGCACACTTATTAGTCTTGAAAAAGGAAAAATACCTCCGCAAGCTATTGATTTAGAGGAAGTTGTTTTAGGAGCGATGATGATTGACAAAAAAGGCGTTGATGAGGTTATTGATATTTTAAGTCCTGAATCGTTTTATAAAGAAGCACACCAACATATTTTTGAAGCTATTTTTCATCTGTTTGAAAACAGTGAACCAGTTGACTTATTAACCGTTTCAACACAGTTAAAGAAAAATTCAAAACTAGAACGTTCAGGTGGCGATTTTTACCTTATTTCGTTAACACAAAAAGTATCATCTTCAGCACATATCGAGTTTCATGCGCGCATTATTTTGCAGAAATTTATACAACGTAGTTTGATTAAAATTTCTAACGAAATTATTGAAGAATCTTACGATGAAACTAAAGATGTTTTCGACTTATTAGATAAAGCTGAATCTAAATTATACGAAGTTACTCAAGGAAATATTAAAAAATCAAGTGAAACAGCACAAGATTTAGTAATACAAGCCAAAAAGAAAATTGAAGAGATTTCTAATAAAGAAGGCCTTAGTGGTATTCCAACTGGGTTTAATAAACTGGATAAATTAACCTCAGGTTGGCAACCATCCGATTTAATTATTGTGGCTGCACGTCCAGGTATGGGTAAAACAGCATTAACGCTGTCTATGGCAAGAAATATTGCTGTAGACCAAAATATACCAGTAGCATTTTTCTCGTTGGAGATGGCCTCAGTACAATTAATAACACGTTTAATTTCTAGTGAAACAGGCTTGTCTTCTGAAAAATTAAGAACCGGAAAACTTGAAAAGCACGAATGGGAACAACTTAATGTAAAAGTAAAAGGTTTAGAAAAAGCACCGTTGTTTATTGACGATACCCCGTCACTTTCTATTTTCGATTTAAGAGCAAAAGCCCGCCGTTTATCATCACAACATGGTATAAAATTGATCATGATTGATTATTTACAATTAATGACAGGTGGAAGTAACCATGGTGGAAACCGTGAGCAAGAAATATCCATGATTTCTAGAAACCTTAAAGCTTTGGCAAAAGAACTTATGGTTCCTGTTATAGCTTTGTCGCAGTTATCTCGTGCTGTTGAAACTCGTGGCGGTAGTAAACGTCCGTTGTTATCCGATTTACGTGAATCTGGAGCCATCGAGCAAGATGCCGATATTGTAAGTTTTATTTACAGACCAGAGTATTATAAAATTGATGAATGGGATGATGATGAACGTTCACCTACTGAAGGACAAGCAGAATTTATTATAGCAAAACACCGTAATGGAGGTTTAGAAAATATACGTTTGAAATTTATTGGAAACTTAGGTAAGTTTGATAATTTAGATGATTTTGACTCACCTTTCGAGTTTCATTCTAAAATGAATGCTGCTGCAAACGATGATACGTTTAAAGCAGATAATTTTAAGGCAAGCCCAGACCAAGCCTTTGGCAGTTCATTTAATGATCATGAGGATGATGTACCGTTTTAAGAATTAAACTCCTGTTAAATACATTCAATAAAAATAAATTTTAAGTATCTTTCTTGCTTAATTTGAAAACCAATATTTTCATTGAATACAAGAAAGCTCATTATTATTATATTCTTCTTCATTATTAATTATAATGCTTTTGCATCCTATATCCTAATACCTATGGATGCCAAAAGTCAAAAAAATCACTTAAAAGCTTACGGTATAACCTATTGGACCTTAACTAAGGAGCTAAAAGTAAAATGGTTGCTTAATTATAGAGGAGGTTCTTTTTTATTACCAGATTCAGATAATATTCAACGCGAATGTCAAATACGCGGTATTTCATTTGAAGTTATTTCTAATTCCAAGGCTGAAAGTATTTTAGAGGCGATAAGCAGTCCAAGTAAAAATATGGAAGCCGTAGTTTTAGAAAAAGCGCCAAAAATAGCAGTATATACACCAAAAGGGAAACTGCCCTGGGACGATGCTGTAACCATGGTTTTGCAATATGCAGAGATTCCTTATGAAACTATTTATGATGAAGAAGTTTTAAATGACGGTCTGTTGCTTTTTGATTGGTTGCACTTGCATCATGAAGATTTTACAGGACAATTGGGTAAGTTTTATGCGCAATATCGGGCAGCTTCTTGGTACATTGAAGAAAAAAAAGATGCTGAGAAACTAGCCGAAAAGCTTGGATATAATAAAGTTTCAGATGCAAAATTAGCAGTAGCTCTAAAAATTCGTGATTATGTTATCGGAGGCGGATTTATGTTTGCAATGTGTAGTGCTACAGATAGTTTTGATATCGCATTATCTGCCGAAGGTGTAGATATTTGTGAACCGATGTTTGATGGTGATGGTAGTGATCCAGCCTATCAAAATAAAATTGATTACCGTAAAACTTTTGCATTTAATAATTTTATATTAGAACGAAATCCAAAAGTTTATGAGTTTTCATCTATTGATATGACTAGAAAACGGATGATTCCAAAAACAGCTGATTATTTTACGCTTATGGAATTCTCGGCTAAATGGGATCCAATTCCTACCATGCTGTGTCAAAACCATACAGCACTTTTAAAAGGGTTTATGGGGCAAACAACAGCGTTTACAAGAGATGAAATCAAATCAAATGTATTGGTTATGGGAGAAACCAAATCCAACGGAGAAGCAAAGTATATACACGGTATAAAAGGAAAAGGATTTTTTACATTTTATGGGGGACATGACCCAGAAGATTATCAACATAGAGTAGGGGATTCCAAAACAGAACTCGATTTACATCCAACATCACCAGGTTATCGATTAATATTGAACAATGTTTTATTTCCAGCAGCAAGAAAGAAAAAACAAAAAACATAGTTTTTAATTGTTTTTTAAACCTTCAAATACAATTTTCAAACTAACAACTAATCAACATAAACTATGGCATCAAAAAAATCAATTTTAAAGAAAGTTCAAATCGTTATAACCAAGCATTTTAAAACACCAGAAGATGCTTTTAATTTTTTTGATAAAAATGGAAATAGAAAATTATCCAAAAAAGAAATAGTAGCTTTGTTAAAAGAAGCGGAAATTAATGGGTTTATTCGAGGGCTTGTCACTACAAAACTTATTGAAGGTTATGATAAAGATGGCGATGGTTTAATCGATTGGAAAGAGTTTAAAGCAGCAGTTGCAGAAATAGTAAAAGGATCTAAATAAAAAATCTAGATTTTAATCTATAATAATAACCATTTTTTCAAACGTATAAATAAAGCCATCAGCAGCAATTCCTGCTAAGGTTACATTTTGATTTAAGGTAAAAGTTTCGGTGTCTTCTGAAATTGTTAACAAGCCAAATTCTATAGAGTCATTTACAGTTAGAAATAAATTGGAATCATTTTCTGAAAAAATATAACTGTAATTCCCTGAGTCTAATCCATCCTGAAGCATATCATCTGTATTTTTATTAATAACAGTTAAACTTCCAGTGAGTTCGTTAAAAACCCAAATAATATCACCGATTTCAAAATTATCATTAACACCAGCAAAGCCACCAGAAGTATTAATGAGGTTCCACTGTGTTATAGTTATTTGATTATTGCTAGTGTTGTCTACATTATTTACAGAGCAACTAAACAATACGCTAACACATATAAGTATAATTATAAATCGTATTTTCATAAGAGACAAACGTTTGGTTTTATTATAAAGATGAAAATCTATTAAAAAGGTTGCGTTTAAATTAGAATAAAAAACAGACCACATAAGCCCTTATTTGTAATTAAATCTATATTTTAATAAAATGAAATTTTCCCAAAAAGAAATAACGTTGAAACCATATAGCAGAGGATTTCATTTAATTACAAATGAAATTTTAAATGCAATTCCAGAAATTAAAGACATTGAAATAGGCCAATTACAAATCTTTATAAAACATACTTCGGCCAGTTTAACTATAAATGAAAATGCAGATCATACGGTAAGAACCGATTTTGAAAGCCATTTAAATAGTATGGTTCCTGAAAATATATCATATTATGAACATACTTACGAAGGCTCTGATGATATGCCAGCCCATATAAAAGCATCTTTATTAGGAGCTTCGGTACAAATACCTGTAACCAATGGTAAATTAAATTTAGGCATTTGGCAAGGCGTTTATTTGTGTGAGCATAGAAACCATGGCGGTGTGAGAAAAATAGTTATAACTGCTTTTGGAGTATGAAAATTTTAAAATGAAAAGCCTTAAGCCATTTTCCGTTTTGATACCAGATGCCAATTCGCCATATTTTTTGGGCGTATTATATAGCTTGTCTCAAATTAAAGGCATTAAGATTTATGTGATGTCTAGTTTAAAGTATAGTCCTATAAAATATTCCATTTATATTAAAAACTATAGTTATTTCCCAAATTTAAATAGTGATATACAATGGGTAAATTGTATTGATAGTGAAGTCAAGAGATTTAACATTGATTTAGTAATGCCAGTAGATGAATATGGTATCCGGTTAACTATTAAAAACAAGGCATTGTTTTCATGTGCAGAAAAATTATGCATTATACCTTCAATTAAAAATTTTGATATAGCCAATAATAAAGGCGTCTTATCAAAGCATATGCATAAAAACCAAATTAAATGCTCTAAAGGTATAATCGTAAAAGCGGGAAATATTTTAAAAGAAACTTTGATTAATTTTCCAGTAATAATAAAACCTGTTGAAGGATTTGGAGGCGGAAGAGGAATGCAAAAATTTGAGACAAGGCAAAGTGTTGAAGATTTTTTTTTAATGAATACATTCAATTATGATTATCTCATTGAGGAATACATAGAAGGCTATGATTTAGGTGTTAATGTTTTATGTGAAAAGGGAACTATTTTAGCTTATACCATGCAAAAAGGAAATTTATTCCATGACCAACCTTTTAAGCCACAAATTGGATTGGATTTTTTATACGAACCCGAATTGTATATTGAAGTTAAAAAGCTAGTAAAATCTTTGAATTGGTCTGGAGTCGCAAATATAGATGTCCGATATGATAAAAATAAGAAAGCATATAAGATTTTAGAGATTAACCCAAGGTTTTGGTACACATTAGATGCTTCGTTATGTGCGGGGGTTAACTTCCCTTATTTATACTGTTTAAGTAGTTTGGGAGTAAATTATAATATACCAAACTATAAATGTATTAGTTATTTAAACTTGAATGGTTTATTGAAAACCTTTAAAGGAAATAAGCGGTTTATTTTTAGAATAAAATATCTTTTTAATAACACGATACTTAAATTTCTACTTAGAGATCCTTTAGTATTAGGATATCGGATTTTTAATAGTATAGGAAATAGATTGAAAAATAAATAATTTCTCTAGTTTTTCAAAACCTAAGCTAAGCATGTTTATTACATAAAAAAAATCCGATTCGAAAGAATCGGATTTTTTATTAAGCGAATAATATGATTTTACAATAGGCTAAGTGCCTTATTTTACTTTCTCTACTACAGCTTTAAAAGCCTCAGGGTTATTCATAGCTAAATCTGCTAAAACCTTACGGTTTAATTCAATATCATTAGCTTTTAATTTCCCCATAAATTGAGAATAAGATAAACCATGTTCTCTGGCTCCAGCGTTAATACGCGTAATCCATAAAGCACGAAATGTTCTCTTTTTGTTTCTACGGTCTCTATACGAGTATTGCATCGCTTTATCAACCGCATTTTTTGCTACTGTCCAAACGTTTTTACGTCTCCCAAAGTAACCTTTTGCTTGTTTAAGAACCTTTTTTCTTCTGGCTCTTTTTGCTACAGAATTTACTGATCTTGGCATAATTTTAATTGTTTTTTGTAGCGGGCGTTCTGAACTTATTTCAAAATCTTTTTATTGGCCACGCTCCAGGGTTTATAAATTGTTTTAACCAATTAAAACGCGTGTTACTTTAAACGTAACATGGTTTTAATGTTATTTTCGTCAGCCTTATGCACTAATGTGTCATGGGTTAACGCAAGCTTACGCTTTTTAGACTTCTTTGTTAAGATGTGACTCTTAAAAGCGTGCTTTCTTTTGATCTTACCAGTACCTGTAAGCTTAAAACGCTTTTTGGCACTAGATTTTGTTTTCATTTTAGGCATTTCTTCTCCTAGTTTTAATTATTTCGCTTAATTATTTTAGTGCTGAACTCGTTTCAGCATCTTATTTTATAATTTATTACTCTCGCCAATTTACTTCTTAGGAGCAATAAACATCGTCATTCTTTTTCCTTCGAGTCTCGGCATTTGTTCAACTTTACCAAACTCTTCTAAATCTTGAGCTAGACGTAATAATAATATTTGACCTTGCTCTTTAAATATAATAGATCGTCCTTTAAAAAAGACAAAAGCTTTTAACTTTGCGCCTTCTTTTAAGAACTTCACAGCATGTTTCTTCTTAAATTCGTAATCATGGTCGTCTGTATTCGGACCAAAACGAATTTCTTTTATAATAACTTTAGTAGCCTTAGACTTTAAAGCCTTATCTCGTTTCTTTTGTTCGTAAAGAAACTTTTTGTAATCCATAACCTTACAAACAGGCGGATCAGCATTAGGAGAGATCTCTACTAAATCTAACTCTTGTTCGTTTGCTATTCGCATAGCGTCACCTTTGGTATAAATACCAATTTCTACATTCTCACCTACAAGACGTAGTTTTTGCGCTGTAATCTTAGAGTTAATCTTATGTTTATCCTCTTGTGAAACCCTTCTAGGTTGCTGTCTTCTTCTAATTGCTATGGCGTTATGGTTTTAAATTAAACTTATTATTTGTTAAAACGATTTTAACGTTTTTTTTATGTCTTCTTTTATTATTTCAGAGAAAGCTTCTACAGAAATCATGCCTAAATCTACACCACCGTGTTGTCTTACGGTAATTTTACCTTCTTGTTCTTCTTGTTCGCCAATGATAATCATATATGGGTGTTTCTGCATTTCGGCCTCCCTGATTTTCTTTCCTATAGTCTCATTTCTATGGTCTACAAGGGCGCGAATTTCGTCATTTTCTAGCAAATTTAAAACTTTTTCAGAGTATTTTTCATATTTCTCGCTAATTGATAATATAATAGCCTGAGTTGGCATTAACCAAAGCGGGAAATTCCCTCCTGTATGTTCTAATAATAATGCAACAAAACGCTCCATACTTCCAAAAGGTGCACGATGAATCATGATAGGTCTGTGTGATTCATTATCACTCCCTTTATAAGTTAAATCAAAACGCTCTGGCAAGTTATAATCGACTTGAATGGTGCCTAGCTGCCAACGTCTGCCTAAAGCATCTTTAACCATAAAGTCTAACTTAGGACCATAAAATGCGGCTTCGCCTTCCTCAATAACAAAATCTAAACCTTTATCAGTAGCCGCATTAATAATAGCTTGCTCAGCTTTTTCCCAGTTTGTAACATCACCTATATATTTTTCTGGATTTTTTGGATCCCTTACAGAAACCTGAGCAGTAAAGTTTTCAAAGCCTAATGACCCAAAAACATAAAGCACTAAATCAATAACATCTTTAAACTCTTTATCCAACTGTTCTGGCATGCAAAATAGGTGGGCATCATCTTGAGTAAAACCACGTACACGAGTTAAACCATGTAATTCACCACTTTGCTCATATCTATAAACCGTACCAAATTCAGCATAACGCTTTGGTAAATCTTTATAACTCCATTGCGAGCTGTTGTAAATTTCACAATGGTGCGGGCAGTTCATAGGCTTTAATAAAAACTCCTCATCCTCTTTAGGCGTTGTAATAGGTTGGAAACTATCGGCACCATATTTAGCATAATGACCAGAAGTTTCGTAAAGTTCTTTCTGTCCGATATGTGGGGTAACCACCATCTCGTAACCTGCTTTTTTCTGCGCAGCTTTTAAAAAGTTTTCTAAGCGCTCACGTAATGCAGCGCCTTTAGGCAGCCATAAGGGTAAACCTTGACCAACTTTTTGTGAAAAAGTAAAAAGCTCTAATTCCTTACCAAGTTTTCTGTGATCACGTTTTTTTGCTTCCTCAAGCATGTGTAAATACTCAGTAAGCTCCTTTTGTTTAGGGAAAGAAATTCCATAAACACGAGTTAACTGTGGTTTGTTTTCATCACCGCGCCAGTAAGCACCAGCAACACTTAATACTTTAACGGCTTTTATAATGCCCGTATTGGGGATATGCCCACCACGACATAAATCAGTAAAGGTAGCGTGGTCACAAAATGTAATGGTGCCATCTTCCAAATTTTCAATCAATTCCGTTTTGAATTCATTGTCTTTATATAAGGACAGAGCATCAGTTTTAGAAACGGCTCTCAAACTAAAATCATGTTTGCCACGTGCAATCTCCAACATTTTAGTTTCAATGGCCTTAAAATCCTTTTCAGAAACTGTATGCTCACCAAAGTCAACATCATAATAAAACCCATTCTCAATCGCAGGACCAATAGTAAGTTTCGCACCTGTATATAACTCCTCAATAGCTTGGGCTAAAACGTGCGCAGAACTATGCCAAAAAGCAGTTTTTCCAGCATCGTCGCGCCATGTATATAAAACCAACGAACCGTCTGTAGTTAATGGGGTTACAGTTTCCACGGTTGTACCATTAAAATTCGCCGAAATTACGTTTCTAGCAAACCCCTCACTAATGCTTTTCGCAACATCCATTGGTGTAACGCCTTCGTTAAACGTTTTTACACTGCCATCAGGTAATGTTATATGTATCATTAAAATAATTTAAATTAAGGGTGCAAAGATAATAGTATAAACAAACCCACACAATATATATGTATAAATTCATTATGGGTTTCCCCTTCCTAGGATTAAGGTCTGTTTTTCTGCAGTGGTTTTTTTATGTTTCAAATAGGTAG
>NZ_BAABJH010000006.1:0-389336 GCF_039543205.1 Flaviramulus aquimarinus
TAGCTGATACCATCTGCGAGATGGTACTGCATTTGGAGAGCGTAGAGTCGTTGCCTTTTTTATTCTAAACTCAATTTAGAATTGTAAATCCTCAACATTCATTTGTTGAGGATTTTTTTTGCTCTGAATTGAAATAAAATGAAAATTACATTTGTAATTAAACGCTTTTTTTTGAAATAAAGTTAATAGGATATTTTGTAAGGCTTTGAAGCACGTTTTCAACGCAATTTAATGGTACTGAAATAAGCTAAGTATTTTATGTAAAACCCTTCATAGAAGTATAAAGGGTTTTCCTATGAAATAAATTTAAGATTATAATTTAAGAATCTTACATTATTTATATATTATAATTTATAAATTGTAGTTAGTTTCCTATATTTGAAATATTTTTTATAATAATCAAAAATGATAAGCAATCGGGAACTGGATTTAACATGGGCGTTTGTGAATAATACAAACCGGTCAATTTTTTTAACGGGTAAGGCAGGGACTGGTAAAACCACGTTTTTACACCGATTGAAAATGAATAGTTTAAAACGAATGGTAGTGGTAGCACCTACGGGTGTGGCGGCTATTAACGCTAAGGGGGTTACAATACATTCGTTTTTTCAGATGCCTTTTGGACCTATTTTACCGGATACGGACCTGAATGCCTCAAAGGGCTTTAATAGGAAGTTTAGTAAGACCAAAATCAATATTATTAAGTCGATGGACTTATTGGTCATTGATGAAATTAGTATGGTGCGTGCCGATCTGTTGGATGGTATTGATAGAACCTTACGGCGTTTTAGAAATAGAAACAAGGTGTTTGGTGGGGTGCAGGTGTTGATGATTGGCGATTTGCAACAATTATCGCCAGTAATTAAGGAACAGGAATGGGACTTATTAAAATCGTATTATACAAACGGGTTCTTTTTTAGCAGTCATGCCTACCAGCAATGTGAAGCTATTACTATTGAGTTGAAACATATTTACAGACAGGACAACCCCAAGTTTATTGAAATCCTTAATGAAATTAGGAATAATGCCCTTAGCGAAGCTGGAGCTGTTGCATTGAATACACGTTATATTCCTGATTTTACACCTGAACCTGGTGCGGGTTATATATCCTTAACCACGCACAATAACAAAGCGGAAGCCACTAATAAAGCGGAGTTAGATAAATTAAATACCAAATTACATACCTATAAGGCAGAAATTAAAGGAAAGTTTCCGGAATATGCTTACCCCAATAAAGAGACTTTAGAATTGAAAGTGGGTGCTCAGGTGATGTTTGTTAAGAATGATAGTAGTCCTGAAAAGCGTTATTTTAATGGAAAGATAGGGAAGGTGATTCTGTTGGATGTTGATGAAGTGGTGGTGCATTGCCCTGATGATGATTTTAATATTGTAACCACGCCCGAATTTTGGGATAACATTAATTATACAGTTGATGCTGAAACGAAAGCCATTTCGGAAAATATTATAGGCTCGTACACCCAAATGCCTTTGCGTTTAGCATGGTCTATTACCATACATAAAAGTCAGGGGCTCACTTTTGAAAAGGCCATTATTGATGCCCAAGGGGCTTTTGCTCACGGGCAAACCTATGTGGCATTGAGCCGATGTAAATCTTTGGAAGGCTTGGTGTTAAAAAGTAAGATTCATTCTAGTCAGATTATTAGCGATAGCCATGTAATTTCGTTTAATAAAGATGCCGAACAGAATGAACCTGACGAAGCTGTTTTAGAGCTTTCGCAGAAAAATTTTCAATTGGATTTAATTTTTGAGGTGTTTGATTTTTACCCATTACTGTATCCAGCAAATCGGGTTTTAGATATTTATTATAAAAACAGAACGGTTGTTCAAGGCGAGGTAGAACCTGTTTTTTTAACCATAAAAACGGCCATTACTAATTTTTTGAAAGTGAGTAATGGGTTTAATGCCCAATTGAAACAACTTTTGGAACATGAGGGGTTACCTGAAACGAGTGCTGTGGTTCAAGAGCGCTTTAAAAAAGCCATTGCTTATTTTAAAACTGAGGTAGAAACACATATTGTTGAGCCATTAAAGACGTTTGGTTTTACTACCGATAATCAGGCCGTGGGGAGCGATATGACTAAAAACCTGGATGCTTTGGAAGACTTATTGACTACAAAAGTTTTATATTTTAATGGTTTAGCTACTGGGTTTCAAGCCAAGCACTTTTTGGAGTTACGAGCTAAATCTGTATTTTTTGGTAAAGAGAAACCCAAGAAACCTAGAAAAGCAGTTATTGATGGGACGTCTAATGTGGAATTATTTGAATTATTACGTGTGCTTAGAAATGAGATAGCTCAGGAAAAGGATTTGATTCATTATCAGGTATTTACTCAAAAGGCCTTATATGCCATGTGCGAAACCTTACCTAGCAATAAAAAAGAACTGCTGCAAGTTAATGGTATGGGTAAAACGCGTGTTGAAAAGTACGGTGTTGCTATTTTAAAAGTAATAAAAGCGTTTTGTGATGAAAACGATATTGAAACATCTAAAGATGTGGATATTTTTGAAGTAGAAAAGCCTAAAAGAAAAAAGGGTGATACTAAAAAAGAATCTTTAGCCTTATTTAAACAGGGTAAATCTATTCAAGATATAGCTAATGACAGGGAACTTAATGAAAATACCATTTTTGGACATTTGACTAGTTTTATAGGTTCGGGAGAAGTGAAAATTACCGATTTGATGTCGGTTGAAAATTACGAAGCATTAAAAGCCAGTATTCCTAAAAAAAGTTTTGAAGACATATCAGATTTAAAGCATCAATTGGATGATAAGTACAGTTATGGAGAATTGCGTTTGGTGGTTGAGGAATTGAGAAAATAAAGTTAAAAAAAATGAAACTATATTAGGGTTTTGACCCCTCCGCTTGTCGATAGTTTCCGATAGCTATCGGGATGGGATAAGCTTCCAGAAGTTAGATTATAATTAACCTGATTTCGATGTAAATTTTATTTAAAAAAACAATTTACCATATGATAAACAGTTGTTTGTCATATCGACAGCGCGAAGTATGAGTCTTTCGGCTCCGTTCAAGATAAACTTTCGAGATATCTCATTATGATGAGATTCCCTGTCTGCCGACAGGCAGGCTCTTCACAAACTTCGTTTGGGTATTTTCAATCAAAATATATTTTAATCTTAATAGCATTCGGAATGATAAAGCTTATTTATTAAACTTTTTAAACACTCAATTATTAGTTAGTAATATGTCTAACTGACGTTAATTAGGGTTTTGACCCCTCCGCCTGTCGGCACCTCCCCTTAAAAAAAGGGGAGGAGTAATACGGTTGCTATTTAAAACTATAATTGGTGTTGGTTTTAATTTTCGGGTTTCTATTTAGTTTATGCTTAACGCAGTCGAAGTATTGTACCCTAATTGTTTTTAATGATGAGATTCATACACCGTACTTTGGCGCTTCTCAGAATGATAAAGCTTTTTTGTAAGGATTTTAAAGCTGTTAGACTAAATCACAATAATTTTTCAATTCAATTTATTTATCTATTTTAGTATCCATGAATATAATTATCCAATCTACTCTTAAAACACTTCAAAAATCGCAATCATTATTAAATAGTTTAACTGATGAGCAATTATGTGATGCTTCTGTGCCGCCATATCATTCCAGTATAGGCACTCATATTAGGCACATTTTGGATTTTTATGAGCGTATTTTTGAGCTTAATTCTGAAAACCAAATTGATTTAACAGCCCGATCTAGAAATACAGATGTTGAAGAACAGTGTGATTGTGCTAAAGATTATTTGGATTTAATCATTGATAAATTAAATGCTATAAGTTTTGATATGGATAAAACAGTTTCTGTTATTGATGATTTAGGTTTAGGAACTGTAGAAATACCTTATACTTACGGGGCTTTATTATCTCAAGCTAATAGTCATACTATACATCATTACGCTATTATTAACTATATTTTTGACCGTTTAGGCATTCTTGTTAATGATAGTGAATTTGGATATAATCCAACAACGCCAAAGCAGGCTACTGTAAAATAAACCACTATGGATTTGAAATCCACAGTTTTAAAACAAAAGCATAAAATTCTTTTTAAAAGTGAGCTTGTCATTCCGAATGAGGCACGAAGAGGAATCTCATCAGTGTAAGATTTCTCGAAAGTTTATCTATGAGTATTTTCTATGCTCAATATAAACTAAAGTAAAAAGGTTCGTTCTCCTTGCGTCCCGATAACTATCGTGAACTATCGGAACCGTCGAAAATTCAAGTCGCATTGATGAATTGGTTTTTAATTTATAGCACTAACAAAATTGTTTGATTATTTCTTTTTAAACATACTGTCCATAACCGTGTTTATACCTTTAAACGCAAGGAATATGGCTAAACCACAAAGGAGTATGGCTAGTATTAAAATAGGAATGTATAAAGGTTTTTCTTGATTGGTTAAAGCTATATAAACTAATGTAGGCCCAAGGAACATACATCCTAAAGACATTCCCATGATTTTTAACCCTTTTGCTAGAATATCTCTATCTGTTTTATGTTCTTCCATCATTATAATTTTGAACTGCTAAACGCACACTACCAAATTTGTTTAATAATTCTTCAGCATCTTTTTGAGGGATGTTTAATTCTGCCATAATCATTTTAGCACCTCTATTAACCAGCTTATTATTACTTAATTGCATATCTACCATTTTGTTGCCTTTAACATGTCCTAATTGAATCATGGTAGCTGTAGTTATCATATTAAGTACTAGTTTTTGAGCGGTACCTGCTTTCATTCTAGAGCTGCCAGTCACAAATTCAGGACCAACAATAACTTCAATAGGGTATTGGGCGGTTTGCGATAATGGACTATTAAAATTGCATGTTATACAGCCCGTAATGATATTGTTTTTATTACATTTTTCTAAAGCAGAAATAACATAAGGCGTTGTGCCAGAAGCGGCAATACCGACAACAATATCTTTATTTGTAATATTATAAGCTTGTAAATCTTCCCAACCTAAACTCAGAGAGTCTTCAGCAAATTCTACAGCTTTTCTAATGGCCGTGTCTCCACCTGCAATAATTCCAATGACTAAATCATGTGAAACTCCAAAAGTAGGTGGGCATTCAGATGCGTCTAAAATTCCTAAACGTCCACTTGTACCAGCGCCAATATAAAATAAGCGACCTCCTTGTTTTAATTTGTTTACAATTTGTTCAACTAAATTTTCTATTTGTGGTAATGCTTTATTAACAGCTAAAGGAACTGTTTTGTCTTCGTTATTTATATTTTTTAACAATTCTGAAATAGACATGCTTTCCAAATGATTATAATTTGAATCTTGCTCGGTTGTTTTAGTGAAACTCATAGTCTAAAAATACGTAAAAAATTTGTTAGGATTAGTGGCTGCTAATTTAGTCTAGTTCATGTGGTTTATTGAACGACATAGGTGAAAATATCTGTTTCTGAAACTCTAAAATAACCTAAAGGGTAATTGCTAGGATTTGTTTGGTTAACGCAGTTCCCCCTAACTGTAGCAGGCTGACTTTCAAAAGGCCCTCCTGAATCTTCATCGGTTTGCTGTAATAATATATTAAAAAACTCATAACCGCGTTCTGAAACGCCAGAATTCCTAATCAATAATTCATCACCTGGTTCTATATCATCACTAGAGTAGAATGCAAAAATTTGATTTCCATCGGTAAATTCATCATCATAAACTTCTAGGTCTAAGTTATTACTATCAATAACTAAGAATTCAAATAAATAGTAATTATCAATTCCTAAAGGATCTGTGTAATATGCTTTTATTTCAATATCGTCCCCTGTAAATCCACCATCATTTTTTTGTTCTACAAACTCTATAGGTACTACAGGTATTAAAGTTTCGGTTGCTGTGTATATTTCATTATTGTAGTTTATAGCTAGATTGTAAACGCCATTAAGTTCTGGAATGAATGACTCATTTGAATAAATACCAGTATTCTCATTTTCAATAAAATTGAATGTGTTACTGTTTAAATCTGTAACTGTTATTGTTGCTCCTGTTGCTGGAGGAATCGTGTCATCAAAATATGGAGCAGTCAAGCTAAGGCGTATAAATTGTAAATTCCCATCGGTACCTTTAATCCAATTTAAAGATGCTTCTATAACCAATCTTGGTTCGGCAGTATTTAAATCGACTTCAATAACGTCTTCGCACGAGATTAGTAATAAACAAATAAGATATATTTTAAATATTGGTTTCATAGTCTTAAAGTTTAAAATTATAAGATATGGATGGTACAATTCCAAAAATGGCTAATCGTGTTGCTTCATTGGTATTTGTATCTGTATTTTGTCCAAAATTTATAGAAGCGGCATTTTTACGGTTATAGATATTATAAATGCCAAATACCCAATAGCTTTGCCACCCTTTGGTTTTATTTGGTTTTGGGGTGTAATTTAATGAAACATCTAAACGGTTGTATGATGGTAGCCTATCTGCATTCCTGTTGCTGTAGTTAGGTATGTTAAGTCCATTAAATTCATATTGCCCATTAGGGAATGTTGCTGGTTGTCCGGTTTGAAACAAAAAATTAGTGTTTATTTTCCATTTTTTGTTCCATTGATAACTTCCCGTTATTGATATATCATGTGTTTTGTCATAGGGTGTATTGTACCAATTCCCATTATTTATTCCTAATTCTGTAGGTGTTCTTCCTCTTGTTTGTTGTTCGGATTTAGATAGGGTATATGCCAACCATCCTTTTAACTTTCCTTCGTTTTTGCGAAGTAAAACTTCTAAGCCATAGGCTCTAGCTCTACCATTTAGTATAATTTGTTCAATAGCGTTATTTGCAATTAGATCTGCGCCATCAATATAATCTATTCTGTTTTTTACTGTTTTATAAAAACTTTCTAATTCTAAAGCATATGTATTGTTATTAAAATTTTTAAAATAACCTATTGCGAATTGGTCAAGTAATTGTGGCTTTACATATTTGCCACTAGGCGTCCAAATATCTAAAGGGGTAGGTGAATTGGTATTTGAAAGTAAATGTAAATATTGACTCATTCTATTGTAACTCATTTTTACTGAGCTATTAGGACTTACTTGATAGGCTAGGGATGCTCTAGGCTCTAAGTTATAGAAGCTTTCAATAACAGCACTCCGTTTAAAAGATGTTTTGGCAATAGGTTCTGCTTTTTCATAAATTTGAAAATCTTCATTGAACAGAATGGCTTGATCGTTTTCATAAACATTCAGTTCATCTTGCCCTAAACGGTGAAAAGAACTAAGGCGCAATCCATAGGATAGTGCCAATTTATCTGATATTTTATGTTCAGCATCTAAATAAATAGCATTTTCAAAAGCATATTTATCTATGAGTTTAAATGGATTAATTCCTGAAGACGGCACGGTTGGGTTTATTTCTCCTGGATTAAATTTGTAATACATACTATTTATACCGTATTGCAGTTTTATTTTATCGCTTATATAGTGTTTGAAATCATATTTTAAGTTGAAATTTTGGATTCCTGAAATCCAATCAAATTCTACAAAGTCAAGCCTTAATTCGTAATAATAATCAGAATAAATAAAGGATAAATTTGAAAATAATTTATCTGAAAACAGATGATTCCACCTAAAGTTTAAAACGGAGTTTCCATAGGTGTTTTCAAAAGAATCTTCGATTCTAAATACATCTCTACCAAAATATCCTGATAGGTAAATATTGTTTCTATCGTTTATTCTATAGCTTAATTTAGTATTCAAATCGTAGAAATATGCAATATTATTAATGTCAAAAATCGGTAAAAATAAATGAGCGTAACTAGATCGACCTCCAAAGAGGAAAGATCCTTTGCCCTGTTTAATAGGGCCTTCAGCAAGTAGCCTACTTGAAACAAGTCCAATACCACCATTCATGTGAAATTCTTTACTATTGCCTTCTTTTTGATAAATATCTAAAACGGATGAAACACGCCCACCATAACGCGCAGGAATACCACCTTTATAGAGCTTTATATCTTTAATGGCATCTGGGTTGAAAACGGAAAAGAATCCAAACAAATGCGATGAGTTATATATAGTGGCTTCATCTAAAAGGATTAGGTTTTGATCTGCTGCACCACCTCGCACGTTAAAACCAGAAGCCCCTTCGCCAGCACTGGTTACACCAGGTAATAAGGTAATGGCTTTAATAATATCAGATTCGCCAAGAACAACAGGGATGTCTTTTATGGTACTAGAAGTAAGTTTGGAAACACTCATTTGTGGCGTTTTTATATTGAGTTTCTCAATATCTTCAGTAATGACTATTTCATCTAAACTTTCTAATGCATCTAATAAACTTAAGTTTTTGGTAATGTCCTGGGTAAGCGTAATGGTTTCAGAAATTGTAGAAAATCCTAGGTAGCTCACTATTAATTTGTAAGTTCCTTTAGGAAGTGTTATGGAATAAAAACCATATTCATTAGTTGTTGTGCCTGCTGATATTTCTGGAAATATAATATTTACACCGATAAGGGTTTCATTACTTTTTTCTTCGGAAACGGTGCCACTTAATGTGAATCTTTCTTGTGCGTTTAGCGATAGTATATTAAAACATAGCGCAAAAAGAAACCATAGTAAAAGGTTTTTCATTTAATAGCTCTTCTTTTTTTTTATAAAAGTATAAAAAAAGCTCCTAAAAAAGGAGCTTTTAACAAGTTGTTAGATTTTTATTTAACCTAATATCTTATTCAAGGTTTTGCTCGGTCTCATAACTTTGTTAACTAAATCTTCGTTAGGGAGATAATAACCTTCTATATCGGTGGCTTTACCCTGAATACTATTTAATTCATTAACAATAGTTTCTTCGTTAGTAGTTAACTCTAATGCGATTGGTTTAAACTTGTCACTAAGTTCAGTGTCAACATTTTGATTTGCTAATTCTTGCGCCCAATACATCGCTAAATAGAAATGGCTTCCTCTGTTATCTAACTCACCAGCTTTTCTTGATGGACCTTTTTTGTTATCCAAAAGTTTCATTGTAGCATTATCTAATGCTTCACTTAATACTTTGGCTTTTAGGTTGTTGTTAACTTCAGCATAATGTTCTAAAGAAACGGCTAATGCTAAAAATTCACCTAAAGAATCCCAACGTAAATGGTTTTCTGCGAGTAATTGTTCCACGTGTTTTGGTGCAGAACCACCTGCGCCAGTTTCAAACAATCCACCACCATTCATTAATGGGACAATCGATAACATTTTGGCAGAAGTACCTAATTCCAAAATTGGAAACAAATCTGTTAAATAATCACGTAATACGTTACCTGTTACGGAAATCGTGTCTAAGTTTACTTTTACTCTATCCAAAGTATATAAAGTGGCTTCGACAGGAGACTTTATAAAAATTTCTAATCCAGATGTGTCGTGATTTGGTAAATAGGTATTCACCTTTTTAATGATTTCAATATCATGATCTCTGTTTTCATCTAACCAGAAAACAGCTGGCCAACCAGTAGCTCTAGCTCTATCAATAGCTAGTTTAACCCAGTTTTGAATTGGTGCATCTTTTGTTTGACACATTCTGAAAATATCACCCGATTCAACGTCTTGAGATAAAAGTACATTTCCGTTTATATCTATAACTTCAACAGTTCCAGCTTCACTTAAGTGGAAAGTTTTATCATGAGACCCATATTCTTCAGCTTTTTGAGCCATTAATCCAACATTAGCAGTAGTTCCCATTTTTACCGGGTCAAAAGCACCATTTTCTTTACAGAAATCAATTGTTGCTTGGAATACACCAGCATAACATCTGTCTGGAATTAAAGCCTTGGTGTCTTGTTGTTGTCCTTCTGCATTCCACATTTGACCTCCTGTACGAATCATAGCCGGCATTGATGCATCTACAATTACATCACTTGGCACATGTAAATTTGTAATACCTTTATCTGAATTTACCATGGCAACAGCAGGAGTATCTGCATATACAGCGTTAATAGCAGCTTTTACCTCTCCTTCTTTAGTATGACCTTCTAATTTATCATAAACATCTCCAATACCATTGGTAGCAGTAATGCCTAATTCATCAAATAATTCAGCGTACTTTTCAAATACGTCTTTGTAGAATACTTCAACAATAGCTCCAAAAATAATCGGGTCAGAAACCTTCATCATCGTAGCTTTCATGTGTAATGATAGCAATACGCCGTTTGCTTTAGCGTCAGCAATTTCTCTAGCAGCATATTGTTTAAGAGCATTAATACTCATTACCGAGGTGTCAATTATTTCTCCTGCTAATAAAGGAGCGTATCCCTTTAGGTCTTTACCATTGAAAGTAATTTTAAATTCAGTGTCTTCAGCAATAGTGGTAGATTTTTCCGAACCATAAAAGTCATTTGCTTTCATTGAAGCTACGTGAGTTTTTGAGTCTTTTTCCCATTTCCCCATTTTATGAGGATTCTTTTTAGCGTAATGGGAAACAGCTTTAGGTGCGCGTCTATCTGAATTACCTTCTCTTAATACGGGATTTACCGCACTACCTTTAATTTTATTATAACGAGACTTAATGTCTTTTTGCTCACCATTTTCTGGTTCACTTGGGTAATTTGGTACCGCAAAACCTTTTGATTGTAACTCTTCAATAGCCTCCTCTAATTGAGGAACAGAAGCGCTAATGTTTGGTAATTTAATGATGTTCGCTTCAGGTTTTTTAACAAGTTCACCAAGTAATGCTAAATCATCTTGAACACGTTGTTCTTCATTTAAGTAATCTGGAAATGCAGCTAATATTCTTGCTGCTAAAGAGATGTCTTTGGTTTCAACATCAATCCCAGCGGACTCAACAAAAGATTCAACAATTGGTAAAAAAGAACGTGTTGCTAAAGCTGGTGCTTCATCCGTTTTTGTATAAATGATTTTTGACATTATGTGCTATTTTTTTGAATTACTGAAAAGGCTAAAAATTATAGAAAAAGACTAGTTTCAATTTTAGCGATGCGAATATACAAAATTAGACTGTTATAAATGTTTTTTAGGTTTACGAAAACGTTTTAGTAGTGTATATTTAATAGAATTAAAAAAAAGGTACAGTTTAGTAAGAATTTAATAAAAAATAGGTAAAGAAAATGTTAAAAAATAACAAAAGCCATATCACTGAAGAATTTAATCTTCTCTGACATGGCTTTCTTTGAAATAACATAACGTGATCTAATTAGTATTGCTACTAAATCAATTCAAAATTTTCATCTAAATCTTTTCAATTCAAGTGCTATTATTTCAAGAGAAACATTTTTGTAATTTTCAAAATGTATTGACTTATTACTAGATGTTTCTGTTTAATTGTTTTTCTTGATGCTTTTAACTCCTTCTTCGCTTGCGCGTTAAATTTGCTAGCAACATTGCCCTCATTATAATAATTACTTTCGTAAATTATTAATTTTTGAGCTTTCCATTACCTTAGTTTTCATCTGCTTTCGCATATGGTACTTTTTATAATGTCATGGTTTTGCTTTCACACGCATACACGTGCTATATCAAAAACCTCAAAAAACAATTATATAAAGAACGTTTCCTTATATTTAGAATATAATATAAATTCAGTTTTAAAGTGAAACCAACCGAGGGCTGTTATTAATTCTTTTACTAAAATACATTCACAATTTAATAAAACAAAATTTTTAAGTATTTAGATACCAACAACTTATAAACCACACTTATTAACTTTTGTTAATAAAAAAAGCCTTGAGATATCTCAAGGCTTTTTTACACTGCAAATACAGTGGTATTTTATTAACGTCTGCGTTCAGTAATTCTGGCTTTTTTACCAGTAAGACCTCTAAAGTAGTAGATTCTTGCTCTACGTACTTTACCACGTTTGTTAACTTCTATTTTTTGTAATGCTGGCAAGTTTACTGGGAAGATACGTTCTACTCCAACAGATCCAGACATTTTTCTAATTGTAAAAGTTTCTGATGATCCAGATCCTCTTCTTTGAATTACTACACCTCTAAAAAACTGAGTACGTGTTTTGTTTCCTTCTTTAATTTCGTAGTAAACAGTAATTGTATCTCCAGCTCCAAATTCCGGAAATTCTTTTCTTGTTACAAATTCGTCTTGTACAAATTTTACTAAAGATTCCATTATCTTTAAATTTAATTATAATTAATCCAGAACAACATTCACGATTCTCGCCAGAGGTTAACCCGAAATTGGGTGCAAAGATAATTAATAATTAATAATTCACAATTAATAATTATGTTTTTTATAGGGACTCTTTTTAATTGAAAATTTACTTGTGGGTTTATGTTTAAGTAAAGTAAAAAGTTAGGCTTTCATTGCTGGATTCCTTCTATATCGGGGAGATCAAACATGTTTTTCGATTCTTAACACGAAATGAATTGGTAGTCAACAGTATTCAGCTGTTCGCAAATAGATTCAAATTTAATTGATTCATTTCAAAAAAAATCAACTGATACTTATAATGTGATGATAATGTTTTTGATTTTGGAATTTTTTATTTTTGGAATTTGTCTTTGCTTAATCATCCAACAAATCTGGTCGCCTTTCTTTAGTTCTTAAATACGCCTGCTCTTCTCTCCATTTTTCAATCTTAGGGAAGTTTCCTCCAAATAGTAATTCCGGTACTTTCCAACCTTTATAGTCTCTAGGTTTTGTATAAATGGGTGGCGCTAATAATCCATCTTGAAAAGAGTCTGTTAGGGCAGAGGTTTCATTACCTAAAACCCCTGGTATTAATCGTATTACAGCATCACAAAGTACTGCAGCACCGAGTTCACCTCCAGACAATACATAATCGCCAATAGATATTTCACGTGTTATAAAGTGGTCACGTACACGTTGGTCAACACCTTTATAATGACCACATAAAATAATAATGTTTTCTTTTAATGAGAGTTGGTTGGCTATACCTTGTTTAAGGGTTTCGCCGTCAGGCGTCATATATATAACTTCGTCATAATGGCGTTCAGTCTTTAAAGCTGAAATACATTTATCAATAGGCTCAACCATCATTACCATGCCGGCTCCACCACCAAACTGTGTATCGTCAATAGATTTGTAGTTATCAGTTGTATAATCTCTTAAATTATGAAAATGGATTTCTACCAATTCTGCTTCTATGGCTCTTTTTAAAATAGAGGCTTCAAAAGGACTTTTAAGTAATTCTGGTAAAACGGTAATAATATCTATGCGCATGACTATTTTTTAAGTAAAGCAAAGATAATTTAATTGTTTGTGATGTAGCTAATGATTTTTTTTCAGATATGTTTTGGGGCAAGTTTAATTATCATGATATGAAATTATGTAAATCGTATATTTAGAATGGTGGCGCTTCACATGACAAATGTCATAGTTATAGCCTATGATATTCAATACTTTTAAGGGTATATATAAAGTGTGAGTCATGGAAGCTAAAAAGAACCCAGAATTAGAAATTGGTCGAAATAGCAGTATATACTTTGCTATTGGACTCAATTTAATGTTATTCTTGTCTTGGCATGCTCTGGAGTATAAGACTTATGAAAAAGATGATGTTGCTATTGATATTCTAAATGTTGAGACAGAATTTGAAGATGAAATCCCAATTGTTAATGCTAATACGCCACCACCGCCACCACCGCCAGCTGCTGTTCAAGAGTCTATTCAAATTGTTGAAGATGTAGAAGAAGTAGAAGAAACTATTATTGAAAGCACAGAAATTGGTCAAGATGACGCTATTGAGGAGCGCGTTATAGAAATTAGCGATGTTGAAGTTGAAGAAGTCGAGGAAGATGTTCAAGTGGCTTTTGCTGTTATTGAAGATGTGCCTGTTTTTCCTGGTTGTGAAGGACTATCTAAAAAAGAATCAAAAGTTTGCTTTCAGAAAAAAATCCAGGAGCATGTTGTAAAACACTTCAAATACCCACAAACGGCTTTAGAGTTAGGTGTTCAAGGTCGGGTGTCAGTAATTTTTGTTATAGATTCAAAGGGTTATACGACTAACATACGTTCAAGAGGACCAGATAGGATTTTGGAAAAAGAAGCAGAACGTATTATTAGTAAGTTACCAAAAATGAAACCAGGTAAGCAACGAGGTAGACCTGTTAAGGTTGCCTATGCTGTACCAATATTCTTCAAGCTTCATGACGGGTAGTATATGGTTTTATATCAATGTGAATAAGGGAGTCTAAGCTATTTTAGACTCCCTTTTAGTTCCAATGCTTTACTGCATTATTATGCATAATCACCTTTCGAAATTCACCAGGTTTTTTATCATTAATTAATTTTAATCCGCTGCCAGCATCAATCAGTTTTTGAAAATTAACTTCACTATTATCGAATTGTGCTTTGTTTTTATATGTTGTTATTAATATAAAGTTGTATGGCGTCTCTTTGGTTACAACGCTTTCTAACAATTGATAGCTTTTTATATAACCTTGCTCTAGAGCTTGAATTCTTAATTGCTTCCAATTATTTTGATAGTAAAATAAGGCTTCGGTCTTATTTCCATTTAAAACCTCAATATAATCTATAGTAGATATGCGGTCAGTTTGACTAAAACTAAATGCAGACATACAAATTAGAAGAATACATAGTATGTTTTTCATTTTGTGATGATTTATTACAACGCAAATTAACAATTAGAATTCTTATATTATATGAGTTTAACATTTCAGCTATAAAAAATAACAATTCGGTAAGTCGATTTTTTTAATATTCCACTTCTGACGGATATTTGCTTCATAATTAAAATTATAAAAAATAAACACATGAAACATTTAATCATTATTACTACTCTATTAGTTTCTGGCTTTTTAAACGCACAAACTAATTATGAAAAAGGGATGCAAAAAGCCTTTGAACTATGGACAGCTAACCAACCAATTGAAGCAGCAAACTTATTTGAACGTATAGCTGCTGCCGAACAAGATAATTGGCTGCCACCATATTATGCCGCACAAATAAATGTTATATATAGCTTTGGTGAAAATGACGAAGAAAAGCTAAGCGCCCAGCTTAAAAAAGCGCAAGATTTAATTAATGATGCAACAGCCATTTCAAAAGACAATCCAGAAATAATGGTTCTACAAGCTTTATTACACACAGCTTGGGTAGCCTATGATGGAGCCACATATGGTATGACCTTATCTGCAAAAGTTGTAGAGATTTATACAAAAGCGGCTATAATTGCACCAAAAAACCCAAGAGTTGTGTATTGTAAAGCAGAATGGGATATGGGAGGCGCAAAATATTTTGGTCAAGATACGACACCATTTTGTAAAGATTTAGAGCGTTCCATTGAACTTTTTGCTAACTTTAAACCAGAAACAGCATTTCACCCAAATTGGGGAGCAGACCGTGCTAAAATGCTAGTAGATTCTTGTGAAAAATAATTAGTAATGAATAAACTAACTAAAAATATATTAATAGCCTTTTTTATTGGTGTCACTTTATTTGTGTTAGATAACTCTTTTTCTAGAGGTTTTAAATACGATAGTTTTAATGATGGCTTAGTTAGTTTTTTCATTTATCAGTTATATTCAGTAGTAATTACTTTATCAAATATGAGGCTTTTTGATTTTTTAGAAAGACGCATATGGAAATCAAATCAAAGAATAAAAAGAGTCCTTGTTAGTTTCATAGGATCAGTAGTAATTACGCTAGTATGCATGTTTTTGCTTAACCTTTTAGTTAGGACAACTCTCGGCGGAAAAACACTTGTAGAATTTATTCAAAATGAAAAAATTGAAAATTACCAGTTTGCTTTATGGATTACACTTTCGGCAGTTTCGGTATTCCACATCATTTACTTTTATAACAAGGTACAGCAAAATAAAATAAAAGAACAAAAGGTTATAGCAGGTACGGCTAGTGCCAAGTTTGATGCCTTAAAAAATCAATTAGACCCTCATTTTCTATTTAATAGTTTAAATGTATTAACCAGTCTAATAGAAGAGAATCCAGACAATGCACAAAAGTTCACAACGTCATTGTCGAAAGTATATCGTTATGTTTTAGAGCAAAAAAATAAAGAATTAGTAACGGTTGATGAGGAGTTACAGTTTGCAAAAACCTATATGTCTTTACTTAAAATGCGTTTTGAAGATAGTATTGTTTTTTCGATGCCTGAAAAAGCATCAAACCCAGAAAGTATGGTAGTGCCTTTGTCATTGCAATTGCTTTTAGAAAATGCTGTAAAACATAATATGGTAACATCGAGTAAGCCTTTGCATATTAGAATATATGAAGAGCAGGGTAATTTAATAGTGGAAAATAATTTACAACCCAAACAGATAGTAAAAAAGAGTAGTGGTGTAGGCTTAAGTAATATTATGCAACGTTACAAACTCTTAACGAATAGAAAAATAGATATTAATAAAACAACAAGAAAGTTTGCTATAGCTATACCTATGCTTACCAAACAAATATCAATCATGAGAACAGAACAAACATCATCAAGTTTAGACGACAGTTATATGCGAGCACTTAATCATGTAGACGAATTAAAAGGCTTTTATTATAGTCTTATATCGTATTGCTTAGTTATTCCTTTTTTAATATTCATCAATTACAAAACGTCTTGGGGGTTCCAGTGGTTTTGGTTTCCCATGTTTGGTTGGGGCATTGGTTTAACCATTCAGGCCTTTAGGGTTTTTGTTAGTGAAGGTGCTTTTGGCAGAAATTGGGAAAAGCGTAAAATGGAAGAGTTTATGAATAACGAAGAAAATAATTGGGACTAAAACTAATAATTATGGAACGATTACCAGATTTTGATACGGAACAAAAAGCAGTGAGAGCACGTAAACGTATAGAACAAATAAAAGGATTTTATCAGCATCTCCTTGCGTATTGTTTGTTTACTCCATTTACAATTTTTATTAACTATAAAACCTACTGGGATTATAAATGGTTTTGGTTTTCAGTTATAGGCTGGGGTATTGGTTTAGCTATTCATGGGTTTGTCGTTTTTATTCAAAAAGGCATGTTTGAAAGTAAGTGGGAGAAACGTAAAATTGAAGAATTGATGCGTAAAGAAGAGAATAACTGGGAATAACTATTAGGATTATGGAAGATTATAAATTAGAACCTTACGAAAATAAAAAGTATCAAAAAGAACAAGCCTATGCTCGGGCTAAAAAACGTGTAAAAGAGATTAAAGGTTTTTACTGGCATGCTTTCTGGTATGTTGTGGTTAATGTTTTTATTGTGGGCATGGTTGTTTATAAGAATGGCGAACTATGGCATTTTGGCACATTTTCGACCGCTATTTTTTGGGGCATTGGTTTGGGGTTTCATGCGCTTGGTGTATTTGGAAAAGGCTTACTTTTTAGTAAATCTTGGGAAGAAAAGAAAATTAGAGAATACATGGATAATGATAAAAAGCAATGGAAGTAAAATAATTATAGCATCAGCTTGCTAAAAGACCAAACGGAAACTCAGTAAACTATAAAGAAAATAAAATATATAACCAGCAATGAGAGTAATAATTATAGAAGACGAAAAACCCTCAGCAAGACGTTTACAACGTATGCTGCAAAGTTTAGATTTAAAAGCTGAAGTGATGCTACATTCTGTTGAAGAATCAATAGACTGGTTTCAGAATAATGAGCATCCTGATTTGATATTCTTAGACATTCAATTAAGTGATGGTTTGTCTTTCGAGATTTTTGAAGCCATAGATATCAAATCAGCAATTATTTTTACAACAGCCTATGATGAATACGCTCTTCAGGCCTTTAAACTAAATAGTATCGATTATTTACTGAAACCTATTGATGAGGACGATTTAGAAGTTGCAGTAAAAAAATACCTAGATCTCGCACCTCAAAAACAAGCTGTAACTTTAGATTTTAACGATATTAAAAAACTACTTGTAAACCCGATTGACCGCGAATATAAAAAGCGTTTTTCGGTAAAAGTTGGGCAGCATTTAAAACTGATTAATATTGATGACATAGAATGTTTTTATAGCGAAAATAAAGGCACATATTTACATACAATCGAAGGTAGAAACTATCTTTTAGATACGACGCTTGACCATTTATCAGACGAGTTAGAACCACAAAATTTTTTTCGTATAAATCGTAAATTCTTTGTGAATATAAATGCAATAAAGGATATGGTTAGTTATACTAACTCACGTTTGCAAATAAAATTAAATTCATATAATGAGCAAGATGTTATTGTAGCTCGCGAGCGCGTTAAGGATTTTAAAAGCTGGTTGGAATAATTAAAGTTTAGGCATGTGATAAAACAGGGAACATCCAGTGCTTGTGTTTGAAATAATCTACATAGTCTTTTAGAACAAAAAGCGTCGTGCCTTCTTCTTTTAGCAATTTTTTATTATAACCTTTTTTGTCTAAAGGGGTAAATCCTAATACAACGTTTTTTACATATTTATTGGATATTGCCTTAATTATATGGTTTAAACTAACATGTTCTTTGGTAAAAACATCGTTTAGGTATAGAGTGTCACCCTCAAAGTCTGCAATAACAATGGTTTTTAGTGTATCGATATAGTAAATGCTGTTTTTTTTAATCCATAAACAGTAAAACATTATTAACCCTGTATTATTTCGCATTGACACTTTTGAAATTGGTATTGAATTTTTTAAGATGTCTTTTAGAAACTCTTTTTCATTATCATTATCAATGTTGATTTTTTTTATTGATGAAATATCACTATTATCTTTAACAGGTTTTGAGTACTGATATTCATCGACTATCTCAAAATTAAATTTTGGATAGAAGTCCAGAACACTATCATTTGCATAGAGGTATATAAAATCAGCTTTTTCTTTCCATTCATTTAATACTTGTTCCATGATGAACTTATTTAAACCACCTTTTCTGTGGTTCTTATCAGTCATTACAGTTCCTAGTTGTATACCAATCTTTTTTTCTTTATCTATAATAAACTCAATCACACTAACTGAAACATTTGATATAATTTTGTTTTCATGTAATAATGAATAGGCTATATAATTATCTCCCCAATAGCCACTTTGATACCATGCTTCCATGTTAAATCCAAATGAAGCTTCTGTTAGCGTATTGAAACTTGTTCTAATGGCTTTATCATGCTTAATATTACTGGTAAAGCTATAAACTGTATTGTTTAGTTTTATATATTTCATTTCGGAATTCTTTTTCTTTAAAAAGAAAGAGTAATGTATTAAAAAAGGTTGGTTTTATTGAAAAAAACTTTTAATGTAAAAACATTTTTATTTCTTGGACTTTATTGGTTGTTAACGAGGCAGAGGTAGACGGAAATCATTTTAAGCTATATTTTATTTCTTAGCCATTCTTCGCATAGCTACCCATTGTTTTAACATGGCTTTAGCTTCTTGTGCTGGATAGCCTAAAACGGTTTCGCCTGCTTTAACGTTATTCATAACACCAGATCCAGCGCCTACGGTTGCTCCGGATTCAATAGTTGTATGGTCTTTAATTGAGGCACTTCCGCCAATAATAACACCATCACCTAGGGTTACTGAACCTGCAAGTCCACTATGCCCCGCCATTATACAGGAACGTCCCATAATACTGTTATGGGCAATTTGTACTAGATTATCAATTTTACATCCATCGCCTACAATAGTAGAACTGAACTTGGCTCTGTCAACACAGGAGTTAGCTCCAATTTCTACATAATGACCAATAATAACATTTCCGATTTGGGGTATTTTTACTAAGCCTCTGCCATCATCACTTGGTCTATATCCAAATCCATCTGCACCAATACTTACATTGGTATGAAAGATACAGTGGCTACCAATAATACATCGTTCTCTAATTACGGTTCCTGACCATGCAATAGTATGATCTCCAATGGTGGTTTCATCAAAAACACAAACATTAGGGTATAGAATAACACCGCTACCTAAAGCCACATTTTTACCTACATAACAATTAGCTCCGATTTTACAACCGTCACCAATGGTAGCGCTTTCATGAATAACAGCTGTAGGATGTATATCAGTTTCAAATTCTGGTGCTGGTGGATTGTAAAGTTCTAAAATGGTTGCCATGGCTAAATCGGCATTTTTTACTTTTATTAACGCTCGGTTATCACCAGGTTCAACCGATAAATTGTCATTTATTACTGCGGCACATGCTTTTGAGTCTTCCCAAAACTTAATGTATTTTGTGCTTCCTATAAATGTTATATGGTTATTCTTGGCATTTTGTAATTGTTCTGGGCCTTCAATTTGTTGTGTGGTATGTCCTATTAATTCGCCTTTTAAAAGGTTGTTTAATTCTTCAATGGAATATGACTTCATAATATATTAAGTAAGTATTGATTAGTTATTGGTAAATCTAAGCAAAAAATAAGGTTTTTATTCTTCAATTCTATTTTCATCAAAAGCTGAGGGCAATAATTTTGGAATAAATTTGACTACTAAAGGAAGTAATAATGCACCTCCTGGGAGTAAAAAGATTGCAAGACTTGGTATGGATTTAAAAATGTCTAATAGCTGGTCTTGTACTTTTTTTTGTTCTTCTTTATTTAAATCTCGTATTGTAGATTGAGTTAGTAAAACCATAAGTTCCTTACTATCTTTTAATTCTTGATACAAACGTTTACTGTTTCTAGTAATAAGTTTGTTGACCATTTTGCTGGAATTGTTATAAAAACTCTGAACAATGTTTTTTGAACTTAAAAGTGCAATGTTGTCTTTGTTTTTAGTGTAAAAATTATTTACGGTTTTTATAGATTGATGGACTCTTGATTTACTTAATTGTAAATCATTCCCCAGTTTTTCTAGAAACTGTTCTTCTTCTAAATCAATCATTTGGTCGCTCCAAGTCGCCATGCAAGCTAAATCCAAAATATAGTACTTCTCTTGATTTGTTTTTATGTAGGTAATCGCTTTTTTGTAATATAGGATGTCGTTATCGTGATACCTTAATGAAGACTCAAATAATTTGATTAAACTATCGTCATATTGATTTTTGATTTCTTTTGAATTTAAAACGTCTAAAGAAATAGCTACAATTGAAGCTTCTAGTTCTTTTATATAATTAACACTAACAGATTCCTTTTTTAAATATTCTTGATATGCCAATACATCGACATACAACAAAGCGTTTATAATAAAGTAGTTAAAGTTTTTTGTAAGTACATTAGCATCAATTTGAATACGTTTGTGTAGAATTTTTTCTAGCTGTTCGCTTGATTTTTTACCACCTAATAAATCTTGAAAAAAAGAGGTTTTAATTTCATTTATGGCTGTGTAAAAATTTATAACGCTATTAATAAACGATACTTCACTATTGGAGTTTGAATGCGTATAATATAATGATAAACACAGGTTCGTTTTACAAAGCTCATCTTCGGTTAAGTCGCTTTTATTTATAACTTGAGTAGTCACATTTAAATTACTGCCATAAATAAAGCCACAAGTTCTTAAGTCTTCATAAAAGACTTCTTCATCATACTTTAAAAAGTGATTGTTTGTTTCAACTTCTTTAAGTAATTTTTGTATCCAGCCAACTGCAGATGGGTTCATTATTTATAAATCGTATAATTTAGAATGTAAATGTAATGTTTTCGATAGGTAATCCACAACTATTTATTTTAACAAAAAGATAATATAATTATCCTTTTTAAACAAAGTCCTTTGAAAGAATAAAATCAATAATTCTTAAAAATTATGAAAAATGAGTCCGTTTAGAGTATTGAACTTTTTAAGCTAATAATCAAGATTTATAATGCGTCTAACGTTGTCTAAAGTTTTGATAAGTTGTTGGCTAAACTCAAAAGTCATGATGTCGCTTTCGGTTTTACCTTGTCGTAAGTGTTCATTGAAATGGATGATCTCGTAGTTGTAGCCTATGGTTTTGTAATTGAAATCAATAGTTTCTGCTTTACCATGTTTTGGTGTTATTGTAACTGTTGAAGGTGAATGAAACCCCCCATTAATTTTTATAATACCTTTTTTACAATAGAAAATGGCTTCTCCAGGTGTGGCTTTTAATAAGGTGCTTTTTAAATAAGCTTTTGTAATACTATCATAATAAAACACCATATCGCAAGAGGAATCAGCTCCATTTTCAAAATATGTAGCTTTAGCTTCAATGTGTTTTGGATTTCCTAAAGTAGACAAAGCAGCAAAAATAGGGTAGATGCCTATATCTAATAAACTACCACCGCCTAGAGATTTATTAAAAACTCTTGATGTATTATCAAAAGCTCTGTAAAAACCAAAATCGGCTTCTAGTTTTATTAGTTTCCCGTAGGTTTCCTTTTTTAATTCGCTAAGTACGAATTGGTAGTGTGGTAAAAAATAGGTCCATAGTGCTTCCATTAATAGCACTTTTTTTTCTTTGGCTTTAGCTATCATATTGTCTACTTCATCTGCATTCATGGCAAATGGTTTTTCACATAATACAGCTATACCGTTTTCTAAACATAATAAGGTGTTTTCTTTGTGTAAAGCATGCGGGGTAGCAATGTAGACAGCATCTATATTGGGGTCGTTCGCTAAAGCTTCATAATTATCATAAGCTTTAGTGGCGTTATATTTTGAAGCAAAGGCATTTGCTTTTTCTTGACTTCTTGATGCTACGCCATATAATTTTACACCTTTTACAGTTCGTAAATCTGTAGCGAATTTATGGGCAATATTCCCTAAACCTATAATGCCCCAGTTGATGGTTTTATACATTGGCTTTTTTGTTACTTGGTGTTATAGATTGAAGTAAACAGGCTATTATAATTACAATGATACAGCCTACAAAGTTTAACCAGAGAAAGGGGAGATTGATATATTCATATAAATCCAATAAGTATAACACAATTACTAAAACTTGAGTGATTAAAGCCGCTACAAAAACAGCATTGCCTTTTACAAATTTAAAGAAAAAAGCAAGTAGAAAAATACCTAAAACATTACCGTAAAAAATTGAGCCAATAATGTTTACAAGTTGAATTAAGTTTTCAGCAAGATTGGCTACACAGGCTACGCAAATTGCAATGATTCCCCAAAGGAATGTAAACCACTTTGAGGCTTTTACTTTTTCCTCTTCAGTTTTTACTCCAGTATTTCGTATGTATAAATCTATGGTTGTTGTAGAGCCTAAAGCGTTTAACTCGCTTGCTGTACTAGACATGGCTGCACTTAGTATAACGGCCAATAATAGACCAATTAAACCACGTGGTAGATTGTTTAAAATAAAGTGAATAAACACATAGTCTTTATCGTTGCTTTCTACTTTTATAGCTTGACTATCTGAAGCTATGTCTATTAAATTTCTAGCTTCTTCCCTTAATTCTTCATTGGCTAGGTTTGCTGCCGAAATATATTTTGCGACTTCAGGATCTTCTGAATTGGTGTATGCAGCAATGATTTTCTGCTTGTCTCTAAAGATTTGTTGTTGTTCTCGTTGAAGCATTTTGAATTCTTCGGCATATTTAGAACTTAGCACGACTTCTGTTGCTGTAGGATTGAAGTTTACAGGGGCTTCATTAAATTGATAGAACACAAATACCATAACGCCAACTAATAATATAAAGAACTGCATCGGTATTTTTAAAAGCCCATTGAATATTAATCCCAATTGCATTTCTTTAATAGATTTGCCTGATAGGTAGCGTTGTACTTGACTTTGGTCAGTTCCAAAATAAGATAGCATTAAAAATGTACCGCCAATAATACCGCTCCAAAATGTATATCTATTATTTAAATCAAATGAAAAATCAAGCACTTCCATTTTACCGCTTGCACCAGCAATATCTAGAGCTTTGCTAAAGGTAATATCTTGAGGAAGTTTATCTACTATTAAGAAGAAGGCCACTAGCATTCCAATAAAAATGACTACCATTTGGTGCTTTTGTGTTACGTTTACAGCTCGCGTTCCTCCAGAAACGGTGTATATAATAACTAAAAAACCAATAATAATATTTAGCGTTAGTAAGTCCCAACCTAATACAACCGATAAAATAATGGCTGGTGCAAAAATGGTTATTCCAGCAGCAAGACCACGCTGGATTAAAAATAAAATAGCAGCTAAAGTTCTAGTTTTTAAATCGAACCTATTTTCTAGAAATTCATAAGCGGTGTATACTTTAAGCCGATGATATAATGGAATGAAAACTAAGCAAATTACTACCATGGCAAAGGGCAGTCCAAAGTAAAATTGCACAAAACCCATTCCATCATTAAAGGCTTGTCCTGGTGTAGATAAAAACGTAATGGCACTAGCTTGGGTGGCCATAACCGATAACCCAATGGTCCACCATTTTGAGGTATTACCACCACGCAGATAGTCTTTTACATTTTTGCTTCCTCGTGTTTGTAATGTGCCATAAGTTACTATAGCTATTAAAGTAACACAAAGGACCGTCCAATCAATCCAGCTTAAAGTTTGCATAATTAAAAGGATTTAGTAATGATGTAAAAGAGAACAAAGTAAATGGCGTTAGCTATTAAAACAATCGAATATAATTTAAGCCACTTTGGTTTTGGTTGTTGCTCTTCCATAATTAATCATTTAATTTTTGATTTTGCTTAATGTTATCTTTTCCTATGGATAGCATATTTGCAAATAATCGATAGGCTCCAGAAACGCCCGCTGGAAACTCTCTAAAAAAGCTTAATCCGGTATAGATGTAATGGCCTTTACCGTGTTTTGCTACTAGTATACTGCCGTCTTTTGCTGTTTCACCTTTATCATTCATGGATAGAATAGGCGTGAATTCTTGACCCCAACTATTAGGAAAATATAAACCACGTTCTTGTGTCCAACCTTCAAAATCTTTTTGTGTGATTTTATTTGGGAAGTTTAAAACGGGATGCTCTGGTTCTAAAAACCTCACTTCAGCATGTTCCTCAGTAACTCTATCTCGAGATAATTGTAAGTCATAAGGCGCCAATTCATCTATCTTTACACGATGGTTAGTATTGTATTGAACAATCATATTTCCGCCTTGAGCAACAAAATCAAATAATAAGTCTTGTTTAAATTTCAAATCCTCAACCGTATTATATGCCCTAATACCAACTACTACGGCGTCAAACCTGCTTAATGTTTCAGCATCAATCTCTTTAGGTTTTAAAACACGGACGTTGTAACCAATTTGCTGTAAGCTTTCAGGAACCACATCGCCAGCACCTTGAATATAGGCTATATTTTCGCCTTTCTTTTTTATATCTAAACGTACAATTTTGCTTTCGCTAGGTAGTAGCACAGTCTGAAAAGGGATATGGTCATAAGCTATTTCAATAAGGTCTTTGGTGTAATTTTTATCTCCAATATGGACAATGGGACTGATATAGCCTTCACTCTGATTTTTAGGTGGAATGACAGTAAAAACCAGTGTCTGTTCTTCCCCTTTATTTTTTATAGCTATTTTTTGCTTTTTGGGATAAACGCTCCAATCCTCTGGGTGGTAAATTTCAACATCACCTTCTAATCCATTTCGACCCGCTTTAACGATAACCGTAATATCGCGTTGTTGGTCATTATCTAAAATAATAACCTTTTCTGTGATTTTTGCTGAAGCTTCTGGTATGATTTCAAACGGACGGTACAATTCGCCTTTATCTGGTTTTGAAAACCTTTGAATAATTGGTTTTGTAAATGTGATAGGCACATTATCAATAAACACATTAAAATCGATCTTGTAGGCTCTAGGTGTTTCGGGTAAACCTATTAGATTTTTATTTTCAACGTTGTACATCCCTAAAGTACCTTTGGTGTTTAGCCAATAGGGTGTTGTGGTTTGCGCGTCATTCTTGATTTTGATGGCTTCTTTAAAATTATATTTTGTGTTGTTTTTTAGTGTAATATTTTTTGAGATATTTAAACCACTTGTACTATTTATGCTTTCTAAAGTTATTGGATGCGAACTTCTGTTAAGTACTTCAATGTTTAGGTTAATGGTTTCATTTTGAGTGGCCCAATTGGTTTCTGCCGAAGCTTCTAAATATAAACCTGCACACATTTCAATAATGGTTTTTAGTTCTTTTGTTTTTTGGGTTTTCCAATGTTGGTCTTCAATATTCTGAAGTAATTTATAGGCTTCAATTAATTGCGAAACATGTTCTGACGGGTTTTGAAAGTTGAAGTTGTTTTCGACCTTTTTAAGAATGTCTCCAATAATTTTCCCTCCTTTTATGCGGTTCCATGACGTATCAATACCTGCAAAAATATTTTTATTATCGGTTAATGGTTCGCCTTTTAGAAATTCTATATATTCTTGTTGAGACCCGCGTTGTGCCAAACGCCCAAAACCTTGGCATAAATGTTGACTACTGGCTAAAGCTGCCAGTTCGTTATTACTCATGCCTTTTAGTGGGTAATAGGTGCCAATATCAAAATTAATCATATTGCTTTTATCGGCTTTATCAAACGTTTCTCTACTTCCATAAAACCACCAACTGGTATTAAAAAATAAACGATGTGGTTTCCAGACGCCAGTTTCTTTAAGTGTTTCTGGATATGCTGAGGTATCGTTAGCAAGTTCAAAGGCTTCCATGCTTAACATGGCGGAACTTGTATGATGCCCGTGTGTTTGCCCTGGTGTTCTGTGATCAAACCTATTGATTATAATATCGGGTTTAAATTGTCTGATGGCTAAAACCACATCGCTTAGTACTTGGTCTTTGTTCCAAATTTCTAAAGTTTCATCGGGGTGTTTGGAATAGCCAAAATCGTTTGCTCTTGTAAATCGTTGTTCGCCACCATCAACACGTCGTGCTGCTAATAATTCTTGTGTTCTTATAACGCCTAGTAATTCTCTAATTTCTGGGCCAATTAGGTTTTGTCCGCCATCACCACGTGTTAATGATAAATAGGCGGTTCTTGCTTTTACATGATTAGACATGTATGCTATTAATCGTGTGTTTTCATCATCTGGATGTGCAGCGACATATAAAACGGAGCCTAAAAAGTTTAGCTTTTGTATGGATTCATAAATTTGTGATGATGAAGGTGTTTTTGGTTTTTGGGCTTCTATAACGGATATCGTTAAAAGTGTTATTAATAAAAATACTCTTCGTTTATGCATGGTTTTGTTTTAGCTTAAACCAAATATAAAAAAGAAACCAGCCCTAGCGCTGGTTTTAGTTTTTATTTAACGGTTTGTTGTGATTATGGTTTTTGTTTTGTTTATCGTGGTTGTATCTGTTTAATACAGAAATTAAAGTAGTTTTTTATTTTCTGTCCAGAACTTAATTAAGTTTTTTAGAAATATCCTCTATGGCATCTTTTTTAACAAGTGTTACTCCTTTTTGAAGCATAAGGTTGTTCGGATAGGTTACCAAATCGCCATTTTCTAATCTTAAATGCAATTGAAAGGCTCTAATATCTTCAATTATAGCTTCTAGAGGAAAATCTTTATCATGAATACTAACCTTATCGCCGACTTGATATGGAAACGAAAAAAACATGATAATGCCTGAGGTAACGTTACTTAAAATGGACCAAATAGCAAAAAGAGCAATGCCTAAAATAGCAAATATGGATGAAAAAATCACGGCCATTTCTTTAAGCTCAGCGCCAAAAACAAAGCATTCAATTAAAAGTGTTAATGAAAAAAGTGTTACCGTTACATACCTGCAAATAAGTCTTATACGTGCTTCGTTAATACCGTTTCTTCTAGAGATTTTTTTAATAGTAAAATTAGTTATATGCCTAATAATTAACATAGTAAGCAATATAAATCCAGTTATTATAAGTTCGTTTCGGTAAGTTTCAAAAAACATGGTGATTAAATTAGAATACTATACAAAGATACAGCCAAAAAGAAAATTTATTTGGTATTATTAATTTAGTTTAAGGGTTTCTCTCAAAATTTCATCCTGATTACTATTCTTTTCCCAGTAAGCCGATTTTATGGTTTTTAGTTTGGAGGCTTTGGTTCTTAAAATTTTGGCATGAGGTCCAAAACCGCTTTTAAAGGTTTCTTCCCACCCTAAAATCTCATAAGGAAAGTTTGGATTAAATACTATGGTAAGCGTTCTGTTTAGCTCTGGGTAACTTATGGAATAGGCGCTTCCTGATAAAGTAGCTATAGCTTTATACGCTTTAATGGGAACATGGCGTAACCTAGTGTATTCAAATGAAGGGATGATTTCTAAATTCCCTGTTGGTAATGATTTTGGATTGATGCGTAACTGTGTCCATAATTCATTTTCTAAAATGGATTTTTCAAGTTTTAAATGTGCATCTGCTTCACCTTCAAAATAGGAATGCGATAGGATTTCAAATTGGTCTCTATTATTAAGCTGTGCATAAACATGACCACACCATTCTTGCATAGAACTTGATACTTTTATAGCATGTTCATTATTTGCAACAGGGTAGAAAGTACTTTGCATAATGGAATACGGATATATACCTGTATTGAATTTTTTAGTGGCATTTAATTTTAAAACGGAAACATTATTCGTGTTTTGATGATCTGCTTTGACTTGAATGTTTGGTAAAAAATCTTCGGTTACGTAAATTAAAACAGCTTTACCTTCTCTAATCTCCCCATAACGGGCTTGTTCTAATTTATAAGATGAAATTTCAGCTTCTCCAGCATACCAATAGCTGTTGAATTCTGGTGATAGCTTTGTTGCAGGCTTTTTGGTTTCAGTATTAGTGACCGAATGATAAGCGATATCTTTATTTTGACTTTCTTTTTTACATGACGTCATAAGTAATATGAATCCAATTGATATCCAAAACAGTAGTTCAGCCTTTATAATTTTTTTAAGTTTATTAATCGTGTCCATAGCGTAAAGTTACAAACTTAGGCCGTGTCCGCAATGTTATTTAACGTTTTGTAAACAAGATGGGTAGGTAAGCCCATAACGTTAAAATAAGAGCCTTCTATTTTAGTAACACCAATTTGTCCTATCCATTCTTGAATGCCATAAGCTCCAGCTTTATCGAAAGGTTTATAAGTGTTTATGTAGTATTGGATTTCAGCATCAGATAATGCTTTAAAAGTGACTTTAGTAATGTTATGAAGTGTTTTTTCGTAGTTAGTAGTTGTGAAACAAACCGATGTAATAACTTCGTGTGTTTGATTGCTCAATGATTTTAAAATGCTGAATGCTTCATGTTCATCACGCGGTTTCCCTAAAGCTTTATCATTATGCCAAACAATAGTATCACTGGTAATTAATATGTCATCGGGTTTTAATTCGTCTTTAAACGGTAATGCTTTTAGCTGGGCGAGGTAATTGCTGATTTCAAAATGAGTTAGCCGATTAGGATATTCTTCTTTTACGGGTTTTAAACGTACTTCAAAATCTAATTCTAAATTTTTAAAAAAGGCTTGTCTTCTAGGAGAGCCCGAAGCTAAAATGATGTGATGGTTTTTTAATTTTTCGTTAAGCATTAATTCAAAATTACATACTTGTATAAAAGTAACGAAAGCATACCAAAAAGCATGACTAATTTATACATATTGCTAATATAACGAATGTCTTTTTTTGTTTCTGCACTAAATGTTTTTATAGTAATGTAGATAAGTGGTGCAATAACAAAAATTAAAAAATAGCCAACGGCTACTTGTTGCTTGTATAGATTTGAAATAACATAATGTATAATGGCTGCTAGCGGAATAAAATTTAAAACAGATAAAACGTTTTTGGTACGTTCTCTTCCAATGGCTATGGGTAAGGTGTTCATCCCAGCGTTATAATCACCATCAATGTCTTCAATGTCTTTGGCTATTTCTCTTAGTAGATTAATACTAAAGGCAAATAAGGCATAATCTAAAATGATTTTAAAAAACACGATTTGCGTTTGTTGATTTGAAGGCATTATGTTTGGTAGTAATTCAAAAACACCTACAATAATAAGACTTAATGCCACGAGTATGGATATGATAATATTACCAATTAAAAACGTGCGTTTTAAATAGGTAGCATACACATAAAGCAATACCGAAATAATAACAAATATGGAAAAAAACGGGGCCCTATTAACTTTATGTGATAAATAAAAACCAAGGCCAACGCCAATTAAATTAAGGATAATAAAAAGATTGTAAGCTGTTTTTTCTGAAATGGATTTACCAATTATAACCTTCTCAGGTTTATTAATAATATCTGTTTCAATATCATTAATGTCGTTAATAATGTTTCCTGCAGCGGCAATAGAAATGGTTGCCAGGATTAAAAGCATAATACCAAACCCATCTAAACTTGTTGAAACGCCAAAAGGCTCTAAAAGGGCATATTTAATAAGTAATTGCACAAGTGCAATCATTAATAAATTTTTCCAACGGATGAGGTTTAAGACATTCAAATGCTAAAAGTTTGATGCTAGTTTATCAATGAAAAACTTAATAATAAAGAAAATAGGAATCGCTATTAGGACAAACGCAACTATAGTTTTTTGAGTTCGAATTTTATTATACGTTCTTATTTTATCTTTTATAACCTTTTTATCTGCTTTACTTAGTTTTTTGTGAAGAAAGTTAACTTTATAATGATAGTGAGTTTCACTATTAAGTTTTTCTTTTAAGGTTGAAAAAGCTTTATTTGAAGTTTGATTAAAAACACTTTGGTTATTTCCAAAACCAATGTATCCAAAACCTATGCTATGTCTTCTTTTATTTCTTGCCAAATCTAACAATTAATCATATTTAGCCCCAAAATTCCCATTCCATTTTCCTTGAACTTTTAATACTTGTTCAATCACATCTCTAACCGCGCCTTTTCCGCCTTTTTTATGCGAAATGTATTTTGAAATAGCTTTTATCTCAGGAACGGCATCTTGAGGGCAACATGGCAATCCTATACCTTTCATAACAGGATAATCTGGAATGTCATCACCCATATACAATACATTTTCAGACTTGATGGATTTTTTATTAAAATAATCATCAAGCTGTTCTATTTTGTTGTGCGCTCCTAAATAAATATCGGTAATTCCTAGGTTACTCAGTCGTGAACGTACACCTTCGTTAGAACCACCAGAGATAATACAAACATTAAGCCCTTTGTCTACCGCAGTTTTTAGAGCATAGCCATCTTTAATGTTCATGGTTCTTAGCATTTCGCCAGTTGTGGTAACGCTAACAGAGCCGTCGGTTAAAACACCATCCACATCAAAAATAAATGTGGTAATATGCTCTAAATATTCTTTATAACTTTTTTCTTCCATGGGTGTCTTGTATAGAGGTTGTTAGGAGTTGGTATATGTCCTTATGCTGTTGTTTTTCTAAGGATTTTAAATGCTTTTTTATGGTTTTTTTATCATTGCGTTTTGCAGGCCCCGTTTGTGCCATATAAGGGGAAACATCTTGAATTTTTTTTGCAGTTTCCAATATAAGCGGTTTAAGCATATCGAATTCTGCGCCTTCACTTTCTGTAATTTCATGACCAATCCTATAGAGTTGATTGGTGAAATTGTTAACGAAAACCGCAGCTAGGTGTAGAACACGTCGCTGGTCACTGTTTATTCTTTTTGTTGGACTTCCTGTGCTTTTAGCTAATGCTTTTAAAACAGGGTAGCTTTTTTTATCGATAGTTTCAATACAAATAGGCACATTGGCAAAATCCATTTCTGTATTCTTACTAAACGTTTGCAAAGGGTATAATACGCCACGTTTGTGTTTTTTATCAATATCATAAACACTAACACTTCCGGAGGTATGAACCACCAATTTATTTTCAAAAGGAAGTTTTGAAGAAAGGGCACCAATAACATCATCGCTAACCGCTAGAATATAGACATCGGCATCTTTTAATGCGTTTAAGTCGTTAGTGATATCTACAACGTTTTTATAGGGAGTTATAGACTCTATATTTCTGTTAAACCATTGAATTACAGAAACTTCGTTTGAATTACTGAAAGCTTTAAATAAATGTGTGGCAACATTACCTGCACCGAGAATTACTACTGAAATCATATTGCTAAAATAAGCAAGAATTACGATTTACGATTTAAGAATTACGATTTTTTAGTCTTTAAATTTTAGTGTTTCATTTTAATTCTTTGGGCCTTTGCGTCTTTGCGCGAAATAAATAGTTTAATTTTGATTACTATGCATAAAAAAGACATTCAAACTAGAGACGATGTATTTTTATTAGTATCATCCTTCTATAAAAAAGTTAGAAAAGACGATGTTTTAGGGCCTTTTTTTAATGATATCATTAAAGATTGGGATGCGCATCTAGATAGATTAACAACCTTCTGGGAAACAAGTTTATTTATGACCCGAAAGTTAGAACATAAATACCAAGGCGACCCTCTGGCAGCTCACGTAAAAGTGGATAAGGAAAATAATAATAGTATAACCGAGTTGCATTTTGGTTTGTGGCTAAACCTTTGGTTTGAAACTATAGAAGAACTTTTTGAAGGCGACTATGCCGAAAACGCCAAACGACGCGCCAGAAAAATGGGAACGTTTTTGTATTTGAAGATTTTTGAAGCGAGGGCTTAGTTAGTAGTCATTAGTCATTAGGGAAAAGTCAAAAGTCTATAGTCAGCCTATGTGCTCAGTCGCAGTCTCAGTATTCAAATTTTTGAGCCTTTGCGCCTTTGTGTCTTAGCGTGAAAAAACAAAGCGCAGAGTAAACAGTCTCCCGTCTTCAGTCATCGGTCTTCCAACTTCAGTCATCGGTCTTCCAACTTTCAAAGCATTTCAAATAAACATAAAACCTGCATTATAGCATTTTTTTAAAACGTTTTTAACATATATAAATAAACTATAATCCTTAAATTTGCACAACCTAAAAAACGGGTTCAAATCATGCAAAAAAAACTTGCCAATATTTTCTTTTCAACACGACTTACTGCCTTTTTATTTATTGCTTTTGCTGCCGCTATGGCAACCGGTACTATTTTAGATGCTGGGCAAGAAACATCGCCAACGCCATACACCAGAAACTTAATTTATAATGCCTGGTGGTTTGAGGCTATTATGGTGTTTTTCGTGATTAATTTTACAGGCAATATTTTCAGATTCAGATTGTATAAAAAAGAGAAATGGGCTACCTTCATTTTGCATATATCCTTTATTTTTATTTTGCTAGGTGCTTTTATTACACGTTATGCCAGTTTTGAGGGGATGATGGCAATTCGTGAAGGCAGTACCGAAAACAGTTTTCTTTCACAAAAAACATATATCACAACCTATATTGATGGCGATTACAAAATTGATGGTGTTCCACAACGACTGCCTATTGAACGCGAAGTCGATTTTTCTGGACGCCTAGATAACGATTTTAAGATTGAAACCAAATACAACCAACAACCTGTAACTATTGAGTTAGAAAAGTTTATAGTTGGCGCAGAAGAAGATATCATCCCTAATGAAAACGGCGAGGCATATCTAAAAATTGTTGAAGCAGGTGCCAATGGACCACATAACCATTTTTTAAAAGTTGGACAAATTAGTAGTATCCACAATGTATTATTTGCACTTAATAAACCAACCGATGGCGCCATAAATATTACGTATCAAGGCGATTCGTTGAATATAAAATCGCCGTTTGAAGGCGAGTACATGACCATGGCTACCCGAGCACAAGGCAAGTTGGTAAAAGATAGTTTACAGCCTTTAGTATTGCGTTCCAGATATATCATCGGTAATATGCAAATGGTATTCCCGAAACCCGTAACCAAAGGTGTTTTTGATATTGTTCAAAAATCGCAATTACTAAAAAATGATGAAGATGGTTTGGTGCTGAAAGTCACCACTAATGGCGAAACACAAAAGATTGGTTTACTTGGCGGACAGGGCACAAGCGGCAAGTTTAAACAAATACAAGTAGGCGGATTGAATTTTGCATTTAAATACGGTTCTAAAGTTTTAGAGCTGCCTTTTTCAATAAAGTTAAATGATTTTGAAGCCGAGCGTTACCCAGGAACCGAGCGAGGCTATTCTGCGTATTCAAGTGAAGTCACAGTTTTAGATGCTAATGCAGAAGACTATGATTATAAGATTTTTATGAATAATATTTTAGATCATGGCGGGTATCGTTTTTTTCAATCCAGTTTTGACCCGGATGAAAAAGGAACGATTCTGTCTGTAAACCATGATTATTGGGGTACTTTAATTACTTACATAGGCTATTTTATGCTCTATTTCGGGTTAATGGCTATTCTGTTTTCTAAACATTCTCGTTTTGGCGATTTAAAGGTTCGACTAGAAAAGGTAAAAGCCAAAAAAGCCAAACTGCTTACGGTTATCCTACTGTGTTTTGGGCTGAACACTTTTGCACAAGAACATCATGAAGGCGATGGTCACGACCATTCAAAGCCAACCAAAGCACAAATAGATTCTATTCTTCAAGCCAATATGACACCTAAAGCCCATGCTAATAAATTTGGTCATTTAGTCATTCAGGATTTAAGCGGACGTATGATGCCTGTGAATACCTATGCTTCAGAAATGCTCAGAAAGTTAAGTAAGCATGATACTTATGCGGATTTTGATGCCAATCAAGTGTTTTTATCCATACAAGAAAGCCCGATGCTTTGGTATAACGTACCCATTATTTACTTAAAATTAAAAAAGGGCGATTCTATTAGGAAACTAATTGGCGTTGATAAAAGTGAAAAATATGTGGCATTAGCCGATTTCTTTTCGGATCGCGGCGAGTACAAATTAGCCCCTTATTTAGATGAAGCTTATAAAGCCCAAGTGCCTAACGGGTTTCAAAAGGAATTTAAAGAAACCGATCAGCGTGTTAACCTGTTATACAATACGGTAGAAGGGATGTCTTTAAAAATATTTCCTATTCCTGAAGATGATAATAACACGTGGATTTCAAATTTTGATTATAGACAAGATGCATCAAAAATAAAAGATTCCCTGTATTCAAATTTTGTAAGAAATGGGTTTAGAGCCTATTTATTTACTTTAAACCAAGCCAAACAATCGGGCGATTTTAAAGAAGCCGAAAAGCTGTTAGCCGCCTTTAAGAAAACCCAACACCGTTATGGCGGCGCCGTGATGCTTAGCGACGATAAAGTAAAAACCGAAGTGCTTTACAATAAGTATGATATTTTTAAAAAACTGTTCAGTTGGTATATGTATGCCGGTAGTTTGATGTTTATTCTGCTTATCGTTCAAATATTTAATGATAAACGGAAACTCGTTAATGTTTCTGTAACCGTGTTTAAGTTTATCATTTTAGGCCTGTTTGTATTACACACTGCTGGTTTAATAACCCGTTGGTATATTTCGGGGCATGCGCCGTGGAGTGATGCTTACGAGTCTATGATTTATGTGGCTTGGGCCACCATGTTTTTTGGTTTAGCCTTTGGACGTAAAAGCGATTTAACCATAGCATCAACAGCGTTTGTAACAGCCATGATTTTAATGATAGCCCATTGGAATTGGATGGATCCCGCTATAGCCAACCTACAGCCCGTTTTAAATAGTTATTGGCTCATGATTCACGTGGCGGTTATTGTGGCGAGTTACGGGCCGTTTACATTAGGAATGATTTTGGGTGTGGTGAGTTTGTTGCTTATGATTTTTACAAATCAGAAGAACAAAACAAAAATGGCACTCAACATAAAAGAGTTGACCATAATTAATGAAATGGCTTTAACCGTTGGATTGGTCATGCTAACCATAGGAAACTTTTTAGGCGGTATGTGGGCCAATGAAAGTTGGGGACGCTATTGGGGTTGGGACCCTAAAGAAACCTGGGCGCTTATTAGTATTATGATTTATGCCTTTGTCATCCATATGCGATTGGTTCCAGGACTACGTAGCCGTTGGGGATTTAATTTAGCGTCCATTATCGCTTTTGCGAGTATTATCATGACCTATTTTGGGGTGAATTTTTACTTAGCTGGTTTACATAGTTATGCCAGTGGCGACCAAATTGTCAGCGTTAAATTTATAAGCATTACTTGTGCTATCGTTGCCGTTTTAGCGTTTTTTGCGTATCGCGGTTATGCGAAGCACTTTAAGAAGTGATTTTAATAGATTAAAATGAAGGCATTAGAAAACAGACTGGAACACTTAATTCAATTGGGAGTTGAGGGTATTTCTAAAGCTTCAGAATCTAAATTGACCTATAGCGTATCTCCTGAAAAATGGTCTAAAAAGGAAATATTAGGACATTTAATTGATTCTGGAGTCAATAATCTGCAACGCTTTACAGAAATTCAATTTAAAACGAAACCCTATACGTTTGATAATTATAAGCAAGCGGACTTAGTGAAAGCGAATGATTATCAACATGCTGAAATAAACGAACTTCTAGGTTTATGGAAGGCTATTAATAACAGAATCCGCTATTTGTTTAGTATTCAGAATGAAACCACTTTAGGTTATAAGGTTGTTTTGGGTTCTGGAGAAGTTTCTGATTTGCAATTTTTAATGGTGGATTATGTGGACCATTTGGAATATCATTTGAAGCAGATTTTGGGTTAAGCTTTATAAGATTTGGTTTGTTGACTTCTAGGGTTTAATTAAGCCCTTATCATGTCTTTTCTTGTTTTTTATCCATAGAATGCGGTAGCCATATTAGGGAACAGCAGGGAAGCATACACTAAGCCATAGAAATCAACAATAAAACTGTCATAAGTCCCTTGGATTGTTTGTTGAAAAGTAATACATTGCATATATAAGCGATATAACAGCAACTTTATAGATAAAAGTGCTGTTATACAATTGTTGCCACACATTAAAACCAACTTTAAATTCAATGAAAGTTTTAGGAATTAGAAACAGCCCAACTGATATCAGATTTGCCATATCTGAAAAAATTAATGGTTCAATCACTTTAGAAAATATTTCAGGGGAAAATAAGCTTGTCTTTCCAAAGCACCTTACTATGTTGAGTGAAAAAGTTGGTTGGCTATATCAAGAGTTTGACAATATTCTTTCAAATAATCCAGACATTAAAATTATCGCGGTGAAACAAAATGAAAATGTAAGTACAAAATATTCAAAAGTACAAGAAACTGCTTTTTATGATTCTATCGCTCATTTAATAGGAAATCACAAAGGAATTCCTGTAAAATCTTACGTATATAACAATATTGGAACTAGAAGCAAAGAAGTTCAAAACTTCGCTGAAAGTTACACAGGGAAAACAACAAAATATTGGAATTCGAAAATGGCTGATGCAATAGCTGTAACAATTAAAGAACTTAAATAATGGCATTTTCAAAAGGAGACGTTATTTATAAATACAAACTACTTCAAACATTAGGAAGTGGGAATTTCAGTTCTGTATGGTTGGCAAAAGACAATTCCATAGATGCTAATACCGCATTAAAAATTCTAAATCCATCTTTTCAAACAGTAGCACAACTTTTAGAGGAAGCCCGTATAGGTAATAAATTAAATCATAATAATTTATTGAAAATTCAATACGCAGATGTAGTTCCATACAATGGTGGTCAACTTACTTTAATAGCTCAAGAATATCATCCAAATGGCTCAATTGTAGGATTATTAAATAGTGGGAATTTTTTGGACTTACCTGTTGCGATTAGACTTTTCACAGATATTTTAAGAGGTCTAGAACATTTACATTCACAAGGATTTTTTCATAACGATATAAAGCCTTCAAATATATTAATTGGAAGCAATAACGAAGGAGTTTTAGCTGATTATGGAATAACAGGAGCTTCGACTTCTTCTGGAACTGCAATACCCAAAGATGCATATATTATTCATCGAGCACCAGAAACATTGAAAGGGAATTATATAAATGTTCAAACTGACATATATCAAACTGGAGTTACTTTTTTTAGATTAGTAAATGGAATTGGCAACATAAAAGATGATTTCCTAAAATATGGCGAGAGTAAATTTGAAGATTTAAAGGCGAAGGGAAAGATTCCTGACACAAAAAATTATGAGCCTTTTGTACCTCAAAGAATTAAGAAAATAATTAATACTGCTGTCAATCCAGACTATTCAAAGAGATATTCTTCAGCTTTAGAAATGCGAAGAGAATTGGAAAAGTGTTTTTATCCTGGTTATTGGACTATGGATTCTAATGGAAATTTAATAGGCAAAGGTGCCAAATATTATTATAGATTTGAGATAATTGCCAAGAAGAATTCAAAATTTGACTTTGTCCCTTACAAGAAAAATATTCAAAATGGCAGAGAAACAAAAATAGGTGTGTACACATTAAAATCAGCCGAAAGTAAACCAATTGGAAAAGCAAAAGATACATTTATAAAATGGGTAATAGAAAATGCAAGCTGAAATAAATAACGTGTGGCAACAATGTATAAAAATAATAGCGGTTTAATCGCTAAAATGAAAGTAAGTAAATATAAAAAAGGTCTGTGTTTAACCGAAAAGTTAGTGCGTAAAAATCCGCTACTATTCTTATACTAGACCGTTGGCAACCATTACCAATCACACTCTGAAAAATGAAAGATACTTTAGAATATAAAATACTTAAACATTTAAAAGATAATGATAATGGAGAATATATTGATTTATCTGAATTTATTTCTGACTTAAAACTATTAAGAATAAAACTATCTTCATTGTCAAAAAAACCTGAAAAATATATCTCATTTAACAGCGGAACTGATATTCGTTTTGGAGATGGTGATAATTTTAAAAGAGAATGCACTCTTGCGAAAATTGAATTTAGCGGAATTAAATATATGAACGAAATTGAAAACGGAAATAAAGTCATAACTAATAATGGTGTTTTAATTCAAGATTCTGTTTTACGAAAAAGTCCTATTAAAAACAAAGTAAATGCCGAACCTAATAACAAGCCAGAACAAAAATCATTTGTAAAAAAAATATTTTCAAGTGGTTGGACTTTAGCATTTGTAATGTTAATTATAGAAGAAATTACATTAGGTAAAATATGGAAATTCATATCTGATTTATTTTAAAATTTATAAAAATGGAACGAAAAAAAGTATCATCATCAAACTTAAAATCAATTGGTTATTTATTAGGTATTTTAGAAATTGAATTTAAAAACAATACCGTATATCAATTTAAAAGTGTTCCAAAAAATATACACAACCGATTAATGAAGTCCTCTTCTAAAGGAACTTTCTTCTCTAAAAACATTAAAGAAAAGTTTACTTATAGTCAGGTTCTTTGATTCTAAAGTTGTTTTTAATTATCCATTCATAAGTAACTGTTTTCGGATTTTGGTCAATTGCATACAATCCAACTGATGTGTTTTTAAAGTATTTTAAATCTTCATACTCTTTTTTAGAAACCACAATTAAATTAAAAACGCTTGCCAACAATGTGTAAAAACCATTGCTTTTTTTATTCACTTTTGAAACTTCTTTTTCTTCCATAATTCTATTCATTTTTGTTATCTTTTTCTTAACTTCACGCAACGGATTCTTACACTAGACCGTTAGCAAACATTAAAAACAAATATTAACAATCAAATTTAATTAACAAATGAAACAACTTTACATTTTTATTACAGCAACTTTTTTCATTTTTTCTACTCAGAGCTACTCACAAAACATATCAACTTTATATGGTACAACAGCAGGTTATTCTGGAGATGGAAATTTAGCTATTAACTCACAATTGAACGGACCAACTGATTTAGTATATGATACAAATGGAAATTTATTTTTTATAGATGCAAAAAACAATGTAGTTAGAAAAATAGATACAAATGGAATAATTAGCACAATAGCAGGGAATGGAACTCAAGGCTATTCTGGAGATGGTGGTCTAGCTACTAGCGCACAATTAAATTCACCTTATGGTATTGCATTTGATACAAATAATAATTTATTTATTTCTGAAATTAATAATAATGTTATACGAAAAATAGATACAAATGGAATAATTAGCACAATAGCAGGGAATGGAACTCAAGGCTATTCTGGAGATGGTGGTCTAGCTACTAGCGCACAATTAAATTCACCTTATGGTATTACATTTGACACAAATAACAATCTGTATATTGGAGAAAGGAATAATAGTGTTATAAGAAAAATAGATACTAATGGAATAATTAGCACAATAGCAGGGAATGGAACTCAAGGCTATTCTGGAGATGGTGGTCTAGCTACTAGCGCATTACTATACGGTTGTAGAAGTGTGACATTTAATGATAATGGCGATTTATATATTTCAGACGGAAATAACCATGCTATCAGAAAAATAGATACTAATGGAATAATTACTACAGTTGCAGGAAATGGAACTCAAGGCTATTCTGGAGATGATGGCTTAGCTATTAATGCGCAAATTAATTTTCCTAGAATAGTAGTTTTTGATAATTATGATAATTTCTATTTCTCTGAAAGCTCTTCTCATATTATAAGAAAGGTAGATAATACTGGTGTGATTACTACAGTTGCAGGAAATGGAACTTCAGGTTATTCTGGTGATGGTGGTTTAGCTACTAGTGCACAATTAAATTCACCCTATGGAATCATACTAGATTCTAAAGACGCTGGAGGAAACTTAATCTTCTCCGATAATTTTAATAATGTCATAAGGAAAATAGAAAATTTAGTTATTGATAACAACATTTTAAATATTGACGAAATAATCGGTGTAAATAGTTTTAAAATTTTCCCAAATCCATCAAATGATTTTATCTATATTTCTGGTTTAACTGAACGTAAAAACTACTGTATTTATAACACTTTGGGTACTGAAATTAAAAAGGGCATTATTTCTAATCAGGAAAACATTGATATCCATAATTTCACGAATGGTTTATATTTCTTGAAATTTGATAACGGAAATACAATAAAATTTTTAAAAGAATAAGCAATAACAACGTTTGCTAACAAAGAACTGAGTTAAAAAACAAGCAATATTAAGCTAATCTAGAAACAAAGTTTTCATCATAAGGTCTTCCAGATTTTGCAATAGCAAATGCCTGCTTTAATAACTTATTTGCCACTGCAATTAACGCTAGTTTTTTACTCTTTCCTTTAGCGACTATGCGTTCATAAATTTCTCTACAAGCCTTATTGTGTTTACATACCGAAAAAGCATATAAAAAAAGTAAATTTCTAAGCTTCTTGTTACCAACCTTACTTATCCTACTTCGCCCTCTTACACAACTAGTGTCCACAATACTTTTAACTTTACAAAACCTAAAAAACAAATGCTACTCTAATTTTAATAGCTTTTCTTGTTTTTATCCATAGAATGCGGTAGCCATACTAGGGAACAGCAGGGAAGCATACACTAAGCCATAGAAATCAACAATAAAACTGTCATAAGTCCCTTGGATTGTTTGTTGAAAAGTAATACATTGCATATATAAGCGATATAACAGCAACTTTACGAATAGAATGTGCTGTTATACAATTGTTGGCAATAATTTAAAACGAACAACACAGAATGATAAAATGGTTAAGGAAAAAACTCGGAATTGATACTATCGACAAAAATATTGTTGAAAGCAATTTTATGACCAAAAGCCAACTTATTGAGATTAATAAATCAATAGAAAACCTAAAACCGAAAAAAAAGGAAGACGAAATTATTGAGGTAGCTGATAGTTTTGAAATGAAAAACGATATTTCAAATTTAACTTTCAAATTAAATAATAATATTAGTTTAGATAATAGTTGGTCTTTAATTACTACTCAAAACAACAAATCGAATTTTCTTTCTCAAATTGCTGGAACTTCATCAATAGGAAGTTCAGTCGCTTATTCAGCAAATGGATTATACACTGCAACTGCGAATACAGGGAGTTTAATGACTTATGGAAATGGCTCTTTTAGTTCAATAACAATGAATGGTTCACAATTCGGAAGTCACGCAGGTTTTGTTAGTGCAAATCCTGCTGTTTTTACACCAATTTTAGCTGTCCAATTTGCTTCAATGCTTACTGGTCAATATTATTTTAAAGGTTTAACAAAACAATTAACATCAGTCCAAAAAGGTATAAACGAACTTATCAGTTTGCATCATAATGAAAGATTAGCAAAATTGAGATATATAAACACTAAAACAAACGAATTAAATAATCGGAATTATTTCACAACCGAGGATTATGTTATTGTCGATAGATTAAAATATGACTTGTCAATTATTAGGTTTGAATACTTACTTTCTGCTCAACAAGAAATCATTAACACTTTTGAGATACAAAATGGAAAAGAAAATAAAGAAGAAATAATTGATATAATATCAGAAGATAGTAATCAAGTTGAGAAAGCTCTTATTTCAATAAAAAGCAATGCCAAAAAAATATCTTCATTTTTTTCATCAACCTATAAAAAATCTGGAATCGAATCTGGAATAAACTATTTAAAATCTAAAACTGAAAATTCACATAAAAAAGTTGAAAAACTTTCAGAAAAAGTAACTAATAGTAAGTTCTTTTTTTATTCAGAAATCGCTTTAAAATCAGAACAATTATACCAACTTTTAAAGCTATTGGAATTAAAAATAAATTTGTCTGATAAAAAACCAAACCATAACCGAATTGGAAAAATTGAGGAACTTTATAAATCAATAGTAGATTTTAATTACGAAGACAGTATTTATGATGAAATGGAGCAACTGAAATCGGAATTAAAGGAAAATCTATTATCTGAAATCGAAATCCATAAAGCAAATAGCCAAATAACTAAAAGTAAAATTGATTCAAAAGCATCTAAAATATTTGAAAAATTCACAACATTAGAAAACAATTTGGAAGAAAAGAAAATGATATTTGATGATATTGAACAAATAAAAATTGGTTTTGAAAAGCCACAACAAATACTAATTGACAATAGAACAGAAACAACAAGAATTTACACAAAAACTATTGCCAACAATGGCTATAAGTAATTGCTTGTTCTCGCCTACCTCTGAAAATCCTCGCGGATTTTCAGTTTGGTGTGTACTTGCTAAGTTAAATGCTAAACCACGCAACTACTCATAGCCGAGACCGTTGTGCATAATGCGGAGAAACAGCCGAAAAATTAAATAACATAGTTGATTGCGAAAAACCGTAATGAAAAAATAAAACGAATTTAGAATTTTACAAACCAACCAAAACTATAAATATGTCAAAAGTCATTGTTACTATCGGAATTATTATTGGATTCATTTTCTTATTTGGAGTTATCGTAGCAGCAAATAAAGGAAGTGGAACACCAGGAATTTTAGGTTTAATTCTTTTTGCTGGAATGGTTGCCGGAATTCGAGCAGTTTGGAAAAAACCTACTGTAAAAAATGAAATTACTGAAACTGACAAACACCAACTTGACAAAAGAGACTAATCGTGTTTAAAGATTATTATTCAATTCTTGAAATTCCTCAAACAGCAACTCAAGCTGAAATAAAACTTGCGTTTAAAACCCAAGCATTAAAGTGGCATCCCGATAAAAACATTGGTTTGGATACTACTATAAAAATGCAGGAAATCAATGAGGCTTATCTTATATTAAAAGATAGCGATGCAAGAAGAAGATATGATATTGAATATTCAAAATACAAAGAGTTTAAAGAACAAACTCAATACCAACGAGAAGAAAGGAAATACGAGAAAGAAGAAAACACTAAAACAAAATCAAAAAACTATGAATATGAAGTAGAAGATGAAACATTAGAAAAATGGATGAGAAATGCACGTAGGCAAGCGGTGGATTTAGCAAAACAAACACTAAAAGAGATTGCAGATTTAAGTGTAGAAGCTACTAAACAAGCTGGCTCTAAAATGTTTCAAATGTTCATTTATTATGGAATTTCAGGTCTAATAGTAATGCTCTTATTTAGAGCTTGTAATTAAAAAAATATGATTCAATTAAAACGCATTTCATCAATTATTATATTATCAACTATAATATTTTCTTGTAACCAAAAAAAGGAAACAAAATACTCTAAAAAAGAACTGACTGATAACTTTACTATCGAAATACCATCTGACTATTTTAGTTATGGAAACAGTGAGGGAAGAAAAGTTTGGAAATCTGGAGAGACATCATTTTTATTAATAGAAACAAAATTTGCTAATTCTACAGATTTAAACAAAGAGATTCAAGAATATTCCTCTGGGCAAGATACTAAAGACCTTTATAAGAACAAACGATTAGTGAAAACAGAAAATTTTGAAAATAATGATTTAAAAGGAATCATTTCGTTTTATAAAAATGATGTTAAAGGCAAAGGTGCTGGTTTAGTTACTCTAACTTCTTACATTACTTTCGCAATAGTTCAGTCACAAGATACTCAATTCAATATAGAATCAATGACTTTGAGTGATAATACCTTTGATGAAATTGCAAAAAGTATTAAGTCAATTTCAAGAAAAACTAGTTCAATAAAAATTCCTATTGCAAATTCATTTGACAAGAATAAAGCACTTGAAGAAGGCTATCAGGTTTTTCAAGAAGATGGTTTTATGGTTAAATGTAAAGGAGAATTAAAGTTGGATAAATTACGAATTCAACAAATGAAACAAGCTGGAATGGCAGATAACTCAAAACCATATCACGTTTATCATAATAATACAGATTACAATATCAATGTGAGTTCTTTTGACCAAGTTTTGTTTGGAAAAAATGATAAAGAAATTGAAGATTACAATAAAAACGATTTAGACTATTATCAAACCAAATTTGATGAAATGTCAATAAAAAATAGTCGTAAAAAATTCAAGGATTATGATGCAGTTTATTATGAGAATACACAAGATAACAGAACAACAAAAGCAGTTTTTTTTCATCATAAAATGAAAAGTTATATGCTTCAAGTTACAGACGATAATAATGTAGAAAAGAAATTTTTAGATTTTATAGATACATTTGAAATAATAAATTAAAAAGCACTATGCACAACAATGGCTATAAGTAATTGCTTGTTCTCGCCTACTTCTGAAAATCCTCGCGGATTTTCAGTTTGGAGGGTACTTGCAAAGTTAAGTGCTAACCCACGCAACTACTTATAGCCGAGACGTTGTTAGCTAACAGCAGGAAATAAAAATCGTTCTTTCGTAAAAAATATTATAAATCAATTAATCTAAACCAAAATGAAATCATTTAAGTTTTCCATTGCAAGTATAATGCTTGCGCTATTTTTATTCGGAACTAGTTTAAATGCACAAGTTACCTCACATCAAATTGATTCTATAGTTAATTATGCCATGACAAAATTCAATGTTGCAGGTTCTGCCATTGCTGTAGTCAAGGATGGGAAAATAATCCATAATAAAGGTTATGGTGTGAAATCAATAAAGACTAAACAACCTGTTGACCAACATACACTATTTGCAATTGCCTCGAATAGTAAAGCTTTTGTTACAGCTGGATTGGCTATTTTAGTTGAAGAAGGTAAAATAGATTGGAATGATAAAGTGAAAGAGCATATTCCTGAATTTACAATGTATAATGACTATGTTGAAGATAATTTTAATATACTCGATTTGGTTACCCATCGTAGTGGGTTACCATTAGGAATGGGAGATTTAATGTTTTTTCCTGACGGTACAGATTTCACTATGGATGATTTGCTCTCTAGCTTCCAACATTTTAAACCAGCATCAGATTTTAGAACTAAATGGGATTATGATAATTTGCTATATTTAGTTGCGGGCGAATTGATTGCTAGGAAAAGTGGAATGACATGGGAAGCTTTTACAAAAACTCGAATTCTTGAGCCTTTAGGTATGGATAGTTCATTTGCATCTTTAGCAGATATAAAAGACACCTCTAATTTAGCAGCATCTCATTCTACTGAAACAGGAACGATACGTATAATTCCAACATTTCAAGAGATGATGAATGGTGCCGCTGGAGGTATTTTTTCCAATGTGGATGACTTGTGCCAATGGATGTTACTTCATTTGAATGCTGGAAAGTATGGTGTGAATATGGATAAAGAATTGTTTAATTCTGCTAATCATAATGAAATGTGGAAAATTCATACTGTCATGGGAGTAAATAGGAATCCGCGATATAATTCACATTTTTCTGGTTACGGATTAGGATGGTTTTTATCTGATGTAAAGGGTAATATGAAAGTTGAACATACAGGAGGTTTACCAGGTATGTTGTCTCAAACTATATTAATTCCAGATATGGATTTGGGAATTGTAATTTTAACAAATACAAGTAATGATGGAGGAGGATTGTTTTCTTCTGTTTCCCAAACCATCTTGGATATGTATTTTGAATTAGATGATTTTAATTGGATTGATAAATATTCAGATTATTTAAAATCAATAGAAAGTGGAGGAGATGCTGTAACAGATAAGGTTTGGGAAAAAGTTGATAGTTTAAAAGCTAAACCAATTGATGTCAAAAAGTATATCGGTTTATATAAAGATAGTTGGTTCGGGAATTGTGAAGTATTTATGAAAGGAAATCAACTTTGGCTTAAGTTCTATCGCTCCCCAAAATTAAACGGACCATTGTCTTTTTATGAAGATGAAACTTTTGCTATTAAATGGGAATATCAAGATATGAATGCAGATGCTTTTGTGACGTTTACTTTAGATGATAGAGGCAATGCTGAAAGTATCAAGATGAAAGGTATATCACCTAATATAGATTTTAGTTTTGATTTCCATGATTTAGATTTAAAGCGTGAAAAATACTGATTGGATTAATTAGAAAAATGTTTGTTAAGGAATGGTTATCGTATTTTAAAATAAAAAAAAGCCAGTAGCTAACAATGGCTACAACGGCAATACACCCTAATAGTCGTACTGCGTGTAGCCGAGGACGTTAAACGAACCTCACCAAAAATAAAACAACCTTGTATTTAAAACTATAGGCTAGCAAACACATGCGTTAGGGATAGAACGGTATGTTTGAAATCCCCGACGTAGGAGGGATTGAGTAGTGAAAGCCCGACCTCCCGATAGCTATCGGGAGTGGTAACGCCCAAATTATTATTCAATCAACCCCGAAACATACTCATAACCCATCCCGAATAGAATAGCTAATCCGAAACTCAATAGTGTGCCTATTAAAATGTATTCGGTTAGTTTTCGGTCTTTAGCTTTTGATAAATCGCTAAAACGAAACACGGATTTTGCGGCTATTAAAAAGCCTACGCCTTCCCAGTGGTTTGTAATGATGAACATAAATACAAATAGGCGTTCTAGGATGCCAATGTAGGCGCCTGCGTTTTGTAATGAGGCTTCTTCGGTATATGCCTTTAAATCCCATTTGGATATTATGGTTTTCATGATAATGGAAGAGACCTTGGTAAGGCATAATATGCTTGTTATAAACAGTAGTGTTTTAGTTTCAAAAAGTGTGTTTATACTAAAGGCATAAGGTTCGTAACTATTTACAACCAAGGCAATGACTATTACATGGGCGAGTTGGTCCAGTGCGAATAAAAGCCTGTTGTTTAGTTTTGGTTTTAAATAGAGTTTTATAACATCTAAAATGTAATGGGATATTACAATAATTAATATGCCTAACCAATAGGTAGTGTTGCCTTGTAATACTAGGAGTAGAGCGCCTAAATGTACTAAGATGTGCCCGTATAAAAACTTAGATTTTATTTTGTGGGTTTCTTTATGGTTGACCCACTTTTGGGGTTGTAGTAAAAAATCGCCTATAAGGTGTGCTAGTATAAGTTTAATGGCTAAGGTTAACATAGACTCTGTGTTTGGGTTTTGTAATATTGCAATAGTTTGTAAACTTCATCAAAACCGGCACGTTTAAGGCCTTGACTAATATTACCTTGGGTTTTGTTTAGGGTTTTGGCGATTTGCTTTTGATTTAAATTGGGGTGCTCTAAGGCTGTTTTTACCAGTGTTGCTGTGGTGTTTGTCCAATTATTTATGGTTAATTGGGCTAGGTCCAGCATGATGTTTATCTGATTATCGAAGGCTTCAAAAGGCGATTTTATAGCAAGCGTGGTTTTTTTAAGGGCTTCAAAACATTCGCCAGAATTAACAAAGGCGGAGCCGTTGGATTCTGTAATATGATCTGAATGGTATTCTTTTTTGCCTATGCCAATGGCTAATCTAACATCTATATTTTCGAATTGTTTTATTGTGGCTTTGATTAAGATGCAGGCTTCTAAGGCTTGGTTGGGGTTGACTTCTAACTGAAAACTATCGCCTCTATAAATTTCCCATACTAAGGGAGATTTACCATAGGTATTCAAAATGGATTTTAATGCCTCCAGCCATTCCTTAGGAGAGCTTTTTTTAGAATTTATAATATCGCCTGTTATTATGCTAGTCATTAGATTTGGTTATAGAGATATTCAAATGTATGAATCTTTCTTGAAAACAACAAAATATTAGTCAAATAACTAATATTTTAAATTATCATCTAAATAACTAATAATTATGAATATTAGTTGAAAAGCAAATGTTTTTATAGGGTTAGATGCAATTATTTTACAGATTACATGAACAGAACTAAGTGTGAGTTCGGTATAACCCTTAGAGCTTTAATTGAATTTAAATATCTGAAAATTAGTTTGTTGTCATTTCGACTGAGCGAGGAACGAGTGACAAGAAATCTCAAAAGTGATAAGATTCCTCTTCATACTTCGTTCGGAATGACATATAGGTTTTTTGTAGTATATGTTAAAATACTGACTATTAATTAATTAAAAATAATATTATGTTGAATTCATGTTAACTAATATCTTTGCGACTTTAATACATGTAACCATTGAAAAACAATAAATATATAGATATGAAACTATTCAAAGAATTTAAAGAGTTTGCCGTAAAAGGCAATATGATGGATATGGCCATCGGGATTATTATTGGCGCATCATTTAACAAAGTGATTGATGTATTGGTGAAAAAAGTATTTCTACCACCATTATCTTTATTGACTGATGGTGTTAACTTTCAAAACAAACGCATTATTTTAAAAGATGTGGTAAAAGATGACACAGGTAGTATAATTACAGATGAGGTTGCTATAGGTTATGGGGCATTAGGCGAAGCCTTTTTAGATTTTATTATCATCGGGTTTACGGTTTTTATTGTAGTCAAGTTTATGAATAGGCTTAGAAATAAAGCCCAAGATACTAAAGACGAAACGGTGGTTACGCCAAAAGATATTGAATTATTATCCCATCTTACTGAACTCATGGAAGAGCAAAATGCCTTGTTAAAAGCGAAACAATAGTTAAGTATTATGGCAAAAACAGGTCGAGAAAAAAACACAAAAAATAAAGCCAAGCATTCTAAATTGATGGCTAAGAAAAAAAATAAAAAAAAGGCTGAGGAAACGCTGAGAAAGGAGCGCTTAAAAGCAATTGTTTTAAAAGCTAAAGAAGAAAAAGGTAATTAAAACTGGGTTTTAATTTTGTTAAAGCCAACATCTTTAAAATCAGAAATAACCATATCTGCTTTGGAATAATCTTGGTTTTTAGAGTGAAAGCTATCAAAGCCCACACAAAAAATTCCTGCGGCTTTTGCGGCTTCAACACCATTGGTGGAGTCTTCAATAACAAAACATTCGTCTTTTGAAAAACCAGTAGCTTCGGCTGCTTTAATAAAAATTTCTGGGTGGGGTTTAGATTGTTTTAAATCGCCACCACTCAGTTTAGCAATAAAATATTGGTCTAGATCAAAGCGCTCAAAAATTTGGTTGATACTGGTCATGGCTGCTGAAGACCCTAAAACTAGCTTAAGCCCGTTGCTATGATAATCTTTTATTAAGTCTAAAACCCCATCAATAAGCCCAAGATCAGAGTTACTATAAAAAAAGTGTTTATAGTGTTTACGCTTAATAGCTACAAGAGTTTCAGGAGCTTGTTCTAAATTAAAATGGTCTACAAGTCGTTTGCAAATGTTGATGGTAGATTGCCCTGTAAACGATTCGTAAAGTTCGGTGGAAACTTCAATACCGACTTCATCAAACATATCATGATAGGCCTTATTGTGCATAGGTTCACTATCAATAATAACCCCATCCATATCAAAAATAACAGCTTTTAGCATTTTAATTTTTTTTTTGCGAATATATAGGAAACCCTCATAATAGCCTAAAATCTATTTTGTTGTTTCAAATAATTTTTATAATATTTGCCGCTTATGATTGTTTAATTTGATTTCCGGATAGCATCGAGGTCCTCTCGAGCAAAATAAAAGCTAAGTGCCACATGCATTTGGCCATGTTCTATATTAATCATTTTACAATGCAATCAAATAAAATTTCCTTAAAACAATTCATTCAATATTTTAAAATAGCTGTAACAGGCAAAGAACAAGAGTTCACTTCTGGCAGTATTCGTAGAGCGGTATTTATGCTTTCTATTCCCATGATTTTAGAAATGCTCATGGAATCCATTTTTGCTCTGGTAGACATTATGTATGTTTCGCAAGTCAGTGTTAATGCTGTGGCGACTATAGGCTTAACCGAATCTGTAATTACTTTGGTTTACGCCGTTGCTATTGGGTTAAGCATGGCTGCAACTGCTATAGTGGCAAGGCGTGTGGGCGAGAAAGATTTAAAAGGGGCATCTAATGCTGCGGTTCAAGTCATATTTCTTGGTGTATTTGTAGCAGCTATTATTAGTGTTATAGGCATAATATACCCAAAAGAAATATTAGGTTTAATGGGTGGCGAACCCGATTTGATTGCCGAAGGCTATGGGTATACACAAGTCCTTTTAGGTGGAAATATAACCATTATGTTGTTGTTTTTAATCAATGCTATTTTTAGAGGCGCAGGTGATGCTTCAGTAGCTATGTGGACACTTATTTTATCAAACGGACTCAATATTATTTTGGACCCCATGTTTATTTTTGGCTTTGGACCTATTCCTGCTTTTGGAGTAGAAGGTGCTGCCATTGCAACAACTATAGGTAGAGGTACCGCAGTAATTTTTCAGCTAGGTATTTTGTTTTTTGGTTTTAGTAAAATTAAAATAGCGGTTAAAGATTTAGTGCTTCAAGTTGGCGTTATGCTAAACTTAATAAAAGTCTCATTAGGTGGTATAGGTCAGTTTTTAATAGGAACTTCATCTTGGGTGTTTTTAATGCGTATTATGAGCGAGTTTGGTAGCGAAGTGTTAGCGGGTTACACCATTGCTATTCGTGTAATGATGTTTACCATGATGCCAGCATGGGGCATGAGTAATGCTGCTGCTACTTTAGTAGGTCAAAATTTAGGTGCCAAAAAACCAGAACGTGCTGAGCAATCGGTTTGGAAAACTGGAAAGTACAGTGCTATTTTTATGGGATTAGTTTCTATAATATATCTAGTTTTTGCACCACAAATTATTGTACTGTTTAATAATACACCAGATGTTGTGAAATATGGCAGTTTGTGTTTACGTGTTATTGCTGCTGGCTATATTTTTTATGGTTATGCTATGGTCGTTATCAATGCTTTTAACGGTGCTGGAGATACTAAAACGCCGACTTACATTAATTTTGTATGCTTTTGGTTGTTGCAATTACCGTTTGCCTATCTTATGGCAATTACCCTAGATTTTGGACCAGCAGGGGTGTTTTGGGCGATTACTTTAGCTGAAGTATTAATAGCTATTATTGCCATTATTTGGTTTAAAAGAGGGTATTGGAAAAAAGTAGAGGTTTAATATATAAAAAATAAGATTATCAAAAATAGTCCAAAATTTCATTTAAAAAACAAACACAAATCTGGATCTGATTTAGATGCTTTATGCGAAGCGTATTCAGATTTATTAGCTTTCGTATTTAAAAACAAATATGAAACAAAAACAATAGGTTTTGCTAACCCTAAAACTATAAAAACTTTAAATACAGGCTTCTTGTTTAAATATTATCATATTAAATTTTGGAAATTTCTAGACACTAATTTGTGTCCACCAATTTCGGGGCGTGTAGATTATATTCACCATATTGCTGATTTATTAAAATCATCGAATGTTTCGAGTAAAATAAAATCTAAATTTTATGCGCAATTGGTAATGTTCTATATTTAATCATTTCATAATGCAATCAAATAAAATTTCCTTAAAACAACTCATTCAATATTTTAAAATAGCTGTAACTGGTAAGCAACAAGAGTTTACTTCAGGGAGTATTCGACGGGCCATTTTTATGTTGGCAGTTCCTATGATTCTAGAAATGCTTATGGAATCTATTTTTGCACTTGTAGATATCATGTATGTGTCTCAAATAAGCGTAAATGCCGTTGCGACTATAGGTTTAACAGAATCTGTTATTGTTTTAATTTATGCTGTAGCCATTGGTTTAAGTATTGCAGCAACAGCAATTGTTGCTAGACGTGTTGGAGAAAAAGACTTAAAAGGGGCATCAAATGCAGCGGTACAAGTTATGTTTCTTGGAATAATTGTAGCTATTATTGTTAGCCTTATAGGTGTTCTTTATCCAAAAGAAATATTGGAGATTATGGGTGGTTCCCCAGAATTAATAGAGGAGGGGTATGGCTATACAAAAATTCTTTTAGGAGGAAACATGACTATTATGTTGTTGTTTTTAATTAACGCTATTTTTAGAGGAACAGGTGAGGCCTCAATCTCGATGTGGACCTTAATTTTATCAAACGGATTAAACATCATTCTCGACCCAATGTTTATTTTTGGTTTTGGACCCATTCCAGCATTTGGAGTTGAAGGTGCAGCCATTGCAACAACTATTGGCCGAGGAACAGCTGTTATATTTCAGTTGGCTATTTTGTTTTTTGGATATAGTAAAATAAAGATTGGTATTAAAGACATAATAATTAGAGTAGGTGTCATGCTTAATCTAATTCGTGTATCGTTAGGAGGGATAGGTCAGTTTTTAATAGGAACATCGTCTTGGGTGTTTTTAATGCGCATTATGAGTGAGTTTGGTAGTGAGGTATTAGCGGGTTATACTATTGCTATTCGTGTTATGTTATTTTCATTGATGCCAGCATGGGGTATGAGTAGTGCGGCAGCTGCTTTAGTTGGGCAAAATTTAGGAGCTAAAAAACCTGATCGTGCCGAACAGTCTGTTTGGAAAACGTCGACATATTGTTCCATTTTTATGGGTGTGATTTCTGTAATATACCTTGTTTTTGCACCACAAATTATTGCACTATTTAATGAGACTTCGGATGTTATAAAATACGGAAGTTTGTGTTTGCGTATCATGACTGCTCCCTTTGTTTTTTATGGTTTTGGGATGATTGTTGTTAACGCATTTAATGGTGCTGGTGATACCAAAACACCAACTTATATTAATTTTATTTGCTTTTGGTTGCTACAATTACCTATTGCATACCTTGCAGCCATTACTTTTGATTATGGTCCATTAGGTGTATTTTGGGGAATAGCCTTAGGAGAAGTAGCAATGACTATTATTGCCATTATTTGGTTTAAAAGAGGGCATTGGAAAAAAGTAGAGGTTTAATATTTAAAAAATAAGATTATCAAAAATAGTCCAAAATTTCATTCAAAAAATAAACACAAATCTGGATATGATTTAGACGCTTTGTGCGAAGCATATCCAGATTTATTAGCTTTCGTATTTGAAAACAAATATGAAACGAAAACAATAGATTTTGCGAATCCAAAAGCTGTAAAGGCTTTAAATACGGCACTGTTATTCAAATATTATCATATTAAATTTTGGGAATTTCCAGACACTAATTTATGCCCTCCAATTCCTGGGCGTATCGATTATATTCATCATGTTAGTGATTTATTAAAACCATCTAAAACCATAGAGAATATTAATGTTTTAGATATTGGTACGGGTGCAAGTTGTATTTACCCTTTGCTTGGTAACGCAGCATACCATTGGAATTTTGTTGCAACAGATATAGATAAAAACGCATTGCAAAATGCACAAAAAATTATTGATAATAATGATTTAAATAAGGTCATAACATTACGATATCAAAAAGAGGCATCGCAAATATTTAAAGGTGTTTTAAATGAAGATGATAGGTTTTCTGTGACCATTTGTAATCCGCCATTTTATAAATCAGAAACTGAGGCTATAGAGGCAACAACTAGAAAACTAAAAGGCTTACATAGCGAAAGCCATACGTTTGTTAGAAACTTTTCAGGGACTCAAAATGAGTTATGGTATAAAGGTGGCGAGAAAGCTTTTTTACATACGTATTTATATGAAAGTTCACTGTTTAAAAAGCAATGTGTTTGGTTTACAACTTTGGTATCTAAAAAAGATTTGGTAAAGGGTATGTATACCTCTTTAAAAAAATTAGGAGCTACAGATATTAAAACAATTGCTATGGGTCAGGGAAATAAAATTTCAAGAATTGTTGCTTGGACTTTTAATTGAAAAGTTACTTTAAATATCAATATTAATAATTATTTTTTTTCCTTAAATCAATTTTATAAAACAGTCCTAATTGTAACCTATGGAGGTCTAATCCTTTTATAGCTCTGTTGAGATAACCAACTTGAACATTTACAGATTTAGAAACATTAATTCCCAATGCGGTATAAAAACGATTTTCAGAAAAAGCATCTACTTTTTTGGTTTGTATTGTCGTAAGGTATTCATTATGAATACGAAAGAATAAGGTTTTATTAAGCGTTATTTTCGTTCCAAGCCTATAACGGAGTCTGTTGTGTACAATATTTGAGCCGGGTTTATTAAGGAAGCGTTGCTCAACTCTAAACCTATGATCTATCGGAAGTTTAAAGAATTTATGTTTGAAACCCATCTGTTCAGATAAACGGTTTTCATAAGTATGTGGACCATTTGTTTCAAAACCACTGTCAATGTCGGCATATCCGTAAGCCAATGACGTCGTGATTTTTGGTGAAACAGAATAATTTAACCAAAGGTTGTATAAAATGAAATTGAAGTTATTCGTTAATTCGTAGTCCCAAGCTTGAATTAAGCTACTAAAACTAACTTTATCAGAAATTTTATGGTTTCCTGAAAAAGTAAACCATGAACCTACTTCCTTTTCGATAGGCGATTGAGCAAAAGTACTGTTAAGACTAAATAGAAATAGTAAAAGGATAATATGAAGTTTCATATAGAATAAAGTTGATGTAAATTACAAATAAAAGGAGCCCCGATAGAGCTCCTTTTATGATTAAATAAGAACCTATTAAAAGTGTTCGTGTAAATGATGGTGTTCATCAATTAGCGGACCACCTTCAATAATTCGTTCAGATGCTTGTTGAGCAAATTTCTCAAAGTTTAAGTGGAATGAATGCGCTAAGTGAATAGCTTTTCCAACATAAGCCCCTTTTTGTAACCAAGTGTTCATTGGGTCTAAAAGTTCTGATGGGACACCAGGACAGTATTTCGGCATGTATAAACCAAAAATAAAGTTTTGTTCATAATCTACATCATCCAAGTCGCCATTAAGGATTGCGGTAATCATTGCTCTTGTATATTTTAGTTTAATACGAGAACCAACACCGTAAGGCCCAGCAGTCCATCCTGTATTAATTAGCCATACATTTACACCAGCTTCAGTCATTTTTTTACTTAGCATTTCACCATAAACCGTTGGGTGTAATGGCATAAATGGCTCGCCAAAACAAGCTGAGAATGATGGTACAGGTTCTGTAATTCCTGCTTCTGTCCCTGCTACTTTTGCTGTATAACCAGAAATAAAGTGATAGGCAGCCTGACCGGGTGTTAATTTCGATACTGGAGGTAATACACCAAATGCATCACAGGTTAAGAAGAAAATATTCTTAGGGTTGTTAGCATATAGCGTTTCTTGAATATTATCAATATGATGTATTGGGTAGCTTACACGGGTGTTTTGAGTAATACTACTATCCATATAATCAGGTTCTCCATTATCTTTAAAGACAACATTTTCAAGAATAGCACCTGGTTTAATCGCTCTAAAAATATCGGGTTCTTTTTCTTCAGTTAAATCAATGACTTTAGCATAACATCCTCCTTCAAAGTTAAAAATGGTATTGTCTGCTGTCCACCCATGCTCATCATCACCAATTAATTTACGGTTTGGATCTGCTGATAAGGTTGTTTTTCCTGTTCCAGATAAGCCAAAGAAAATAGCAGTATCGCCATATTTACCAACATTAGCAGAGCAGTGCATTGGCAATACATTTTTTTCAATTGGTAAAATCATATTTAATGCAGAGAAAATACCTTTTTTCATTTCTCCGGTATAGGCAGAGCCACCAACTAAAGCTATTTTTTTAGTGAAGTTTAGGATTGAGAAATTACCTTGTCTAATACCAAAGGCTTTAGGGTCTGGACATTCATATCCAGGAGCGCAAAGTATTAACCAATCTTCTTTAAAGTTTTCTAATTCCTTGGTGCTAGGTCTTAAAAACATGTTATAAACAAACATATTAGACCAAGGTAATTCTGTTATAGTTCTAATATTTGTCCTAAATTCAGGATCTGCACATACATAACCATCTCTAGCATATATTTCTTTTCCAGAAAGATATTTTACGACTTCATTCTCTAGTTTATCAAAGTTTTCTGGAGATATTGCTTTATTTGTTTTTCCCCACCAAACCTTGTCTGCTGTATAATCATCTTTTACAAGAAAACGATCTTGAGGAGAACGTCCTGTAAATTTACCTGTGTTAATAGCAAGGGTCCCATTTGCTGTTTCTTTCCCCATACCTTTATCAACTGTGATTTTTTGCAATTCTTCAGGTGATAAATTCCAGTTAACCGTCACATTCTTTAATCCGTATTGTTCTAAACTTGGATTTTTTGTTGTTGTTGCTTTCATTTTATTGAATTTTAAGGTTCCTACTAATAATTATTATTTTAAAATGGCCATATTATTGGCACGAGTATTAATGTTATGATGAAAAACATGAGTAGGAGTGGTGCACCCACTTTTAGGTAATTCATAAATTTGTATCCCCCAGCTGTCATAACCATGGCATTTGTTGTTGTGCCAATTGGGGTTAAAAATGCTGTTGAAGCACTTATGGCTACAACAATCATAAATGGTGCTGGAGATAAGTTTAATGAGTTGGCAGCTAGTATAGCTATAGGTGCCATTAAAACCGCTGTAGCTGAGTTATTGATGACTTGACTAAATGTTGTTGTTAGTAAAAACACACCACCTAGTAATAAAATAGGATGTATAGCGCCTAAATAATCTACTAATCCGTTAGCGATTAATTGAGCTGTTCCAGTTTTCTGTAATGCTATACCCATTGGTATCATAGCAGCAATCATAACAACACTTGTCCAACTTATACCTTTATATGCTTTTGTAATAGGGACGCAACCTGTTAGTAAAACCACACCTGCAGAAATTAATGCAGCCATTGCTCCTGGAACAATTTTGAAAACCATAAATACAATCATTAGTATTAATGCTCCTAATGCGATAAAAGACTTTGGACTAAGGCTTTCAACATTTTTAGCCATCCCTTCTGGGCTACCTATAATGACTAGGTTTTCGTGTTGTTTTTTTAAATCGTCTATATGTTCCCAAGTACCTCGTATTAAGAATGCATCGCCTGCTTTTACGGTAATTTCTTTTTCTAATAAAGGTTTTTTGTTTCTAGAAGCTGCTAAAAGCTGAATGCCATAACGTTTAAAGTAATTGTTCAATTTGTATTTTCGTCCTACTAAAATCGAGTTAGGATTTACAATAACTTCAGTCATACCAACCTCTTGATTAATAAGGTTGTGTTTCAATTCATCGGTAATAGGTTTCAAGGGCAAAAGTCCTAATCTGAACGTAATCATTATTTTGTTAATGGCTTCCGTATCTCCTTTTACAGTAATAATATCATGATAAAGAAATTCTGTACTAGGATCTGGAAATTCAATAAATTGAGGTATTTTTTTTAATAGATTTGGATGTCTTCTTTTTATTCGAATGATAGATACGTTATAATTTTTTTCAAATTGCCAAGCTTCTATTTTTGTGTTTAGTAAAGGTGATATTGATCTGACACGTAAACGATAGTAACCATTATCAACCTTGTAAGCTTCAATCCAATTGTGTAATGTAGATTCAATATTTACGGGCTTATTATTGGTTTTGTTTTTAGGCAACAGTTTATAGCCTATATATCTAAAGTATAATAAGGCAATAAGGAGTAATGGTAAGCCTATTAATGCAAATTCAAAGAATGAGAAGCCTTCAAAACCAGCTTCAACTAAAGCATTACTTGCTATAATGTTTGGCGGTGTACCAGTTAAAGTTAATAATCCACCAGTGTTAGACCCAAATGCAACGGGCATCAACATTTTTGATGGTAATGTGCCAATACTCCAAGCTGAAGAAATGGTTAAAGGCATTAAGGTTGCTACAGTACCAGTATTGCTAACAAATCCAGATAAAATTCCGCCGCCAAGGGTTATGATGACTAATAATTTAGGAACACTTTTCCCTGCCCATTCAACAAATTTCTTACCAGCTAAGGCGGTCCATCCTGTTTGTGCAATGCCTTCGCCTATTATAAAGAGTGCAGCAATCATAATAACCGTTGGGTTACTAAAGCCGCTTAATGTTTCTTTTGAATCTAAAATACCAGTTAAAAACAAACTTAGCATAGAAATTAAGGCTACAATATCTGGTGTAAACTTTCCCCAAACAAAGAGACCAATGGTTATAATTAAAATCGTGAGCATTAAATAGATCATATATTGTAATTCTTTATTAGCTTTAGCACTTTATTATGCTGCTTAATAAATATAGTGTAAAATTACGATAGATGTCCCCTCAGAATTATGACGAATATCATGCTTTTGGGCTACATGCTGATTTTTTAATTATTGTTATATTTATAGTAGATAAAGTGAAGAAACCATTAACGAATACGTTTTCGTTGTAGTGAATTTTACGATTCTATAGATTTTTTATTGAAAAAAATGATTTGATTAAGTAAAAAACTTGAAAAAAAATTAAAAAAACACATATGAAATTAGATATTCTTGCTATTGGCGCACATCCAGATGATGTAGAATTAGGTTGTGGTGGTACTATAGCAAAAGAAGTTGCAAATGGAAAAAAAGTTGGTATAATAGATTTAACCAGAGGTGAACTAGGAACACGCGGCACTGCAAAAACAAGAGATGATGAAGCTACTAATGCCGCTAAAATATTAGGTGTTTCGGTTAGGGAAAATCTTGGGTTTGCTGATGGGTTTTTTGTGAATGATAAAGAACACCAACTAGCTGTTATTAAAATGATACGAAAGTACAAACCAGAAATTGTAATTTGTAATGCCATTGAAGACAGGCATATAGATCATGGAAAAGGGAGTAAATTAGTAAGCGATGCCTGTTTTTTAAGTGGATTGGTTAAAATTGAAACAACCCTAGAAGGCACATTACAAAACCGATGGCGACCAAAACAAGTATACCATTACATACAATGGAAAAGTTTAGATCCAGATTTAGCAGTTGATGTTTCTGGGTTTTTAGATAAAAAAATGGAATCTGTATTGGCTTATAAAACCCAGTTTTATGATGCCAATAGTAAAGAGCCAGAAACGCCTATATCTAGTAAAAATTTTACGGATAGTATTATATATAGATCTAGAGACTTAGGACGATTAGTAGGCGTGGAGCATGCTGAAGGTTTTACAGTTGAACGCTATGTTGCAGTAGATAGTTTATTCGATTTAAAGTAGTTAGCTTTAGGGGCTATTTTATTTTCATTTTCTCTAGAAAATATTAAAAAAAGTCTTTGTAGAAAAGATTGAAAACAATTACATTTGCACACGCATTACAAAATGCAGTTACACGGTGGTTGTAGCTCAGTTGGTTAGAGCATTGGTTTGTGGTACCAAGGGTCGCCGGTTCGAATCCGGTCTTCCACCCAAAAAGTAAAAGCCTTTCATTTTTTATGAAAGGCTTTTTTTGTGGAGTCTTGTCTCGCAGGCTTAAATAAACTTTAATTTTTTCGTGCTGTTAATTCAGCTATCTTACAAATAACCTCAGTGGCTTTAATCATACTTTCTACTGGGACATATTCGTAGCGTCCATGAAAATTATGTCCGCCAGCAAAAATATTAGGACAAGGCAATCCCATATAACTTAATTGAGAGCCGTCTGTTCCACCACGAATGGCTTTAATTAACGGTTCTATATTGAGTTGTTTCATGGCCTCTTCCGCAATATTGACAATATGCATTACGGGTTCCACTTTTTCTTTCATATTGAAATACTGATCTTTAATTTCGGTAGTAATGACCTCTCTACCGTATTGCGAATTAAGCTCGTTGGTCAATTTTACCATAACCTCTTTTCTCGCTTCAAAATGCCCTTTATCATGATCGCGGATAATATATTGTAATATGGTTTCTTCAACATCACCTTTCATATTATGCAAATGGAAAAAACCTTGGTAACCCTCAGTATGTTCTGGGGTTTCCATTCGAGGAATAGAGTTTATAAATTCGGTTGCAATGTACATGGAGTTTATCATTTTTCCTTTGGCATATCCAGGATGAACAATTTTTCCTTTTACTTTAATAACAGCACTGGCTGCATTAAAGTTTTCGTATTCTAGTTCACCTATTTGGCTACCGTCCATAGTATATGCCCAATCTGCTCCAAACTTTTCAACATCGAATTTGTGAGCGCCTCTACCAATTTCTTCGTCGGGTGTAAAACCAACTCGAATTTTTCCATGTTTAATTTCAGGGTGATTGATGAGGTACTCCATAGCTGAAACGATTTCGCAAATTCCAGCTTTATCATCAGCTCCTAATAGCGTGGTGCCATCTGTAGTAATTAATGTCTGACCTTTGTATAGTAATAAGTCATCAAAATACTCTGGTGATAGTATGATGTTTTCTGTTTCATTTAGAATAATATCTTCTCCATCATAATTTTTAATAATTTGAGGGTTTACGTTAGCTCCTGTAAAGTCGGGGGAAGTATCAAAATGCGATATAAATCCAATAGTTGGTACATCATGGTCAACATTACTTGGTAAAGTTGCCATGATGTATGCGTTTTCATCAATATCAACATCTTTCATACCAATACTTTTGAGTTCCTCTGCTAGTTTATTTGCTAAGTCCCATTGCTTTTTTGTGCTAGGTGTGGTATCTGATGTTGGGTCAGATTCTGTATCAATAGTTACATAACTTACAAAGCGTTTTATGAGAAATTCTTTTGAAATCATTTTAGATGAGGTTTAGCATTATTTTGCTTTAATTATATTTTGCTTAATTAAAACAATTAAAGACAGTTTTGTGGCTCTAAATTTACGATTATTAATTTTTTTGTCTTTGGAATTGGTTGATTTTTTATTTAGACTTATTTTTGCATAAATAATACTGATGTACAAACGCTTACTTCGTCCTCTATTTTTTTCATTCGACCCTGAAAAGATTCATCATTTTACATTTTCATTAATAAAAATCACCTCTAAATTCCCTGGATTGCCATCTATATTTAGAAGTTTGTATGTTATTGATGATTCACGGTTAGAACGTAAATTATTGGGATTAACATTTAAAAATCCCGTAGGTTTAGCCGCAGGTTTTGATAAAAATGCAGTGTTGTATAATGAATTGGCAAATTTTGGATTTGGTTTTATTGAAATTGGGACCGTAACCCCTAAAGCACAAAAAGGAAACCCTAAGAAAAGACTTTTTAGGCTAAAAGACGACCAAGGCATTATTAATAGAATGGGCTTTAATAATGAAGGTTTAGATGCTGCAATAACACAACTTAAAAAGAATAAAGGCAAACTGATTATTGGTGGAAATATAGGAAAAAACACCAGTACGAAACCAGAAGGTTATACTAAAGATTATTTAGAGTGTTTTAATGCCTTGCACCCTTATGTTGATTATTTTGTGCTTAATGTAAGCTGTCCTAATGTTGGCAGTCATGCTAAACTAAATGATAAGGATTATTTAGAAGAACTTATAGGAGCCGTACAAAAAGCAAATCATACTTTTGAAAAACAAAAACCTATCCTGTTAAAAATTGCACCAGATTTAAATAACAATCAGTTAGATGAAATTATTGAACTGGTTGCCACTACAAAACTTGATGGTGTTATTGCTAGTAATACCTCTACGGACAGAACTGGTTTAAAAGCCTCTGATGCTTTACTTGAAAGTATTGGTAATGGTGGTTTGAGTGGACAACCTATAAAAGATAAGAGCACTCAAGTTATTAAATACCTTTCTGATAAAAGTAAAAAAGCGTTTCCTATAATAGGCGTAGGGGGCGTTCATTCTGCTAAAGATGCTCTAGAAAAAATAGATGCTGGTGCTGATTTAGTTCAGATTTATACAGGGTTTATTTATGAAGGGCCAAGTCTTATTAAGCGTATTAATAAAGCTTTGCTTAAAAAATAATCGTGATTATTTTATAATTCTTTTTAAGACTCTGGAATCCCCATTGGTTAAAATAAGTAAATATGTTCCTGAAGATAGAGTACTTACATCAATAGGTTGATTTGTAACTGTTCCTGACAAAAATGTTTGACCAACTAAATTGGAAACTTCAAAAGTTGAAATTCTTTTTGGGTCGTTACTTTTAATAAAAATAATTCCATCTCGAACAGGGTTAGGGTATACTTTATAAAATTCATCCGTTATGGCAACATCAATGGTTTTAATAAAAATATTATCGATAGCAATATCACCGTCCCAACTAGAACCTCTTACTGCTCTAAATCTAACTTTAATAGTTTGGTTTGTATATGCAGATAAATTAATGGATTTAGTTAAAAAAGCATCCTCTTGATTATTCTGCTGACTTCCATAAAGTGCTGGAATTATATCATTAATATAACCATCTTCAGTTTTAAGATCTATGTGTAATTCTCCTATATGTTTACCAAACATATGGTATGAAAACTCTAATTCACTATTCTCATTATTAACAGTAAAACAAGGTGAAATAAATTCTGCTATATCACCAGGGTTTACACCAGTGGCTTCTGCATAAATATAGGTGTTTAATCCGCCCTCAGCCTTTTTGTAATTTGTAGGTCCTGTAGTTTTAGATTGTGTATCACCAACATTGGTATACCAAAGGTAACCACTTCCAGAAACATCGTTATTTGTCCAGCCATGGTTTCCTAACATATCAAAATCTTCAAAATTTTCATCAAAAAGAGTCGTTTGAGTTCCTACTTTAATAAAATTGGTAAACGTTTTTTTAATGGTTTTCGATTTATTTGAAACTTTAAGAATGACACTATAAATACCTGATTCATAAGTGTGTGATGGATTTTTTGAAGTATAGTCAACAACACCATCAGCATCAATATCCCATTCCCATTGTGTAATATTTTCACTTAAACTTTCAAAATTTACAGTTAGTGATTCTTCACAGGTTTCACTTTCATTTACTGAAATATTAGCATTAAAGGTAGAGCAGGCCAAATAATTTTTTGTTGTCATATAAAACGCATACATACGTGCTAATTGCTGTGGCGAAAATTGTGTTCTACAGTTTTTATCAGCATACGACATAATGTTGTTGGTATCTGGTTTGAAAGTCTCTCCGTTTGCATCGGTTTCAGAACCTATGTAATTACAAAACTCATCAACATTCGAATTCGTTAATTTTGGATCTGCAGGTGTATCGCAAATGCCATCGCCATCAGTATCACAATTACTTCCATTAACTAACTCGGTCGTTAATGTATCATTATTAGGACCATGTGTATGTAATAAAGAGAAAAAATGGCCTAATTCATGTGCTAATGAAGAATTATTAAGTGCACAACTATTGTTTATTACAACAAGGTCGTTTCGTCCCATATTATCACTATAACCACAAATACTTTGTTCAGAATCATTTTCAATATAATCCGTAAAGTAAATGTTTATTAAACCAGAAACATAATGTGTTTCTGTTAATGTGTTTTCATTTTCTTTTTTAAAATGATATAAACTATCATCGTCTATGTAATTAATACCATCGCATAAGAAAAACTCTAAATAAGCATCAGCGTATTGATTGTTTAGGTTTGTAATAGCATTATTTAAGCTAGATTGACTAAGTCCACCAGAGCCATCCGATCTTCTAATAACGTGTGCTTTAACAGGTATGGAGTTTATACTTGTAGTTGGCACAGGACCTTTGTTATATTTAGAACTTAAAAAATCTTGTTCGTGTTTTTTTAACTCAGCAGAAATACTTTTGTAATAGGCAATGGTTTCAGTAGAACTGATAGTACCACAACTCGGTTCAATCTTGTTCTGAGAAAATGTGAAAGCACTTAACAATAAAAATATTGAAAAGACGGTTAGGTTAAGTCTTGAGGTTAAAATATTCATTTGGGGTAAAACATTTTGCATGTCAAATGTATACCTAATTGAATATTAGCTATAATAAAGCCGTTATAATGTTAATTTTTTCGATTATTTAACAATTTGATGGTTATTTTTAAATAATTATAAACAAAAGTTTTGTTAACCTTTTTATCAATAGTTATTTCAGCTTACTTAATTACTAGTTTTTGGGTTTTGCTAGCGCCATCAAAAGCTTTAAGATTTACTAAATACACGCCTTTGTTTAAGCTGGTTAAATCCATATCTATTTTAGTCAATCCTTGTTTAACGGGGATTTCTTTTACCAATCGTCCTAAAATATTAAAAATTTCAATAGTGTTTAATTCATTGTTTTTAATATTTGAAATAGTAGCCAAACCATTTGTAGGATTTGGATAAATTTTGGTATTGCTGAATTTAGTAAGGTTATTAACCCCTAAAACAGATTGAAGCGTAATTTTAAACGTACCAATTCTAGTATTATTAAATGGAGCAATACCTTTTAGGCTATTAATGGGGATATGAGGTGTTATATCTGCATCTGTATCACTGTAATTCGTACCACTATCTGTACCTGCGTCATAAATATATAAATCAATTTCAATTAAGCTTTTCCAATCTGTATTACTAGCATTTCTCAAGTTAATACCGTTTATGCCAATAATCCAATCTGGACTTGGTGCAATCATAGAAACTAATGTTAACAACGGAAAATCTTCGTTGACTTCTAATCCATCAATATTTATTTTTCCAGTGGCACTTCCTAAACCACCACCATTTATAAACTGTTCTGCATTGCCATTGGTTATACTTGGATTGACTTCATTATTCCTAAACTCAGTTATATTACCTGTTTCAGCAATATTTTCAATACCTTGAGTTGCAATACCGCCCATTTCAAAATAGGTAATACTACTTTTATGATTTGCTCCAACTAAAGGAGACCAATGGGGGTTACTAGGTAACGTACCATGGTCTGTGGCATTCCAAAAGCTTTCAAATTCAATATTATAATTTGCAGTACTTTGGCCAAAAGCAAAAGCACATACTAATAAAGAAAAAAGACATGTAAAGTTTTTCATTGTAGTAATAAGGTTAAGGTTTTTTACTGTGTCGTTATTTATTTAAAACACTTACAATAAAATTAATAAATGATGTGCTTAATAACTTAAATAGCAATTAATGTCTTATTGGATTTTAGGCACTAAATTTTCAAAAAAATAATAGTATTTTTATCGTTCTATATTTTTAGATAAAATGCCTAATCCAATAAAAATAATTGAATGCCCACGTGATGCTATGCAAGGAATAAAGCAATTTATTCCAACAGAGCAAAAAGTACAATATATACAGTCTTTATTACGGGTTGGTTTTGATACTATTGATTTTGGCAGTTTTGTATCGCCTAAAGCCATTCCACAAATGGTAGATACTGCAGAAGTTTTATCGCAATTGGATTTAAGTAAAACAACAAGTAAACTTTTAGCTATTGTAGCTAATTTACGTGGTGCGGAAGCAGCATGTAAACATTCAGAAATTGATTATTTAGGTTATCCGTTCTCCATATCAGAGAATTTTCAAATGCGTAATACGCATAAAACTATTGCACAATCTGTAATTACTCTTTCTGAAATATTGAATATTGCTAACAAATCCAATAAGGATGTTGTAGTTTATATTTCTATGGGGTTTGGAAATCCATATGGTGACCCTTGGAATGTTGATATTGTAGGGGAGTGGACAGAAAAACTTGCCAATATGGGCGTTAAGATTTTATCACTCAGTGATACTGTAGGAACTTCAAACCCAGAAAGTATTGATTATTTGTTTTCAAATTTAATTCCCAAATATCCCAATATAGAATTCGGTGCACATCTGCATACTACACCAACCTCTTGGTTTGATAAAGTTGAAGCTGCATATAAAGCAGGGTGTAATCGTTTTGATGGTGCCATTCAAGGCTTTGGTGGCTGTCCTATGGCAAAAGACGAGCTTACAGGAAATATGCCTACTGAAAAACTACTTTCCTATTTTACTGCAAAAGGAAATAATAATTTAAATGCTCTAAGTTTTGAGAGTGCTTATAATGAAGCATCCAAAATTTTTAATCATTATCATTGATCATTTACTTTATCCAAATGTTAAATTTTTATTTTTTAAATAATTAAATACCTGAAAATAAACGGTTTAATTTCTTGTTGAAATCTTTATTTAAATTTATTCTAAATAAAATTTGAATAAGTAAAAATGGATTTTATATTTGCAACTTCATTTGAGATACTATTTATAATAAGTCTAAATAAAAACAGCAAATCAATTTTAAAATGAGAAAATTAACTTTACTTTTTTCAATCTTAGTCGCATCGATGTTAGATGCACAAACGGTACAGGACTCAATCACTTTTGATCCTCAAAAACAATTAAATGCTGCTCAACGTATTCTTTCTGGTAATTATGGAAAATCTGTTACAGTTGGTGCTTATGGTGAATTAACGTATAATCAACCAGAAGCTTTAAATGGTGAGTTAGACGTGCAACGTTTAGTATTACTTTTTGGTTATAAATTTAACGATAAAACCCAGTTTGTAACGGAAGTTGAATTTGAGCATGTAGAAGAAGTATTTATAGAACAAGCCTTTATAAATTATAGTATTGCACCTAATGTTAGCTTACGTGGTGGTTTAATGCTGGTGCCTTTTGGAATTATAAATGAGTTCCACGAACCAACAACATTTAACGGTGTAGAAAGGCCAGCTATAGACAATGTTATTATTCCAACAACTTGGAGAGAAATTGGTTTTGGTGTAACAGGTCGGTTTAATGAAATCTCTTTAGGATACCAAGCTTACGTATTCAATGGTTTTAAATCTACTTCTTTTGATGGCGAAGGTGGTGTAAATGGTTATTTAAAAGGTTCAAATGGTTTACGTGGAGGTCGTCAAAAAGCCATTCAATCTACTGTTGATAGTCCAACATTGTCTATGAAATTTGATTATTATGGAATTCCAGGATTGCGTTTAGGGCTTTCAGGATATTTTGGTGATACACAGGCTGAAGATGATGTGGAAACCATAGATGGTGCTAATATTGGTATTTCAATGATAGGGTTAGATGCCCGTTATGCATTTCAACGTTTTACAGCACGTGGTCAGTATGTACATGGTTCATTATCAGGTACTGAAGCTTATAACAATTTAACAGGAAAAGATTTAGGTAGCGGCTTGCAAGGTTGGTATTTAGAGGCGGCTTATAATTTGTTACCTCAAGAAAAATCTCAACGTTTGTTTGCTTTTGCTAGATATGAACAGTACGATACGCACGCAGATACTGATGGCGATTTACAACAAAACGATGCATACAACCGAAATGATTTAACAACTGGGATTAGTTATCATATTGCGCCTGGAGTAGTATTAAAAGGTGATTACCAATTTAGAGATAATGCCGTTTCTGGAGGCGATGTAGCAAACAGACTTAATTTTGGTATAGGCGTTTGGTTCTAATATAATTATAAAGTTACTAATAAAACCTCCAATCTCATAAAGGCATTTTACTTGTAAGAACAATAAAAAACAATACTTTTGCATTATGTATTTTAAACACCTTTCAATATTTCTTATAACTTTAATCTTGATGTCTTTCGGCTTGCCAAAAAACATTCAGAAAAAAGTAGATAAAGAAATTAAAAAAAGTTTTAATATAGAAACGTTTAATTTTACGGAGGTTACTATCCCTACTGAAACGGCTAAAGATTTACCTTCAAAATTCGAAACTAATAATCTTTTTAAAATAGAAGCAAACAATACACTTTTAGGGTATGCCTACCTTTCCAATGCACCTAGTAAAACGGCTTTATTTGATTATTTAGTATTATTAGATAAGGAATTGATAGTTTTAAAATCAAAAGTTTTAATTTACAGAGAGGAATATGGTGGAGAAATTGGTAGTACTCGTTGGCTAAAGCAATTTATTGGAAAAAAAGGTGGTGATGCGCTTAAATATGGTGACAACATTATAGCTATTTCTGGAGCAACCATTTCTGTACGCTCTATGACAAATGCCATGAATAATTTGTTAGAATCTTTAAAAATCCTTCAAACTAAAAATGTTCTTTAGAATGCAGTTAAACGGATTAATAATTACGCTTCCCAAAGAAATTAAACTATTAATCGGTGCATTTATTATTGTATTAAGTATTGGTTTTTATACAGGTTTGCTATTTGTTGGCGAAACGTCTTCAGCAAACCCGAACGGCATAGAAGAACAGTATTTAGGAAATGAAGACGATGAGGATGCTACAGTTATGCGCTTTAAAAAAAGCCCACAAGAAATGCTTACTTTAGTGCATAACCATATACTTTCAATGTCTATTATTTTCTTTTTAGTAGGATTGTTGGTTTCTATAACCAAGCTCTCTAAAAAACTTAAAACATTTTTAATAGTTGAACCATTCGTTTCAGTAATTCTAACCTTTGGTGGACTATATTTGCTTTGGACAGGAATGCTTTGGATGAAATATATTGTTATGTTTTCAGGCATATTAATGACACTTACTTTTACGGTTTCAACAATAATTATCTTAAAGCAGTTATTTCAAAAAAAGTAATTGGCATTCCGGTAAACCCTTATAAATTCTAAGAGGGAATTCTAAAATAAGGAATTTCAATAAACTAAATTTAATGCTGAGTTATCTAATCTAGAAGCTAAATATAACTACACGATAGCCATATTAAAACCCTATTTTAAAAACAGATATAAGTTAACATATAAACTTAGATTTTAGTTGTATATTTGCACGCAATTATAACTGTAATTGCAACATGACTGCACACGAAAACAAAATAGTCGGAGAAGGTTTAACCTATGATGACGTTCTATTAGTCCCGGCATTTTCTGAAGTACTTCCTCGCGAAGTAAATATTCAAACAAAGTTTACAAGAAATATTACTATTAATGTACCGATTATTTCGGCAGCTATGGATACGGTTACCGAAAGTAAAATGGCAATAGCTATGGCACAAGAAGGTGGTATTGGCGTCTTGCATAAAAACATGTCCATTGAAGCGCAAGCTGCAAAGGTTAGAAAAGTAAAGCGCGCAGAAAGTGGGATGATTATTGATCCCGTTACTTTACCGCTTACAGCTAAAGTAAAGCATGCAAAAAAATACATGGCTGAATATGGTATTGGTGGAATTCCTATTGTTGATGAAGCTGGAACGTTAAAAGGTATTGTAACTAATAGAGATTTGCGTTTTGAGCACAATAATAAAAGACCAATTACAGAGGTTATGACGAGTGAGAACTTAGTAACGGCTGCAGTTGGAACGTCTTTGCATGATGCGGAGGAAATTCTTCAACAACATAAAATTGAAAAATTATTAATTGTTGATGATAACTTTAAATTATCGGGTTTAATAACGTTTAGAGATATTACTAAGCTTAGTCAAAAACCAAATGCGAATAAAGATAAGTACGGACGCTTAAGAGTTGCCGCTGCCATTGGAGTAACAAGCGATGCTGTTGAAAGGGCAGAAGCTTTAGTTAATGCTGGTGTTGATGCTGTAATTATTGATACCGCACATGGTCATACCAAAGGTGTTGTTGGGGTTTTAAAAGAAATTAAATTAAAATTTTCAGAATTAGATGTTATTGTTGGTAATATAGCAACAGGAGCAGCCGCTAAATATTTAGTAGAAGCTGGAGCCGATGCGGTTAAAGTAGGTATTGGACCGGGTTCTATTTGTACCACTCGTGTTGTTGCAGGTGTTGGGTTTCCACAATTCTCAGCTGTATTGGAAGTCGCTGCAGCGCTTAAAGGTACAGATGTTCCTGTAATTGCAGATGGCGGCATACGTTATACTGGCGATATCCCTAAAGCTATTGCAGCAGGAGCAGATACCGTAATGTTAGGTTCACTTTTAGCTGGAACTAAAGAGTCTCCAGGAGAAACTATTATTTACGAAGGTAGAAAGTTTAAGTCTTATAGAGGTATGGGTTCTGTCGAAGCCATGAAAGAAGGTAGTAAAGACCGTTATTTCCAGGATGTGGAAGACGATATTAAAAAATTAGTGCCAGAAGGTATTGTAGGACGTGTACCTTATAAAGGTGATTTATATGAAAGTATTCACCAATTTATAGGTGGTTTACGCGCTGGTATGGGGTATTGTGGTGCAAAAGATATCCAAACTTTAAAAGAAACGGGACAGTTTGTTAAAATTACATCAAGTGGTATTAACGAAAGTCATCCGCATGATGTAACTATTACTAAGGAATCGCCCAATTATTCTAGATAAAGCTTAACTAGGTATTAAGCTCATGCTTAATTGTTTCAATGTTTTATGGATTTAGTATAAAACATGAGACTTTTTTAAAATGTCATTTGGTTAAAACTTAAGGAGTTTTCTTAAGATTTCATTTTGAAAATCGGTAAGATTTAAATCGGATATAAATGAATAATCCACAGGAAATACTGGCGGCATTTCATTATTATTTGAGAATGTTAAATTGGCTATGCTATTTTTTTCAGGGTTATTAAAAATGTTTGTAGTGTTTCCTAAACTATTGTTTTGAACTGTTGTATTTACACCATCATTTCTAATCCCATAAATAATACTGGATAAAATACTGTTATTTTTAATAACCATATTAAACGATCCGTTATGTAAACTAATACCCAATCTATTTCCTATGACGTAGTTGCCTTCTATTAAATTAGATTTGGAGTAATTGGCAATACCTCCTGAGTTGGTACCATTGTTATCAATACCGTTATTAATAACAATATTGTTTTTAACGATCATATTATTGCCAGCTTGTAAAAAAATACCTTTTGCAGTATTGTTTACTATAATATTATTTGAACAGGTGGCATCTGTTGAAGGAAAACCAGCATGTCCCATAGTAATTCCATTTCCATTAACATCCCCTAAACTATTGACGCTAATATTGTTTGTCACAATTATTCTTTCCGCTCCACTAGCTATATTTGAAGCATTAGATGTTCCACAATTATCAACATAATTTCCATCTATAATAGAATCATGACTATTTACAAGTGCTATACCAGAATCATGGCATCCTTTCATCTCAGAATCTAAAATTTGGTTATGGTGTCCATACCTTATATATATACCTGCTTTCCAGGTATCATAAGATTTAAAATTTTGTACGGTAGAATAGGTACAATGATTTAATGTAATATTCCCAGTATCATGACTGGATCTAATATGGACTTTATAGCAAGTCAGATCTTTTATTAAGGCATTATCTACATTTTCAAATAATATAGCATCATAGGCCACGTCGGTAAGGCTTTCGCCATTAATATAACCGCCTTCAATACTAATGTTAGAGTTTGATGCTTCTCTATTCTTTATTACAGCACCTCCTGTTACTGGTGAAACTGGAAATATAGTGGCGTCGTACATTCGTAATGTTTGATTGTCGCTCATTAAAATAACACTACTTACAGTAATGTTATTGGTGATTTTTACAGGAATAGTAACTGCTGACAATAAGGCAAAATTCACAGCAATATCATCGGTGCCAAACCATTCAGATTTTACTTCTGAAACACTACCATTAACAAAGTTAACAGTACTATCAAAAATCTTATAAAGTCCAGCATTTACAGGACCTTGAAGTGTTAATGTGGAACCACTTTTAATATTGAATCCTCCACCATTATTGACTCTTAATAAGATGCCGCTTGGAATCGTAATATTTAAATCTATAGTTACCCAACCTGTCACGGTTATAATACCATCGCCACTTAAGTCGTCTATAGCGCTTTGCACCGTAGTTGATGAACCGCTATCTATAAATATTTCTGTTCGATCGTCTGTATTGTTTGAATCTTCAGTATTATTTTCATCATCTTCTACGCTTCCAACACCTTCAGTATCATTTTCTCCATAGGGTTCAATAAATGTATCTTCATTATTGCATGATATCATAGATATCATTAAAAAAAATGTTAGTAGCATAGGTTTTATAACTGTTTTCATAAAGGTATGATTTGAGGTACGATAAAAAAAACAATCCTTTTTTTATCATAGCATTAAATGGCACAAAAAGATTATACTTTTTGGGCTTTTAGTGAACATAAAAAAAATGAAAACAGATAATTGGCAGCAAATAATGCTGACCTAAATAAATAAGTAGTTTTTACCATAATATGTTAAATAAAGATAGCTTGGGGCTATGTAATTGATTACAAATATATAATTTTACTCTGTGAAAATCAAATAAATCCGATTAAATGCATGTTTTTTTAAAATGTTAGCTAAATAGGGTTTTCTGATTTTATTAGCGATAAGTGATTTATGTAAGCTTAATTTGTTAAATTATTGGTAGAGAATACTATAAGTAAGCGCGTATAAATTATATCGTGATGAATGTTCTTTTTTGTGTGGTGAAAGATGTTCGTAAAAAATACTATTTTCAAGATTAAATTGGAGTCTAGAAAACAATAAATATAATTTCTAAAAAATTATTTATGCTAAAGTTATTGAAATAGGAAATTTATATAGAAACTGATAATAAGAAAAGAAGAGTGTTTATAGGGTTGTCTGTCTTGTTGTTTAATGATGTTTGATATAAAAAAAGAGACTGCTTTATGAGTCAAAGCAGTCTCTTTTTTCTAATTTCACTACATGGTGTTATTCCACGCTTACATTAAATGTAGGAGCTACATCGGTAGATCCACCAGCATTTGTAATATCCCCTTCACTAACACCACTAGCCGTTTTATTTGGTTCATGGCGTAATATTACTGTTATAGTGCCTGTTGTTGCAGATGCATTAGTTGTTAACGTAAAGTTTAAACCAACAGGGTTACCATTACCATCAGAATCATTGTAAGCAAATGTTGCAACGTTATTTTCTGTAGCGAAGAAAAATTGGTGTTCTTCATCTAATTCTTCAATTTCTTCAGTAATGTTCTCTGCAGGAGATTCTGTTTCGTTTAAAACTTCGATTCTTCCTGTATAAGTAGTTCCTTTGGTTAATGGTCCAGAAATACTAAATATTGGTGCATTAGGACCTTCATCTCCATCTAAATCTGTAGATTGTAGTATAACCACATCGTTTCCATTGGTTAAAGTTACCTTTACAGTAGTAATCACTTCTTCTTCAACAACAGGTACTGGATTGTCATCATCACTTGAACAACTGCTAAAAATTAATGCGGTAAATACTAGAGGTAAAACGAATATTTTTTTTAATACTTTCATGTTTTTTGTTTATTAATTATTAATAATTTAATTTTAATTGTAACATAATATTCCTTCCTAAATCATCGGCAAAATATCTTAATCTGTTAAGATATTCTCTGTAAGAGGTATTTAAAATGTTATTAATGCTTAATGCAATGTTTAAGTTTGTTTTTTGCGACATACTTAAGGTTATGTCACTTTTTAAATGAAATATGTTGTAGGCAGATGGCGGTGTACTAATATCTACCAATACCATATTATTTGTTGTAGGTATAAAGGCTTCAAAATTAGTATTTGGGAATTCGTTTTGCCTTAAAACCCATACGCTTTGTAATTCGGTATTAAAATCCAACCATTTTTTATTGGTATAGTTAAGTGTATTAACGGTTTTAAATGCAGGTATATCTATTAAAGGTCTATCTCTAGAAATATCATTCCCTTTTATTATAGATGATTTATTGCTAATACCCCAATGCTCATTTAATTGATAACTAACATCTAAATCCACACCAAATAATGACGCATTGGTTTGTTTATATTCCCAAACAGGAAAGGCACCTCTTATGGTTTGCTGGGTCCCAGTTGGCTCTATAACTATATAATTGTTTATGTAGTTATAAAATGCATCAAGATGTATACGTAGTAGTTTTTTTTGATACTTGTAAGTAGCCGAAATTCTATTGGAAGTTTCTTGTGTAATACGTAAATCGCCTAATTCAATTCGTGCTGCTGAATGATGTAAACCGTCACTAAATAATTCTGAAGGATTTGGTGCTCTATTTGATAAACTATAGTTTGCTATAAGTGTATTGCTATCGTTTAAGTTATACGCTATTCCTGCTGAAGCGGAAAAGTTATGATACTCAAACTTAGGATTGGTAAGCCACTGTGTGGGTAAATCATCAATAATGATATTACTGAAATCAGCATCATAACCACGTTCATCCCATCTGCTTTTTAGATAAAACTTTTTGGTATCATATTGATTAAAATCATAACGAATACCAAAATCTAAATGTGTTTTATCATTCAAAATAAAATCTGAAACTGCATATACACCTATATCGTATTTATCATAATCAGGAATCAATCGTCTAATGCCCGTATCTGGATTTGCAAAATTATTTTGATAATTTGCTGAGATACCAAACTCATAAGTGTTCCCAATGTTTGTATCTAATTTTAAACTGGTCTTGATACTATGTGTTTTTAAAGTTAAATCTATAGCAGGTTTAAACCTATCATCTCCAATACGGAGGTCGTATTCCAAACGGTTATTATTTTGAAAATCGTATTGCACTTCTAATTTCCCAAATTTTTTAAATCGTTTATAAAAACCTGCTTTAATTAAATGATGGGTAACATCTTGTTTTGGCAAACCAATGTCATAACTAAAGTCTTTAATTACAAGAGGCTGTGGACTATTAATGGCATTTACCAAATCTTCAATATTTCCAATATGGGACGATTCTAAAATAGCAATATCGTTATTTAAATAACTGTAATAGATGTTAAACCCTTTTTCAAAAGTTTTAAAACCGGTGTTCATTGAAAACCCTAAGGATTTTAAACCTGAATTGGTTAAGTTGTAATCTGGAGCTTTAAAATCGCCATAACGTTTTGTACTGGCTTGTCCATTGATATACCAACCTTTAGTATAAGTTTTAGATAATGATGAATTTATACTATAACCTCTTCCGTTGGTTTGTCCACTAACAATAGTTTTTCCATATAACGAATCCTTTAAAACGATGTGATTTGGGTTTAAAACCACCACACCACCAATAGCATCGCCACCAAATGCCAAAGCCCCAGAACCTTTTATGACAGATACACTTCCTGAAGCATTAATATCAATGTTTGGAGCATGTTCTACACCCCATTCTTGATCTTGTAAACGCACACCATTAGTTACAATAAGAACCCGACTACTATGCAAACCGTTTATTACAGGTTTTACAATGGTATTACCTGTGTTTAATGATGATACACCACTAATTTGTTTTATGGCATCACCTAAACTAGAAGCACTATAGTTTTCTAAATCTTCAGTTTTTAATAATGTTTCCTGACTTGTTTTAGTTTGCTTTTTATCTAAATGGCCCTGTACTGTAATTTCATTGAGTTCTTCAATATGATGTTCTAAATTTATTTTAGAAAAAGTGTTTCCTTGAATGGTAATATCCAATCGTTTGGTTTCACATCCAACATGAGATACGGTTACCATTATTTTTTCATCACAAAGATTTTTAATGGTAAAATTACCATTTAGATCTGTTGTCGTATAAATGTCCAGTGTCTCAATGTAAATTGTTGCTCCAACAATAGCAGAACCATCATGAAAATCTTCAACCTTTCCTGAAAATTCAGAGATGCATTTTTGACTATAAGCTATACTAAATACAAGGCAGCTTACTATCAATGCGTAATATTTCATTGTTAATATTTTTAGTTTAAAAAAGGGCGTGGATTTAAACTAAACAAGGAGGGCCTCTTAACGAAAAAGATAATTGCCGATGATTATTAAGGAAATTATAGGTTAATTTATTTATTTTATAATATGAGTTGTAAACAGTAAATTCAACATACTCATTAGCTGTGTAAAATTGGGAATTAAGTTTGAATTTATAGAACTCACAATCTACATCTAACTTATGAAAGTGGGTTTTTGGGTTACCATTACAAACTTCATGCTCATGATGTGAAAAGATATGAGCGAATTTCACAGCAGATGGTACCAGTAATGTAACCGTTAATACAAGGGTAAAAATTTTAAAAGCAATATGTTCTTTTAATAATTTCATTAATCTAAAAAACGTTTAAAGCCTATTCTGCGAAGCATTTTCTTTTCAAAGTTCCAAAAAAATTGATATTGACCAAATACCCAACCAAAAAAGACTAACATAAACTGATACATAATGAATAGCAAAACAATACGTAAAACCCAATACCCAAACGTTGAAAACGTTTCTTGTGTAATATTTAAGTAGTTTAATATAGGTTTGCCAATATATGAGGCTGTAGAACCTGTTACTGCAAAAACAATTAAAATGACAATGATTTGCCAATTGTTTTCTATGCCCCAACGTTTCTTTAATTTTTCCACAATCGCAATTTGAATGCAAAAGTAGCAAAAATGAAATTAAATTCTAGGAACAAAAGGCCCTAATCTTTGCTTATATGTTATTTGAAAATATATAAAATAATTATAAAGTTTGTAGTTTACTTCATAGCCGTAATCTATACCATATTGATAATCAATAGGTAGTTCATACAAACTAGGGTCAAATCTTAGTGGTTGCTGTACTCTTTGGTTCCATTCGGTAACATAAATAGAATTTCTATTCTCTAAAAACTGTTGGGAATAGTAGCCCTCAGGTTGCGCTCTGCTTATTAGCCAAGTGTTAAAACCAGGTTCTATAATGATGATTTGGTATTCTAATTCGTCATTAACAATGGTAACCGTATCATTCTGTTTAACATTTGCTAAGCGTTCATCTTTTTTTTCTGTAGTTGTTTTTGGTGTATTGCAACTAAAAACAAACACAGGAATAAGTAATATATAGAAAAGTTTTTTCATAGCTTTCAATGTGTTTAATTTAGTTTTTAAAAGTATTGCTTGTGAGTTAACGGACTTTTACGGTAAGTTAAACACCTTTATCTTTTTAATAAATTTACAAAAACTGTTTCTTAAACACTTGTTTTTAAGTGTTTTTAACAAAAAAAAAGAGCTGAACATTCTGTTCAGCTCTTATACATTTATATATTGGAAATATTATTTTCCTCCAAAAAGACCACCTAGTAGACTACCAAGTCCGCCTTTTTTGCTCGCATTTCCAAGAACCATTCCTGCGACATCATCAACAACACTTCCGTCACCATCGGCATCTAAAACAGATTCTAAAAAACTTTGTTCATTTTGTGACGAACTTCCACCAAGAAGACCACCTAACAAATCTCCTATACCATTGGAGGAACTTACGTTTTGTTGTTTGGCTTGGTTTCCTAAAACACCCATTAAAATTGGTGCTGCAACTTTTAATATATTAGCAACAGAACCCGCATCTAATCCAGATTTTTCTCCTAATACTTTTTCTACACCCAATTGTTTAGCGCCTAGAACATGCCCTAATATTTTTTCGCCATCTTGTTTTACATCATTATCAACACCACCACTAAATAATCCACCTAGATTATCTAAAATGCTACCATTGTGCTTACCTTGAATAGCGCCCATAAGGCCTTCTGCTCCTTGGGGTGTTGCAGCATTTCGTTGCATAGCTTTCATTAAAACTGGTAAAGCCATTGTTAATACGCTACTTGTTTTATCGGTATCGTTTCCTGTTGAACCAGCTACGCCGTTAATTATAGTTTTTCCTAAGTCGCTGTTTAATAAATCTAAAATTCCTGCCATGATTATTTTGTAAGTGTTAATTAATAAAGTTTCCTAAAAAGAGGACGATTAAAGTACAAAAAAAGTCCCAACTTCTAGAGTTAGGACTCAATAATTCTATTTTGGTCACAATTTGTTTTTATCTATCCAAGAATATTAATTATTTGTGACGCTAATTCTGTACCAATTCTATCTTGAGCTTCGTTTGTTGCAGCTCCAGTATGTGGTGTTAATGATAATGCAGGATTCATTAATAATTGCATTTCTGGTTTTGGCTCTTTTTCAAAAACATCTAAAGCCGCTCTAGCCACTTTACCACTTTCAATAGCTTTTACGAGTGCTACTTCATTAAGAACACCCCCGCGTGCTGCATTTGCAATAATAACACCATCTTTCATCATGTTAAATTCTGCTTCATCAATAACATAATCTTTTTGAGCAGGAACATGTAATGTAATAAAATCAGCTTGCTTTAAAACATCTTCTTTAGAAATGGTTTTTATATCGAAGTTTACAGTTTGACCATCAAAAAAGTCTAATTCTAAATTAGCATGCTCTAAAAACGGATCAAAAGCAACAACCTTCATTCCAGCACCTAAGGCTACTTTAGCTGTAGCTTGACCAATACGACCAAATCCTAAAACACCTAAGGTTTTTCCTTTTAATTCGGTGCCTTTTGCATAGGCTTTCTTTAAACCTTTAAAATTACTATCACCTTCTAGAGGCATTTCTCTATTAGCATTATGTAAAAAACGAGATAATCCGTAAAGATGTCCAAATACTAATTCGGCAACAGAGTGCGAAGATGCTGCAGGCGTATTAATGACACTGCGTCCTTGCGATCTTGCATACTCTACATCAATGTTATCCATACCAACACCACCACGACCAATAATCTGTAATCCTGGGCAGGCATCAATTAAATCTTTACGTACTGTTGTTGCACTACGTACTAATAAAACAGCAATGTCTTTTTCGTTAATGTAGTTTATTAATTGCTCTTGGGCCACTGTTGTAGTAATTACTTCGTAACCTGCTTTTTCTAAGGCATCAATACCGCTTTGTGAAATACCGTCGTTTGCTAATACTTTCATTTTTCTAGTTAAAAGTTAAAAGTTAAAAGTTTTAAGTTGAACAACTCATTGACTTTATACTTTTTAATTAAATTTATTTTTTACGTTTGTGTGAATACGGTCAACTGTGACTGAATCCTGCAAACTATTTTAAGCTTTGCTTTCTAATTCACTCATGACTTCTACCAACACTTTTACACTATCTAGTGGTAAAGCGTTATACATTGATGCTCTATAACCACCAACACTACGGTGCCCGTTTACAGCGCTAATTCCTGCTTCTTTAAGCATGGTTTCAAATGTATCTTTAAGGTTATCGTTTTCTAAAGTGAATGTTGCATTCATGTCTGATCGATCTTCTTTTGCTGCAAATCCTTTAAATAATGGATTTAAGTCAATTTCAGAATACATTAAACGTGATTTCTTTTCATTTTCCTTTTCAATAGCAGCTATACCACCAAGTCCTTTTAACCATTCTAAGGTTAACATTGATGTGTACACTGGAAATACTGGTGGGGTATTAAACATACTTCCTTTATCAATATGTACTTTATAGTCCATCATTGAAGGGATTTTACGAGATACTTTTCCTAAAACATCTTCTTTAACTACAACTAAGGTTGTTCCTGCAGGTCCCATGTTTTTCTGAGCTCCAGCATATATTAAGTCAAATTGTGAGAAATCTAAAGTACGTGAAAAAATATCACTACTCATATCGCAAACCAATGGGATATTGGTTCTTGGAAATGATTTCATTTGAGTACCAAAAATGGTGTTGTTTGATGTACAATGGAAATAATCATAATCCTCAGGGATTTCATAACCTTTAGGAATATAATTATAGTTAGCACTTTTTGAGGAACCAACTTCATAGATATCATCATAAATTTTAGCTTCTTTGATGGCTTTTTCAGCCCAAGATCCAGAATTTAGATATCCTGCTCTTTTTTCTAAAAGGTTAAGGGCAACCATTAAAAATTGTGTGCTTGCTCCACCTTGTAAAAACAATGCTTTATAACCTTTGCCTTCCAAACCAAGTAACTCTAATGCTAGAGCTCTAGCGTTTTCCATAATATCAACAAAGTCTTTGCTTCTATGGGATATTTCTATTAATGATAAGCCACTACCATTATAATCAACTACGGCTTGCGAAGCTTTTAATAAAACTTCTGGTGGTAAAATACTTGGTCCTGCACTAAAGTTATGTTTTTTCATTTTTTGTAGTAAAATTTAAAGATGCAAAGTTGCTAATTAATTGGGGAATTTATATTAAATATTCAATAATTTTTTCATCAAATTGCTAACAAAAATTCAATAGAATCTTCATCATCCGCATAATCCCAAAGTTGCGGTTTTTGAGTAGCTCCAAATGCAATTTCATTTTCTGTAAATCCATTGGAAACGATACATTGAATTTGGTCTTTATCAGCTGCTAATTTTGTTTTTAAATGCTCACTGTTGTCATAATATTCATAAAAAAGCGTAGCTATTGGCGATGCATAGCTTTCATCTTCTTTAATCATAAAGAACCCATTTTCTAGCATATCAAATTCGCTCATTAAATATACGGCTTTATTATAATCGTAATTATTGGCATATTTAGCTTTGTTTATAATGGGGTTCCAATGGTATATGGCTTCAAAAAACGCATCAAATTTATAGCCTTTTGGCACAAATAGCTTGGAAACATTTCTGCATCCTAACCCGTAATATCTAAAAATGTCTTCTGATAGGTTTTTTAAGGCTTCATTAGTTTCATTACCTGTTAAAACCGCAACCGAGTTTCTGTTGTTTCTAATAATAGAAGGTTTGTCTTTAAAATAGTATTCAAAATAACGTGCAGTATTATTGCTTCCTGTAGCAATTACAGCATCAAAATTTTCAACTTTAGCTTCGGTAAAGGTCATGTTGCCTTTAAATTGTGGTTCTACCAACTCTAAGTATTTTGCTAAAAAGGGGAGTAGGTGTTTATCGTTCGAAGATTGTTTTACCAATACGTTATGACCAGAAATAAGCACCGATAAAAAATCATGAAACCCTACAAGCGGAATGTTTCCTGCCATAATAATAGCGACTTGCTTAGGGTTTACTTCTGTTATGTTATAAGGTTTTAACCAAGTGTTTAAATTTTTAGAGCTCAGGGCTTCTGACCATGAGGCTAAAGCAAACCGAATATTTTCTTTTGTAAACCAGCCGTTGTGCTCTTCGGTTAATTTTAGCTGATGTTTAAAGCCATCAAAAAACAAGTCGTTGTGTTCAACATTATCGGCTTTTTGGATTACTTCATTAGAAAATTGCCTTAAAAAATCTCCTAATTTTACAAAAGCATTAATTCTTTCTTGTAATTGCATCCTTAATTTGGTTATGAATGGTTTTGGCTTTATTTTTGCAACTGCAAATTTAAGGAATCTCTACAGAGTTCTTAAATTTTAAAAGATAAAAATTACTATGGCAATTATAATAACAGACGAATGTATAAATTGTGGTGCTTGCGAACCTGAGTGCCCTAATACTGCAATATATGAAGGTGCCGACGATTGGCGCTATAAAGACGGTACCAGTTTAGAAGGGACCGTGGTTTTAACAAACGGTAATGAGGTTGATGCTGATGAAGCTCAAGAACCAGTAAGCGATGAACTTTACTATATTGTACCAGACAAGTGTACGGAGTGTAAAGGGTTTCATGATGAGCCACAATGCGCCGCGGTTTGCCCGGTTGATTGTTGTGTGCCTGATGAAGATGTTGTGGAAACAGAAGAAGAACTTTTGGCTAAACAAAAATTTATGCATCCTGATGGCTAAGCATTGAGCATTTACAATTTAAAATTGATAATTAAATCCTGAGCTTTGGCTTGGGATTTTTTTGTTTACAACTGTTTATAACTTCACTTTCAATAATGTAGGATTTGTATTAAATTTGTTTTAGTATCGTATCCTTAGTTGTAAAATATTAAAAGGTATGTATTTTAACGAAGTATGAATAAATAAACTTGTGGTTATACTATTGTTAGGTGCAATTTGAAGAAACATAGAGAATACAAGAAAAACGAATGAATAAAATAAAAATATTTTTAGCCTCTTCAAATGAATTGTTAGAAGACAGAAAGGAATTTGAAATAAGAATTAATCGAAAAAACAAAATAATTTCTGACTCTGGATATTTTATTCATTTAGAAAACTGGGAAGACCTTTCTACAAAAATGTCAAAAACTAGGTCACAAGACGAGTACAATGAAAAAATAAGGTCTTGTAATATTTTTGTTTTATTGGGTTATAGTAAAATTGGTATGTATACCGAAGAAGAATTCGATGTTGCTTTGGAATCTTTTAAGAATATTTCTTCTCCACAAATTCATACATACTTTAAAGAAATAAAAACTAAAGTAGACCCAACTATAAATAAATTTAAAAACAAGTTAAATGATTTAAAACACTTCTATGCACCTTATACCAATATTGAAAGTCTATGGAATCAATTGAATTTTGAAATTGATTTATATATCTCAAATATAGGTTCTGCTGAAACAAGCATAACTGAGGTAGATTATAATAAAGTATTATTTAATAACTATTCCAAAGATGTTGAACCTTACTATTTCGAAAGGTCAATTGATTTAACTTTTAATGATTCCCTTAACATTGAAAATGTTTGGGTTTTTGGAAAATCTGGCTCAGGAAAAACAACTCTAGTAAATAGAAATTTAAGAATTAATGAAGTTGAGTATTGCTATTGTGATTTAAGTCCTACTAAAATAAATTCACCTGAAGATGTTTTAAATGATATTCTATGTACAATAGAAGATAAATTCAATATTGACAGACAGGCTAATGAAAACAATATAATAAAAAACATTGCAAATATATTATGTAAAGTCCCTTCAAAAAGTATAGTAATTGTAATTGACGAATTAGCTATTGAGGAAAATAAATTGCTCCAAGACATTTCAGAATCTTTAATTAATCTTGTTGTTTTTTACTCTAATAAAAACAATAATGAATTAAAGTTTGTCGTATCAACTATTTCAAACCCAAAAACTATTATTAAGAACATTTCTAAAGCAGGTAATTACTTTCAATTTATATGCTGTGATGAGTGGAAAGAGGACAATGTATTACTTCTGGAGATAATAAGCAACGCTTTAAAAATAAATTTAGATTCATCTAAAGATTATATAATTAGTAAATCCAAAAACTCTCCTAGATTATTAAAAGCAATAATTAAAAAAATTATTATTGGAAAAAAATTAGATAGTAGCTCAATCAAAAAAGTAGTTGAAAAAGTTATTTCAGAAATAGTTTAAAATGACGAAAATATTAAAAAAATACACTTCTATTCCTCCTCATTTATACGTTGAAAGAGATGCTGATTTACAATTAAAAAGGATTGTTGATGAGATGCAAAGACCTGGTTACGTATTGGTAGCAAGGCAAATGGGAAAAACGAACTTGCTAATTAACGCTAAACGAACGTTAGAAAGTGACAACAGAATATTTGCATATGTTGATTTATCAAACTCATTTAAATATGAAAGAGAATGTTATTTAAATATTATAGATGTTATTATAGAAACATTTGAAGATATTTTCGAACCTATAGTTTCTGAAATATATTCATTACGAAAAAACTCTCTTCCTCCTCATAAAGAATACTCAAAATCGTTACGAATTATTTTAAATCATTTCAAAGGAGATATTGTTATCATACTAGATGAGATAGATGCTCTAAGAACTGCTGATTATTCAGATAATATTTTTGCTCAAATTAGAAGCAATTATTTTTCTAGAACAAACTTTGAAGAATTTGAAAGGTTAACTTATATTCTATCTGGTGTAATTGAACCCACAGAATTAATAAAGGATAGAAATAAATCTCCATTCAATATTGGGGATAAAATATATCTAGATGATTTTACATTAGAAGAACACAATACGTTCATAAAAAAAAGTAAATTAAAGATTGATAACTCAATTTCAAATGAAATTTACAAATGGACTAATGGTAATCCAAGGCTGACATTTGACATTTGTTCTGAAATTGAAGACCAAATAATATCAAAGAAACCTATTACAAAAGAATCCATTAGCCTAATAATAAAAGGGAAATACTTAACACTATATGACATTGCTCCTATTGACCACATAAGAGAACTTGTAAAATCTAATAAAGACGTTAGACAGGCTATAATTCAATTACAGAATAATACAAATGATATTTCAGACGAATTAAAAAAGAAACTCTACTTATTTGGTATAATTAATTCACAGTTTAATAAAACTACAAAAATAAAGAACCGTATAATTAAAGAAAGTTTGACAATTGATTGGATTAATAGTGTTGAAAAATCATCAAAAGATATTACAGTCACATTTGGTCTTGCAAAATATGTTTCAAAAGAATACAAAGAAGCTATTGAAATTTTTGAAACACTATTGAATAACTCTCCCTCTAATAAAGATTTAGAAACAATTAAATATTTTCTTGGAGCTTCATATTATAACATAAGAAATTACGAAAAAACTTTGAAACATCTAGTCTATGATTTTTCAGACACCGAGGATAAAAGAAAGGCATTATCTATGGTAGGTGTTTGTAAAATTGCATCTGGAAACCCATCTGAAGGATATAAAGATTTAGAGACAGTTATAGAAACTAAGACAAATGATTTTTATTATCAAAATGCACTTTACAACATTGCCATAAATACATTAAATTCTGATTCAAAAAAAGCTGATTCACTTTTTAATGATTTAATTGAATCTGCTATTGAAATCGAAAGCGAAGCTGAAGAAAATAGAACAACAGATGAAATAGACAACTTTAAGGCGATATGCCTATATCATAGAGCAGTTATTAGATTAGAAGAAAAAGAAAATGATTTAGAAGGAATAAAGTTACTTCAATCTTCATATGATTTAGCAAATACACAAAACTCGATATACATAAAACATTTATTACATAATTTAAAACCTAATGAAAACACAAATTATAAGAATGAGTTAGTTAATTCTATTATTTCAAATAACTTAATTTTTGAAAATCAGAATACTTATCCTACGAGTTTTAATGAAAGGCATTTATTAAACTATTTAGGTTATTTATTTGATAAAGATGATAATACTTTATATAAAAAACTTTTAAAATATTCCTACAAATACATATACAATAAAGAAGTTAATAAATCATTTATTGCGTATAGAGCTAGTAAAATATCTAATAACTCTAAACAAATTTTAGAATCTCTTTTAGATATAAAAGAAAAAGATGTACTAAAACTAGTTTATTATGATTTAGCAATTATTGAAAATGAGAATTCGATTATATTCTTTGAATACTTTAAAAAATTCAAGACTATAGTTAATAGAATAAGTGCTAATGATCTATACATTTATGCAATAGCAATAAGAAAATTATTTGATGAAAAGAAAATCGAAGATGGAATTAAACTTTGTGTTGAGACTATAAAACAAATTGAACAAATTGATGACGAAGTTTTAAATTATGAATCCATAATAATTTATTATTGGTTATCTATCTTTTATGACACTAAAAATGATGTTGTAAATGCTAAATTAACTGCAACCAAAACTATTGAAGTTATTAAACTTTCAAGTCTTGAAACTAAGACATCAATGATTGATGAAAAAGCTCTTAAATTAATTCAAGAGCAGATGAACGATATTGTTTATCCAAAACCAACTCAACAAATACTGCCTTTTATTTCTAATAAAAAATATGGGCGAAATGAAAGAATAAAAGTTCGCTATAACAACGGAAAAGTAATTGAGGATAAATTTAAAAAGCTGGAAAAAGATATTACATCTGGAAATTGTGTAATAATATAAAAACTGCACCTAACAATGTATAAAAATAATAGCGGTTTAATCGCTAAAACGAAATTAGTAAATATAAAGAAGGTCTTTGTTTAACCGAAAAGTTAGTGCATAAAAATCCGCTACTATTCTTATACTAGACCGCAGCTCAATCAATTCTCAAGTATTCATTACTCAGCACCCCCAAAACGCTTCATTTCCAGTAACGGCTCTAAAATGTCTTCATCGTCCCAAATGGTGTTTTTAAAAGTACTCAATAGGGTATAAGGCACAATTTCGTCTTGCTGGATAGCCTTAAACCCATCAATCGTTATTTTTTCATTAGAAGTAAATAATAGTTCTTCTTTGTTACGGTTGGTTCCTTCAATTTTAAAATCAAAATTTGTTTTGTTTTTAGCGCGACTATTTTCAATAAACTTTAAAGATCTATTAACATAAAAATAAGCACCTACTGTTTGTTTTAAATATTTAGGATGGTATTTACCTCTGCTGTTTTTTTCAAACAAAAGCATCCCTTCACTAACATTGGCTATAAATTTTACGCCTAAAATCAATTTAAGGTTCAGCTTCTCACCGTGCCTGCCTTTATAATAGCTGTAATCTACACGGGTAATGGCATAGGTGTCCTCACTTACGTATAATTTACCAGCGTATTTGGATTTGCTTTTCCTTGGAATAAAACGAATAATATAGGTGAGCTCACCATTATTTAAAGTGGACTCCTCAAAAATGTATTCGTATAACTTAGGATTTATAACATTATCTAAAAAAGAGGTGTCATAAAATTGTGCTTTCTGTAGCAAAGCTCTAGACTCTGTGTTTAAATAAGGTATGTCGTATTCCTTTTTCTCAAGTTCTTTAAACTGGTCATCTTTCAAGGATAGGGAATCTTCAATTTTGAACAACCCCGTTTTTAACTTGTAGGTTTTGGTAGTGTCCAAATACTTTAAAATAATGCTTTGCGATTTTTTCTGAATGTCTTCAATCGAAAAATTGTTTTTATAATCAAACAATTTTGTGGCTTTGCTCACGGCTATTTTACTACTATCAGGATTCAGGTTATATAAGGTGCCTTTAAAATCTTTGAAATGAACCATATCACTGGTTTTAATGTCTTCCGACATTTTTATTAATGCCGTATTGGCTTCATCAATGCCTTTAAAACTCACATGCGATGCTTTATCAATTTCAAACGTTAGACTTTTAAAATCCACGCGATCAGTATTTCTATGGAAAATTTGGTATTTGTTTAGGTTGTTATCGTAATTCTCAGAAATTTTAGACCTTACCTTTTCTAAAATGCTTATCGCATTGGGGTTTTTATTGGTTATTAAAACCTCACTAAGTTGATTAATGGCTTCGTCTAGTTTAATTACAAATCCCAGGGCTTTAATCTCTTGAATACTCAGCGTTTTGTTTTTAAAGCCCATGCAGCTAATCTCAATGGTTTTTGTTTTATCTCTTGATCGGATGGTAAAAAAACCTTCTTCGTTTGAAATAGCGCCACTGTATTGCCCTGTTTTTATATTGGCATACTGAACGGGTTTTTTACTTTCTTTTGAAATTAGTTTAGCCGTTATATTCTGCGAAAACAAAAAACTAGTACAGAGAATAAAAGCAATAGATGTAATAATAGGTTTCATGTAAGATATAGTATAACAACTAAACGATTAAAGCAGGGTAATGTTACAAGTTTTCTGTATATAATTCTATTCAGGGTTTGTTTTAAATCGTTAGCATGTGCCAATACCATTCTCGTCTTTACAAGAAAGCCAATTTCAGTCGTAACCTCGACTTTTAAATCGTGGAATTCTATTTTATTAACTACATTTGCAGTCTTAAAATTTGAACTAATAACATATTGATTCCAGCGAAAGCGGGAATGGAATAAATACAGAATTAATGAAAGCAGGCATCGTAGGATTACCAAACGTCGGGAAATCGACTTTATTTAATTGTTTGTCAAATGCAAAAGCGCAAAGTGCTAACTTTCCGTTTTGTACTATAGAACCCAATATTGGGGTCGTAAATGTGCCAGACCCACGTTTAGAAAAATTAGAGTCTTTGGTAAGTCCGGAACGTGTTATGCCAGCAACAGTAGAAATTGTTGATATTGCAGGATTGGTAAAAGGTGCCAGTAAAGGTGAGGGTTTAGGAAATCAGTTTTTAGCTAATATCCGTGAAACCGATGCTATTTTGCACGTTTTACGCTGTTTTGATAATGACAATATTGTGCATGTTGATGGTAATGTAAACCCTATTCGCGATAAGGAAACCATCGATATGGAATTGCAGTTAAAAGATTTAGAAACGGTTGAAAAAAAGCTGGATAAAGTAAAACGTGCTGCTAAAACAGGAAATAAAGAAGCTCAAAAAGAAGAAGCTGTTTTATTAAAAATAAAAGCGGGACTAGAATCAGGAATATCGGTTAGAGCTATAGAATTTAGTGAAGATGATGCTAACGATTATGTTAAGCCGTCGCAGTTTATTACAGATAAACCTGTTATGTATGTTTGTAATGTGGATGAAGGTTCTGCAGTTTCCGGAAATGCCTATGTTGAGCAAGTTAAGCAAGCTGTTAAAGATGAAAATGCCGAAGTTTTAGTTCTAGCTGTTGGAACAGAAGCCGATATTAATGAGTTAGATGACTACGAAGAGCGCCAAATGTTTCTTCAAGATATAGGTTTGGAAGAAGCTGGAGCGGCAAAATTAATTCGTTCTGCCTATAAATTACTAAACCAACAAACGTATTTTACGGCTGGTGTAAAAGAAGTTCGTGCTTGGACTGTTGATATAGGGGCCACTGGACCTCAAGCAGCAGGCGTAATTCATACCGATTTTGAAAAAGGCTTTATTCGTGCCGAAGTTATTGGTTATGATGATTATGTGCAATATGGCAGTGAAGCCAAAGTAAAAGAAGCTGGTAAAATGCGTGTTGAAGGGAAAAATTACATTGTTAAAGATGGCGATGTAATGCACTTCTTGTTTAATGTGTAAATTAGTTGTTAGTGTTTGGATACTTAGATTTTTAAAACGCTTTACTTTTAAAGGTTTGTAAATATAATTATTATAGAAGCCTAAGGATGTGTAATTTGTAGAGTCCTAATTCCTAATTACATAGCAATTCCTATGATGATATCTTTTTTTAGATCAAACTTCTATAATCTAAAATGAAGATTAAAGCTATATTCTAAACACATTAAAAATACTTATCTTGTCTCAAATTATTTTTGATAATAAATAATACTGCAACATTTAAACTAACAAATTTCTCTCCTTTGGAGAGCTTATGAGAGGCTTTATGAAAAAACTAGCATTACATTGGAAGATTATTATAGGAATGGTTCTCGGAATCATTTTTGGGTTTATTATGAATACTGTTGATGGTGGAAAAAACATCGTCTCCGATTGGATAGCGCCTTTTGGAACCATATTTATTAATCTTTTAAAACTTATTGCTGTGCCTTTAATTCTGGCCTCTTTAATTAAAGGGATTTCAGATTTAAAGGATATATCTAAAATTAAATCCATGGGTTTACGAACTATTGGTATTTATATTGCAACGACTTTGGTTGCTATAGTTATTGGTTTGAGTATTGTAAATATTATTAAACCAGGAGATGGTATGCCACAAGAGACCATTGAAAAAATTAAACTAAAATACGAAAACGATGCTGGTGTAACCGATAAGTTAATGAAAGCCTCAGCTCAAAAAGAAGCTGGGCCATTGCAGGCTTTAGTTGATATTTTTCCGAGTAATATTTTTAAATCTTTTGTAGAAGCCTCTATGCTACAAGTTATCTTTTTTGCATTGTTTGTTGGTATCTGCTTGCTATTAATAGGTGAAAAGAAAGCAAAGCCTTTGGTTGATTTTTTCGACTCGCTTAATGAAGTGGTTATGAAAATGGTAGATTTAATCATGCTTTTTGCGCCTTATGCGGTGTTTGCATTATTAGCAAATGTTATTATTGCTTTTGATGATGTAGAGATTTTAATTAAACTGCTTTTTTATGCCTTCTGTGTTATTGGAGGTCTTATTTTAATGATTGGTTTCTACCTTATTTTAGTAAGCGTTTACACAAAAAAATCACCGTTGTGGTTTTTAAAGCAGATAAGTCCAGCACAATTATTGGCGTTTTCAACTAGTAGTAGTGCAGCAACCTTGCCTGTAACTATGGAACGTGTTGAAGAGCATTTAGGTGTGGATAAAGAAGTATCAGGTTTTGTATTACCTGTTGGTGCTACTGTAAATATGGACGGAACGAGTCTGTATCAGGGAATAGCGGCTGTATTTATTATGCAAGTTATTTGGCCAGAAGGCTTAACGTTTACCAACCAACTTGTTATTGTGGCTACAGCATTATTAGCGTCTATTGGTAGTGCTGCCGTGCCAAGTGCAGGTATGGTTATGCTTGTTATTGTATTGGAGTCTATTGGTTTTCCGGCTGAGTTATTGCCTATTGGGCTTGCGCTTATTTTTGCAGTAGACCGACCTTTGGATATGTGTAGGACCGTTGTAAATGTTACTGGTGATGCCACAGTGTCTATGATAGTAGCTAAGTCTCTAAACAAATTGCATGAGCCAAAACCCAAAGAGTGGGATGACCATTATGATGAGGTAAAATAAAACGTTACTTGGCGGACAGGTGCGTTAGGGATTGTAGAGGAAAGCCCACAGGCACGAGGACTTGTAACGGAAAGCCCGACCCTTGTGGTAACGCCAAAAAAGAACCTTTAATAGAATTTTGGGATAAACTAAAAATCCTTTAACTTTATAATCAACCAAAAAAATAAAAAATGAATGTTTGTTTTATAATGTATCCTTGGGAAGAAATTGACCCTGATAACGATACAACTCTTGCCTTGATAAAAGAATGTGTTAAACGTAAACATGGCGTTGCCATGTGTGTTCCTGCCGATTTAACGATTAGAAATAGTGTAACGACAGCTAATTGTAGAGTTATTGGGCGAATGGAAAAAACACCAGGTTCTTTAAAATCATTTTATAAAAAAGCCGAATTGCGAGAAGAAATGCTTCCGCTAGCAGGTTTTGATGTTATTTTCTTTAGAGCTAATCCACCTTTAGACCCTATCATGCTTAATTTCTTAGATTCTGTGAAAGATGATGTTTTTATTATGAACTCTCTTGAGGGCATGCGCGAAGCAAACAATAAATTGTATACAGCGGCCTTTGGTGATGCACACAGTAATATTATACCTGCAACGCACGTATCAAAAAGTAAACGTTATTTAATTAAACAGATTAAAGAGTCAAAATCTGATAAAATGATTTTGAAACCATTAAATGGTTTTGGAGGTTCGGGGGTAATTCTTATCGAAAAATCGGCCATGAGCAATATTAATTCCCTACTTGATTTTTATATTACCAGTGGTGATGGATCTTCTAATTATGTTATTCTTCAAGATTATATTGAAGGCGCAGATCAAGGCGATGTCCGTATTTTAATTTTAAATGGCGAACCTGTAGGCGCTATGAAACGTGTTCCAGGAAATGATGACCACCGATCGAATGTATCAGCAGGAGGAAGCGTACAAAGGCATGCTTTAACAAAAACAGAAAAGGCATTATGTAAGCAGATAGGCCCTAAACTAGTCAACGATGGGCTCTTTTTTGTAGGGATTGATGTTATTGGTGGTAAATTAGTAGAAGTTAATGTTATGTCGCCAGGCGGTATTACCTATATCAATAAAGTATATAAACTAAAAGTGAAAATTGAAGAAAAGGTTATTGACTTTTTAGAAATGAAGGTTTTAGATAAACTTCAAGCTTTTGATAGACGTACCAGACTTCGTAAAACAGTTCAAGACGCTTAATAAAATATGCTAATTAATTTTTGTGTCATGTCGAAATGAGGTATGAATGAGACATCTCATAATATTTAGTGTTTGTGTTTAATTTTTTAGTAGAATAATGAGTTCCAAAATAACATTAACATCACCAATCGTTTCAGTAGAATGGCTTCATGAGCATAGTCACGCTAATAATCTTGTTATATTAGATGGAACGATTAACAAGGTTTTTGATATTACATTAGAGCAAATTCCAAAGGCTAGATTTTTTGATATTAAGAAGAAGTTTAGCGATACCTCAAATCCGTTTCCGAGTGCGTTTCCTTCGGTAGAACAATTTCAAAAAGAAGCTAGAGCCTTGGGTATAAATAAGGATAGCGTTATTGTAGTTTATGACGATAAAGGTATTTATTCTAGTGCTCGAGTATGGTGGCTATTTAAAGCTTTTGGTTTTCAAAATGTTGCTGTTTTAAATGGTGGCTTTCCAGCATGGAAAAAAGCCAATTACAATACAGCGTTAATGCAGAATTTTGATGGTGTAGTAGGAGATTTTGAGGCGCATCTTCAACCAGGATATATGCAGTTTTTTGATGATATTCAAAAGGCTTCAAAAAACAAAACCCATAATATTATCGATGCACGTTCAGCAGGACGTTTTAATTGCACGGAACCAGAACCTAGGGAAGGATTACGGATGGGTACAATTCCCAATTCTGTTAATCTACCTTATACAGATTTATTGGAAAATGGGCTTCTAAAATCCAAAAAAGATTTAGCAAAGACTTTTTATATGGTTGCCAATAAAAGCGACAATATTATTTTTTCGTGCGGTTCAGGACTTACCGCATGTGTTTTGGCTTTAGGTGCCGAAATTTCTGGATATAAAAACATATCTGTTTATGATGGTTCATGGACCGAATGGGGAACCTTAACAACTGGAGATATGAAAATGCCAAGTACTTGGACAAAAGACGAATTGCTGGCTTATATTTTAATATATGTTTCCAATGCAGATTTAAATCAGTCTAGAACAGAAACCCAATACATTTTAAATCGTGTAGATAAAAACGTATACAAACGGGTAACAGATCAATTTGAAAAGGATAGCGATTATCAGAGTATTCAAAATATAATTGAAGCTGTAAAAACACATGATTACTACAGAAATGATTTGGCAGATTTGTTTGCTGATATTAAATTAATGGCTTTTGCTGATGGCGAATATGATGTTATGGAGCAAATGGTCTATATGCAACTTAAAAAAATTTTAAAAAATGGATAGGTTAAGTGTTTCAGAAATCATTTCTAAAATTGAATCTAGAGATACTTTTGAAGCCGTATCATCAGATTATTCATTTACTATAAAAATTGATGCGTATGTGCCTTATGCCTGTGCCGCCATTCATGACGGACACCAGTTTAGAAAAGAGCTTTGGAATAACTGTATCCACACAGAATATGAGCGTTGGTATGAAGAAGACCCTGAAACTAAACATATGGTTAAATCGCATCCCATAGTCATTGCTGGATGCGATTCAAGGTTTGAATACGATTTAAATCGCGCGCCAGAGGATGCCGTTTTTGAAACCGCTTGGGGAAAACAATTATGGCGTGAACCACTTTCTGAACATATGAAAGCAAAAAGTCTTCAAAAACATGCTTGTTTTTATAAAGTTGTTCATGCTTTAATAGAAACGTTGGAGTCTAAATTTGGATTTTGTACCGTATACGACATGCATAGTTATAATTGGAAACGTTGGGATAGGGAAGTGCCCACTTGGAATTTAGGGACGAGTAACCTGGACCATGCGCGTTTTGGTGATGTTATAGAACAGTGGCGACAAAGTCTATCAGAAATAGAATTTCCAAATCATATAAAATCGACGTCCTTAATTAACGATACATTCCAAGGTAATGGGTATTTCTTAAAATTTATTACAAATAATTTTAAAAACACATTAGTTTTGGCAACCGAAATTGCTAAGGTGTATTGCGATGAATATGAGCAAATTATTTACCCTGAAGTTGTAAGTGCCGTTGAGGTAGCATTAGCAAAGCGTATACCAGAGCATGCTTTAAGCCTACATAAAAGTTTTAAAAGATAGTTTAATGAAGATTGATAATACGGCTGTAACTACAGTGCTTTTAGAAATAGATAATAATATTGATGCCTTAGTTAAGCAAATTGAATTGCTTAGTTATGTGAATCCTATAAATATTGAAGAAGAGAAAACGCATTTTTTTTCATCTAAATATTTAACAGATCCTGTTTTTAAATATCCAGCTATAAATTTTGATAGATTCAAGTTGCACAGAGAGTTGTTTACACAAGCATTAGAGCTTATTGAAGATGCTGAAGTTAAAAATTTATATGAAGATATTATTTATGCCTATTCAGGATTAATACAATGTATTGAGACTATTGGGAGCGGTAAAAAATTCTATTATAACTGTTTGCATTGTTTTGGAACACCCACAGAAAAAGACGTTGAAAATGCTAAATTTATTCTTCATTTTAAAGATGAAAATAAAGATATTTCAGCGTTTCAACCAAAGTATACTGCTACTGAATCTGAAGTGTTTTTTAAAACATTTTCAGAGAAATACGATTTTAGTTATAACATCAAGCATTCTGATAAAATTTCGGCCATAGCCATGGTGTTGAATAATATCAAAACTTTGGTTTTAAACAGCAACCATACCTATTCTGATAACGAAATTGCGGTGCTTACCAATCATGAAATTGGTGTGCACATGGTAACGACTATGAACGGCTTGTTGCATCCGTTAAAAATATTTTCGCATGGTTTTCCTAATAACGAAGAAACCCAAGAAGGTTTGGCAGTTTTTTCAGAATATATGAGTAATAATTTAACCATAACGCGTTTAAAAGAATTAGCCTATCGTGTTATAGCTGTAGATAGCTTGGCTAAAGGGTATTCTTTTTCCAGAACTTTTAGATTGTTGCATAACCAATACGATTTAGAGCGCGAAGAAGCTTTTTATATTACCGTTAGAGCACATCGAGGCGGTGGATTTACTAAAGATTATTTATACTTAACAGGACTTAAAAAGGTTTATGATTATTACCATGATGGGAAAGATTTAAGTTTACTACTAACTGGCAAAGTGACTCTTGAATATGTGGATGATATCAAATCGCTTATTAAAAAAGGACTCGCCGTTCCTGCAAAACACATTACAGATTCTTATGCTGAAAATAAGAACACCAATAAAAAGGTGGATTTTATTTTACGGAGTTTGAAGTAGTTGTTATATTGTGGGGTGAGCTTGTGGTTTTGAGTATGATTGGTTGCGTGATTCAACACGCTACTAATTTGGTAAACAAAAACTTGTTAGAGAAAATTCCGAATTAATTTTTCAAATGTCCTAACACCAAGGCAATTAATGATACACATTGTTCTCTGTTAGCTATGTATCACTCTATTTTTATCGTTCTTAATCTTAATGCGTTTGCTATTACAGATACCGAGCTAAAACTCATTGCTAACGCTGCTATCATTGGCGAGAGTAGTATTCCAAAGAATGGAAACAAAATACCTGCTGCTATGGGCACACCCAATGTGTTATAGATAAGTGCAAAAAACAGATTCTGCTTAATGTTTTTCATCACTACAGTACTTAAATTTCTTGCTTTTGCAATACCCTGTAAATCGCCTTTTACTAAAGTTATCATTGAACTTTCTATCGCTACATCTGTTCCTGTGCCCATTGCAATACCTACATCACTTTTTGCCAATGCTGGTGCATCATTAATGCCATCACCCGCCATTGCTACAACTTTTCCTTTTTCTTGCAGTTGCTCTACTTCTTTGAGCTTATCTTCTGGTAACATACTGGCTTTAAAATCTGACAGATTAAGTTCTGATGCTACTGCTTGTGCTGTATCGTGATTGTCGCCTGTTAGCATTATAATATCAATCCCTTTATCCTGAAGTGTTTTAATAGCTTTAGCACTTGTTTCTTTTATCTTATCGCCAATAACTACATAACCAACAACGGTTTCTTCTATTGACAAAAAGGAAACTGTTTTGCCTTGCTTTTGGTAAGTTTTAGCTTCCGTTTTCATTGTAGATGTCATGTCTGCATTTGCATAGATCATCATTCCAGGATTACCTAATGATACTTTTTTACCATCTATTGTTGCTTCAACACCTTTTCCTGTAACTGCACTAAAACCTGTAGACTTTAACATTTCAATCTTGTGTTTTTTTCCATATTTTACAGTGGCTTCAGCTAATGGATGCTCGCTATTGGTATTTAATGACACGATGTATTGAAGTAGCTCTTTTTTATTTAAAGTATGACTAAAAGCACCTATTGTTTCCACGGTTGGTTTACCTTCAGTAATGGTTCCAGTTTTGTCAACTATTAGGGTATTTACCTTGTTCATTTTTTCAAGAGCTTCCGCATTTTTGATTAGTACTCCATTTTGAGCACCTTTGCCCACACCAACCATTACAGACATTGGTGTTGCTAAGCCTAATGCACAAGGACACGCAATGATAAGAACTGCAATTGCATTTACAAACGCATACACATAAGCGGGTTCTGGTCCCCAAACAGACCATGCAATGCATGTAATTATTGATATGATTACTACAACTGGCACGAAGTACCTCGAAACTTTATCTGCTAAATTTTGAATGGGTGCACGACTACGACTTGCATCGTTAACCATATGAATGATTTGTGATAATAGTGTATCACTTCCTACCTTTTCAGCTTTCATTAAAAAGGATTTATTTCCATTTATAGTACCACTACTTACCTTACTATCTTTAGATTTATTTACTGGAATAGGTTCACCTGTAATCATAGATTCGTCAATGGTTGTTACGCCTTCTATTATTGAACCATCTACAGGGATTTTATCGCCTGGTTTTACTTTTAGAATATCATTTAACACTATCCTATCAATACTGACTTCAACTTCTTTGCCATCTATTATTTTTATGGCTTTGTTAGGTGCTAATTTTAATAATTTTTTTACTGCAGAATTGGTCTCACTATGTGCACGTGCTTCTAACAATTGCCCCATTAAAACCAATGTTAAAATAACAGTTGCAGCTTCAAAATAAACGTGTACTACTCCCGATTCTGTTTTGAATTGTGCGGGAAAAAAATCAGGAAAAAACATTCCAAATACACTAAATAGCCAAGCCACACCTGAACCTATTCCAATAAGCGTAAACATATTGAGATTCCAGGTTCTGATACTTTTAAAAGTTCTTTCAAAGAACATCCAAGTGGCATAAAAAAGAACTGGAATGGATAGGCCAAACTGAACCCAATTCCAACTTTTTTGATCTAATATATCATACAATGGATTGTTCGTGAGCATTTCGCTCATAGCAATTAAGAAAATAGGCAATGTAAATGCAGTTGCAATCCAAAACTTATTTAATAGCTTTTTATAGTTTTTTTCCTCTACTGAAACATCTGGTTGCATTGGCACTAAGTTCATTCCGCAAACAGGACAATCTCCTGCTTTGGCATAAGTTTTATACCCTTCGCAATGCATAGGACAATAAAACGTACCTGTGCCTTTTACTTTTGGTTGTTTTTCTTTTTTAGTTTCTAAATGATGATGTTCACCTTGTCTATCAATACCGTATCTGGCTCCATCATTTTTTAATGCTTCTTGAAAGGTTTCGATTGGAATATATGACTCCATTTCAATTGTAGCTACTGCTTGTTTTAAATGAATTGTTACATTTGAAACACCTTTCACTTCAGAAAGCACTTTTTCTACGTGACTACAACAACTGCTGCATGTCATTCCGTGAATGTGATACGTGTGTTTCATTTATGTATTATTTTAGCTTGCGGTTTTGTGTATGAAAAGTAACAGATTATTGTTGCTATTTATCCGTTTAAAACAAAGATAGCAGAAAAGAACTAATTTTAGATTTAGCTCTTAACTGCTGTTTTTTTAACTCAGTGCTTTGTTGTAGTACGTTTTTTCTAAAATAATTTTTCATTAAAGGCTTCTGTTTCGTTCTATGAATTGACTATAATGATAAATATCATTGCCTTAAACGATATTTAGTTGTAACCTATATTTAGTTGTAATCTTAATATTAAAACAATATAACTATGAAAACAAGGCTAATTATTTTGATTTTTTGTTTATGGTTTTTTAACATTTCCCTAGGACAAGTTTTGACAGAGGAAAAAGATCAATCTCCTCAAGAAATATATGATTTTCATATTAGTAAAAAGAAAGCAAACAATACAGCTGCATGGATAACTTTAAGTGGAGGAATAGCTATGATTGTTGCAGGAATTGGAATTAATGTGAGCGAGGATTTGAATAATATTTTTAGTGATGACAACACAAATAATAACAAAGGTCTTTGGTTATCTTATTTAGGAGCAGCTACTACTCTGAGCAGTATTCCTCTATTTATTGCAAAAGGTAAACACAAAGAAAAGGCAAAAATTCAATTACAAAATGGGGCAGTTGGATTTGATAATAAGGTAAACTATACAGGCTTTTCTATAGTGTTTTCATTTTAGACTTCGCTTTTTTTTAAATGTACTACAACAACGGTTTGGCTATGGTTTCGGCGTGGAATCGTCCGCAGGACTATTCCGCAGAGAAATCAGGTTAAATATAGGTTTTACTTTCGTTTTTTACACCGTCGCCACGCTGAACTATAGCCGGTGTTGTAAACAGTACTTTTTTAAATTTATTCAGTTTTCTTATTGAAAATGTTTTCTCTAGTTAAAAAACCAACAGAAATAAATATAAAAAACAATATAATCTTCCCTGTTAAATACCCAAAGCCATATTCAGTTAATCTCTGCATATCAGTGACAATAATTGAAATTATATTAATTAGTAAGACTAGAGAAATGATTATTGAGATGTAAAAAAAAATCTTTTTCATATGTGTTCTTTAGTTAAGAAGAAGGTCTAAAGACAAGACCTTCTTCTTTTCAAAGTGATTATTTTGTAACGGTAGTAACCGTTGGTGTGTAAATCCCAAAAGTTATTGCGGAAACTAATCCATTTACAAAAGATTGTCTAGTGTGGACAGTATAATTTTTCGCTCCATCAGCCATTTGTTTTGAATCAGAAACGCCAACTGGTGCTAAACCATAAATCACGTAATGATTCCATTTAGTTGTTTGATTGTTTCCTTGAGATCCACTACCGACAACACTTGTGTACGAATAGCAAGAAGTTAATAACATTGATGCTGCAAATACAACTGACATCATTTTCATTGTTTTTTTAATCATTTTTTATATTTTAAATTTATATAATACTCTCTTTGAGTCGCGTGTGGGTATTTTTTACAATGCCTATTTTTATACCTAGAAATTATTATCTAATGTTATGTCGATAGATTATAAATTTTAAACTTAAATAGATATGATTATTTATTGAATTATGTAAAATTGCTAAATCAAGCCGATTACAAAAAGTACATAGTTACAATATTAAAACACAATATCTCGAGAAAAGTAAGTTTTTATATATAATTATTTGAAATTATGAGCCTTATTTCAGTACATGGTCATAATTGTTAACGTATTTGTGTATGAGTAGTAGCGAATTAAAAACACTACTTTTTCGGAAAGTAATTTACAAAATAAAAAGTAATAGCGACTTGAATTAAAACTCAAGTTGCTATTACTTATACACTTGTTGGCGGTAGTTTTTATTTATTTACTTCTTTAAGTAATTCGGTTGCGGCTAATTTCCCAAAATCATTAGCAGCTAAAGGACTAGCTCCTGTAATTAATTTTCGGTCTTTATGAACTGTATTGTCAGCTTCTTCGTTGATGATTGTAACTCCCAAGTTGTTTAGCTTTTCTCCATACTTGTATGGCATATGACCAGGTGTATAACCAATCATTGGTCCTTGCTCATCCACAGCATCTGGAAATGAAGCAATTTTATAACCTTTATATACATAATCATCTTTGTTGCTGTTTAAGCCAGCTGCTAATAATGTTGCTGGACCATGACAAATAGCAAGAGTAAACATATCATTATTGTACGACCAGTTTATTAGTTTATTCACATCATTGTTTTCTGGTAGTCCTAGCATTGCTCCATGACCTCCAGGAATAAATATGGCAGCATAATCTGTACTTTCACTCATTGTGTTTGAAACAAAATCTGATAAGCTTCCTGGATTTTCAAATTTACTTTTGAATTCAACATATATTGCTTTTACATGTTCATCATTTTCTGGCATTGCCCATTGTTCTATAACTACTGGTTTGCCATTAGGTGTTACAACATCTACTTCAAAGCCAGCATTTCTTAAATGTAGCACAGGTAAAAGTATTTCGACAGGATGATTTCCAGTTGAGAACTTTTTACCATTAGCCATGGTCATGTTTTTCTGCTCTGTGCAAATCATTAACACCTTTTTATTTCCAGTGTACTTATTTTCATAAACAGTATTATCAAAATCCGTAGTTGGAGATGTTGCTAATTTTAATGCTAATGGTGATGGAATATAAGATCCGTCTTCAGTTTCTGTTGGTCTCGATGTAAAGTATAAGACAATAAAAGCTAGTATGATGATGCTTACAATTATTAATATTATTTTTCTCTTCATGGTTTGATTTATATAAATGTTACTAATTTCTCCATTGGTTTTCTAACCTTTACAAGGTTGACTAACCAATCTTTATCTGCGTCTTTATAGCCTATTGGTAATAGAAGTGTACTTCGTAATCCTTTTTCGCGCAATCCTAGAATTTTATCTAATGCTTTAGAATCAAATCCTTCCATTGGTGTACTATCTAAACCTTCGTATGCAGCTTGGGTAATGGCAGCCATAAATGCAATATAGGTTTGTCTTGCAGCATGTTCAAAGTTCGTTTCAGGATCACGTTTAGGATAACCATCTAACAACATTTGACGATAGTTTTCCCAACCTTCATTTTTAAATCCTCTTATTTCGTTTGTTAAATCGAACATATAATTAATACGATATACCGTATAATTATCCCAAGCTGCAAATACCAATAAATGGGAGCAATCTGTAACTTGTGATTGATTCCAAGCAATTTCTTTGATACTAGATTTAGTATCATCATTTGTAACTACAAAAACTTCAAAAGGTTGTAATCCACTCGATGTTGGTGCTAACCTAATGGCCTCTAAAATGTTATCTATTTTTTCTTGAGGAACTACTTCGCCATTCATAGCTTTAGTAGCGTATCGTTCATTTAATTTGTCTAAAAAACTCATTGTCATATTTTTAATTATCGTACAAAAGTAAATGATAATTAAAACGTAAATATGAATCTATGGTAATAAATTAGTTTTTGATTCTTTCTTTTCTAATTCTGCTTAGACTCTGAGGAGTAATACCTAGATATGAGGCAATTTGATAGTTAGGGATTATTTTTTCGAATTCAGTATAATCTTCAATAAACTGATTGTATTTTTCAGCAGCAGATAGTGCTAATAAACTTAAAATTCGTTTTTGAAGAGCAGAAATCCGTTTTTCAAGATTCTTACGCTGAATGATTTCAAATTGAGGGAATTCTTGATAAAATTTTTCAACTTTAGAATTATCGATTATTAAAACCTTAGAATGTGTTAGGCTTTCGATGGAGACAACAGATTTGCTATCTGTATAAAGTGTTATGTAATCACTTATCCACCAGTTCTTAATGGCAAACTGTATTGTGTGTTCTTTTCCGTCTTCCGTTTTGAAAAAAGAACGTAAACAACCACTTACAACAAAAACATGTTCCTTTTTTAATGAGTTGTCAGTTAGGATTTGTTCTCCTTTAACTAAGTTTTTCTCTTTTATTATTTCGTTTAGTTTATTTTCTATTTCAGGTGAAACTGAAACCGTATTTTTAAAATAATCTAAAAGTTCTTTCATATTTTCAAATTACCGCCAACGTTGTTGTATATGGTTTGTTGCGCGTTTTAAGCAACTAATTTAGTAAATACAAACCGAATAGAAAATCCGCAAGGATTTTCGTAAGTACGCTTGTACTAGCAATGAATTATACACGTCTTAAGTTTGTCTTTCATTAATACTTCCACTCCGTTTGATATCTTTTATTAAGTAAATTGCTGGTAACTAAATAGAATATTAGGATAACTATTAATTTATACACCACAAGTAGCAGCGCAGCTGTTTTTTACTTTGACCTCAGTTTCTTTAATTGCCGTACTGATTCCTGAGCTGCAAACACCAGTTTCTGGTAAATTTAATTCTACTCGTTTTGCACTTTCAAAATCACCGTTCATGAAAGCGACTATTGATCTTATTTGCTCATAACCTGTAGTCATTAAAAAGGTGGGAGCACGTCCATAGCTTTTCATCCCAACGATATAAAAATCCTTTTCCTTTTGCCTTAATTCTGCTTCTCCATGTGGTCTTACAGTACCACAGCTATGAATATTTGGATCAATTAAATTAGCCAGCTTAGGAACGCTTTCAAGAGCTGCATCTGAGTCAAAGCGAATTTCTCTTAAGAAATTAAAATCGGGACGAGAGCCTGTATTACTAATTATTTCATCTATACCCTCCAAAACAAAAGTGTCTTTGTGTTTTAAGCCTTTAATTACTAATTGGTCCTTATTTTTTTCAATTTCATGAATATGCACAGGCGTATGAATCTCAATAGCTCCTGAATTCACCAATTTTTCAATTTGAATACCTAAAGCACCTCTTGCCTTAAACTTATCAGCCTCTTGACCACCATACACATCACTAACTTGCCTTTTTCGCAATACCCAATGAATTTTTGTATTTGGATATTTATGGATAAGATCATTTAATGCTAAAATAGTCCCAATAGCCGAATGTCCTCCGCCCACGACTAAAGTAGTTTTATTGGCATATTTATCCTCATCTGCTTCATTGATATCGGGCATACCATAATATATTTGGGATCTAATATCCACTTCACCAAGGGCAAATATTCCACCAGATCCTACTGGATTTGGACTTTGCCAAGTACCCGAAGCATCAATTACTGCTTTAGCTTCATACAGCTTATACTTGCCATTTTCAATAACTTGAATAGAAAATGGAAGTTCTTCTCTCTTGGCATCTTTCATTTTATCTAAACCGCTTCTTCCAATGGCGATTACCTTCGAATTCAAATGAATATTTTTTTTAATTTCTGGTAAATTTGCAAGTGGCTTTAAATAATCTTCAATGAGTTCCTTTCCATAAGGGACATCTGCTTTGTTTGGAATTGGTAATTGCGCTTCTAGTAATAAGGTTTCTGCTGCCTTGTCAATATTATATTCCCAAGGTGAAAACAACCTTACGTGTCCCCATTTTAAAATATTGGCGCCAATTTGACTTCCTGTTTCAAAAAGAATAAATGGTTGATTGCTTTTTTTAAGATGTGCGGCTGCGGACAAACCTACTGGACCTCCTCCAATTATTGCTACTGGTAAATCGTGATTATTCATTATTTCTTAGTTTTAGATTTAATATCATAACCAAGACTAATTCACATATAAAAAGACGCAAAATTCATCAATTATTTTTTCTCGAATTTTTTTGCAGGGGTTCACAATCTGCTTTAATCTCAATGGAAATAGGGTTTCCCTTGGCATTTATTTCCAAGTTACTGCATTCAATAATTTTCTCTTTCAATAATTTTCTTGCACGTTGAATTCTACTTTTAGTGGCCGTTAAACTCAGATTCATTTTTTTTGAAACTTCGATCTGATTAATTCCTTTTATATCTGATAATATAAGTGGCGCAGAATATTTTTCAGGTAATAATTTTATTAGTGGCTCTACGAATTCTTCAACATCTTCATAGGTGTTATTTTTATCTACTCCAAGTATTTCTGTGACTTCATCTGCGAATTTATTTTCCTTCTTTAAATGATCGATCACTGTATTGTGGGCAATTTGATACATCCATGATCTAATATTTTTTATTTCATTCCCAGAACAGCAGGATTTGTAAATTTTCATTAATACCTCATGGGATAATTCATCAGCTAGATCTTCATTTTTAATCTTTTTTAAAATATAATATTTTAATCCACTTTTATATTCTATCCAAAGAGATGAGACTTCTTTATAATTTTTAATATTCATCATTATATTAATTAGCTACAACGGTTTGGCTATGGTTTCGTTGCGTGAAAATCCGCAAGGATTTTCCACCGTAAACCGAAGATAGCAAATTTGCGAAGACTTTCTGAGAGGAAAGTGAGAAGTAATGACCTATAGCCTTTGTTGTGAGGCGTTTTGCCAGTGAAAATTTAATTTTTTTTCAACGCTCCGTAAACAATCCTTTCCAGACTCTCATTCATTTCACCAATAGCAGGGATGTTTCCACCAGTTTGTCTCAATTGAATAACTATTAAATCATTGTTTGGGTCAATCCAGAAGGTTGTGCCAAATGTGCCATCCCAATGATATACACCGTCGGGCTTAATAGGGTGATTATCGGCTATATCAACACCATACCCAAACTTGTATGGCCCCCAAGGGTAGTTGATAGTATCAATTTGGTTTTGATGTATCATTTTGGCAGTTTCAGATTCAAGAATTTTAGCTTCCCCTAGCATACCATCATTAAGCATTGCCTGACAAAAAAGATAGTAATCCCTAGCAGTTCCACTCATTCCAGTACCGCCAGCGAAGTATTTTTGAGTGTTTTGTATAGGATAATTTAAATTAAACACTGGATTTGGCACAGCTGGTTGCATCTTGCCATTAGCATCAGCCCAGAACAGCGGAACCAAGTCTTTAGCTAATGAATCAGGGAAAAAGTATTCCAATTTTTCTATTCCTAAAGGATTTGATATATTCTCTCTAACATAGTCATCAAGTTCCATTCCTGAAACAACCTCAATAACCTTTCCAAGTACATCCATATTTAATCCATATTCCCATCTCGTACCTGGTTCAAATGCAAGTGGTACTTTTGCTAGTTTATTCATTGATTCAGTTAAGTTACGAGCAGTGTCAGAAGGCGTTAATGCTGGAATATTTCCTAACTTTTTAAAGATACCCATGTAATTTGGTGGACCAAAAGAATAACTTGTAGGACTCCAGAAATAAGGAATTCCAGAAGTATGAGTTAGAAGATGGTGGATAGTTATGGGGTTTTTAGGTTGTTTAATAGTCCATGTTGTATCTATACTATTAAATGAGTCTAAAACGCCTGTTTCTTTAAATGCAGGAATGTATTTGCTAACAGGGTCACTTAATTTAATTAAACCTTTTTCTATTAGCTGCATAGTAGCTACACATGTTATAGGCTTGGTCATTGAGGCTAGTCTAAACAGATTATTTTTTCTGTAAGGCTTTGTTTTTGCAGAATCAGACCAACCAACCTCTGATTCGTAAATTATCCTTCCGTTTTTAGCAATTAATGTGACAGCTCCAGGAAATTTATCTGCTTTAGTAAATTCCAAAACCATAGATTCAATTTTGGCTAGTGAATCCGAATTCATTCCTACTACCTCGGGTAACGAGAATTTAAATTTTTCAAAGCTAATTTCTCTTTTCTCATTCTTACATGATTGAAATATAAACGTGATAATTATTACAGGTAAAATCAAAGATAATTTCATTCCATGTCTTCTTTTAGTTTAATGACTCACGGTCTTGTATATGGCTTGTAGCGTGCAAATTAGCGATATTTATTCGGTTGAGCACAAGCCAGATTTTTAAATTTTATTATTTATCTTTTTTATTGGAAATCGTTAAATTTAAAAAATTGGCGACTTCCCAAACATGTCTTAACTTCGCTTAAGCAACTAACTAGCTATGAGTTATATACGGCTTAAGTTTGTCTTTCATTAAATTATATAACTAATAGAAAGAACAAAAGAGAGAAATAAGATTAGTATATACGGTGAAGCTTTAGACTTCGACAACATTGATAACCCTCTCTCTTTTACTACTAAGATTTCGTTCAGTTCTGTGAGACTTTAGATCTCGATTTCAAGTTGTTGAAACGTCAGTAGCTCGTTCTTTCCAAAATTCAATTCTTATGAATAAATATAGTGAAATTTATGGATTAGACATAAGTAAAGATGTCTTTGATGTTTATGGTTCAGAGTCTGGACATAATCAATTTAAAAATGATGAAAAAGGCTTTAATGTTTTCTTAAAAAGCTTACCAAAAGAAGCTTTAGTAGTCATGGAAGCCACAGGATATTATCATTATCGTTTGGCTCAGTTTTTATTTAAATCAAGTGTTTTAGTATCGGTAGTAAATCCGTTATCAGTAAAACGCTTTATCCAGATGAAGTTGGCCAAAGTAAAGACAGATAAGAGTGATGCTAAAGCTATTTGTGAGTATGGACAAATGAATGATGTTCCACTTTACACAGCCTTAAATGAAGTGCAGAGTGAATGCTTGCAACTCTTTAGATTACTGGACAGTTACCTAAAACAGCGTACGGCATCAAAGAATAAACTACATGGCGAAGAAACCTTAGGAATACCTTCAAAGTTTGTGTATCGTTCGTTAAAGCGTAATGTCAAGCATTTACAAAAAGAGATTGCAGCCATAGAGGGGCGTCTATTAGATTTAGTGAAACAAGACCAGCAACATCAATTAGCGTTAATTGCAGTGGCAAATAAGTTATTAAAGCAGGCATTTGCTATTGCAAAATCTGGAAGACCTTATGATGAAAACTTTGTTTCTAGATTAGCTTAATATTGCTTGTTTTTTAACTCAGTTCTTTGTTAGCAACTGGTTTTTTTTCAATAGTATATAAATCTATAGATTTTTCTTTGCCTCTTAATTTTTGGTTAACTAGAAATATAGCTGAAAAATCAGTATCCAAATCTAATATGTTTAATAAATTCTCAGAGATTAAAAGATCCGCAGAAAATTCATTACATAAGCTTTGAATTCTTGCAGTTGTGTTTAAGGTATCTCCTGTAAAAACAATATCTTTTTTTATTTTTCCAATTTCACCAGTTGTGACCTCTCCAAAGTGAATTCCAGCTTTGAAAGTTGGATGTTCATTAAACTTATCAATAAATTTCTTTTTTTGCTTTTGTAAATCATGTTTCATTTTAAAAAAACAATGAATACAGTTGTTGTCTGTTTTACTATTAGAAGTTTTCCAAGAAACTACCATTTCATCTCCGACATATTGATATATTTCTCCTGAATAATTTATTACTGCGTCTGATATTATATTGTAATAGTCTTTAAGAAGATTGAAATATTCGAGATGTCCAATTTTTTCTGCTATTGTTGTTGAGGATTTCATATCAAGAAACATGAAAATTCTACTTTCTAATTTTGGTTTATGATATTTTCCAACAATAAAATTCAAAAATGCATTGCTTCCAACTTTTTCACTAATTTCATTATAAAAAAGTGCAAAAATTAATGATACAGTCATTTGAAAGCTAGTACTTAAAAAGCTAATACTATTTAAGAATTCTGTAAACTTACTCCAAACTTTTTTGTCGAAGATATTTGTTTTTAATTCAATGCTAGCTGCTACTGGATAAGTAAAGCAAATTATAATGAACAGAAACAAAGAGTATATTATTAGTTTTCCAATTATTTTAAATAAGAAACTATTTTTTGAAAATAATCGATTTATAAAAAGAAGTTCAATAATTCCAATTATTAGTCCAACGATAGTTACAACAGGTAAAGCAAATAAAACAACTCGATAGTCCAATTTTATTACTCCATTCACTGTGTAATCGAAGTCTTTTGTTGCAGAATGCTCAATAAATAAAAAGATTAGACCAAACATCAACCAGATGAATCCAAATGGAATAATTCGTTTAATATTTCTTTTAAGTTTTGGAATAATCAATTAAATTCTAACAGATTTTGATTCAACTTGTTGCTAACGGTTTTGTATATGGGTCGTAGCGTGTAAATTAAACTATAATTTTCGGTTTAAGAACAAGCCAGATTTTTAAATTTTACTATTTATTTTTTTCTTGGAAATCGTCAAATTTAAAAATTTGGCGACTTTCCAAATACGCCAGAAACTTTGGGCAAAGCAACTGACCAGCTATGAGCTATATACGTTGTTGCCATTAGTTTTTTCCGCATCTATTATTTTATCGATGAATTTATTGACATTTAATTCTTTTAATTCAGCATACTTTTTTTTGTCCTGATTAGCCTTTTCTGCTAATTCATATTTCATTTTTTGATATTTTAATCTAGCCCAATCATTTTTTCTTAAAAAATCTCTTGATAAGAGATGTCTTTCTAATGCTTGACTATTACTTAAGCAAACATATAGATGATGATTAATACTATCTAAAATTTTATTTACAGAACCTTTATTTCGTTTGAAAACATCTCTATTATCAATTCCTTGGTTTCCATTATGAAAATAATCAATTTGCATTAATCTAGATTTTATTTTTTTAAAGTCTGATTTGCTTTGATAAATAATATCAATATCAATAATCGGTTTTGAATCAAGATTTTGTACAGAAGTACTACCAACGTGTTCAATATTATATTTAAGACCGAACAAACCTTTATCTAATTCGCTTTTTAGATCTGTAAAATCTTTAATCCAATCAGTAGTATATTTTTCAATTAACATAGTTTTTTTAATATACATATTTATCTAAAAACATACATTCCTACTTTTGTTTTTTATTGCCTTTTAGGTTTTATTAACGATATTCCTGAATATAGAATCCAACCTGCAATACTAAAAACAAATATTCTGAAGCCTGTATGACTTGTAAACACAAAGTTTGTAGCCGCACCAATTACCGCAAAAATCAAAATTGTAATCCCTAGGTATCCAATTAATTTAGGAAGCTTTTTTGAAAAAATTATAATCAAAGAATAAATAGCAATTGCTAAACAAAAAGACACAATAAAAATATAATCTAATCCTTTGTTTATAGCAAAGCCATAACTAACAATAGGTTTAACAATAGTAATATTTTGTTCTAAATTATCAGAATATTGATTTAGAAAAAATGTTAATGCTAAACCATTAAATAAAGCTGCAAGCATAGCTGCTACAAGTCCAAATCCTATTATTATAAAAGCTAAAGTTGATATTTTCCATTTATCTGAAAGTTTATGAGTCAAACCATAAAAACCAAAAAGAATAAATGGTAAACAAAAAATAGCTAATGAGTGCGTAAATTGTAATGGCTTAGATAATTCAATAATATGCTCGATATTACCTCCTGCAGGATGTATTATCATTGTAGTAATGGCTAAAAATGAGCCTATTGTTAGAGATAGTCCTGTGATTTTGTAAAAATTGTTTTCCATTTTTTTGTTCTTTAGGTTAAAGAACAAATATCGTAGGATTGTGAAAAACTAGCACTTGATTGAAATCAAGAAATAAATTACTCTTTGGAAAGTCTTTTTCTGACTCTACTTAATGTTTCTGGGGTTATTTTGAGATAAGAAGCAATTATTGTTTGTGGGAAATATTGAATAAGATTGGGTTTGTTTTTTAATATGTGGTCATACTTCTCGTCAGGTGTACTGTTGTTGTCAAAAAAATCAATTCGTGAGGTAGATTCTTCTAAGATTTTGCCCATTTGTAGAAAGGATTGTGATTGAGCAATTAGTTTATGAATAGCATCCATTGAAATTTCATAGAATGTGCTGTTCTCAAAAGCTTGAATCGAATATTCTGATGGTTTTCTTGTAGTAAAGCTTTTATGATTTATTACCCAATCATAGACAATATTTAAGTCGATGATATTTTTATTGAATTCTGAATCAATGTTATATTGATAAAAGCTACCAGACACAACAAAACACAAAGATGAACAAACATTTCCTTTCTCTAATAAAATTTCACCCTTCTTTAGCTTTTTGAATTGAAGTTCTTTCGTTAATAATAATGAATTTTTTTCGGAAAATTCCCCAGCCTTTTTAAGCAGTTCCAAAATTGATTTATCCATAAGTTTAATGTTAAGCAAAATGTTTCTTCAAAATTAATGGCAACAATTGTATAACAGCACTTTTTATCTATAAAGTTGCTGTTATATCGCTTATATATGCAATGTATTACTTTTCAACAAATAATCTTAGGAACTTATAATCGTTTTATTGTTGATTTCTATGGTGCCAGCTATTGCAATTAATGCGAATATATAAAAAAGACCGAATTATAATATAATATATTATGTTTTATCTTATTTTTGTGTAGGTTTTTGAGTATTTTTTATCTTAAAATTACATATGCTTACTAGTTTATATACAAAATGCATAGTAAAGAAAAGTGACTTTATTATATTTTGTGTTTGGTAAACACAATGTTATTAATATCATAAAAATAAACGGAATGAATCCTAATATTTTTGGAACTATAAAACAGAAGCAATTACTCTAAAAACCTATTCCTTAATTCTGGTGTAGGAATCATACAAGCCTCTTTTTTGCCATACCATTTGTAACGATTTTTTGCAATAAAATCATAAACCCAATTTCTTATAAAGTTTGGAACGATTAGAAAAACAGCTAATATATTTGTTGGAAACCCTAGCTTTGAAGCTATTTTTAAAGCTGCTGTAGATTTGTAATCAATCCCTTTTTCTGGATTGTAAAGTATAATAGAATCGACTTTAGTGGTGTTTATATTGTGTTTTTCTATGATATGTTTCCCTGTTTCACTTTGTAAAGCTGCAAACATAAATAGGTTCTTTTTATCCCGCTTTATTACATACAGCACAGAACTGTTGCAAAGGTTGCAAACACCATCAAAAAGAATGAGTTTTTTATGTTTTGGGATATTTATAGGCACATTGCAAAGATACCACTTTACAATGTACTAAGGAACTGGTTTAAGTCGACCTTTTTTTCAAGTTTAAGCTTCTTTTTAAGACGGTATTTCGATTTTAAAACACTCTCTGGCAAAACGTTAAGCATCGATGCTATTTCTTTAGTAGATAGGTTCATACGTAAAAAAGAAGCCAGGCGCATTTCTTTTTCGCTAATGTCTTTATAAATAGCTTTTAGTTTGTGGTCAAAGTTATTATGCACTTCGGAGAAGTAAGATTTAAAAACTTCCCAATCTTTATCCTCAGCACTTTCTTTTTTAAGAAGCATAACTAAGCGTCTAAATTGAACCTTAAACAGTTCAGGCGATTGTTTAATTTTTACCAAGTTGTCCTTTAACTCTTGTATAAATGTGTTTTTTTGGACTAAATGCAGTGTTTGGGTGGCAAGTTCCTTCTTTTTAAATTCAATTTCTTGTTTGTATATAGCTTCTTGTTTTTCGCGTTCTATTTGGTTTTTCTTGATACGTTGTTTGAAACCAAAATATATTAACCCAGCTATAACTATAAATGAAAACATACCAATACCGTAAAGTGTTTTAGTTAACTTATCATTTTTGGCTTTTGTGTTTAGTGTTTTTATTTCAGCTTCCTGTAAAGCTATTTCAGTTTCTTTTTTTTCGGTTTTGTAAATAGTTTTTAGTTCTTCTATTTCTTTTGATATTGTAGTATGGTCTATTTCATCTGAAACAGAAATAAAACTTTTGATATCTTTTAGGGCATTTTTTAAGAAGCCAGCTCTTTCTTGAGCATCAGCTCTAGCTGAATATGCCGTTTTTAATTGATATTTAGAATCTAATGAATCTGCTTTTTTTACTGCAAGGTTTAGGTATTCTAATGCCTTATTATGATTTCCTTTTTTGCTTAAAACTATTCCTGTCTCTGTAATAACATATAAGTAATCTGTTGAATTACTTTCAGTTTTACTAAGCTCCTCACTCTCTTTTAAATAAGATAATGCTTTATCAAATTTCTTTTCATCACTATATAGTATAGACAAAGCGGTCAGTGATTTATATATATTGTCTTTTATATTATAAGTTCTTGATATTTTTAGTCCTTTTTCTAAAAATTCTTTACCCTTAATTTTATTGTTAAGTTTAATGTAAGTATCCCCAATGTTCATATATGAGTTACTCACGTATATATTGTCATTTAATTCTAAATAAACTTTTAATGCTTCATTATAATATTTTAAAGCTTCATTATAATTTTGTCTTCGTATTTCAATATCTCCTATCTGCGAATTTATATCTGCTTTTCTATATGTTTCTCTTGGAATAGTGTCTAAAACCCTTAAAGCTAATAAACTCTCATTTATTGCAGTTTTATAGTCTCCTTTTTCAGTGTATATTATTGCTTTATTGCCAATATTAACGCCATAGCTTAAATAGTCTTTATTTTTAATAAATTTTTTGGAGGATTTATTACGTAAGTCTATGGCTTTATTAAAATCTCCTTTTTCTAAAGCTATTCCTGCTAAAACAGATAACGCTTTTGGAAGCATTACACTATCATTATACTTTTTTGCTAACTCAGAGGTTTTGTTATAATGGTATTCGGATGAGTCAATATCATGAATTAAATCGTAGTATACTCCTAAGTGGAAATGACCAACTGTTTCTCCAGATTCATATTTAATCTTCTTTGATAAGTCAATACAGTTTTTTGCATGAATTGCCCCTTTTTTAGGATTAGTATAGATTTCTGCGTAAAATAATCTAGCTGATGTTTGTACTTTTTTATAAGTATCAGGCATTGTATTGTATTCATTTTTTAAACTGTCAATATATTTTTGATTTTGAGCAGTTGTGAAATTGCTAACTAGAAATAGAACAAAAATAATTTTTAATACATTTTTCATGAAAAGGTCGTTTTGGTTTTACTAAGATAGATTTTTTATTAATCAGATGAATATTTTATTAATTACTTGAAAATTGATTTGTCCATAATAATCTATGCTTGTTTTACTAAATTTGAATTCTATTTTTTAGTTAATAAATTGAAAATCAATTTCTTGTATTTAATTTGTTTTTGTCTTCTTTTTGAGTAGTCCATGTTGTTTAATCATCTTTATTGATGTGGTTGTCCATGCTTTGTCTATGCTAAAAATTAGTTTTAAGTTGTATTCCTATCTAGTTTTGAAGTGTTGAATCACAAAAAAATAGAAATCATGAAAACAAAGCTATTAACAATTAAAAGTATTTTTTACAGTATAATTTTTATTATCATATTACTTTCCAGTAATGGATGTAGTAAAGATGAAGTCGGTGAAAGTAGCGCTGCTACTTCAGAAGATATAGAAGCTTATCTTAAATCTTTAAATTACAATCCTGATGAATTGTTGGGAGTAGAAGATACTGGTTCTGAACCTATAAAAAAAGAAAAGGAATCTGAATCTGATTCTGATACAAATATACATGGAGAAAATACAAATACTATTTGTACGACCACTAATTATGATTTAAAAACCAACTTTAGTAATATCCCAATTTTAGATCCAAATAAAGGCGTTATTTGGCCAGGAGCATTGGTATATGGCGATGCATCATTAAAAAATGGCACACCAACCAATATTAATATTAACCGAGCGCCAATGACATTACGTCTAGATTTACCAGGAATTAGTGAAGCCGGTAATATTTATGTTGAAAAACCCAATAATACTACTACTAATTCTGGTATAGATGATGCTTTAGAGTGGTGGAATGCCAATGCTTATCAGGCTGGGTATAGAAATGCTGCATTTTCTACGTCAGAAGCAACTACAATGTATTCTAGACAACAGATGAGTTTAGAGTTAGGCTTAAATGCACAATGGGCTAAGAGCGATGTGTCTGCAGAGTTTGATTACGAAAGTACCGTTGAAAAAAGAGTTGCTATGATGGTTTATAAACAAGTGTTTTATACTATTTCTATGGATCAGCCAATTAAACCATCCGATGTGTTTAGTGAAAATGTGTCTACAGAAGAAGTAAAAGGTTTTTTTAACGATGATAAGCCAGCTGCTTATATACACAATGTAAGTTACGGGCGTATTATAATGTTTAGAATGGAATCTACTGTAGAAGCATCAGATTCAGAACTAAAATCGGCTTTTGAATATGCCGCAGGTAAAAACAATGTTACTGGTGATCTTAAAATAAAAGTAGATAAAATATTAAAAAATTCAAGTATTAAAACCTTTGCCATTGGTGGTAATGCTGCAGTAGCAGCAGAATTGGTGTCGGCAGAAAATTTTGGTGATTTAGAACCAATAATTAAAGGAGAAAATGCATTGTATAGTAGACAAAACCCTGGGGTTCCTATTTCATATACAGTCAGGTATTTAAAAGATAATACATTGGCTAAAATGGGTTTCACAACAAAATACTCAGCTGTTACTTGCAGTACAACGGGTAGAGTACACCCTGGAATGGAGTTTAATAATCATACAAAAAATGATGGGTTTAGAGTTGGTCTTACCTACAAAAATAACCTCCCAGGAGAAAGTTCTCAAAGCTATGCAGATGTAACAAGAAACCAAAAATGGCAGCGAAATGAAAGTTATGATAATACCATAGGCATGCAATTACCGCCTGGTGCTTATGATATTCGTATTTATATTGAATTGCAAATTGATGATGAAGAGGAAACTGATGATGAAGGTAATCAAATTAAACATTGGAATGTCGATACAAATTATAAACAACGTTATTTTAAAAAAGAATTAGGAAATTATATTCATAACGGTGGTAGTGGTTTATATGACAAATGTTATATCGCTGAAAAGGAGTGGTTAAAACCTGTAACTGTAAGGGCTCTTAAGTGTCCATGATATTTTTTAAGTAATTAGTAAGACAGTCGGCACCTAAAGTTGTAGATTCAACAACTTGGTGTCGATTGTTATTTTTTGGCGTTCCCCAAAAGGGTCGGGCTTTTCGTTTTATTAATTTATTCTGCAGCTATTATCTTATTATGATGAGATTCCCTGTCTGTCGACAGAATCTACAGTGTACCCATATCTTTTTTTGTTTTCTCGCGCAAAGGCACAAAGGCGCAGAGGCGCGAAGAGATATGAATAATGTCTCGTCCTAAAAAAGTTTACATATTTATATTTAATCCTAAAATAGATTTACAACTCATTCTTAGTCCTATTATTGATTTACAATACCAGTTTTTACATAAATATTATTCAGTCTTATGAGTTATATTTATAAGATGGCAATGTTACACAGTAGTAGATATAGCTTTACACCTCTGCGCCTTTGCATGAGAAAAAAAACCACTCAATATTTGTGAGTACACCGTAGCTAAGCAGGTCTAACGCACTTATCCGTCCAAGTAAGTTAAAATCGCTAACATGAGGTAATTAACAAAAATTATTTTCTAAACTGTTTTAATAATATATTTTTGATACTGAAAGGAGACTGCGACTGAAAACGGTTTATTTTTTAACGGCTTCAACCAATTCTAATTGCTCTAAACTTACATTGGTCGTAAACATGCCGTAATTTACAACGGCTTTGTTTTTTTCGATTTTATCAATGCTTCCAATAGCACGGCCGTCTTCTAAGCGTACACGGTCACCAATTTTTAAAATGGGTTTTGGTTTGGGAGCCTTAATGGCTTTTTGTTTTTCGACTTTTTTCTTTTTACGAATTACGGCTACTTTCTTTTCAGCTTCTTGTTTGACTTGGGTCTCTTTTGCTTTTATGGCCTTTTTTTGTTTTGCTGTAACTTTTTTGCGTTTAGAATTTTCTATTTGAACAACCTTAAAAAGCTCAGCCATTAATTCGCGTTTTTGCTTATTTTCAAAATACTTTTCGGCAATATCATTTACTTTTTGCCCCAAATAAATTAAACGCTGATTGCTGTCATACAATTCTTGATAGCTTTCTAGTTTTTTTTGGATTTTTGCATTAATTCCTTCTAGTTTATCAGCTTCTTCAATCTTTTTCTTTTCGTTGAGTTTTAAGGACTGTCCTGTTTTTTCTAACCTGGAGCGCTCTTTTTGGAGTTTTGCAATGGTGGCATCAAAACGGACTTTACTACGTTCAATCTTCTTTTTTGCACGGTTGATTAAACTATACGGAATGCCATTTTTTTGTGCGACTTCAAAGGTGAAGCTGCTTCCGGCTTGACCGATAACCAATTTAAAAAGTGGTTCTAGCGTGCGCTCATCAAACAACATATTGGCATTGAGCATATTGGGTAACTCGTTAGCCAGAATCTTTAGATTGGAATAATGGGTTGTAATAATCCCAAAAGCTTCTCGATGATAAAACTCTTCTAAAAAAGTTTCAGCCAAAGCACCTCCAAGCTCGGGGTCACTTCCTGTGCCAAATTCATCAATTAAAAAGAGGGTGTTCTTGTTGCATTTCTTTAAGAAATAATTCATTTGCTTTAAGCGGTAACTGTAGGTGCTTAAATGGTTTTCAATAGATTGATTATCGCCAATATCACTTAAAATCCTATCAAATAAACAAACGTTGCTTCGTTCATGTACAGGAATTAACATACCGCTTTGTAACATGACTTGTAATAAGCCAACGGTTTTTAACGTAATACTTTTTCCTCCAGCATTTGGGCCGGAAATTACAATAATCCGGCTATCTTGTTTTAGTTCTATGGTTTGCGGAAATGTTTTTTCTTTCTTTTCTAAATTGTTTAAATACAGTAATGGGTGGTAGGCATCTCGCAAAAACATGGTTCTGCCTTCCGAGAATTCAGGAAGGATAGCATTCATGGATTTTGCATATTTCGCTTTTGCTGAAATGACATCAATGGCTATTAAAAAACGTTGATAATCTTCTAGTAATGGTAAAAACGGACGAATATAATCGGTGACTTCTTTTAGAATTCTTATAACTTCTTCATGCTCTTCATATTCTAAATTATTGAGTTCTCTAGAGTATTGTAGTGTTGTTTCGGGTTCAATATAAACAATGCTTCCTGTTTTACTACCGCCCATAATAGCACCTTTAACCTTGCGTCTGTACATGGCCTTTACCGCCAAAACACGTTTGTTGTCCACTACAGATTCTCGAATATCATCTAAATATTCCAGATTATGATAAGTATTTAATGCACTGCTAAAACTGGCGTTTATTTTGCCCTTAATTCGGTTTATGGATTGTCGTAAATCGAAAAGTAAATTCGAGGCATTGTCTTTTATATCGCCAAACCGATCTACAATAGCATCTACTTTTTCAATAAGTATTTTAGTGACTTCAATATGCGATGCAAATTGATTTAAAGTGGGGTAGTAGTCTTCAAATTTCTTTAAAAAGGTTACAATGGCATTGACCGAAATAGACATGGCTACAATTTTTTTTAAGCCATGAACCTCTAAATAGGTGTTTTCTATACGCAAAAACTTCAATTCTTTTGCAATGGTGTCAAAACCATGATTTGGTATACGATTATCGTTATAAAAAGAGGATAGATATTCGTTAGTGAGGTGTAACGATACTTGTAATTCGTTCTTTGTTTTATAAGGTAAAATCTCTAATGCTTTTTCATGTCCAAGTGGCGTGATACAAAGCTCGCTAACCTGCTGTAAAACGGTTTGAAACTCTAAATCTTGTAATGTTTTTTCGTGAATATGAATCATTATTTAGTATAGCGTATAGAAATAAGAAACGCAAAGTTAAACATTCTGTTTGAGATAGTTTGCTCTGTTAAAACCTTCTTAATAAATAGTTAATTAACAGTTTGGGTAACTTGTTTAACAAAACCCTAACATCTGTGGTCGCGATTTCTACATACCTTGAAAACTCAATCAATAAATCATTTTAAAATATGAAAACGAACAACAACCTTACAACATTATTTATGTGTCTTTTACTTAGTTTAAGTTTTAGCGCATTTGCACAATTAAACCTGCCACGCGGAAGTCAACAAGCTACTGTATCCCAAAGGGTTGGTATTTCTGATGTTTCAATAACCTATTCAAGACCAAGTGTAAATGGTCGTGAAGTATGGGGAAAATTGGTGCCTTATGGGATGAACAATCTTGGTTTTGGAACGGCTACTGAAGCACCTTGGCGCGCTGGAGCTAACGAAAATACCACCATTACATTTTCTCATAATGCTAAACTAGAAGGAAATCCTATTAAAGCGGGGACTTATGGTTTACATATTGAAGTTAAAGATGAAAACAACGCGACCATTATTTTATCTCATGATGCTAATGCTTGGGGAAGTTTTTATTATGATGCTTCTCATGATGTTCTACGTGCCGATGTGGTGACTAAAACGGCTGCGCATAAAGAGTTATTGACTTATGAGTTTACTAATGTGCAGCCTAAAGCAACAACGGCTTCATTGTTTTGGGAGAAAAAAGAAATTCCTTTTAAAGTTGAATTCGATGTTACCGATATTGTTTTAAATGATTTTAGAGATAAATCGATTGGCAATACAGGTTTTATTAGACAGAACTGGGAGAATATGGCTCGTTTTTCTTTAAATAATGGCGGCGACTTAAAAGAGGCTTTAGGTTGGATTGATGGTGCTATTGCAGGAAATTTTTATAGTCAGAAAACATTTAACAATCTAGCCATAAAAGGACAGATTCTTAATAAGCTTGGTAAAACTCAAGACTATGCCAAGCTCATGGATGAAGCCGCTGGTATGGCCAATAAAAACCAATTGAATACTTTGGGGTATCAAATGTTAGGAGCCAAGGATTACGATAGAGCACTTAAATATTTTAAGTTAAACATAGCAAATAACCCAACAGACGCTAATTCCTATGATAGTTTAGGTGAATGTTATAAAACTATGGGCGATAAGAAGAATGCTATTAAGTATTTAAAAAAATCGTTATCACTTAATCCGCCTGCTAATGTTAAGGCAAATTCAGAAAAACTTTTAGCTGAGTTAGAGGCTTCATAAAAAAATCATCAATCAAATTACAACAGTTATTAAAAGCTCAATCATTAATTTGGTTGGGCTTTTTTATCCATGAATAGTTTCGGATTTACCATAGTTTTTAATCACTTCAGCTTCAAAATCTATAAGCTCTTGCCAGCGTTTATCAACATCAATGTCTTTTCCATATTTGCGTGCAAAACCTATAAATGTGGTATAATGCCCAGCTTCACTAATCATTAAGTCATGATAGAATTTTGATAATTCTGGATCGCTTATTTTTTTTGAGAGTAATTTAAAGCGTTCACAGCTTCTTGCTTCTATCATGGCAGAAAACAATAGTCTGTCCACCATGCTTTGTAATCTGTTTCCACCTTTGTTCATGAATTTATAAAGCTCATTAACATAGCTGTCTTTGCGTTCTCGACCTAATTTATAACCACGTTTTTTAATAATATCGTGGACCATTTGAAAATGTTCCAATTCTTCTTGAGCTAAAAGGAGTAGGTCGGTAACTAAATCCTCATGTTCCGAGTTTAGGGTGATTATGGTTATGGCATTGGTTGCGGCTTTTTGCTCGCACCAAGCATGGTCTGTTAAAATTTCTTCAATATTTGACTCTACAATGTTTATCCAACGTGGATCTGTTGCTAATTTTAAACCAAGCATATTCTTTGTTTTTAGCAAATGTAGCTATTTTAGTATTTAGTATTCGGTCTTCAGTATTCAAGAGATATAATTCCAAATATTTTTATACTTACCAAGTTGTTTATAAGTGTTTAAAATGACATTATTTTCAGGAAGAGAGAGTGTGGGGTCTATTTTTAGAGTGCTTTTAGCGTGGTGTCTGGCGAGCTGTAAAATATGACTATCCTTAATAATATCTGCGATTTTTAAGTTTAAAACACCGCTTTGTTGTGTTCCCATGATGTCTCCTGGTCCACGTAAGCGTAAATCGACTTCGGCGATTTCAAAGCCATCGTTGGTTCTTACCATAGTCTCTAAACGTGTTTTACTATCGCTACTCAATTTGTGACTCGTCATTAAGATACAGTAACTCTGTTCTGCACCACGACCAACTCGGCCTCTGAGTTGGTGTAATTGCGATAGCCCAAAACGTTCGGCGCTTTCAATAATCATTACCGAAGCATTAGGTACATTAACACCAACTTCAATAACGGTAGTGGCTACCATAATTTGTGTTTCGCCTTTTATAAACCGTTGCATTTCATAGTCTTTATCTGCAGGTTTCATTTTACCATGCACAATTGATATTTGATAGTCGGGCATAGGGAAGTCTCTAGCGATACTTTCATAGCCGTCCATCAAATCTTTATAATCCATTTTTTCGCTTTCTTGAATTAAAGGGTAGACAATATATATCTGTCGTCCTTTGTCAATTTCATCACGAATAAACTTGAAAACATTGAGCCTGTTTTTATCATAACGATGAACTGTTTTTATAGACTTCCTACCAGGTGGTAATTCATCAATTATGGAGATGTCTAAATCACCATAAACAGACATAGCTAAAGTTCGTGGAATTGGTGTTGCAGTCATTACCAAAATATGTGGGGGAGATGTGTTTTTACGCCATAATTTACTTCGCTGTGCAACCCCAAATCGGTGTTGTTCATCAATGATGGCAAGTCCTAAATTCTTGAATTTTACTTTGTCTTCAAGTAATGCATGTGTGCCAATAAGTATCTGTAATTCGCCATTTTCTAATGATTCATGTATAATTCGTCTTTTTGAAGTTTTAGTTGAACCTTTTAATAGTGAAATGCTGATATTTAACTTGTTACAAAACTCTTGCAATCCATTAAAGTGTTGGACTGACAAAATTTCAGTTGGGGCCATTAAGCAGGCTTGAAAACCATTGTCAAGTGCTATTAACATTGCCATAAAAGCTACAATGGTCTTTCCTGAACCTACATCACCTTGTAAAAGGCGATTCATTTGAGCATTACTTCCCAAATCAGCACGAATTTCTTTTAAAACACGTTTCTGTGCTCGAGTCAATTCAAAAGGTAAATGATCTTTGAAAAAGGAATTAAAATAGTTGCCAACATGTTCGAAAGGGAAGCCTTTTATCTTGGATTTATGGATTAGATTTTTAATGATTAATTGCAATTGAATATAAAATAACTCTTCAAATTTTAGTCGAAATTGAGCACGGGAAAGTAGTTCTTGGGTTTTTGGAAAATGCACATTAAAAAGAGCAGATTGCTTGTTAATTAATTTTAATTCAGAACGTAAACCATCTGGTAAAGTTTCCGCAAACTTTCCATTGGTTTCCAAAAATAATTGTTGCATGATTTTGCTAATCACACGATTTGAAATGCCTTTATTCGATAGTTTTTCTGTAGAAGGGTATATGGCTTGCATGGCAGAACGTAGGTTTTTTTCATGTTCTTCTTGCGGTTCCAATTCTGGATGCGCCATATTGAATTTTCTATTAAACCAATTGGTTTTTCCAAAAGCAACATAAGGTTTGTTTAGCTTTAAGTTTTCTCTAATCCATTTTTGTCCACGAAACCAAACCAATTCCATGGTGCCTGTGTCGTCTTGAAACGTTGCTACCAATCGTTTTCCTCGTTTTTGGGCAACCTCTTTAAACCCAGTGATTTTTCCAACAACTTGTACATCGGCGTTATTACGTTGCAATTGATTGATTTTGTAATATTGCGTTCTATCTATATACCTGTTTGGAAATAAGTTAATTAAATCTTGATAGGTATGAATGCCCAGCTCCTTGCGTAGTAAATCGGCACGATTTGGACCAACGCCTTTTAAGTAATCTATAGGGGTTTGAAGGTTGACAGACATAAAAGCGAATTTAATTAATTCTCACGAAAAGGTGAATCTTATCATGTTGGAACTTTTAAGATTCTTATTAAAGTGGTAATTTGGTCTAATACTTGTTAGATTTTAAATATGAAAAACTTAATGCTTCTTTTATTTCTATGTATTTCTTCTTTTGTATTTGCACAACAAACGGAATATGTTGATTTTAAAACAGCTAAAGCAGATTTGAAAATCATGCCTTTTGGAAAAGAAATAAAAGGGACTGTAATTTACGAATTTGAAATATTAAAGGATATCGATTCGATTTTTATTGATGCTAACAATTTTATTCATTTAGAAGCTCTTTTTAGCGAGAAAATTTATCATGATTATAATGGTAAGCAAATTGTTATTAGAGCTAATTTTGAAAAAGGAAAAACATATCAAGTAGATATTGGTTTTGTAACTAACCCTAAAAAAGCTATGTATTTCATAGATTGGGATTATCAAGATGGAAACAGGCAAGTCTGGACACAAGGTCAGGGTAAATACACTAGCAATTGGCTGCCAAGTATTGATGATATGAACGATAAAATTGAATTTGATTTATCAGTCACTTTCGACAAAGATTATGAAGTCATTGCTAATGGTTATCTAGCAGATAAACAAATTAACGAAACTACAACAACCTGGCATTACGATATGCAAAAGCCTATGTCAAGTTACTTATTGGCATTAGCTATTGGTAAATACCATAAAAAAACAGAGTATTCCAAAAGCGGTATTTCTTTAGAGATGTATTATTATCCAGAAGATTCATTAAAAGTTGAGCCGACCTATCGATATACCAAACAGATGTTTGACTTTTTGGAAAACGAAATAGGCGTCTCATATCCGTGGCAAAATTATAAGCAAGTCCCTGTAAAAGATTTTTTATATGCAGGTATGGAGAATACTGGTACTACTATTTTTTCGGATGCTTTTGTAGTGGATTCTATTGCTTTTGTAGATAAAAATTATGTGAATGTTAATGCCCATGAATTAGCGCATCAATGGTTTGGTAATTTAATTACTGAAACTTCAGGAACACATCATTGGTTACAAGAAGGTTTTGCAACCTATTACGCATTATTGGCTGAACGTAGCGTGTTTGGTTATGATTATTACTATTGGCGATTATACGAATACGCTCAGGAATTGTTAGATCAAGATAGAGCAGGAGGCAGCACGTCATTATTAGACCCAAAATCAAGTAGTACGACATTTTATAAAAAAGGGGCTTGGGCGTTGCATATGTTAAGAGAAAAAGTAGGAAACAAGGCTTTTAAAACTGCTGTTAAAACATATTTAGAAACCCACAAATTTAAAAATGTAGAAACCAATGATTTTATAAAAGAATTAGAAATTGCCAGTGAAAAGGATTTAAGTGGCTTTGTAAAAACGTGGCTTCTCAATAAAAAATTTGATTATGATGCAGCTTTGGATAGTTTGGCTAAGTCAACTTTTATTCAAGAGTATTTAATGGTTGACTGTGAGGTGTATACATCCAAGTGTAAGAAATATTTGTTATCCGGAATTTCTAAGAAAGCTAAAAGAAAAATCGTTTCGCAAATTCCTAATCATATAAAAAAGGAGGATTTTAAAAACCATTTAAAAGTTCGTCAAGCCATTGCTCAATCTTTGCCAAAAGTTCCTGTAAAATTAAAAACAGATTACGAATCACTTTTGGATGACAAATCATATTTAACTATTGAAGTTGCCTTATTTAATTTATGGAAAAGCTTTCCTAAAGAGCGAAATAAATATTTAAACAAAACAAAAGATATTCAAGGGTTTAATGATAAAAATATTCGAATGCTTTGGTTGACACTAGCTTTAATTACGGAAGATTATCAACTAGAAAACAAAAAGCAATTTTTTAATGAATTGATTAATTATACAAGTCCGAAATATGGTTTTGAAATTAGACAAAATGCGTTTCAATATTTAAATGAAATACAAGCTTGTAACATGTTATGCAAAGAGCGTTTAAAACAGGTAACCAAGCATCATAATTGGCAGTTTTCAAAGTTTGCTAAAAGGATGCTTAAAGATTAGTAATGTTATTGTTTGGTCGAGAGCATTCGGGGTTTTGCTGTGATTACTTTCGTCGTTCCAGATTAGCAGGGTTTCTACAAATTAAACAACCTGCTAAATAGGTGATTGAAAGTTCGTAAACACCATCGGTTCTGCCAATATCTGTCGTGTTTACATCATAAGAAAATCCAAAACGTAATTGTTCAAATTCTAGACCTACAAAGGCATTTATTGAAGTTAGTAAATGGCTATTTGAATTGTTTTTCGCAGGATTAGTAACAGCCATAGCGCCTAGCATTAATTTTTCTAGCTTTATGGTCGCGCCAATATCTAATCGATTGTATTCGCCTTGTTGCATGTAGTTTGCAGAAATAATCATGTCATTATAATCAAAATACGGGAATTTGTAATTGGCATGTAATGAATAAAAAATATCTAACGGTACATTGCCATTTTCAACAAATGAAATATTGGGCTTGTTTAAGTGTTTTATTGAAGCACCCAGCCATAAATCGGTGTCATTTCTGGTGTTTTTTTTATCGAAAACAAAACCAGCTGTAAAATCAAAAAAGTTTATCTTTCTATTAGCATTAATAGCGAATGGATCGGATGAACTTGGATTTATGGTTCCGGAATTAATATTAATTTGATCAGATAAAACTAAGTTTCCAAAGTTAAAGGATTTTGCCCCAAAACCAACTTCAACAGCGGGTCTGAAATACCAATCGTTAGCCAATCTTACATGGTAAGCAAAGTTTATGTTGCCTTGTAAATGGTTGTAGTTGGTATTGTTTTCATGTTGGTTTAAAATGCTAAAACCAATACCACCTACATCTTCAATCCAAGAATTATAAAAAGCGTATTCGGTATCTACTCTTAAATCCAGGCTAGGCCATTGTGTTCTATGAATTAAACCAAAATACGAAGCGTCTTCAAAACCAGAAAATCCTGGGTTTAAAGTTTCAGGAACTAAAAAGTATTGAGAAAAAATGGGATCTTGAGCATGTACTTTTATTGAAAAGTAACTTATAAGGATTAGGGTCGCTATTTTAAATTTCATCTTTTGTAGTTACTTTATTTAATTGATACAAATGCCCCTTTTCTAGTAATGGTAGCTCCATAAAATGTTTTGGCTTCAAGCGTGAAATAATAATTTCCATTTTCGGCTTCTGCGTCGTTTATTTTGCCATCCCAACCTTTTATATTGTCTCCTTTTTCAGAATAAATCATACTGCCCCAAGTGTCATAAATGTTGAGTGTGATATCGCTTAATGCAATTGATTCTGGAACAAAATAAGCATTCATGGTATCTCCATTTGGAGTAAAGGCGTTTGGCATTACAATACTATAACCTTTTTCGACATTTAGAATAATCTGTTTAGTGTAAACACATCCAAATGGGTAGGTTACGGTTTGTATTACGGTGTAATTGCCTTCGTTAATATATATATGAGCTGGGTTTTCTTCTGCTGAAAAATTACCATCTCCAAAATCCCAAGACACTGAAATATAATCACCAATAGCAGTATTTGTAAACTGAATAGGATCTTGTATAGAATAAAACCCGAATGTACTGAATGCATTTGATGTTACTGTGAAATCTGCATCACCTAAAACAGGAATTTCTACATTGTATGAAAAATTGGTTGTGCAACCTAAGCTATCAGAAACATCAATAATAACCAAACCGTTTTGGTTTGTGTTCATTGTTTCGCCATTTGTCCCACTAACTACTCCACTAGACCAATTTATAGTGTAAGGAGGCACGCCTCCAGATACTTGAGCAACAAAAGATTGGTCAACTGTTTTGGTGTCACAATCAAAATCGGTAACTGTATCTACATTGACTTCTAGAGGGGTAAACCTATTGATAGGCCAATCTCCAGAAATTTGACAATTATTAGCATCATTTATGGTAACAGAATAGTTTCCTGGAGGAATGTTGTTTAAATCTTCTGTAGTTGCTCCATTTGACCACGAATATGTTAAAGGTAGTGTGCCTCCTGTAACAATTAAATTAATGGCTCCGCTATTGGAATCATTACAATCTAGAGCATCTGTTGTATTAGCTGAAAGTGCTAGTTCATCAGGTTCGGTAATTGTAAAAGTTTCAGTGATAATACAAGGCGTGCCATCCGTAATGGTTACGGTATAGGTGCCTGGTCCAATGTTATTGCGTTCAATGCCTGCAGTAGCATCATCATCCCAAGCGAGTGTTACGGGGGCTATGCCACCAATGAGATTTAATACAATTCGTGCATCACTTTCTCCAAAACAAGACACATTATTTACGTCTGGTGTTATGCTGAAAATTGGAGCTTCATCAATAACTATATTGGCTTGTTTTATGCAATTGGTATTGTCTGTTATAGTAATAATATAAGTCCCTGCAGATAAATTTGTTTGTGCCATTCCGGATCCTAAATTACTCCAAGCAATGGTGTAAGGCGGATTCCCTCCAGATATATTGTTAATAGTTATAGAGGCATCGTTATCACCATAACATTCAATTTCTGTTGCAGTATAATCTATAATAATTTCATCGGTTTGAATTAAAATAACTTCTAAGGTATCTGTACAATTGGATTTATCGGTTACCGTTAGGTTGTAGGTGCCAGCAAATAACCCTGTTAGATTTTGAAGATTGCTGGTAAATCCATTGGGTCCTATCCAGGAGTAAGCATAATCAAAGGTTCCAGCGCTAACCTCAATTAATCGCCCACCGGAAACATTAACATTAATTTCGCCTGTAGCATCCCCAAAGCAAATAATATTGACTTGATTTGTAAGGTTAGCATTCAATTCTGCAGGTTCGATTATTGAGAAATTTTGAACAATAGGAGTGCAGTTATTAGCATCAGTTACGGTTATTTCATAATTGCCAGGACCAAGGTTTGTTAAATCTTCGTTAGTTGCAAAGGCCATTCCATTTCTTGTCCAATTATAAGTGTATGGTGTTGTTCCTCCAAATATTTCGAGGCCAATGGTGCCGTCATTTGCTCCGAAACAAGAAATGGTTTCAGGATCGAAATCGATGGTACTAAAAATCAATTCATTAGGCTCGGTAATTGTAAAGTTTCTTGTGAATGGACAACCGCCAAGATCATTAATGATTAAGGTGTAGTTGCCAGGTTCTAAATTACTAATATCCTCATTTGAGCTAGTAAAGCCATTAGGGCCGGTCCAAGAAATCTGGTATGGATTTCCTGTTGTAAATGGTACGCCACCAGCTATCGATATGTCAATTGAACCAGTATTTGATAAATAACAGTCGCTGTTTATAAGATTGTCGCTAATACTAATTGATGGATTAACTGTTATGGTAACTTGAAAATCATTACCAATACAAATACCAGAAGTTGGTGTAACTGTGTAGGTTACAGTTGAAGGATTTGTGGTATTGTTTACCAAGGTTTGGCTGATGTTATTTTGAGGAGTACTTTCATTTAAAGCACCAGTTACAGTGCCTAAGGGATTGATGACAGGATTGGTCCATGTGTAAGTTGTTCCAACAGGAGCAATGTCGCCTCCAGAATTATCTGGTGCAATAGTAAACGCATTACCGCTACAAATAATATCTGTTTTTGGATTGATACTTGGTGTTTGATTGATTGTGATTTCTGCAATATTAGAAGTGATCTGAGTACAGCCACCTGAGGAAAAAGTAATAATAGCGTAATAATACATAGTGCCGACTGTTCCTGAAGGTGGATTATAAGAGGTGTCAGTTTCACCAGTAATGGCCATTCCCGTTGTTGAATCGTTTACAGTATTAGAATACCATTGATAGGTTGGTGTGCCTACGCCGTTTGCGTAAGAAATGGAAAGCTGATTTAATGCATCGCCTAAACAATAGGTATCTGAAATAGGTTGTGTCGTAAAAATTGGAGCAGGATTTACATTGACTTCCGATGTGTTGCTAACCACACTACAACCCGCACCTGGTTGGGTGATAATAGCGTAATAATATAATGTTCCAACGGTTGTGGTTGGTGGTGTGAATATACTGTTTGTTGCTCCAGAGATTAATGTTCCGCCAGAATTTGAGTTTGTGGTATTACTGTACCATTGGTAGTTGTATATATTACCTAATCCGCCACTAACTGTTACCTCTAAATCTTGTGGTGTAATACCTTGGCAGAGTGTTTGGGTGGTTATAGGTTGTGTAGTTATAATAGGGTCGTCTACAACAATTACTTCAGCGACTTCACTTGTTGTGTCACTACAACCACTTCCAGTAAGTGAAATGATTAGATAATAATAATAGTTGCCAGAAACGTTAAAAGTAGGAGGGGTATAGTTGATATTATTTGCTCCAGCTATAATTGTTCCTCCAGTATTAGAATTGGTAGTATTGTTATACCATTGGTAGCTTATTGTGCCCGTACCCCCAGAATGTGTTACAGAAAGCGCGGAAGCAATATCGCCACCATTACAAATACTTTGTGTTGGTATAGGGTTGGTGTCTATTTGAATGCCATCAACGATTTCTATTCTTGCCGTATTAGAAGTAATCTCATTACAACCAGCTCCAGATGTAAATGATGCAACACAATAATAATAAGTAATACCCACAGAGCTATTTGGAGGGGTGTAAGTTGAAGAGATCTCTCCGGTAATTAAAGTGCCGCCAGTATTTGAATTTATTGGGTTACTATACCATTGATAGGTTGGCGTACCTGGGCCGTTTACGGTAACAGATAATGTGTTTAGTGGCCCATTTAAACAAACGGTTTCAGGTAAAGGTTGGCTGGTGAATTCTGGAGCAGGATCCACAGTTATAACTAAGGTTACTGAACTGCCATCGCAACCACCAACTGATGGTGTAATAGTATATAAAATATCTTGAGAAATGGTATTTGAGTTAAAAATAGTTTGAACAGGAATAATATCTGTGTTTCCAGAAGCTATAAATCCAGTGACTCCAACTGGAGCTGTAGTTGTCCATGTATATGTTGTGTTTGTAATATCTGAGGTTAAAGTGATTTCTGAAGTGTCTGTCCCAGAACAAATAGTTTGCGTTAGATTGGTGTTCGTAATTGTTGGAATGGGGTTTACTGCAAAGTCTTCAGTATCTGTAGTTGTTCCACAGTTATTCGTTACACTAAATGTTATTTGGTAATTCCCAGGAGTGGCATAAACTATAGTGCCAGGATTTAAAGTGTTTGCAGTTGCGGGTGTTCCACCAGGAAAATTCCAAGTATATGTTGGGGTTTCTGAGTTTGGGGCACATGTATTGACCGTAGCAATGGGGTCTATAGATGCCATTCCACAAAAATCAGAAACAGGATTAATACTTGTAGTTGGAGGTCTTTTTACTTCTATGGTATCAGAAATTGAATCACTTCCACAAGAATTTGTTGTTGTTAAAGTTAGTGTATATGTGCCAGCTGTAATAAAACTTAAGGAAGGCGAAGCCGAGTTTTCATCTGTACCATTTGTAAAACTCCAGTTTTCAGGTGCTGTACCACAAAAGTCAGAACTATAAGTAACCTCCCATAGGTATGTGTCGTTTCCGCAACTTTCGCTTAAATCTGTATTATTCGTTGTTTCAACAGCAAGCGGCGAACAGCCATTGTTTGTGTTTAAGTTAAATGCTGCTATTAGTGCTGGTTCAATACATATGGTTTTAGTTATGGTATTGGTAACGCCACAAGAGTTTTCAGCATATAGCGAAACCGTATAGGTTCCGGGATTGGTGTATATATGGCTTGGGTCTCTTTGAGTAGATGTTGTTCCGTCTCCAAAATCCCAAAAATAACCATCATTAACACTACAGTCGTTACTGTATCCGTTCATTGATGTGTTAACAAATTGAACTGGAGTATTAACACAACTAATAGGTGGATCATCAAAATCTACTTCAGGTTTTCTTAAAATAACAATAGGGCCAGCTGTTAAATTGGTCTGTCCGCAAGATGTTGTAATAGCTAAAAAAACGGTGTAGCTATTTGGGCAGCTAGATTCGGTGTATGTATGTGGAATAGGAAAATCTTGTGAATTTGCAGGGTCCGAAGCATTAAAATAAACGGATGCTTCTAATTGTGCTTGCGTATAGGTTTCGGTAACAGTATCTCCAAAGTCGACAAAATAATTGGTATCGGGTGGGTTAGTGGCCCAAGAGCCAATAGCAAATTCAATAGGAGAAATAGGCGTACATAAATTTACGGTATTTCCAGGGTTAACAATAGCGCCAGTCGGGTTACTTGAGTTTTTTATTAAATAAGTAACCGTATTGTCGCAATTAGCTCCTATACCAGTTATTCTCATATTAAAAGATCCTAATTGTGTATATGTATGTGTGGCTGGAAAGGTAGCATTGGTTTCAATGGTGCTACCATCTCCCCAATCTATATTATAAGAGTTTATACAAGCAGAAGAAACATTATCTATGCCAACATTAATAGTATAGGAAGGGTCTGTAGTATTGTTTCCACAGTTGTTGAATGGGTTAAACTGATTATCTGTGTCAATAAATGATAAGTTTGGTTTTTCTTGAACAAGAACAGGTTTGGTTATGGAATTACTACAACCGTTAGTGTCGGTAACAGTAAGCGTTACGTTTACGTTTTCAGTACCGCAACCTACAGATGTAAAGATATGGGTTGGATTATTGGCTGTGCTTGTACTGCCATCGTCTGTAAAAGTCCAGCTATATGTAAACGGTCCATTTCCTGTAACATTTGAAGTGAAATTTACAGAAGTTCCAGCACATGCACCAGCATTATTAAATGTAAAATCTACAGTAGGTTCACTAACAACAACAGTTGCAGTATCGCTTGTATTTGTTGTGTCATTGGTGCTGTCTGTAACAGAAATAAGTTGGTAGATAAAAGTGTCTACAGTATTAGTGTTAACATTTATGCTTACAGAATCATTTGTCCCAATTGTACTTATGGTTTGATTTGCCCCACCATTTATAGTATATGTAAAGGTGTAAGGTTCATTTCCTCCAGAACCTGTAAAGGTTATTTGAGGAAAAGGGGTGTCATTTCTGCAGACTTCAGTTGAACCAGAAATTGATGCAGCTGGCGGAAGTGAATCATCTGCAATTGAGTTATCTGTAGTGGAAATGATTTTTTCTTTATGTGTAAAACCAATGTTATTTAAAGCAAAAACAGATAGGGTTATTATAAAAAAAGAGACGAATGTAAGAAAAAGATTCTTTTTCATGTAGAAAAAATATATTAATAGCAAACACTAAAATAAATATTCTTTTTTAATGAAACATTATTTTAATAGAATTAATATCATTTTTATGAATATATCCCCATTATTAGGTATGTAATTTTTCGATATAAATCATTTTGGATAGTTTTTTAATATTTTAAATGATTTTCAGAAGAAAATAATATCTTTATCTGGAGACTTTAAAAGACATAAGAAAACTTAAATGAGAGCATTGGTAATATCAGGAGGAGGCAGTAAAGGTGCATATGCAGGGGGTGTTGCTGAATATTTAATTAAAGAAGAAGGTAGGGATTATGATATGTTTTTAGGAACATCTACCGGAAGTTTATTAATACCTCATCTTGCAGCTGGAAAAATTGATAAAATCCATAAAGTATTTACTAATGTAAATCAAAGCAATATCTTTAGCGTAAACCCTTTTGTACTTCGTAAAAAGGGTAATAGGGAATTTGTATCTATAGATTTTTTAAACTCATTATGGCAGTTTATTAAAATGAAACGAACTTTTGGAGAAAGTAAAGCGCTGCGACGTTATTTAAAAAAGAATTTTACTTATGATGAATTCAAATTAATACGTGAAACCAAAGATGATGTCGTGGTTACGGTTTCCAATTTATCTAAAAACATCGTAGAATATAAATCTATAAGAGATTTTAGTTATGATGAATTTTGTGATTGGATATGGATTTCTTGTAATTATATTCCCTTTATGTCATTGGTCAAAAAAAATGGATTTGAATATGCTGATGGAGCTTTTGGTTGTGTCGTTCCAATTCGAGAAGCTATTTTGCGAGGCGCAAAAGAAATCGACGCTATTATTTTGGAGTCAGAAAGTATGCAATACAACAAAGTTCTTGGTAAGAATCCTTTTTCGTTAATGATTAGTTTATTTGGGCACTTATTAGATCAAGTAGAACGTAGTGATATTTTAATAGGTAAGCTGGCGGCAAAAAATAAAGACGTTAAGCTTAATTTGTATTACACACCTGCTAAGCTTACTGAAAACTCATTAATATTTAATAAAAAATTAATGACCTCTTGGTGGCAACAAGGCTATTATTATGCTAAGAAAAAGTGTGAGTATGCCCGTTCTAATGAGTTGCGTTTGGATAATTTACCATAAATCTGAAAGTTCATCTTTTATAAAAGATAATGCTGCATCACTAGGTGAACGACGTTCCATCATTTCTGTTAAAACCACTTCCCTTAATTTATTTGCTGTATCTGTTTTTTCAAGCATACTAGCCTTTCTTATAAGTTGAATAGTAGCGTTTTTTGCTGTAGTTATAATGCTCCAGCATTTGTCACTTATATATATTTGTTGCGATAAATTATGCTCAAATTCCTGTTCGATGTTTTGTATAAGTAAAGATTCATAATCTTCTTTATTTGAAGATGTTGGAGTTGTTCTTACAAGTAGTTTAGATGGTGAAATTCGTTCCAGAAAAATAGCCATACGTTCGTAAGCTTGAAGACGTAATGGCATGGCATTTACTTGCAAGTCTTTTTTAAGCAGAAAACGTCTACGACCATCTTCGTTTTTTGTGTGCTCTCTAAAAAAATAATAAGCAATAATTCCAGTGATTAATGAAGGAATGGTAAATAAAAAAAGGTCTATAATTCTACTAATTTCCATAAGGTATAGTTTTAGTTACAAACTTAATGGGTTTAAGTTTATTCTACAAGAAATTATTGGATAGTATAATAGGAGATTATTTTTCAAGTGAATCTCTGTGCAACTAGTTTTTAAAGCGACAGTAACTGAAAACTAATAACTCCCTCCCAAATATATACAATCCTTTAATGTTTGCATACCGTTAAATGGAACGGTAGTTTTCTCATACCTATATGTTCTGCTTAATTCTTTAGATAAGTTGTAGTCTCCTACATTTATTTCAATATCATCCATTTTAAATTGACAAGGATGTTCGTGTCCTGCAGCATGCGTGATTTCAATAAACTCTTTTCTAAAGGTTTTAAAATATTGAGCTAAGCGTTCAGATTTTAAAGTTGGGTCAATCCCATTTTGTAACCATTTGCTTTGTGTGGCTACGCCACTAGGGCAACGGTTTGTATGACATACCTGAGCCTGGATGCAACCAATACTCATCATGGCTTCTCTAGCTACATTTATACAATCTGCACCCATAGCAAATGCCATAGCAGCTTTGGCAGGAAATCCAAGTTTGCCGCTTCCTATAAATACAATACGTTCAGACAGGCCTTTGTTTTTAAAAAGACGATATAGATCGCTAAAACCATAAACCCAAGGTAAAGACATATGGTCAGCAAAACTTGGTGGAGCTGCACCTGTGCCACCCTCGCCACCATCAACGGTAATAAAATCAGGGCCTTTTCCGGTTTTAAGCATCATGTTAGCAAGTTCTTGCCATTGGTCTAATTTACCAATAGCAGCTTTAATGCCTACCGGTAAACCAGTAGCTTCTGCTATATTTTCAATAAAATCGACCATTTCTGGTACATTGGAAAATGCTTTATGGTTTGGGGGCGAAAGGACATCTTTACCAACCTCAACACCTCTAATATTTGCAATTTCTTTTGTGATTTTAGCTCCTGGTAAGACACCGCCTTTACCTGGTTTAGCACCTTGGGATAACTTAATTTCTATAGCTCTTATAAATGGATTGTCTTTAACCAATTGTATCATTTTTTCCATAGAAAACCCGCCGTCTTCAGTACGAACTCCAAAATAGCCCGTTCCAAAATGAAATACTACGTCGCCGCCGTTGCTGTGGTATGGAGATAAACCGCCTTCTCCTGTATTGTGGTAAGCACCAACGATTTTAATACCTTTGTTTAAGGATTCTATTGCTTTTGCAGAAAGCGAACCAAAGCTCATGGCAGATACATTTATAACCGATGCTGGACGAAATGGTCTTTTTCGTTTATTGAATTCACCCATAATTTTGGCACAAGGCAAAAAGGTTTTGTCTATTTTGTTAGGATGGTTTTCGGTTACTTTATAAGGCATCATAGCATTATTGATAAAAATGTGTTGATGGGCATAAATATCTCTATCTGTACCAAAACCTTCATAATTATTTTCTTTTTTTGCAGAAGCGTAAATCCAACCGCGTTCTATTCGATTAAAAGGTAATTCTTCCCTGTTGTTTGCCACGAAATATTGACGCATTTCTGGACCAATGCTTTCTAACCAGTAACGTAGGTGCCCAACAATAGGGTAGTTGTGGCTAATGGTATGTGACTTCTGAAAAAATATATCGCGTATGGCTACAATTGCGAGAACAATTAAAACCCAACCCCACCAAGCTATGTTTGATAAAAAATCTAATAGTACGTCCATTTTAATTGTTTAAAAAATCAAAAGTTATTTGTGTAAATGCTTTTACACCTAAAATTAATCCACTTTCATCAATTAAAAAGTCAGGTGTATGATGGAGTGGAGGGTTGGTTGTATTTTTTGGTTTTCCACCTAAATAAAAATAAAAACCTGGGATTTTTTCTTGATAATATGAAAAATCTTCCCCAATAGTTTCTGCTTTTATTTGTAGAACATTGTTTTGTCCAGCAACCTGCTTTAATGATGGTAACATTTGCGAAACTAAATTATGATTGTTGTAAGTAACGGCCGTGAAATTTTCAAATACAATAGAAGCTTCGCCACCATAAGCTTTAGCAATGGTTTCGGTCATTGCTTTCATGCGTTTCATAATATGGGTTTTCATTTTAGGGTCTAAAGTTCTAAGCGTTCCAATAAGTTCGGCGCTTTCAGGAATAATATTAAATCGAACACCGCTAGTAATCTTACCAACACTAATAACCGCAGCTTCATTAATGAGTTCGGATTCCCGACTGATAATGGTTTGTAAACCATCTATAATTTTTGCTGAAATAAGAATTGGGTCAACACCTAACCAAGGTTCAGAACCATGGGTTTGTTTGCCTTTTACATTAATAGTAAAACGCTCTACAGCAGCCATAGCACCACCTGGTTTATAATGAATCTGACCAACATCTACACCAGATCTGATGTGTAACCCAAAAATAGCGTCCACTTTAGGGTTTTCTAAAACGCCCTCTTTTATCATTAATTTGGAGCCACCTTCTTCACCAGGAGGTGGTCCTTCTTCCGCAGGTTGAAAAATGAACTTTACCGTACCTTTAATCTGGTCTTTGTTTTTTGAAAGAATTTCTGCAACACCCATTAAAATAGCAGTATGTGCATCGTGCCCACAAGCATGGGCAACACCAGTTTTAGTGCCCAAGAATTCGGTTTCAATAGTCGATTTATATGATAAATCATTGCGTTCGGTAACGGGTAGCGCATCAATATCTGCTCTTAAAGCAATGGTTTTTCCTGAAGAGTTCCCTTTCAATAGGCCAACGACTCCTGTGTGCGCTATACCTGTGCTAACTTCTAAACCTAAAGCTTCTAGATGTTCTGCAATGGTATTGGCTGTTTTAAATTCTCTATTTGATAATTCTGGATTTTGATGAAAATGTTGGCGCCATTCAATGACCTTGGATTCTACATCAATAAACTGTTTTTCTAAATTATTCTGTCCGTAGATATTGATTATTCCGAAGAAAGACAATAGACATATGAGGTGCTTCATAAGAAAGGTAAAATTTTTTCAACATTAAAGATATTCAAAATTTACTAAAGCGTAGCACAAGTGTTAATTGTTTATAATTATTAATAATTACGCTTAAATAAAAGGATAACAATGGTTATTTTCACGTGATAAAATTGAAGATGATTTGGAAAAGTATTTAAGCCAATTAAATGACGCCCAATTAGAGCCAACAATTCAAATTGATGGACCAATGATTGTTATTGCTGGAGCAGGTTCTGGAAAAACGCGTGTGCTTACCTATCGTATTGCTTATATGATGAGTAAGGGTATTGATCCATTTAATATCTTGTCGCTAACCTTTACGAATAAGGCCGCCCGAGAAATGAAGGGCCGTATTGCTAGTATTGTTGGTGCAAGTGAAGCTAAGAATTTGTGGATGGGAACGTTTCACTCCGTGTTTGCTAAAATTTTACGGATTGAAGCAGATAGGTTGGGTTATCCAAGTAATTTTACGATTTATGACACTCAAGATTCTGATAGATTGATTGCTTCTATTATCAAAGAATTACAACTAGACAAAGATATTTATAAATACAAACAAGTACGTTCTAGAATTTCATCTTATAAGAATAGTTTGATTACCGTGCGTGCCTATTTTCAAAACCCAGAACTTAAGGAGGCTGATGCCATGGCCAGACGACCTCGTATGGGGGATATTTATAAAGCATATGTAGAACGCTGCTTTAAAGCAGGTGCTATGGATTTTGATGACTTACTGTTAAAAACTAATGAGTTATTAACACGTTTTCCTGAGGTTTTGGCTAAGTATCAGAATCGTTTTAAATACATATTGGTTGATGAGTATCAAGATACCAATCATTCGCAATACTTAATTGTTAGAGCCTTGTCCGATAAATTTCAAAATATATGTGTCGTAGGTGATGATGCGCAAAGTATTTATGCGTTTCGTGGTGCTAACATCAATAATATCTTGAATTTTCAGAAGGATTATGATGATGTAAAAGTATTTCGATTAGAGCAAAATTACCGTTCCACAAAAAACATAGTAAATGCAGCGAATTCAATCATAGATAAAAACCAGACAAAACTTGATAAAATAGTTTGGACTGCTAATGATGAAGGCGCAAAAATAAAAGTAAATCGGTCATTAACAGATGGTGATGAAGGGCGTTTTGTAGCGAGTACCATTTGGGAGAATAAAATGCAAGATCAGTTAAATAACAGTGATTTTGCTATTTTGTACAGAACCAATGCGCAATCGCGTTCCATAGAAGATGCCTTACGAAAACGAGATATTCCGTATAGAATTTATGGAGGCTTGTCGTTTTATCAGCGAAAAGAAATTAAAGATGTTTTATCTTATTTGCGATTGATAATTAATCCTGCAGATGAAGAAGCCTTAAAACGTGTTATTAATTTTCCGCCTCGTGGCATCGGACAAACGACAGTAGATAAGTTGATTGTATCTGCAAATGGTTATAACCGAACCATTTTTGAGGTCATGAAAAACATCGATAAAACGGATGTTAAGATTAACTCAGGAACCAAAACCAAACTTCAAAACTTTGTTACGTTAGTTGAAAGTTTTCAAGTATTAAATCAAACGGCTGATGTTTTTGAATTGGCAGAGCATGTTACAAGAACTACAGGGATAATAAAAGAGTTCAATAAAGATGGTACGCCAGAAGGGGTTGCCAAAATGGAAAATATTGAAGAGCTTTTAAATGGTATGAAGGATTTTGTTGAAGGACAAAAGGAAATTGCTGATACCACAGGATCTTTGGCTGAATTTTTAGAAGATGTAGCTTTGGCAACCGATTTAGACGCTGATAAAGGTGATGCGGACCATGTCGCTTTAATGACTATACATTTAGCAAAAGGGTTGGAGTTTCCAACGGTGTTTGTGGTAGGACTTGAAGAAGATTTATTCCCAAGTGCTATGAGTATGAATACACGTAGCGAACTAGAGGAGGAACGACGTCTGTTTTATGTAGCATTAACACGTGCCGAAAAGCAAGCCTATTTAACTTATGCCTTATCGCGTTACCGTTGGGGTAAATTAGTAGATTCTGAACCTAGCCGTTTTATTGAAGAAATAGACGAACAGTATTTAGATATTGTTACCCCTATTGAAGAACGTCGATTTAACCCGATGTTAAGTGCGGATATTTTTGGAGATCCAGAAACACCTCATGTAAACCCAAATAAAATTAGATACAAACCCGCAAAGCAACCCGTATTTAAAAAAGGAAGTACAACAAGAAAAGAACCAGAAAAGTTCCAAGTAACAACGCCAAAAAACTTAAAACCTGTTGCAAAAACTAGTAGTTCCGATAGCAATCGGGATACGAATTTATTCGATAGTAAATTGGCAGTTGGTAATATGGTTAAGCATATACGCTTTGGAACGGGAGAGGTTATGAAAATTGAAGGCACAGGGGGTGATGTTAAAGCTGAAATAAACTTTCAACATGGTGGTATAAAAAAACTATTATTGCGTTTTGCTAAATTGGAAGTTATTGGTTAAATTAATTAGAAGTTTGATGAATCATGGCAGAGTTTTTTAAGATTTACGAAGAAAACCCTAACCCAAAACAGATTGAGAAAGCTGTAGCTGTTCTTAGGCGTGGCGGTATTATTATTTATCCTACCGATACGGTTTATGGCTTAGGCTGCGATATTACCAATATAAAAGCTTTAGAACGTGTAGCACAAATAAAGCAGGTGAAATTAGAAAAAGCTAACTTTTCTTTTGTTTGTCATGATCTTAGTAATTTAAGTGATTATGTAAAACAAATTGATACTTCAGTTTTTAAAATATTAAAACGAGCACTACCCGGACCATATACCTTTATTCTGCCAGGAGCTAAATCTTTGCCAAACCCTTTTAAAAAAAAGAAAACAGTTGGTATTCGGGTGCCAGACAATGCAATTGCTTTAGATATTGTAAGAGCACTTGGTAATCCTATTATATCGACTTCTATACACGATGAAGATGAAGTTATAGAATACACCACAGACCCAGAACTTATATTGGAAAAATGGGGTAATTTGGTGGATTTGGTAATTGATGGCGGTTATGGAGATAATGAACCTTCTACAGTTATTGATTTATCGGAAGATGAACCTATTATTATTAGAGAAGGTAAAGGGAATTTGGAGATTTTTTAAATTATTTTGAAATAGAAATTATATTTAATAATAGGCTTATACTAAACAACGCTTTATGAATTTAGCTAAAATAAATAGTGATATTCCCTTATTTGCTAACGACACTATTGTTTTTTGGTGTTTTGAGCATAACACTAGCGTTAATATTTTATACATCGAGTTTGCCTCGTTTTAATAAGTTTTATAATATAGTTCCTGCACTTTTATTATGTTATTTTATTCCCTCAATACTAAGTTCTGTTGGTTTAATTGCAGACAAATGGATTGATGTTTCGGCAACCATAAATCATTTGAAATCACTTTATGGGAATTTAGACGGTGTAACTAATTTAGAGACTTTAAAAGATTATGTTTTGCTAACAATATAGAGTCATTCGAATACTCGAAATTTTTAGGAGGCAGTAAATTGTATTATGTGTCTTCTCGATTTTTATTACCAGTATCGTTAGTGTTTTTAACAATGAGTATCGATTTAGAAGGTGTGTTTAAATTAGGTTCTAAAGCATTAATTATGTTTTTAATGGCAACAATTGGTGTGATGATTGGAGGCTCTTTAGCTATACTCTTTTTTAATTATGTAGCTCCAGATGTTTTGATTGCAGTTGAAGGAACAGAATTATGGAAGAGATTATCTACTGTTGCAGGAAGCTGGATTGGTGGAGGTGCTAATCAACTTGCCATGAAAGAACAATGATTTCAATGAACTTTATCGATCGTTAAACGAAGTCAGTTAATTTTTTTGATAAATAAAGTGTTATACTAAAAGGATATTGCAAATTTTGAGCCTAGTTAGCAATCTTGACCCTTTTGTAACGCCATAAAAAAAGCCCAACCTTTTAGTTGAGCTTCGTTTATTTTTTTAAAGTTGCTTAGTTACCACCGGCTGCAAGATTTTTCATTTCTTTTTCAATCATGTCATAAAACTGATCGATTTTTGGAAGTACAACAACACGTGTACGTCTGTTTTTTGCTCTATTCTCAGCAGTTTCATTATCCACTAATGGTACATAAGAACTACGTCCTGCAGCAATTAACTGGCCTGGATTAACACCAAGTTCTTGTAATACTCTAATAATAGATGTTGAACGTTTTACGCTTAAATCCCAGTTATCTAATAATACACCTTTTTGGTATGATTGGCTATCTGTATGACCTTCTACCATGCATTCAAAATCTGGTTTGCTATTTACAACTTTGGCTACTTTAGCTAATACATCCTTAGCTTTTGTAGTGACATTGTAGCTGCCGCTTTGGAATAATAACTTATCTGCAATAGAAATAAACACCACGCCTTTTTCAACATTTACTTCAATATCTGGGTCATTAATACCGACTTCGCGTTTTAAGCTTGTTACTAATGCTAAAGTAACGCTATCCTTTTGAGTAAGGGCGTCTTGTAGACGTGTAATTTTAAGCTCTTTTTCTTTAATGCTTTCTAAGGTTTTTTCAACATTACTTGCACCTTTAGCAGATAGCACAGTTAAGTTGTCATTACTTTTACGTAAATCTGCGACTTGCTCTTCTAGCGCTTTTGCTCTAGCTGATGAGGAAGCTCTGTCTTCTAAACAAGTATTTAATTTTACAGTTGCAGAGTTAAGTAAATCTTGAGTTTCTTTTTGTTTTGCTTGAAGATCTGTAAATTGTTTTTTTGTTACACATGAACTTAATAATAACATGACAGATACACTAAGTAATAAAACTTTTTTCATAATTATTTAAGGATTAACTTTTTGTATTAATTTTCACAAAAGTATATAAAAATCGGTCGTTTTCAACATTTTAACAAAACTTTTACTAACGAGTTATAAACTTTTATAGTTCTTTTTTTTAATTACGAAATAATCGAACACTATGGATGTTCTTTGGTAGTATTTTATTTTATTTTTTATGGATTTTCTTTGCCTTAATACTCGGTTTAGATAATAGTAAAAACTAAAATGAGCCTTTAATATAGCAAAGGTATGTTTGGGCCTAAATTCTAATAAAAATTTTATTCCAGCAATACCATCTAATATCAGTCGTATAAAAATAAGCTTTGGTAAAAAGCCCTTTGCGTTTTTGGTAAGTGCGAACAGGCTATTTCTAAAATTCAGAAATGTTTTTTTTGGATTAGATGCCTGTAAAGTTGCCCCACCTACATGGTAAACTTTTGAGTGACCAACATACTTAACGGAATAACCTAAATTTTTAGTGCGCCAGCATAAGTCTATTTCTTCTAAATGTGCAAAAAAGTGTTCGTCAAAACCGTTTAGTTCTTTAAAGGTTTTATTTGTAATAAAAAAGCAAGCACCCGATGCCCAAAATATTTCTGCAGTACCGTTATATTGTCCTAAGTCTTTTTCTAGAGTATTAAAAATTCTGCCTCTACAATAGGGGTAGCCATATTTGTCGATAAAACCTCCCGCAGCCCCAGCATATTCAAAGTAATCTTTCTTTTTGTAATCCAATAATTTGGGCTGAATAATAGCCGTGTTCGGATCCTCTTTAAAAGCCTTAATAATAGGAGTGAGCCAATTTTCGGTAACTTCAACATCACTATTTAAAAGACAAAAAATATCCGCTTCTATATGTTGTAAAGCATCATTATAGCCTTTCGCATAGCCACCGTTTTCTTTATTTTGAATAATGTTTATAAACGGGTAAGCCATTTTTACAAATGAAACAGAATCATCTGTAGAAGCATTATCTGCTACATAAATAGTAGCTTCTTTTGAATGTTCTACAACCGATGGTAAAAACTGTTCTAATAGTTTTTTTCCGTTCCAATTTAATATGACAATGGCTATTTTCAAGTTTGTGTTTATATGCTAGTTGGCTTAATGGTATACATTTATTAGTTATCTTTCACGTACTTTTGCATTACTATTATAAACAGAACACGATTTAGTGCTTACTATTATATTCAGGAATGTTCTTTAAAAACCGATATCTTTCATTTTCAAAATCCATTTGGCAATAATAATGATTTAATCCGTTAGTAACCATTAAATAGGTGGCGTTTAACTCTAAATTATAACGAGCAATTTGATCAAAAGTATCTTGTTTAATGTCAATTTTAGGTGCTTTACATTCTACAATTAAATGAATACTTCCGTTTGGATTAAAAACGACAATATCGTATCTTTTTTTTAATGTATTGATAGTCAGCTCTTTTTCAATATTAATTAAAGACTTAGGGTATCCTTTTTCTTCAATTAAATATTGAATACAATGCTGACGCACCCATTCTTCGGGCTGAAAAACCACAAATTTTTTACGAATACTATCGAAAATAGAAACTTTATTTTCGCTATTTTTGAATCTAAAGGAATACTTTGGAAAATTAAGTTCTTGCACACTGCATATGTTTATTTTTCAAAGTTAAGCCACAAAATGATAAATCACAATTTCTAAATTCCAAATTTAATTATTCACTAGGAATTTGGGACTTTTAACTTAAAAATGTTAAGACAATTTGGATGAAGTAAAACAACTAGTTACAGATGTAAAGAACGGTAATTTAAAACCGATTTATTTTTTAATGGGAGAAGAACCTTATTATATTGATAAGATTTCAGATTTTATTGAGACTACTGTTTTAGCTGAAGAGGAGCGTGGATTTAACCAAATGGTGTTGTATGGACGCGATGTATCCGTTGAAGATATTGTTGGTAATGCCAAACGGTACCCTATGATGGCAGAGTATCAGGTGGTTATTGTTAAAGAGGCCCAGGATTTATCCCGTACTATTGAAAAATTGGCTAAATATGCCGAACAGCCTCAACCCACAACTGTTTTGGTTGTTAATTATAAGTACAAAAAACTTGATAAACGTAAGACACTTTATAAAACATTAAAAAAGACAGGTGTAGTTTATGAAAGTAAAAAGCTTTATGAAAACCAAGTATCAGATTGGATTCGTCGTGTATTATCTCCCAAAAAATATACCATTTCGCCAAAAGCAGCGCAAATGCTTGTGGAATTTTTAGGGACAGATTTAAGTAAAATAAATAATGAATTGGAAAAGCTTCAGATTATTTTACCAGAAGGCACCCAAATTTCTCCTGATCATATAGAAGAAAATATAGGTATTAGCAAAGACTATAATAATTTTGAATTACGGAAAGCCATAGGAGAGAAGGATATTATTAAAGCGCATCGTATCGTTAATTATTTTGCAGAAAATCCTAAGGATAACCCTATGGTTGTTACCGTATCACTGTTATTTAATTTTTTCTCGCAATTACTTCATTTTCATGGATTAAAAGAAAAATCGCCAAGAAGTGTTGCTTCCGCATTAAAGATAAACCCATATTTTGTTAATGAATATATAACAGCCGCACGTTTTTACCCCATGCGCAAAGTTAGTAGTATTGTTTCTACTTTGAGGGAGTTTGATGTAAAAAGCAAGGGTGTTGGTTCAAATGCTATACCACAAGGCGATTTGTTAAGGGAATTATTGGTTAGAATTTTAAGCTAATTTTCATGTATTATGAATGTTGATATTCACCAAAGTTGGAAACATCATTTAGAAGAAGAGTTTAGTAAGCCATACTTTAAAGATTTATTAGGTTTTGTTAAGTCTGAGTATAGGACCCATACCTGTTTTCCCCCAGAAAGTCAAATTTTTAATGCGTTTAACTATTGTCATTTTAATGATCTTAAAGTGGTTGTTATTGGTCAAGATCCCTATCATGGTCATGAGCAAGCTAATGGATTATGTTTTTCTGTGAATGATGGTATTGCCCATCCACCATCATTAATTAATATATTTAAAGAAATTGAATTAGATATAGGAATTCCATATCCTAAAAGTGGTAACCTATTACGGTGGGCAACTCAAGGTATTTTACTATTGAATGCTACTTTAACGGTAAGAGCTCACCAAGCAGGAAGCCATCAAAAAAAAGGATGGGAAACTTTTACGGATACAATCATTAAAACCATAAATAACCAAAAAGAAGGCGTGGTTTTCTTACTATGGGGTGGTTTTGCTAAGAAAAAAATAAATTTGATTGATAGTCAAAAGCATAAAGTGTTGACCTCCGGGCATCCATCTCCATTAAGTGCTAATAGAGGTTATTGGTTTGGAAACAAGAATTTTAGAAATACTAATATTTGGTTGGAAGACCAAGGGGAAAAGAAAATAGATTGGTAGCTTATATGCACTTAGCTTTTTTTGTTTCTATGGTAAACATGGATTAGAAAACAAAGGCTTGCAATTAAAGAGAATACAAGAATAGTAGAGTAAATAAGGCGCATCATGTTAAAAAAATAATTAACATATAAGACACCAAAATACTTTTAAAAGTCACATTATTATTAAAAAGAAAAACAGAAGTTTTTTTATTAACTACCAGTAGGAGCAAGTACTACTGTTTGACTGGATGTCAAAGGTCTAAATATAACAGGTTTTCTGTCTTTTTTTCTTGTTTTTTCGATTTTATTACAACTAAACTTTAATAGTAATAAATTGACGATTACAAGTGCAATAACTGAAAGAGTAATTGTTAATATCATAGGCTTTGGGTGTTTAGTTTCCGACAAAATTAATGTTTTTTTCGATAAAAAACACTTTTTGTCAACATTTTTTGATATTACTAATATTATTTATTAACAAAAATAGTCAAACCAAAAATATTTGACTATACGTATAACTACGTATTTTTCAGTTTTATTATATGCTCAAATAAGAATGTGTGTTTTTGCTATTTTAATAAAAGAGGACGTAAATTTTGAGAAATTGCATCTTGATGTACGGTAATAGAAATCATTTTCAATTTAAAATAAGATTCACTCATAAAAATATATCCGCCATGCGCAACTCTGTTTGAATTGCTGCCCTAAGAGTTTTTTACCTTGTAGTAAACGATATTATTTTGGTCTTTTACCATACCGGTTATGTGCATTAAATGGTCGTCTGTAGTATTATAATTTTCGAACTCTTGTTGTCTTAGCTTTTGGGAAATTACTTTTTCGGGATTTATTGTTGTCAGCGCTTGAGTATTTTTGTTAGCATCCTTTGGAATAACAGCAATACCATGTTTTGCTGAAAATGTTTTTTCACTCACATCACAATCCAATTCAATAGTAAACCCATTTTTAAGGGCATTATTAACAGTTTCCATCATATCGTCTAATGCTACATTGTAAAAACTACCATTAGAAAAATTGTCTGGAATGTTTAATATGAATTGAGAATTATACGGTTTATGAGTAAAAGAAGTGAGTGTAATATAGTCTTTCGGTTTTATTTTGGTGTATTCTAAAAAGGATTTAGGCGTATACTCAACACCTTCATAGTTAAAAGTAGACACATTTTTTCCTAAATAAGTATCTAAAATATGTTCTGTAACTTGTTTCCATTTAGAAGATAATTGTTGGCCTGGATTACTAATATAGGTATCCAATACACTTTTTAAAACAGCAATCATTTCTGAGTGATTATGCTTGGTGGCATCATCTTCTAAACCTGTAAATGCAGAATTTGGCACGATTCCATATTCTTCAACACTATTTAAAACATCATGAGCTAAACCGCCTTCACTAAATTGGCCCTTACCTTGCCTCATAACATAATTCAAAGCTTTTTTAGGGTAAGTGTTACGGACTGTATACATTTCTGATAAATCAATGGTTTTGCCCGTAAGCCTAATAACTTCGCTTTCTAAAAAAGAGGAAGCAGAAAAGCTCCAACATGTTCCAGTATGGCCTTGGTTAATAACATCGGTGGTTTCTAAATCTATAATGGTTTTAAATTCATAAGGTTGCGAATAATTTATAGATGCAATAAGCGAAAAAACAACTAATAAAATATTATTTTTCATAACGAAGTAAGTGTATTAATGAAATAAAATTTATTTTTGACTAAAATAAAGAAAATGGAGCTACCAAATTGGGTTACTGTTAAAGAATACCAAGACATCACTTATAAAAAGTGCAATGGTGTTGCTAGAATAGCATTTAACAGACCAAATGTTCGAAATGCATTTAGACCAAAAACTACTAGCGAATTATATGATGCCTTTTATGATGCTAATGAAGACGTAAATATAGGAGTTGTTTTGCTTTCTGCTGAAGGGCCTTCAACTAAAGATGGTGTATATTCGTTTTGTAGCGGAGGCGACCAAAAAGCACGAGGTCATCAAGGCTATGTTGGTGAGGACGGTTATCACCGTTTAAATATATTAGAAGTGCAACGCTTAATTCGTTTTATGCCTAAAGCAGTAATCGCAGTGGTTCCAGGATGGGCTGTAGGAGGTGGGCATAGCTTGCATGTGGTCTGCGATTTAACCTTGGCAAGTAAAGAGCATGCTATTTTTAAGCAAACAGATGCCGATGTTACAAGTTTTGATGGAGGCTATGGTTCTGCATATTTAGCAAAAATGGTTGGACAGAAAAAAGCCCGTGAAATCTTTTTCTTAGGAAGAAATTATTCGGCACAAGAAGCTTTTGATATGGGAATGGTTAATGCAGTAATCCCTCATGAAGAACTTGAAAGTACAGCTTATGCATGGGCACAAGAAATATTAGAAAAATCGCCAACATCCATAAAAATGTTGAAATTTGCCATGAACTTAACAGATGATGGTATGGTTGGACAGCAGGTTTTTGCAGGCGAAGCGACCCGTTTGGCATACATGACCGAAGAAGCAAAAGAAGGACGCAACGCTTTTTTAGAGAAGCGAAAGCCTAACTTTGATAAAAAATGGATTCCTTAATGAATAAACTATCTATTTGGGTTTCGGCAATACGTTTACGAACATTGCCATTATCAATATCCGGTATTATATTAGCCTCATGCTTAGCGCATTATAATGGCGTTTTTAGATGGGATATTTGTGTGCTGGCCATATTAACAACCTTGAGTTTTCAAATATTATCCAACCTTGCTAATGATTATGGGGACGGTCTTAAAGGTACTGATAATGATGATAGAATAGGACCAGAGCGTGTTATACAATCCGGACAAATATCTCCAGATGAGTTGTTTAATGCTATCAGAATGAATATTTTAATTTCAATAGGGTTAGCATTCATGCTCATTTATTCAGCCTTTGGTGTTAAACATTTTTTTCTAACACTTACTTTCTTTGCAATTGGTATTGGATCTGTAGTTGCCGCAATGCGTTATACTATAGGTGATAATGCATATGGTTATAGAGGTTTAGGCGATTTTTTTGTTTTTGTTTTTTTTGGATTAGTAAGTGTTATAGGTTGTTATGTGTTATTTGCAAAACAATTGGATCATGTAACCTTTTTGCCAGCTTGTACCATAGGCTTGCTAAGTGCAGCGGTTTTAAACCTTAATAATATGCGTGATTTAGATTCGGATAAAAAATCCAATAAAATCACTTTAGCTGTAAAACTTGGAAAAAGTAAGGCGAAAGCTTACCATAATATTCTTATTATAACAGCCATAGTGTTATCGAGCCTATTTGGTATATTGTATTATACATCGCCATATAATTTAATTTTTATTTTAGCATACATTCCTTTATTAGTTCATCTAAAAAAAGTAAATACGAGTTCAGACCCTAAGTTACTAGACCCAGAATTAAAAAAATTGGCACTAACTATAGTAATTTTGGCAATTTTAATGGGCATAGGACATTTATTATAAATTCAAACTTAAAATTGCAATTAGGAATGAGAAAAATAACCTGCTTTCTAGTATTTATTTTTACAACTATAAGTTTTTCACAAAACAAAACAAATTTAAAAATAACAGAAAGTAAAGCGTTTACAGATAAAGTAATGTCTCAAAGAGTGGTTTCTATACATTCAACCCCTAATGGTCTTACAGGTGTTATTAGAATTAGTAAAAAAGGTTTGCTGTTTGATGTATTCGATGCATCTTTAGAAAGAATTAAAAATGGTTTAATACGTATTGAAACAAAAGAAAAGTATCATGCTAATTTATCGTTTGGTAATAGCATGAAGATATTTACAATATTTTCTCCATCACGAAAAGAAAGAGTTGTTTATTGTCATGAGTTTAATTTGGTTAATAAAACATATAAAAAAACAAAACTTTTTAAGGCTGATGTTGAAAAAAGACAAAGTATTTTCTCAGGCAGTAATAAGCGAGAAACAGGTTTTGCTATTTCTCCTAATGGCGACTATTTTGTAGTATCAACAGATGATATTAAGAAACATTCTAATTCATATACAGTTCGAGTTTATAATTCTAAAACATTAGAATTAATTTACAAGAAAAAATTCCAAGAAAATACTGAAAAATATTATTCAGCAAATGATTTATCAATTGATGATAATGCTACTGTTTATGCACTTGGCAAATTATTTTTAGAAGGAAGGTATCAAAAAAAAGACGGTAAGGCTAATTATGATTTCATATTTAATAAAATATCAAATTCTGAAATTCAGACTAAAAAAGTTAGTTTTGATAAAGAGAGGCATATTAGCTCACTAATTATTTCGAATATTAATAACAAAATACAGTTAATTGGTTTTTATTCAGACAAGAAGGCCGGTAGAATTAAAGGGACTTTAATGTATGATGTAGATACTTTAAGTATGGATATTAAAGCGTTAAGTTCTTATAAATTACCAGAAATGGTATATAAAGATTTATATTCTACAGAAACAGCTAAGAGTAAAAAAGATAAAGGTGCAGAATTATCTAGCTACTATGTGGATTATGTTATAACTGATAGTAAAGAAAACATATATTTATTAGCCGAGGAATTTTTTATAACACAAGTTTATGTTTCCAATGGAATGAATGGAGGATATACACAAACCACTTACCATTACAATAATATTTTGGTAATAAAATTAAATAAAGAAGGCGAGCTGGAATGGGGAAGAAGTATATTTAAACGAGCAAATTCACCATCATATAATGCATTTGTGAAGGATGACGAGTTACATGTTATTTTAAATTCGGGCAAAAACTTAACAGATAAAGGTGATGGTAGAGTAAAGGTCTCTAAAGGTTGGTTTGAATCTACATCTTTATTTGATATTGTATTTAATGAAAAAGGAAAAGTGCAGTATAATAAAATACAAGATAATAAAGGAAAAACCTTTTATAAACCCTACTATGGAGTTTATGACGGCGAACGTTTTATTACGATAAGCAGAAGCAGTGGCAAAAAACAATTTTTAATATTGGAGTAAAATCATTATTTTACAGAATAAAAAAACATGAAAATCACATTTTACGGACACGCCAGCTTGGGCATTCAAATTAACGATGTTAATATACTTGTAGACCCTTTTATTTCTGCAAATCCAAAAGCTTCAGAAATTGATATTAATAACCTTAAAGCGGATTATATACTGATTACACATGCGCATCAAGATCATATTGTAGATGTTGAGGCTATTGCAAAAAGAACTGAAGCGGTAATTATTTCGAATTACGAAATAGTAACCCACTACACAAACCTCGGATTAGAAGGGCATCCGATGAACCATGGCGGGAGATGGACTTTTGATTTTGGTTCTGTTAAATATGTAAATGCCATACACACATCCTCTTTTCCTGATGGAAGCTATGGTGGGCAACCCGGAGGTTTTGTGATTGAAGGCGAGCATAAAAATATTTATATAGCTGGAGACACGGCATTAACCTTTGATATGAAACTTATCCCGCTACAAACAAAATTGGATCTAGCCATTTTGCCAATTGGAGATAATTTTACGATGGGCATAGATGATGCTATTTTAGCTAGCGATTTTGTTGAGTGTGATAAAATACTTGGATACCATTACGATACGTTTGGTTACATAGAAATTGACCATGAAGTTGCTAAGCGTAAATTCTTCGAAAAGGATAAAGATTTAATGCTTTTGGAAATAGGCGGTTCCATAGAGCTATAATTGTTAAATATTTTTACATGCGAAAACTTCTTTTAACACTAGGGTTTTGTTATCTTTTTACACCATTAAATGCACAAATAGAACAGTCTAAAACTGGCGCTTGGTATATGTATTTTTTTAAGTACCAATTCAAGAACAGTCAATTTGGTATACAAGGGGATTTACAATATCGAAATTGGGATATACTAGGAGACTTGGAACAGCTTTTAATACGTTCAGGTCTAACATTTAAACCTAAAAGTAACGATGTCCTATTTACCTTAGGATATGGTAATATTACAACAGGACAATTTGGTGAGAGTAACGCAACAACTTCAGAAAGTAGAATTTATCAAGAGGCCTTGTTTCCCCAAAAATTGAGTAACAGGTTTTATTTAACACACCGTTTTAGATTTGAACAGCGTTTTGTTGAAAATCAAGACTTCAGAACACGTTACCGCTACAATATATTTTTGAATATCCCTGTTAATAAAAGTACACTTGAAAATAAAGCTATTTACGTTGCGTTGTATAACGAATTGTTTATTAATGGTCAAACAGATATAGGCAATAACCAAACCGTACAATTGTTTGATAGAAACAGAACCTATCTCGGGTTTGGTTATGTTTTAAAACCAAGTATGAAGTTCCAATTAGGCTGGATGAACCAAAAAACAGTAAACTGGGGAAAAGCACAACTACAATTGAGTTTTCACCATAGTTTTTAATTAAAAACGTATGCAAGCTTCATATAAAAAATACATTCTAAATTTTAAGCATGCAAGTGGTACATCTCGAGGCATTTTAAAAACAAAAGAAACCTGGTTTCTTATTTTAAATGCTGGAGATAAACAAGGGATTGGCGAATGCGGTATTTTTAGAGGGCTTTCAGTTGATGATAGACCAGATTATGAAGACAAACTCAAATGGACTTGTAAAAACATACATTTAGGTTTAGAAGTGCTATTGGATAAGCTGATTGAATTTCCAAGTATTCAGTTTGGATTGGAAATGGCTTTTAAATCTTTAGAAAACCCTAATACATTTGAATTATTTCCTTCTAAATTCACACAAAGTGAAGCTTCAATACCAATAAACGGTTTAATTTGGATGGGTTCTGATGCTTTCATGAAACAACAAATTAAAGACAAGATTGAAGCGGGTTTCAATTGTATAAAAATGAAAATTGGAGCTATCGATTTTCAACAAGAAATCAATCTTATAAAATCCATAAGAAAGCAATTTACATCAAAAGACATCGAATTGCGTGTAGATGCCAATGGCGCATTCACTCCTTCCGAAGCTTTAGAAAAACTAAAGCGATTATCAGAATTCGATTTACATTCCATAGAACAGCCCATAAAACAAGGGCAAATTCAAGAAATGGCTAGATTGTGCAGTACAACGCCTTTACCTATTGCTTTAGATGAAGAATTAATTGGCATTTTTTCTGTAACAAAAAAGCAAGAATTGCTACAAACTATAAATCCGCAATACATTATTTTAAAGCCCAGTTTAGTTGGTGGTTTTAGTGGAAGTGATGTTTGGATAAATAGTGCAGAAAAACAAAAAACCGGATGGTGGATAACTAGTGCTTTAGAAAGTAATATTGGGCTTAATGCCATAGCGCAATACACATACACAAAAAAAAGCGGTTTGCCACAAGGGCTCGGAACAGGAAGTTTATTTACCAATAATTTCGAAAGTCCATTGCAAGTTAAAAATGGTACATTGCAGTACAATAAAAGTGTTAATTGGCAATTAAAAAACATGCAACATGAGTAATGTTGTTTTAAATCAGTAACTAGTTTCCGGTTTAAATTCGGAATTAATTTATAAATATGTATATAGCTCAAACTTTTAATGTTTTACACGATTGGTGGCGTTACATAGTCGGCGTAATAATTGCCATTATAGGTGTTGCGGTTTTTTCTATGCCGCACATGATTGCCATTGGTATTGAAACGGCTAATGGTAATATTGATATCTCCCAAATGGGAGATACTAATTATATCATGTCTTTATTTGAACCTAACGTAAACCTAGTTTTTGTTTTACTACCATTTGCAGGAGGTCTTTTAGCACTCTTATTGGCCGTTAAATATTTACACAAACAATCTATAAAACGCTTAACAACGTCCAGAAAAAAAATAGATTGGAAACGGTTTTGGCTTATCTTTTTTGTTTGGGGAATTGTGTCTAGTAGTATAGTTCTATTAGATTATTTTATGGCACCAGAAGATTATCAATTAAACTTCAATCTAGTTCCATTTTTAATACTTTGTGTTATTGCTATCCTTTTAGTGCCTTTACAAACGAGTTTTGAAGAGTATTTGTTTAGAGGTTATTTAATGCAGGGGATAGGTGTTTTAGTGAAAAATAAATGGGTGCCGTTATTAATAACTTCATTGGTTTTTGGGTTGTTACATATTGCCAATCCAGAAGTCGATAAATTAGGCCCGGTTATTATGGTTTATTATATTGGAACAGGCTTGTTTTTAGGTATAATAACGTTAATGGATGAAGGTATGGAACTCGCTCTAGGGTTTCATGCTGCTAATAATTTATTTACAGCACTTTTAGTTACGGCAGACTGGACAGCGTTTCAAACCCATTCGGTTTTAAAAGATTTGTCAGACCCTTCAGAAATGGGACTTGAAGAGATATTTGTTCCCGTTTTTGTTGTGTTTCCAATATTACTTTTTATACTGTCTAAAGTTTATAAATGGACGAATTGGAAAGATAAATTATTTGGAAAAATAGTTGCGCCTACAAAAGATAATTACAAAATATTAGAAGAATAAATATGATACCCAATTATACCAATGTACATTTAAAATTTAAGTTAGATGGTTTAAGTTATAAGCACGACGACCTTATGGAAGTTGCCTATAGCTATGTTAAAGAAGGCAGGCCTTATCAACAAGAACTAGGTAATTTTTTGCTTGATTGGTTAGATGCTAAAGATCATATTACAGTAAAAACATCTGGATCTACAGGTAAGCCAAAAAGAATAAACATTAAAAAACAAGCTATGGTGAATTCCGCTATAGCTACAGGCGATTTTTTTAATTTAAAACCCGGTAGTAAAGTATTACATTGCTTACCATCCAATTTTATTGCAGGTAAGATGATGATGGTAAGAGCCATTGTTTTAGGCTTAGAATTGGATATGGTCGAGCCGACAGCACTTCCGCTTATAGATTATGAAAAAGATTATGAGTTCTGTGCCTTTACGCCCATGCAACTTAAAAACTTTGCAAAGTATTTACGACACATAAAAACCGTAATTGTGGGTGGTGGTCAAGTTTCAAATACCATAATTGAATCTATAAAAGACAAAAAGCCACATGTTTATGAAACTTACGGGATGACCGAAACTGTGTCTCATATAGCCGTAAGAAAGCTAAATAATTTTGATGACCCAGAACAAGGTGAAGTCTCCTATTTTAAAACCTTACCTAAGGTTAATATTTCTCAAGATAACAGAGGGTGTTTGGTTATTGATGCCCCACATCTTTCAGATAATGTCATTATTACTAATGATATTGTTAAAATCTATTCCCAAACTGAGTTCCAATGGTTGGGCAGATATGATAATGTTATAAATTCCGGAGGCATAAAATTATTTCCGGAGGTCATAGAAAAAAAACTTCAGGATAAAATAGATGATGCGTTTTTTATAGCATCAAAACCAGACGATACTTTAGGGCAAAAATTAATATTGGTTATAGAAAGTAAAACAAATAACCTGAATCCTTCAATTTTTGAAACCTTAGATACATACGAAAAACCAAAAGAAGTTATCACTATAGCTAATTTTAAAGAAACGGCATCAGGAAAGATCCATAGGAAGAAAACTTTAGAAGCCTTAAATATTTAATTATGAATTTTATTAAACGCGTATTATCAACAGTAACAGGTATTTTTGTGTTTCTAGCTATTTGTTTTATCAGCCTAATTGTTTTAGGCGTATTATTTGGAGGAAGCTCAGATGAAGTTGTCAAAGTAAAACCAAATTCTGTTTTAAAATTAACTTTGGATTTTCCTGTTAGAGATTATGCAGGAAGAACAGAGTTTGCAGAATATTCATTTCTAAATGAAGACAAAAAAAATGGACTCTTTAATATCATTGATGCTATAGATTATGCGGCTACCGATGATAAAATTAAAGGTATTTCAATAGAAAACCATTTTATTAATGCTGGCATATCGCAAACAAAAGCTTTAAGAAATGCCTTATTGAAATTTAAAGCATCAGGCAAGTTTATTGTCTCTTATTCAGATATATACACACAAAAAGATTACTATTTAAGCTCTGTGGCCGATACCGTTTATTTAAACCCAGTAGGGATTTTTGAGTTTAAAGGTCTATCTACAGAACGTTTGTATTTTAAAGATTTCCAAGAAAAAACAGGCTTTAAAATGGAAGTTGTTAGATTAGGGAAATATAAAAGTGCTGTAGAACCTTTTCTGGAAAATGAAATGAGTGATAATAATAGAGAGCAAATTTCGGCGTATTTAAATTCACTTTGGAATGAAATAAAACACGATATTTCCAGTAGTAGAGGGATACCAATGGATAGATTAAACACCATTGCAGATAGCTTACTTGCAAGGAATCCAAGTTTAGCTAAGGCATCTAATCTAATTGATAAAATTGGATATCATGATGAATATATAAATGGAATAAAGTATGCTATTGGAGTTGACTTAAACGATGATTTAGAATCCATTACTATTAAAGATTATGCAGAGCATACAGCTACTAAATTACTGGCAAACTATAGTAAAAACAAAATAGCAGTTATATATGCAGAAGGCGATATCATTTATGGAGAAGGTGATAAAAATACTGTTGGACAAGGCACTATGAATAGGTCTTTAAAAGAAGCACGAGAAGATGATAGAATTAAAGCCATTGTATTACGAGTAAATTCCCCAGGAGGTAGTGCATTGGCAAGCGAACTTATTTGGCGTGAAATAGAATTAACTAAAAAAGTTAAACCCGTAATTGTATCAATGGGAAATTATGCTGCATCTGGTGGGTATTATATAGCCTGTAATGCCGATAGGATTATAGCAGAACCAACAACCATTACAGGAAGTATTGGTGTGTTTGGGATGTTGCCAAATGGAAAAGAATTAGCGGATAATATGGGGATTAATGCAGAACAGGTTGTAACCAATAAAAATGCAGTGACCTACAGCTTTTTTGAACCCTTAAATGATGAACAACGTGCCTTTATTAAAGAAGGGGTCTTTGATGTCTATGAATTGTTTACGACTCGGGTTGCCGATGGACGTAGCATGACACAAGATGCTGTTAAGGCCATTGCACAAGGACGTGTTTGGACAGGTACTGATGCTTTGGCCAATGGATTGGTTGATGAATTAGGAGGATTGGATTTAGCTTTGCAATATGCTGCTGAAGCTTCTGGAATTGAGGATTACAACATAAAAGAATTTCCTGTTTTTGAAAAAGACCTCGATAAAATGTTAGAAGAGTTAGGAATAATAAAAACAAAAGAAACCATTTTAAAAGAAGAGTTAGGGACAGACACCTATAACATGCTTAAAAAAGTAAAAGCTATCTCGCAGAAGAAAGGCATTCAATTATTGTTTCCGTTTGGTACTGAGATTAAATAAGTACTTTTTTTCTAACTAAGACGCAAATTTGTATAGTGCATCGAGTTATTGTAAAAGAATTCAGAGAAACTTCCGTGAGTCTCAGCGAAAACCTCTGTGAATCTTTGTCTAACAACAAACTAACATAGATTTCCTGTAAATTATTCACGTTAATTAGAAAATTATATATTATTTTTAAGCAGATAAGAATGCTTATGAAAACGTTTAAATATATAATTCTAAAAGTGTTATGTATCAGTTTATTATTTAATTGTAGTAAATCAGACGATGACACATTTAAAAATACGAGATCCCTTCAAGATGCCATAAATGATTTTAGTTTATTAACCTTCAACAGTGGTGTTAATGATATGGAAATAGAAGGAAGTTTCAGTAATGTGTATTGGCGATTTAGGGTTATTATTCCAGAATCGGCTAGCGAAACAAATAAACGACCATTAATAATCTGTTTGCATGGAGGCACCTCTATAATAGATCCAGATATACATAAAAATACAGCATGTTTAGAAGAACCCGGTCTAGCGTCTATTGATGCCATTCTATTATGTCCGAATAGCGAAGGTTTTTCGTGGGGCGGACTTCCAGAACAAGAAAAAATTTTAACATTAACAGATTTAGTAAAGACTAACTTGCCAGTAGATGAAAATAAAGTAGCCATTATGGGCTATAGTGACGGGGGCAATGGCGCCTGGTTTTATGCTGAAAGGTATCCCAATCGTTTTTCGGCTGCGATACCCATGTCAAGCTCTTATAACACTTTAAATCCCGAACTTATAAATGTTAAAATAGATATTCCATTGTATGTGATACATGGTGAAAAGGACGAGTTGTTTCCTCTAGAAACTATGATAACAGTTGTAGATAATTATAAAAATATAGGAACAGATGTGGAACTGTATGTAGCTGATGATTTAGGCCATTTTAATACATGTCTATACGTGCCTTATTTAAATCAAGCGGCTACGTGGCTTGAAAATGAAGTATGGAATTAATATGTAGTTAAGCGTATTTACTGCTGCATTTTAAAATAATAATCAAGCGAATTTTTTCCAGACCCATAAAGTAAAAAGAAGAGACAGGCTAATAATGTGATTAAAGCCAATATCAAATTATTAGAATTCATATCACCAACAAAATTAATAATAATAGCACCAATTAAAATCGGTAATTGAGCCAGTATTGCCCAACGTGTTAATAATCCAGTGGCGATAAGAATACCTCCAATAAAGTGTGCTGGGGCCACATAATGAATAACTAACATGCCACCAGCCATATTCTGTATAGGTTTAAAAAGTTCCATTAGCATTTCGCTATTGCCCATAAAATTAATGCCTTTAATAAATAAAAACACACCTAGAGCAACACGAACTAAATCTAAGGGCAAATACGTATGCGCATTAGCCCATTTATTTAACGTTTTTATAGTTTTCATGACTGAAGTTGTTGATTTACAGTCATTAAGATACGAAAAAATAGTTTTAGTGTTAAATGCGTAGTCGCTCTTTTTTCATTTATAAGCTATAAAGGAATATCTAAACTAATTGCAGAACCTTTATTTAGCACACTTTCAAAGTTAATTTTACCCTCTAAGGTTTTAACACGTTTTTAATATTGCTTAATCCAATTCCATGTTTTGGATGTATTTTTTTTGTATCAAACCCAGATCCGTCATCTTCTACCAAAATGTTTATGGAATTCTCAAAACAAGTAATGTTAACCGTTACATTTTTAGCGTTAGAGTGTTTTATAGCATTGGTTAATAGTTCTTGAATAATCCTAAAAACATTTAATTCTAAACTGTTTTCAAGGGATTTGTTTTCTATATGATGAGCAACTCTAACATCTACTTTGTTACTATAAGAAATTTTATGAGCTAAATCTTCAACTGCAGGTATTAAACCTTTAGTGGCTAAATTTCCATGTTGCCTTAAATGAGACATAAACCTTATTTTTTCATAAGCTTCATTGAGCAATGATTCGGTTTTTTTAATCATACTGGAATTATCGCCTTTTACACGCTCTTTTAAAGTTTCTAAGTATAGTTTAAGAGTAGCAAGTGTGCTTCCTAAATTATCATGTAGGTCTTCTGCTATACGTTTTCGTTCTTTTTCTTGTCCAGAAATCATAGCATCAATACTTTGTAATTCTAAGTTTTTTAAAAGTTTGTCATTTTTTTCTTTTTCAAGAGCTTTGTCTCTTATGGCTAAGAGTTGTTTTTTCTTAGAATTAGAATATATTATATACCCAATAAAACCAGTAAGAACGAGAAGCGCAATAAGAATATAGATTTGATATGTATATTTTTGTTGTCTGTTTTTTAATATTATATTTTCCTTTTCTTTTTCTGCACTCTCATATTTGGTTTTTATCTCCCCAATATCTTTAATTAGGCTTTGGTGTTGTGCACTATCTCTTAGTTGTTCAAGTTTTTTTAATGCTAAAAAGGCTTCATGATAGGTTTCCGTTTTCTCATAAACATCGCATAGTTGTTCGTAAACAAAAATTTTATAGTTTAAATTATTGTAGTTTTTTAATAGGTTTTTAGCCTTTTTAATAGTTATTAAAGCACTATCTAATTTGTTTAAATAGTAATATTGGTCACACTTATGCGAGTAAACAAGTATTCGACTTCTATAATTCTCAGGATCTTTTTTATCGTAATAAGATTCAGTAATGTTTAATACATTAATAGCTTCTTGGTATTTTTTAAGTTTGCTTAAAGCTGGTGCTATATTTAATAAATTGGCAATATATCTAACAGTATCTTTCTGTTTTTGATATATAGTTCCCATATTTTCAATGTGGTTTAAACTTGACTCATAATCTTTTAAGTTTTCTGCTCTTGTTGATTTATTGTACTCACAATGAATTCTGATATCGTCGTCATCTAATTCTTCAGCAATTTTACAGGTAGAATCAATCAATTCATCAATACTAATAAGGTTTATTACTTCTGATGATATATTTCTATTGTTTAATAGGTAAAGGCATTCAATTAACCTTGATTCTGCCTTAGCTTGGTTTTTTAATAGTCCATGTTTTACACAATAGGTTCTAGATTCAAGAAAAGATTTATAAGCCTCAAAGTAATCGCCTTTTTGGAGTAATAAATAACCTAGATACCAATGGTATTTGGCTTTGCTTTTAATAGTATTAGCAGACTGTTTGTATTGTTTTAAAAGGCTATAAGATTTAGACCAATCACCAGAATATATAGAACTATAGAATGTATCTGAAATTTTATGATTTTGTGCAAAACTAAATCCACTAAAAACAGAACATAATATGATTGGTATAAACAGTAATAACCTTATTTTCATGTTATACTTGTAACACACCCATATTAAAAGGCTTTTTAATAGGAGCGTGGTTAGCAGCATCAATACCCATACTAATCCAAGTTCTGGTATCCAAAGGATTTATAATCCCATCGGTCCAGATGCGTGCAGCAGCGTAATAAGGCGAAACTTGGTTGTCGTATCGGTCCTTTATTTTATTGAACAATTCGGCTTCCTTTTCAGGTGTGATTTTTTCACCTTGTTTTTCAAGTGATGCTTTTTCAATTTGAAGTAAAACTTTAGCAGCAGAGTTTCCACTCATCACGGCTAGTTCCGCACTAGGCCAAGCCGCAATCAACCTTGGGTCATAAGCCTTACCACACATGGCGTAATTACCAGCGCCATAACTATTACCAATGATTATGGTAAATTTCGGAACTACCGAATTACTAACAGCATTTACCATTTTAGCACCATCCTTTATAATTCCAGAATGTTCACTTTTACTACCAACCATAAAGCCCGTAACATCTTGTAAAAAGACTAGAGGGATTTTCTTTTGATTGCAATTCGCAATAAAGCGTGTAGATTTATCAGCACTATCATTATAAATAACACCACCAAACTGCATTTCACCTTTTTTGGTTTTAACAAGTTTACGTTGGTTTGCTACAATACCAACAGCCCATCCATCAATACGTGCATAGCATGTTATAATGCTTTGTCCGTAGCCTGCCTTATATTCATCAAACTCTGAATTATCAACCAAACGTTTAATGATTTCATACATATCATATTGGTCTGCTCTGGATTTAGGAAGAATACCATAAATATCCTCAGGCGTTTCTTTAGGATTTTTAGCATCACTTCTATTAAACCCAGCCTTATCATAATCACCAATTTTATCTATGATGTTTTTAATGGTGTCTAAGGCGTGTTTATCATCCTTTGCTTTATAATCGGTTACTCCAGAAATTTCGCAATGTGTCGTGGCACCACCTAAAGTTTCATTATCAATACTTTCCCCAATAGCTGCTTTAACCAAATAACTTCCAGCAAGAAAAATGCTTCCGGTTTTATCAACAATCAAAGCTTCATCGCTCATTATGGGCAAGTAAGCTCCTCCAGCAACACAGCTTCCCATAACTGCAGAAATTTGCGTAATTCCCATACTACTCATCACAGCATTATTTCTAAAAATACGTCCAAAATGTTCTTTATCCGGAAAAATTTCATCTTGTAAGGGCAGGTAAACCCCAGCAGAATCCACTAAGTAAATAATGGGTAATTTGTTTTCAATAGCAATTTCTTGAGCTCGTAAATTCTTTTTCCCAGTTATAGGAAACCAAGCCCCTGCTTTTACGGTAGCATCATTAGCAACCACAATGCATTGTTTTCCTTTAATATAGCCTATTTTAACGACAACACCACCAGAAGGGCATCCACCATGTTCCTTGTACATGTCTTCACCTGCAAAGGCTGCGATTTCAATCGACTTCGCTTTGGGATCTAACAAATAATTAATACGCTCTCTGGCTGTCATTTTACCTTTTGAGTGTAATTTTTCAATACGACTTTTTCCGCCGCCTAAACTAACTTTTGCTAGTCTTTTTTTGAGTTCAGAAAGTAAGAGTTTATTATGATCTTCGTTTTTATTGAAGTTTATATCCATAAAATAATAGTTTGATGCTAATGTACAAAAGTTTCAAAAAATTATAATGGGTATTGTTAATGAAATCACAAAAATATTACATGGAAATATTTTCCTTGGAAAATAAATAATTTTCTTCTATATTTGCATCATGATAATTAAATAAATAAACATGAATAGAGACAAAATTATATTTTACATCGCTACAGGATTATTAACGGCATTAATGCTGTTTTCAGTAAGCATGTATTTTTTTAAGCATGAAGATATAGTCATGGCATTTACCAGTTTTGGTTATCCAATTTACATTATCTATCCTTATGCGATATTAAAATTATTAGGATTATTTGCATTATGGAATCCTAATTTTAAAGCAATTAAGGAATGGGCTTATTCAGGTTTCTTTTTTGCATTTATCTTAGCATTTTTTGCACACTATATGATAGGCGATGGGGAACAAGGTGGTGCCGCTTTAGCTTTAGTATTATTAATAGTGTCTTATATATTTAATAAACGAATTAATAATTAATTATGAAGAAGATTTTAGCCTTTGCAGGTAGTAATAGCAAAACATCAATCAATAAGCAACTGGCAATTTACGCTGCAAGCTTAGTGGAAAACACTGAAGTTAATATTTTAGATTTAAATGATTTTGACTTGCCTGTTTATGGTATTGATTTAGAAAATGAGAAAGGTATACCAGATAATGCATATGCTTTTTTAGAGCAGATAAAAGCTGCTGATGGTATTGTTTTATCCTTAGCGGAGCACAATGGTGCTTATGCGAGCGTATTTAAAAATATTTTTGATTGGATGTCAAGAATTGATGGTAAATTATGGAGTGATAAACCCATGCTACTCATGGCTACATCGCCAGGTGGACGAGGTGGTGCATCTGTTTTAGAAGTAGCTAAAGCTCGTTTTCCTTATATGGGAGGGCATATTGTGGCAACGTTTTCATTGCCATCATTCCAAGATCATTTTTCAAACGGAAAATTGACCGATGAAGCATTTCATGCAACTTTAAATAAGGCTATTGAAGCCTTTAAAAAAGTACTATAAAGCATGGGCAATATTTCAAAAGATATAAATTCAACATTTCCTAATCCTAAAATAAAGGCGTTACTCAATATTATTTATACTGCTAATTGGATAAATAGCAAACAAAATACGTTTTTTAAACCTTATGGAATTTCGCCCCAGCAGTTTAATATATTAAGGATTTTAAGAGGAGCAGGAGCCCCTATAAAAGTACAAACAATAAAAGAGCGCATGTTAGAAAGGGCACCTAATGCCACGCGATTAATGGATAAACTTTGCGAAAAGCAATTGATCAATAGGCTGGCTTGTCCTGATGATAGGCGTGTGGTGCATATTGAAATAACGAGCAAAGGCCTTAAACTTTTAAAAGTTATCTCAAAAGATTTTAAAGATGATTTATTAGAAAACCTAACAGAAAAAGAAGCATCGCAATTAAGTGATATGTTAGATAAAATCAGGTAAAAAAATTTAAACAAATAGTTTCCATGGAAACTATTTCAAAAAAAAACATTATGAAACTAAATACAATAAAAACAATAGAACGAAGTGATTTTGTTAATATGGGACCTATAAAGTTGCGTCAACCCTTACCAACAAATAAACTAGAAATGGTCGATCCATTTATATTATTACATCACTATGGGCCTTATGATATTTCGGAAACAAACAATCCTTTTGATTTGGGACCACATCCACACAGAGGATTTGAGCCTATTACATTTTTAATTCAAGGGGAACAGTTGCACAGGGACTCTTTAGGAAACGAGAGTATTGTTAAAGCAGGTGATGTACAATGGACAACGGCAGGTCGCGGTATTATTCATGCTGAAGGGCCTTCAAAAGCCTTTGTGAAGAAAAGCGGGACATTAGAAGGCATACAGTTATGGTTGAATTTACCAGCAGAAAAGAAAATGATTCCAGCTAATTATCAACATGCAAAGCATGAAGATTTTAATGTGGTTTCATCTGAAGATGGCAAAGTAAATATTCAAATTATTGCTGGTGACTTAGATCATAATTATGGCAAGATAGCCACTCAAACTGCTGTAAATGCTTTTATGGTAGATGTTGAGGTAGGTGGTGAGTACGCCATTAAAATACCTGAATCTCATCAATCTATGTTGTATTTGTTAAAAGGTAATGCTCGTATTAATGATTCTGAAAACCTAAAACTAAATGAAAATCAACTCATTGAATTTAATCAAGATGGTGAAGGGATTTTAATAAAAGGAAAGGAAACTAGTAAGTTATTATTTCTTTCAGGAGAACCTTTTAATGAAAATGTAACCAGTTATGGACCCTATGTTATGAATACACAAACAGAAATTATGGAAGCCATGCGTGATTTTCAAATGGGTAAAATGGGATTCCTCCCAGTAAGTTAATAAAAGCTAGCGACGAATACACGAATAGGACAAATGTCTCTTTTTATGAACAGGTATAGCAGACTGAAAGTCTGATTCGTGTCTACGTTGTATAGCAAACAACCATTGGATTTGCAATAAAAATTCGAACAAATTTTCTAAGACCTATGCCATATTTTAATTTGATGAAAATCTAATTCTATTTCTTTGGGTGTTTTATATGCTAAAGCTGAGTGCAAACGTTTTCTATTATACCAAACTTTTATATATTCAAAGACTGCTAATTTGACTTCTTGAGTAGTTTTAAAACTAGGATGATATATCAGTTCAACATTAAGCGTTAAAAAAAACTTTTAGCCACAGCATTATCCCAACAATTAGCCTTTCTACCCATACTTTGAGTAATTAAAGTGCTTTTCTTAATCAATTTTCTAAATTCTATAGAGGCATATTGTATACCCCTGTCTGAATAAAAAGTAAAGGCTAGGTTATTTGTTTTTTGGTATTGCCATTTTCCAAGCTGGAATAATGGTTTGATTTGTATACAATCGTGTACATAATGACCAACAATATTTAATACTGCTAAATTTATACCATTTGGAATAAAACATTCTATTGTCCTGTTTTGAACAAATCAATACGATCTTTAAGCAAGTTTGCCCAATATGTCATTACGCCTCTAGAATTTCCAAACTTACTGAAAGACTCAATATAACCTCTATTTTTTCTATTATCAATAGCTTGACCTAATAAAGTTTTTGTTTGAGAATCTACCACTTTCATTTCTAATGATGCCCCTCCTTTTCCTCTTCCAGTAGCTGTATTTATAACCACACTTGCCGGAAAAATATTTTGAAACAATTTACTAGGAACAATCTCTGTAATTGCAATTTGTATTTGTGCAACATCAGCTCCAGGTTCATTTACAATAGTATAATCAGTTGCTAGGCTACTGATAATTTCAGATTTAAAAAAAGCTGTTAACTCATCTAGTTTTTCTTTATCAATTTTTAGGCCTTTAGCTTTTGCTTCAAACTTAGTTATAACATCATCAATCATAATTTTTTTATATTTACCTCGCTCAAAATCAGGATTAATGTAAGATAGCATAGAGCTATTAGCATCACTTTCTTTTAAATTATCATAACTACTTAAAAAACCAGATTGACCAATTTTAGGACTACATCCTAAGATTAACATTAATATAATCAATCCACAAAATTTTGATAAAAAAGAATACGATGTCATAACTTTAAATATTTTTAAATGATTAAAATCAAAGATAATTAATTTCACTTCACCTAAAAGTCATTTGACTTATATGTTTGGTCACTTCACTCAAGAACGTTTTATAAAGCTGTCGTGCCATACATTTGTAGAAGAAATCAATTAATAATATTTAAAAATAGAAATTATGAAAACAGTACTTGTAACATTAGTAAGCGGAATATTTGTTTGTTAACTTCAGTAGGAGTAAATGATGACATTTAAATGCTAACTACGAACAAACCTAAATTTTAGGCAATGATGAATATTCAGATTTAGAAGAAGAATACAATAATATCTCTATTGAAGATGTCTTCGAGAAAATAGAAACAGAAAATTCTCTAGAAACAAAAGCCATTAAAGCTTATGAAATAGAAGAAGACAATAATCTAAGTTTTGATTCGAAGGTATATTTGCCAACAGGTTTAATCCTTATGCGGGTATGAATACTGTAGAAGAGTTAGGTTTTGAAGCAAAAAAGCGTTTGATGTCGTGTTTGTGCAAAAAACGGATAAAGTGAACCACAAATGAATCAACTTTTAGTACTTCATTTACAAAAATTAATTAAGGTTTGAAACACGTTCACTAATAGGTTGCCAAAAGAATGGTTTATAATACATGTTTTTGATATTTTGGGTAAAATAAAAAGTCCCATAAACATTAAGTTTACAGGACTTTCGTCGATTTTGAATAAATCTTGGCGGAGAAAGAGGGATTCGAACCCCCGGAGGTGTGACCCTCAACAGTTTTCAAGACTGCCGCATTCGACCACTCTGCCATTTCTCCATGAGTGCCTCATCAGACTATTTGCCTGAATGCGGGTGCAAATATAGAACCCTTTTTTAATTCTTTCAAATAAAAGCACTAGTTTTTTGTAATAAATTTTAAGCATTTAATAATCATTATATTTTATATCTCAATGTGGAAAAAAGAAAACTGCAAACCTTATTTTTGCAGAAACACATCACTTACGTTATGGATACAATAAAGCAGTTAAAATGGCGCTATGCAACAAAAAAGTTTGATACTAGCAAAAAGCTTTCAAATACAAAACTGGATATTATAAAAGAGGCCTTTAACCTAACAGCAACATCTTTTGGTTTACAAACAATAAAATTATTGGTTATAGAGGATAAAGCCTTTAGAGCGTCTTTAGTATCTGCTTCCTATAAACAAAAACAAGTATTGGAAGCGTCGCATTTATTGGTTATTTGTATTCAAAAAGATATTCTAGATGAAGATGTTAAACATTATTACGACAATATAAAAGACATTCGTAATACACCGGAAACGATATTAAAACCTTACAGAGAGGATTTAATGAAGATGATGCAAGGCATGACCGTTAAAGAGCGTCAGCAATGGTCTGCCAACCAAGCTTACATTGCTTTAGGTAATTTAATGACGGTTTGCGCTATAGAAGGTATTGATTCTTGCCCTATGGAAGGTTTTGTGCCATCTATGTATGATAACATCCTTGAATTAGATAAAAAAGGCTTGAAATCTATATTGCTTTTACCTATTGGCTATCGTGCAGAAGATGATCAATTTTCAGAATTTGAAAAAGTTAGAAAACCAATAGCGGAAGCAGTTATAGAGTTATAAAATAAATACATGTTTTAGCTACTAGTCTGCCAACAAGGAGGTTGCCTTTATTAAACACAAAGTATAAAAATAATATTATGCCAGGATTTGAATTATTTGGAGATTTAGAACGAAAAGAAGTAAACGATGTATTGGATAATGGCGTGCTTATGCGCTATGGTTTTGATGGCATGCGTAATGGCCATTGGAAAGCCAAAGCACTGGAATCTGAATTACAGAATATATTTCAGTCTAAACACGTGCAACTGGTTTCTAGTGGAACTGCTGCGGTATCCGTAGCATTAGCTTCGGCTGGAGTAGGAGCAGGAGACGAGGTCATTATGCCAACCTTTACCTTTGTAGCCAGTTTTGAAGCTATCATGATGCTTGGTGCGATACCTGTGTTAGTTGATATAGATGATACTTTAGGGTTGAATCCAGAAGCAGTTGAAAAAGCCATTACTCCAAAAACCAAAGCCATTATGGTGGTGCAAATGTGTGGAAGTATGGCAGATATGGATGCATTACAAGCTGTTTCTAACGCTCATAATCTATTATTAATAGAAGATGCTTGTCAAGCGATAGGGGGCACGTACAATGGAAAACCTCTAGGGAGCCTTGGCGATTTAGGATGTTTTTCGTTCGATTTTGTAAAAACCATTACTTGTGGTGAAGGCGGAGCCGTTATTACAAACAATAAAGATTACTATTTGAATGCCGACCATTACAGTGATCATGGCCATGACCATGTCGGTAATGATAGAGGTGCTGAAACCCATCCGTTTTTAGGGTATAATTTTAGAATATCAGAACTGCATGCAGCTGTAGGTCTAGCACAGGTAAAACGTCTGCCTAATTTTTTAGAAATTCAAAAGAGAAACTTCAACATATTAAAAGACGCGCTCTCAGAAATTCCAGAAGTTACTTTTAGAACGGTTCCAGAAGGTGGGGAAGAAAGTTGTGCGTTTTTAAATTTCTTTTTACCAGATTTAGAAACTGCAACAAAAGTTTCACAAGCTTTTAATGAAAACGGTATTGATGCCTGTTGGAATTATTATAATAACAGTTGGCATTATATTAGGAAATGGAACCATCTAAAAGATTTAAAATCACTTTACCCAATTTCTAATGAAGTAAAAAAAGGATTAGAATCTCTTAAAAACAAAGATTTCTCAAAATCTGATCATTTTATTGGTAGAAATATTTCGTGTTTAATAAAATTATCTTGGACTGAAGAAGACGTGAAAAACAGAGCACTTAAAATGGTAGAATCTATAAAAGCCGTATTGAAACACTAATTTAAAAAGCAATATCTACTATATTTAGCCTTCCTTTTTTTATTTTTTGTTAAGTATTGGCAAAGCACGTAGTTATTTGTTAATAAAAGTCTTATTGATAGATGATTAGCTTAGGAATAAACCCATAAAAGGACTCAATATAATTAGTGTAATTACTCAAACCACTTATAATGTATAGTTTTTGTATAGTGCATAAGTCATTTAAGTTAAACACAAATGTTTAATTTTAATAAAAAAAAATTATGAAAGTCCTTTACAAAAGTTTAGTTCTAATATTTATATTAATTGTTCATTTATCGTTCTCTCAGCAAACACCAATAGATTTTTCAGACCCATCCCATAATTTTACTGTTTGGAATGGCAGTACCTTTGTGATTCTTCCAGGACCAGTAGATTCAAATAACGAAACTGGACAATTTTTTCGATCAGACTCCATGGATGAACAAGGGTATTATATAGACTTGAACAGACCTATAGATTTAGATATTGAGGATGAAATAACCATGCGATTTTATGCGTTTGATGCAAATGCTCATGATATTGTAGTTAAATTAGAAAATGGAGCAAATCCTAACGTTGAAGTGATTGTTACAACGCCTGTAAATCCAAGTGCATGGTCTGATTTAACATTTGACTTTTCTACTGTTGGAGGCACTGGTGCGTATAGCAGATTAGTTATTAGAATAGATGACGGTAGTAATATTCCTGGTGCGTTTCGAATTGATGATATTAATGATGGTAATGTAGCCTCGGATCCTAATGCTATTGATATAGAGTATACAGATTTAGTTTGGGCCGATGAGTTTGATAGTACTATTCCAGCAGCAGTAGATGGGGCTAAATGGCACCACCAAACTACAGGGCCAAATGGCGGACAATGGTTTAATGGTGAACAACAACACTATACAGATAGATTAGATAATTCTTTTGTTGAAAATGGGTTTTTAAATGTTGTAGCTAAGCGTGAGACCTTTATGCAAGATGGTGTAACATTAGATTATACATCAGCACGTTTAAATTCTAAATTTGCTTTTACATATGGTCGCGTAGATGTAAGAGCCAAATTACCCGCAGGTGATGGCACTTGGCCAGCTATCTGGACTTTAGGCAAAAATGTTAGTGAAGTTGGGGCATATTGGCAAACACAAGGTTTTGGTACAACAAGTTGGCCAGCATGTGGCGAAATAGATATTATGGAACATGGCCTTGGAGCTACCAATCATACATCAAGTGCTATCCACACACCATCTAGTTTTGGAAATACGGTTAATACAGATTCACAATTAATTAGTGATGTGGCGAATAATTTTCATATTTATTCCGTTAACTGGTCGCCTAACCAGATTACATTCTTAGTAGATGGTATTGCTTTTTATACTTATAATCCGCCCGTAAAAAATGCAAGTACTTGGCCATTTGATTTAGAACAATACTTTATATTAAATGTAGCAATGGGTGGGATAGCAGGAACTATTGATCCTACATTTACTCAAAGCCCTATGGTTATAGATTATGTTAGGGTTTACCAAAATACGCTAAGCACTGATGAATTAAATATAAATAATATTAGAGTTTTTCCTAATCCAGCGAGTACAGAAATTAATATACAAACCAATATTAATATTGATTATGTTGAGGTTTATGATATTTTTGGCAAGTTGGTACTTAAAGAATCTAAAACAGTTAATTCTATTAAGATAGGTAGTTTAAGTTCAGGAATGTACTTGCTTAATATTTATTCTGAAGGTAAAAAAGCTGTTAAAAAAGTATTAATCAATTAGTACTTTACATATTCAACAATCTCTAAGCCGTAACCAATTAAACCAACACGTTTGGTTTGTTCGGTATTAGAGATCAAGCGCAATTTATGTATGTTTAAATCATGGAGTATTTGGGCGCCTATACCAAAATCCCTAGTATCCATATTAATTTTTGGTGCTCTAGTTACCTTGTTTGAAGCTTGATGTTCTTTTAAGAACGATAAGCGCTTAAGGATGTTCATTGATTGTGACTCTTGATTAATAAAGATAATAGCACCCTTACCGGCATCATTTATAACCTTAAACATATCGTCCAATTGCTTATCAGCATTATTAGTAAGTGTTCCTAAAATATCATTATTAATTAGGGTTGAATTTATTCTTGTAAGGACATGGTCATTGTCTTTCCATTGTCCTTTTGTTAGAGCTATATGTACTTGATTGTTAGTTGTTTGTTTGTAGGCTCTTAATCTAAAACTTCCAAATCGGGTTTCCATCTGAAAATCTTCTTTTTTCTCAATTAAAGAATCATGTTGCATTCTATATGCTACTAAATCTTCAATAGAAACAATCTTTAAATCTAACTTTTTAGCGACTTCAAATAGCTGAGGTAAACGTGCCATGGTTCCATCTTCATTCATGATTTCAACAATCACGCCTGCAGGTTGTAAACCAGCCAATCTGGCAAAGTCTATAGCAGCTTCAGTATGGCCTGTTCTACGTAAAACACCACCTTCTTTTGCAACCAATGGGAAAATGTGTCCAGGACGCGCTAAATCAAAAGGCTTTGTGGACTTATCAATAAGTGCTTTAACGGTATGTGCTCTATCACTTGCAGAAATTCCAGTAGTTACCCCATTTCCTCGTAAATCTACAGATACTGTAAAAGCCGTTTCCATAGGATCCGTGTTATTTCGTACCATCATGCTAAGTTCTAATTCCTTACACCTGGTTTCGGTTAATGGCGCACAAATAAGACCTCTGCCATGTGTAGCCATAAAGTTTATCATTTCTGGTGTAACCTTATCTGCAGCAGCTAGAAAATCACCTTCGTTTTCGCGGTTTTCATCATCAACAACAATAATAACCTTTCCATTTCTAATATCATCAATAGCTTCGTGTATGGTATTCAGCTTAAACTTGGTCATGCTTTTCTGTGTCATGGTTTCTACAATCATATTACAAAGATATTGCTATTTTAAAGATTCTAAACAATTTAGTTTTAAGTCTTCCTTTATCTTTTCATTTAAGAATATATAAGTAATCATATACAAGGGGAGGCCTAGAAGCAATATAATAAGCTTTGGCTTTTTATGTTCTTTGTTTATATGATTATAAAATTGTGATGCATTAATAAATGATTTTATAAAGTAAACAATAAACAACACCAATGAAACAATGCTAAGCTCAATTGAGGCCATAGACAAAGGCAATAATTTATTGTTTTTAAATACAAAGAATAATATTAGTAAAACAATACCAATACTATATAACACGATAGCAAATACAGCATGGTCCTTATAATTGTTTTTAATAGCTTCTGAGGTTTCAAAATTTTGATCGATAGCTATTCCCACGTCTTGAAATTGCTTTGTTGTTATACCTCTGGATTTTAAAACCTTAATAGCTTCATGTCTACTGATTTTTTCATGACCTAATGCTTGGTAGTTATTGACAACATCGACTAATTCCTCATTATTATAGTTGTATAAAAATTTATAGTCTACAGTATTTTTTTCTTTAATATTAAAAGCACGCTTTAAAGGTTCTATAACCCCTCCAAATTCAAACAAACCTCTATCTGCTGTTGCTCTTTTGGTTAAGAATATACCAAGAGGCAACATAACTAATGTTGAAAACCAACTTGCTAATATGGGATTAAAATCGCCTGTTTTGGCACTGTTAGTTGCAAAAATACCAATAAAATGGTAAGTCAAAAACAAGAGAATAGCAATGACCATAGGTAAACCTATACCACCTTTGCGTATTAAGGCACCTAATGGCGCGCCAACAAAAAAGAGTATAATACAGGCAAACCCTAAGGCATATTTTTGATGCAAAGAAATTATATGTCTGTTAAGCCAAGCTTTGGAGGTTTGGATTGAGGATTTTTTAGTGTGAATAAATTGTTTTGAATTCGTAACGGCTCTAAATGCAGCATCTACTAATTCGGTTTTCTTTTTGGTGGTAAATAGATCTAAAATGGCAGCCGAATAGACAGAATCTTTTTTTCTACTTTTTTGCTTAATCTTGTTTTTAAGATTAGCACGTTGGTGTAAACTTATAGAAAGCGCCTCGTAATTAGATTTACTTTTTTTAGTAAGTGAATCTATAGTTTTGTTTAGACCAGAAACATTAAGCATATTGTAATTATCGGTTTTTGTTTGCTCATCAAAATCAACATTGTTAAGTGTCGATAAATCAATATTGATAATCTTTTTTTCAAAGCTGCTCTTTACAAAGGGGTTTTTATTTCTGTCTTTTATTCTTTTTCGGGAAACATCGTTGTAGAAATGGCCATCAAATAAAATAAGCTTTATAACCTCGGATTCTTCACTACTAACTAGTTTGCCCGTTTTGGACTTAATGGTTGTGGCATTTTTTCTTCCATTTTTCCCTTTTATGTGTATGGTAACATCTTTAAGGTCTCTTTCTCCAATTTTCTCTTCAACTTTAATGTTATAGGTGCCAATTTCATTAAACTGGCCTTCTGCAATGACCATAGCTGGCTTTAGCTTAGCAATATTTCGGCGTAAATTATGAGAGTTGAGTTCTGCCCAAGGAATAACATTGTTTGAAAAGAAAAAGGTAATAACCGCTAAAATGACTATAAATACACTAAGCCCAGTCATAGCACGCTGTAACGAAATACCTGTGGATTTCATAGCAGCAAACTCGTAGTTTTCTGCAAAACTTCCAAACACCATAATAGATGCCAAAAGGATGGTAAGCGGTAATACCAGTGGAATTAGTTTAGGCATAAAATAAACTAAAAACTTGACTATAACCATAATATCCAAATCCTTACCAGCAAGCTCTTTAATGTATAGCCAAATGGTTTGTAAAATAAAAATCAGCATGAGTATAACAAACACGCTGATAAAAGTTTTAAGATATGTGGTTAGTATGTAACGATCTAGTATTTTCAAGGGGTTACCTAATCTAGTTTGTTGATGTAATAATCTTTATATTTATTGGCATCAAAGGTAAATAAGGTTTTTGATAATGGCGTGTTTGTTTTAAAAGAATTAACAACTAGTGTTGTTTTTGTTCCATTTTCACCAACTTGAATTAAATTATAAATATGCTTTGTTTGAGCATCAATACCTAAAAGAATAGTCTTGATTTCTGAATTGGAATCAATAGGTGTTAATTTGATGTATTGAATTTTTCTTCCATTTATATTTTGTACCATATCCATAATATACATGTATCCATCTTCATAAAATGATAACATTTTACTTGGTGTAATAGCATCATTGTCATCACTGTTTTCTGATGAAATAGTAACTTCTTCATCTTCAGGACTAATACTGTATAATGTTTTTCCATCAAAAAGTTGGGTAACTCCAAGAATGTTTAATCTATATTTGTCGTTTTGCATAACAACATCTCCTTTGGTTTCTTGTTTTATATTTTCAGAGGTATTTTCTAAAATGTACTTAAAGTCTAAAGAAATATTCTCATAACTTTTTATTTTTTCTGAAACTTCATTTAATAGAACTTTAGCCCTATTTTGAGCAAAAGTATTTACTGAAAGCAATATTAATACTATAGTAATAAGTTTTTTCATTTTTCTAAATTATATCTCGTCTTCTAAAAATTTATCTAAGGCCATTAAATCTGGAATTAAAACCTGCCTTGCTTTACTACCTTCAAAAGGGCCAACAATTCCAGCTGCTTCTAATTGATCAATTATTCTACCAGCTCTATTGTAGCCTAGTTTAAGTTTTCGTTGTAATAAAGAAGCTGAACCTTGTTGGGCTGTAACAATAACAATGGCTGCATCTTTAAAAAGTTTATCTCTATCTGATATGTCTATATCAAGACTTGTGCCACTTTCTTCTCCAACATATTCTGGAAGCATATAGGCTTCTGGATATGCTTTTTGAGAGCCAATGTAGTCTGTTATTTTTTCAACTTCTGGAGTGTCAACAAAAGCACATTGCACACGAATAAGATCGTTGCCTTGTGTGTAAAGCATATCACCGCGACCAATAAGTTGGTCGGCTCCCGAACCATCTAAAATAGTTCGCGAATCAATTTTTGAGGTTACCCTAAAGGCTATACGAGCAGGGAAATTGGCTTTTATAATACCGGTAATAACATTAACAGAAGGTCTTTGTGTGGCAATAATTAAATGAATACCAATAGCACGTGCTAATTGAGCTAGACGCGCTATTGGTGTTTCTACTTCTTTACCAGCAGTCATAATTAAATCGGCAAACTCATCAACAACCAAAACAATGTAAGGTAAAAAATGATGTCCATCATTGGGGTTTAATTTTCGAGACTTAAACTTCTTGTTGTATTCAGCTATATTTCTGCAAAATGCATTTTTGAGCATTTCATAACGGTTATCCATTTCAATGCAAAGAGAATTCAATGTATTAATAACCTTAGTATTGTCCGTTATAATGGCATCTTCACTATCGGGTAATTTTGCTAAATAATGACGCTCTATTTTATTGAAAAGCGTCAGTTCAACCTTTTTAGGATCTACTAAAATAAATTTAACTTCAGCTGGATGTTTTTTATAAAGTAATGAGGTTAAAACGGCATTTAACCCAACAGATTTACCTTGACCGGTTGCACCAGCCATAAGCAAGTGAGGCATTTTTGCTAAATCTACTACAAAAGTTTCGTTACTAATTGTTTTTCCTAAAGCAATGGGTAGCTGCATCTCTGAGCTTTGAAATTTCTTTGATGCGATTACAGAGCGCATCGATACAATCGTAGAATTTTTATTTGGCACCTCTATACCAATGGTGCCTTTTCCGGGAATTGGTGCTATTATACGAATACCAAGTGCAGAAAGTGATAAAGCTATATCGTCTTCTAAATTTTTGATTTTTGAAATACGAATACCAGCTTCGGGTACAATTTCATAAAGGGTTACTGTAGGACCTATGGTTGCTTTAATACTTGCTATTCCAATTTTATAATTACTTAAAGTATCAACAATCCTGTTTTTGTTTTCTTCAAGTTCTTCTTGGTTTATGGTAATTCCTTCTGTGTCGTACTTTTTAAGAAGCTCTAATGGTGGGTATTCATATTTTGCTAATTCTAGCGTAGGGTCAAATTGACCAAAATCTTCAACTAGTTTGTTGGCAAGATTATCCGTTTCTGAAACCTCTTCCTTTATAGCTTCAACTTTAATCTCTAATTCCGGTTCTTCTAAGTCATCTGGTTCACTAACCTTTACTTCTAATGGTGCCGGTTCTGATTTAGGCTTAATGTCTTTTTTTGTTTGGACTTCTTTGTTTTCTAGAGGAATTTCAAAAGCCGTTTTAAAAGCTTCAGCTTCTTCAGATAAATTGTTGTCTATGGGAACTATAACATTATCTTTTAATTCTGAAAATTCCTTTTTTATATCTTTTTTAGCAGATTTAAAAACGCGGGTAAAGCTTTCAAAAGTTACTTTAAAACGAATGGCTAGATAGGTTATTAATCCAAATAGTAATAGGAGTGAAGTGCCAATTTTTCCAATATAATCTTGCAAGAAACCATTAATTTCAAAACCAATGGTGCCACCAAGGATATCGCTTTTGTTTCCAAAGAAGCCTAACAGAATAGATAACCATATGACAATTAAAATGCCCCAAAACCAATGTTTTCTAAGTTTCTCTTTATTGATATTCATTAAAACATAAACTCCAGACAAGAAAACTAATCCAGAAAATATAAAGGACGCTATACCAAATCCACGTTGAATAAAAAAATCGCTTAACCATGCACCAGATTTACTTAACCAGTTTTTGGTTTTTATATCACGAGATGTAAAATCAGACAAGGTACTTTGATCGGCTTCACCGGTAAATAAAAATGAAATAAATGAGATAAATAGGAGTAATCCAATAATAACCAGAAAGCTACCTAAAACCAGTTTTTGCTGGCTTGATAACTTAAAACTAGGTGATTTAGTCTTTTTTTTAGGTGCTTTTTTAGTTTTGCTTTTCGCCATTAATGCATTACAGTTTCAAAATGAGACCCTGAATCAAGTCCAGAGCTAAATCGTTAAAAACAGATTCAACAAAAATACAAATTACTAACGTTTATCCTAGGGGTATTAGTACTTATACTATCTATAATTAAAAAATCTTTGGTATATATATGATTAACCCAATAATGCTCGCAAAAAAAGCCGCAGTAAAAACAGCTCCTGCCGCAATATCTTTTATTAATCCAATTTTATTGTGGTGTTCTGGATGAATAAAATCGGCAATGGCCTCAATAGCAGTATTAAGTCCTTCTAAACTCATGACCAATCCAATAGCTAAAAGTTGGATAATCCATTCGGTAGAAGAGATGTTAAAAAAGAATCCTGCTGCTGTAACTAGAAGTGCAAGTACAAACTGAATTTTTATACTAGCTTCAGTTTTTAAAAGTAAAATCGCGCCTTTAAAAGCGTAGCCGACACTTTTTAATCGGTTAACAAAGAAGGATTCTTTTTTAGACATTATAGTATTATGAATACAAGACTTCTAAAGCAGCCTTGTAATTAGGTTCTTGTCCTATTTCCGGAACTTGTTCTGTATAAATAACAGCACCATTTTCGTCAACTACAATTACAGATCTTGAAAGTAAAGCATCAAATATACCATTAGTCATAATTAATCCATAATCTTTTCCAAATTGTCCAGTTTTATAATCGGAAAGCATGATTACGTTTTCAAGTCCTTCTGCAGCACAAAACTGGTCTTGAGCAAAGGGTAAATCTCTAGAAATACAAAGTACTTTAGTGTGTTCTAGTTCGCTGGCTTCTGTATTAAACTGTCTAACAGATGCCGAACATACACCCGTATTCACACTAGGAAATATGTTTAATATGAGTCTATTGCCCTTAAAATCGGATAACGTTTTTGAAGATAAATCTATTGCTACTAATTCAAAATCTTTTATCTGAGATCCTATTGCTGGTAATTCTCCTGATGTTTGTACAGGGTTTCCACCCAAAGTGATATTTGCCATTTTTATATGTTTAAATTGAAAGCTAAAAATAGACATTATACTTATAAGTAAACGAATGAAGTGCTTATTAATTTTCGATAAATGAATAGTTAATTTCTATATGTTGAAATTTTACTATAGCCAAAAATTATTGCCAAATAAGAATAATCAATTTTTCGGATGTTGAAAGAAAGCGATAATTGATTAGCTTTATAGAAAATTAAATATAAAAACTAAAACCATGGATAATAACAGTCATAATGGCGATGCTAGTAAATGCCCATTTTTAAGTGGAGACCAAAAGAAAGCCGCAGGTCGCGGGACAAGTAATAGAGATTGGTGGCCTAATGAATTAAAACTAAATATCTTACGCCAAAATGCTATTAAATCCAACCCTATGGGTAATCATTTTGATTATGCAAAGGCTTTTAATAGTGTTGATTTTAAAGCGCTAAAGCAAGATGTTATCAACCTAATGACTGACTCTCAAGATTGGTGGCCAGCAGATTATGGGCACTATGGTGGATTCATGATTCGTATGGCGTGGCATAGTGCGGGAACCTACCGTGTTGGCGATGGTCGTGGTGGTGCGGGAACCGGTACACATCGTTTTGCACCTTTGAACAGTTGGCCTGATAATGGAAATTTGGATAAGGCAAGATTATTATTATGGCCAGTTAAGAAGAAATATGGAAATAAAATTTCTTGGGCGGATTTAATGATTCTAGCAGGAAACTGCGCATTAGAATCTATGGGATTTAAAACATTTGGTTTTGCTGGTGGGCGTGAAGATGTTTGGGAACCAGAACAAGATATTTATTGGGGTAGTGAAACAGGTTGGTTAGATAACGACGAGCGTTACGATACAAGTGACGGCGATTTGGAAGGCCATCTTGGTGCTGTACATATGGGATTAATTTATGTAAATCCAGAAGGACCAAATGGAGAACCTGATCCTTTAAAATCTGCACATGATATTAGAATTACCTTTGGTCGTATGGCTATGAACGATGAAGAAACTGTAGCTTTAGTTGCTGGAGGTCATACGTTCGGAAAAGCCCATGGAGCAGCAGATCCAGATAAATATGTTGGTGCTGAACCTCATGGCGCATCCATAGAAGAAATGAGTACAGGTTGGAAAAATACATATGGCACTGGTGTTTTAGATGATGCCATTACTAGTGGCTTAGAAGGTGCATGGACGCCTAATCCAACACGTTGGGATGATGAATATTTTGATGTGCTTTTAAACTACGATTGGGAGTTAACTAAAAGTCCAGCTGGAGCACATCAATGGACACCGACTGCAGCATCCAATGCACGTATGGCTCCAAAAGCGGGTGATGCCAACGGCAAGCAAGCCTTAATGATGTCTACAGCAGATATGGCTTTAAAGAAAGATCCTGGGTTTTTAGAAATATCGAAACGTTTTCATAACGACCATAAAGCTTTTGAAGATGCTTTTGCAAGAGCTTGGTACAAACTAACACACCGCGATATGGGGCCAATAGATCGTTATTTAGGACCTGAAGTTCCAAAAGAAGAGTTGCTTTGGCAAGATCCTATTCCAAAAGTAGATTATACATTGAGTGATGCAGATATTTCATCATTAAAAAAGATAATTTTAGCTTCTGGTTTAAGCGTTTCTCAGTTAGTAAGTACTGCTTGGGCATCAGCTTCTACGTTTAGAGGTTCAGATATGCGAGGAGGTGCTAATGGTGGCCGTTTACGTTTAGAGCCACAACGCAGTTGGGAAGTGAATAATCCTGAAGTATTAAATAAAGTCTTACATGCTTTAGAAGGTGTTCAAAATGAATTTAGTGGCACTGTTTCTATGGCAGATTTAATTGTGCTTGGCGGTGTTGCTGGTGTTGAAGAAGCTGCTAAAAATGCTGGTCATACTATTTCAGTACCTTTTACGCAAGGTAGAGGAGATGCTATACAAGAACAAACTGATTTGGAATCTTTTGGTTATTTAGAGCCCTTAGCAGATGGCTTTAGAAATTACATGAATTCAAAACTAAAGGTAGCTGCTGAAGACCTATTAGTAGATCGTGCTAATTTATTAACGCTTTCTATTCCTGAAATGACTGTGCTTGTTGGCGGGTTACGGGTTTTAGGTGCAAATTATGATGGTTCTGATTATGGTGTGTTTACAGATAATGTTGGAAGTTTAACCAATGATTTCTTTACCAATATTCTTGATTTCACTTATACTTGGAGTGCAACATCTAATGATGATACTATTTTTGAAGGACGTGACCGTAGAACTGGTGCAGTTAAATTTACAGGAACTCGAGCTGATTTAATTTTTGGTTCCAATACCGAACTAAGAGCCGTTGCTGAAGTTTATGGTGCTAACGACGGACAAGATAAATTTGTAAAAGATTTTGTTGCAGCTTGGACTAAAGTGATGGACTTAGACCGTTTTGATTTAAAATAAGGTAATAATTTATTTAGAAAAGGGACGAGCTTATATGCTTGTCCCTTTTTTATATTATAAATAATAATATGAACGAAACAGAGTTGTTTTTCAGTGCTATTCAATCGGGTAAGGCAGATCATGTCAAAGCGCAGCTTGAACGGAATTCAGATTTAGTCAAAGCCAAAGATGCTAGAGGGTTTACACCGCTTATTTTTGCATCTTATTTTGATAAAGCCGAAGTCGTTAAAGTTTTAGTTGAACATCAAGCAACCATTGATGAAACCGACTCACAAGGTAATACAGCTTTGATTGGTTTGGCTTTTAAAGGAAACACCGATTTGGCAAATTATTTAATAACATATGGCGCTGATGTTAACGCTAAAAATAAAAATGGAGTAACACCTTTAATTTTTGCGACGATGTATAATCAAGCGAAAATGGTTGCATTGCTATTGAAGCATAACGCTGATAAGACTTTAAAAGATAATCATGAAAAAACAGCCTTGAGTTATGCTTTAGAAAAAGAGTTTAGCGAGATTATTGTGCTTTTGGGATAGGTTTTAAAGTGTTCGTTTAACGTGTTCGTCTATGGTTAGTTGCTATGAGTATTAAAATAGGAAAAAGAAACAGCGTAAAGTGAATTCGATAAAATTTCCGTGCTAATCTTTAAACATTATCAAGCAATTAGCTATAGACATTGTTGGCAATAGTTATTTTTTAAATACAGTTTTCCCTTCCTTGATTGTTCTTAAGACTTGTATGTCTTTTATGTTTTTAGGTTTTACTTTTAATGGGTTTTTATCTAAGATCACTAAATCAGCAAGTTTTCCATTTTCAAGACTTCCTTTTCTGTCTTCCTCATAATGTTGGTAAGCCGACCATATTGTTATTGCTTGTAATGCTTCATATGGTGTTAATCTTTCATCAGGACCAATGATTTTTCCTGTACGGGAAGTCCGCTCTACTGCTGTCCATAAAACACGCATTAAATTGGGTAACGCAACCGGTGCATCTGTGTGAATAGTAATTTCTATACCTTTTTTTAGTGCTGTTTTTACAGGACTAATATTTTGAGCCAAAGAATCACCTATTAATTGAGTATGCCAATCTCCCCAATAAAAGGTGTGTAGCGGAAATAATGATGCAATCATTTTCATTTCTTTAGCATCATTAAGTTGATCTTCACGAATATATTGCCCGTGAATTATTACATCACGTCTATTATCATTACCATATTTTTCTTGTAATGGCTTCATGATTCTTATAAATTGGTCAATTGCAGCATCGCCATTAGTGTGCGATAGAATCTGCCAATTATTTTTGAAGCCTTTTTCAAATATATAAGAAAGTATACTGTCATTAGGTATTGCTGGATAACCACTATAATCATGAGGCATTCCTTGTGGAGGAACAAGATAAGGTTCAGTTCTCCAAGCTGTTCTACCTTGTGGCGAACCATCTAATGTTACTTTCATTCCACCAATTCTATATTTATTAGTATACGCTTTACTATTCCATTTACTATCCATGTATTTGTCTACAAATGCATAGTCTATATAGCTTACCACATCAATTTTGTATTTGTCATTTTCAGCCATTGCTACTAGCATTTCATGATTTTGCATGGCTCTCCCTTCTTGAGCAGTCGTATATCCGTAAGATAAAGCCATTTCTTGTCCGGCTTCGAAAAACCTCATTACTGCTTCCTCGGATTTGGGTGCTATAGCTTTTAGCATGTAAGGAATTGCAGCTAGTTCTTCTAAAACACCATTGGGTACTGTAGAGTTGTTTTCACGTCTTATAATTCCGCCTTCAGGATTTTTACTGTTTTTGTCAATTCCCAATTTCTCTAATCCTTTTGAGTTTACTACGGCAAAGTGACCAGAAATATGTGTTATCATAATTGGAAATTCTGTACTTACTTCATCCAGGTCGTGTTTAGTTGGGAATCTTTTTTCTTTCAAGATTGAATCGTCAAAACCAGTGCCAAAAATCCAGCCAGTTAACGCTCTGTTTTCAGAAGTATTCCAAGCTTTTAAAACTGAAATCAAAGTTTCCATATCATCAACATTGGCATCTGGTGAAGCTAGTAATTGCGCACCAATAGCTTGTGCACCAAAATTGGCAAAATGGGCATGACCATCAATTAAACCAGGAATGAGTGTTTTTCCTTCCAGATTAATCATATAGTGACCTTTTCCAGCAATTTTCATTGCCTCTTCACTAGAACCAGTAAAAATTATTTTCCCATCTTTTTCAACAATTGCCTCAATATAATTTGGTGAATCACCAACCATGGTAATAATGTCTCCATTGTAATACACTGTTGATAGATTTAATTTTTCTGTTTTTTCGCAGGTATAAAAAAGAGTGATTCCTATTATTAAAAGCAAGATTTTTTTTATCATAGTTATTTGGGTTTTTAATTATTGCCAGCTTTCGGATATGCGTCGTTAAACGAAAGTAGTTGAAAATGTTTACAAAGTCAAGTTTGTAAAACAAAAAGCCACTTTATTCGAAGTGGCTTTTTAATAAACTAATTTTTCTTTTTCAGTTAGATATTAGGTGTCAATCGAACCCATAACACGTTTCATAAAACCATTTAAAGCTTCTTTTTGAGGTGTACCGTCTTTAATCATTTTATTAACTTCAATAGCGCCATACATATTAGAGATTAATTCGCCAATAATATCTAATTCTTCATCTTTTAATGAAGGTACTTCGGTTAAAGCTTCTAAAGTTTCAATGGTTTCAACAACAAAATCTTCATCATTGGCTTCAATAAACTGCGTTAAATGTTTAATTACTGGTAACTTCATTTACTAAACCTTTTAAGACGTCAAACTTATTTGTTTGTACTTGATTTACAAAGGTTCCATTTTTAAAGGTGGCGAAGGTTGGTAAATTATCAACTGTAGCTAACTTTCTGCTTTCTGGAAACTTTTCCGCATCTGCAATAACAAAAGTAACATCTTCTAGCTCAGAAGCTAGTTTCTTTACTTTGGGTTTCATAATACGACAGTTGCCACACCATGTTGCAGAGTACTGCACAACTACAGTGTCGTTTTCGGCAATCACGCTTTGTAAATTATCTTCGCTTAATTCTTTTATCATAACTTTTATATTTTCAACTTTAAAAACCCAAATTCCAAAACGATATGTTTGGAATTTTTAAATCTCGGCTTTTTAATTGGCAAGTGTCGCTAAATAATCTGCTGTTGCTTTAGCATTGGCATTCATAGCCTCTTTTCCTTCTTCCCAGTTTGCTGGACAAACTTCACCTTTTTCTTGTACATGAGTTAAGGCATCAACTAATCTAAGGTATTCACCAACATTTCTACCTAAAGGCATGTTGTTTACACTTTCGTGTTGTACAATACCATCTTCATCAATAATATAAGTAGCTCTATAGGTTACGTTATCGCCTTCAACTTGAACTGTTCCAGTTTCTTCGTCATAGGTTTCGTTTGTAATATCTAAAATTCCTAAAACGCTAGATAGGTTTCTGTTGCTATCTGCTAAAATTGGATAAGTTACACCTTCAATACCACCATTATCTTTTGCTGTACTTAACCATGCAAAATGTACTTCAGGCGTATCACAAGATGCACCAATAACAATAGTGTTTCTTTTTTCGAATTCACCTAAAGCTGCTTGAAAGGCATGCAACTCAGTTGGACATACAAAAGTGAAATCTTTTGGATACCAAAATAAGACTACTTTTTTATTGTTGTTAACTGCTTCTTCAAGAACATTTACTTTAAAAGTATCGCCCATTTCGTTCATGGCGTCAACGTTTAAATTTGGGAATTTTTGACCTACTAATGACATTTGTATTATATTTTATAATTAATAATTCGCTTTTAAGTCTGCAAAAATAGTCAGCATTTATAGAATAGCAAACACGAATAAAATTTTAAATACTTATTGTTTAATAGTATTTGTTTATGTGTATTGAAAATGAGTTAGTTACTACTTATTTTGAAGTCATTTGTTTGATTTTGATATTTAAAGCAGCAAAAAACAAGGTTGTAAAAGGACTGAGCCAATTAAAAATGGCATATATAAAATATTCGGCAACGCCAACACCTAAAACGCCAGATTGATAGGCGCCACAGGTATTCCAAGGAATTAGTACCGATGTTACTGTTCCAGAATCTTCTAGTGTTCTACTCAAGTTTTCTGGGGCTAAGCCTTTATCATCAAAAGCTTTTTTAAACATTTTTCCAGGAATGACTATGGCCAAATATTGATCGGATGCAATGGTATTTAATCCTAAGCAACTAATAACCGTACTGGCAAATAATCCAAAAACGGAAGAGGCTACAGATAATAATGCTTTTGTTACTCTAGCTAATGCACCTATACCATCCATAATACCACCAAATACCATAGCGCAAATTACTAAATAAATGGTCCATAGCATACCTTTCATGCCACCTGCAGAAAAGAGATCATTTAGTTTTTCGTTTTCGGTTGTTATTTGAGTGTCTCTAAAAATTGATGTAAAAATTGATGAAAATTTAGAATCTCCTAACGTATTTAAAACTTCAGACTGAAAAATGAATGCGAAAATTGCGGCTAACAGAATGCCAGCGCTTAATGCTACTAACGGTTTAGTTTTAAGTAGAATTAACCCAATTACAGATAACGGAACAAGGAATAACCAAGGTGTGATATTAAATGTGGTTTTTATGGTACTTAATAAATTACTAACATCGGCGCTTCCTGATGTCGTTATTGTTGCACTTAAAATACCAAAAACAATTAATGTAATTATTATAGTAGGCACTGTTGTAATGGACATATAACGGATATGGGTAAACAGATCGGTTCCTGCCATAGCGGGAGCCAGGTTTGTGGTATCGCTTAAAGGCGACATTTTATCTCCAAAATAAGCACCAGAAATAACAGCACCTGCAATCATACCAGGGTTTATACCTAAAGCTGTTCCAATGCCGACTAATGCAATACCTACTGTGGCAGATGTGGTCCACGAACTACCTGTGGCAATAGATATAACTGCAGATATAATTATTGAAGCTGGTAAAAATATTTCAGGGCTCAATACTTGTAGCCCATAATATACCATAGCAGGAATAACACCACTTACTAACCAAGTACCCGCCAATGCCCCCACTAAAAATAAGATCATAATAGGAATGAAGACACTTTTAAGGTTTTCCCATATTTCTAATAGCATCCTATTTATAGAAACCTTATTGAAAAAGCCTACAATAGCGGCTGTAAGACCGCCTAGAAGTAAAATAATTTGATTGGTATAGGTTCCAAACCATTCTTGACCATCAACAAAAAAAATATTATAAGCTAACATGCTCATTAATATGACTACAGGAATCATAGCTTCTATAAAACTTAATTCTTTGTTTTCTATAATGTTTTGGTTATCGGCTTTAAATTCAGAAATATTATTTTCGTCTTGCATTTGGAAATTTTTAGTCACGTAATGTTACGATTTTCTTATTTCCTTTCAAAACAAAGTGACTTATTTTGATTATTAGGGTCTTAAATTGTATCATGTCATAAACCATTAAATTTGTGCTATTTGTAGTATTATTCTTCTTTTTACTGACTCTTTTTTTCTTTTTATACATTATCATTCTGTTTTTGTTGATTTTGGTAATTGAAAAGAAGCACACTTTTAGTTTAGTTTCTTAAGTTTGGCTTAAGTTTTTTATTTCTGTATTAATGAAATATTTTTAATCTTAAATCAGAAATAAATGACTTAGTTAAATTTGTTTACACATTATGGATTCATTAACCCAAATTGTTTTAGGAGCTGCTTGTGGTGAAGCGGTGCTAGGAAAGAAAATAGGAAATAAAGCCTTGTTATTTGGTGCTATTGGAGGTACCATTCCTGATTTAGACGTTTTTGTAGGGAGCTGGCTTTATGGTAATGAAATTGATGCGATGTTATTCCATAGAGGGTTTATGCATTCTATTTTGTTTTCTATTTTGGCGGCGTTTTTTTTAGGGTGGTTTGCTCATAAATTATACAATACTGGAAAACGAAAGGATACAACGTCTCAAACAGATTGGGTCAGTTTGTTTTTCTGGTCTTTATTCACACATCCTATTTTAGATTGTTTTACGCCTTATGGCACACAATTATTTGCGCCGTTTAGTAATTATAGAGTAGCGTTTAATAATATAGCCGTTGTAGACCCCATTTATACATTGCCTTTTTTAATTTGTATTATTATTTTAATGTTTTTTAGGAGAACCTCTAAACATAGGCGTTTTTGGTTAAAATTAGGTATTGGAATGAGTTCGGTATATATGCTATTTACTTTTGGGAATAAAGTGTATATGGATTCAGTATTTAAAAAATCTTTAATTAAGAAAGATTTGGATTTTAATAGATACTATACCCAACCTACAATTTTTAATAATGTGTTATGGTATGGCGTGGCAGAATCGGATTCGTTATATTATGTTGCTTATTATTCCTTGTTGGATAAAAAAAGTCAATTTATTGATTTTAAAGCTTTAGCTAAGGAAAAGGCTTTAACTGGAGAACAATTTGATAGAATAAAAAATTTAGCTTGGTTTAGTAATCATTATTACAGTATATATAAAATAGGCGATAATGAATATCAATACAATGATTTGCGCTATCCGTTAACAAATGAGGAAAACTCGAATTCTTCAGTTTTTAAGTTTTTATTGTATAAAGAAAATAATCAAATAAATATGAAGCCTTTTGAACGTAATGAGGATAATATATCTGATGCTTTAGACGCTTTATGGATTCGTCTTAAAGGAAAATAAAAGCTTTTCTATAGTCTAACAAAACCATTAAATGATTTTAGTATTGAGTTTGTAAGAATTATACTTTTCCTGTATGTTCTATAATCCCGAGTTCTTCCATGCATTCGCGCATGACTTGGTAAGTACGCTCAATATCGGCATCTAACCCAATAGAAAAACGAATTAGACCATTACTTAAGCCCATTGCTTTTTGTTCGTCTTCAGGAATTTCAGATGATGTAGAACTTCCAGGAGCACTAAATAATGTTTTATAAAACCCGAGACTTACCGCTAAATATCCTAGGTTTCTGTTTTGCATGAGTTCCATAAGCTCATTAGCTTTGTCTAGAGAACCAACATCAATGGTTAACATACCACCAAAGCCATATTGTGTATTCATCATACTTTTAAATAATTCGTGCGATGGATGCGATTCTAAACCAGGATAGACTGTTTTTAATCCAGAAGCTTCAAACTTTTTTGCTAAAAACATACCGTTTTTACTGTGTTGTTGCATTCTTATATGAAGTGTCCGCAGATTCTTTAAAACAGAAGCAGCGCGTAAGCTGTCCATAGTCGATCCCAATAGCATGGAAGCACCATCATTTACGTTTCGCAAATCGTTTATAAAGTCTTGCGTCCCACAGACCACACCGCCAACAGTATCACTTGATCCATTTATAAATTTTGTTAAGCTGTGTATAACCACGTCAGCACCTAAAACAGCAGGCGATATCGATAACGGAGAAAAGGTATTGTCTACAACGAGTTTTAAACCGTGTCTTTTAGCAATAGCCGCTAAGCCTTTTATATCAGCAACTTCTAAAAGTGGATTGCTAACAGACTCACAATACAATACTTTGGTATTTTTTGTAATAGCCGATTCAACCACATCCAGTTTTGTAATATCAACAAAGCTTGTTTCAATATTTAGGCGAGGTGCAAAATTTTTCAGAAAAGCATAAGTGCCTCCGTAAATTGTTCTGCTTGATATAATATGATCACCAGAACTACAAAGTTGTAATAAAACAGGTGTAATAGCACCCATGCCAGAAGCTGAAACATTTGCAGTTTCTGTGCCTTCCATGGCTGCTAAAGCCTCACCTAAATATAAGTTAGAAGGGGATGAGTGCCGCGAATATAAATAACAACCATCAGCGTTGCCTTCAAAAGTATCAAACATTGTTTTTGCTGACAGGAAGGTATAGGTTGATGAATCTGAAATGGATGGATTAACACCTCCGAATTCTCCGAAATACTGTAAATCTTGAATATTATTAGCAGGTTTAAAAGCCATGGTTCTTTATTTTTAATATAAGCAAAATTCAGAATTATAAGATAATAAAACAATGATATTACATATAATATGAAAATAAAACTATATTAATTTATATTATTAGATTATTAAATGGTATTTTTATTGATAATAAGTGTTTTAATGAAAAATTTTCAATTATGATATTTGATATTACAGACAAAAAACTACTTGAGTATCTTCAGCATGATAGCAAACAAACCAATAAAGAACTTTCAAATAAACTAGGGCTTTCTGTAACTGCGGTTTATGAGCGTATTAAGAAATTAGAAAGAGAGGGCTATATTGACGGTTATATGGCATTGGTTAATAAAGAAAGAGTCGATAAAAATTTTATCGTATTTTGTCATATAAAACTAGTTCAACACAGTCAAGATTATGTAGTTAGTTTTGAAGAAGAAGTAAAACGATTAAATGAAGTACTGGAATGTTATCATATTAGTGGCGATTACGACTACTTATTAAAAGTACTGGTAAAAGACATGGTTGCTTTTAGGGAGTTTATGGTAAAAAAATTGACAACAATTAATCATATTGGAAGTACACACAGTATGTTTGTTATAAATGAAGTAAAACATACCACGGTAATTAGTTTTTAAATGAAATCGGTCCAATATAAAACTTTAGAGTTTTTTGTCATTTTTATTTTAGTACCTGTTAGCTTTGCTTTAAACTATTCCCTATGGTTAAAATTAGCTATCGGATGTCTAGGGTTTCTTTATGTTATATATGTTTTACTAAAAGTTGAAAATGAAAAATTTAAAATAGCTCCTAATTTAAATTGGAAGCTCTTTTGGAAAGAAACATTCATAAAAGGCTTTATAATAGCTATTATTACTACCATTTTTGTTTGGATGACAGATAAGGAGGCTCTTTTTAATGTGTTGCTAAACAAACCTAAGCTATGGATTTTTATATTATCAGTATACAGTTTCTTTTCAGTTTACCCACAAGAGTTAATTTATAGAACATTTTATTTTAAAAGATATCATAACCTTTTTGATAACAAGAGGTTTTTAGTTTTTTTAAACGCAATTGTGTTTGCTTTAGCGCATTTATTTTTTAAAAACACCCTGGTTATTTTATTAACATTTTTAGGAGGTTTATTATTTACTATGACTTATAGAAAAACGCAATCTACACTTTTAGTATCCATAGAGCATGCTATTTATGGCTGCTGGCTATTTACGGTTGGTATGGGCGGTATGCTCGGTTTTCCTGAGTGATTTATTATATCGGTAAATTTTTTATTTAAAGACAAATATAACCCCACGAAAATTAAATCTTTTTGTTATTTTAGATGAGCTATTATTAACTAAACTAATTTAGAATATGAAAAAACTAATTTACATTATTTTCGGATTTATTATCGGAGCAGTATTAACGTATTATTTTTGCCCTAGACCAAGTGATGATATACAGGCTATGGAAACCAAAATAATAAAGCCTAAAGGAGTTATTTCTGTTAACGATGCTATAGCGTTAAATAATAACTGGACTAATGAGCGGAAAAAGGCTAATGACTCAGCAGCTAAGAAATTTGGAAGAAATAAAGATAATCGTTCTACATGGTGGTCTATAGATGATATTGAAAATTATTTAGCCTATGCTAAGCATAAGTCTGATAGTTTAGGTTATACTATGACAGGTATTCAAATATACTTAGGCGTTTATGGTAAAAATGCAGGACAAAAGAAAAAGAATTTAACAACTATGTTTATTGCACCTACGGGTGATAAGTCTGTTTCTAAAGGCAGTATGAGTCCTTTTAATAGTACTGTAAGGCTTGGAGGGAACCCACCTGTACCACCGTTAAATAACGGTTCAGGAGGAAGTGGTAATTTTCCTCAATAATTTTTGTGGAAGAGTTTTTATTAAAAAATTATAGTTTTTTAACATATTCTGTAGAAGCCATGGCAGCTTTTACAGGAGTGTTTTTATATAAAAAATATAAAAACTCACATATAAAATATTTCATATTTTTTTTGGTTTACCTTACTATTTGTGATTTTTTAGGAGGGTATACATGGTATGTATCCGCTGAAAATTTTTTAAGCTTATTAATAGGAACCGTTTTTGAAAAAAATCATTGGTGGGCCACTTTATATTGGCAAATAGGTGCGATAGTGTTTTTTTCCTATTATTACTATAAAATATTAAGAACTAATGTATTTAAAAGTATTATCAAGTTTCTTGGTCATTCCTTTTTTATATTTTCAATTGTTTACATAATTTTTAATTGGCATGAGTTTTTTAAACAATTTTTTTCAATAATAGAAATATTAGGAGCAATAATCATTTTTTCATGTACTGTATTTTATTTTTTAGAAATTTTACAAAGTGATAAAATATTAACTTTTTATAAATCTTTAAATTTCTATATTAGTTTTACAATATTTATTTGGTGGTTAATTATAACTCCGTTAACCTTTTATGATATTTATTTTACTTATGAAGTTGGAAACCCTAATAGAGACTGGAATTTTATGTTCCTAAGATGGCAAATCTATTTATTTGCTAATATTTTTATGTATTCAACCTTTACTTTTGCTTTAATATGGTGCAGACCACAGAACGATTAGCTAGTACAGCTGCAGAACGTTATTTATTAGTATATATGATAGCCGTATTGGTTATTGTAACCATATTAGTTATTGTGTTTTTTGTGGTTTTTCAAAAACGAAAAAACAAATTGCTACTAGACCAGATTAAGCAGCAACAAGCTTTTGAAGAAGAGATAACACAAGCACAAACCGAAACTCAAGAACAAACCTTAAAAAACATTGGTTGGGAGTTACATGATAATATAGGGCAGTTATTATCCTTTGCCAATATGCAACTCAGTATTTTAAAAATGCAGGTAGAAGAAGATGTTAAGGGTAAATTTAAAGATACGTCCGATGCGCTTAAGGAAAGTTTATCTGAAGTACGTGCGCTTTCAAAAACCTTAAATAACGAAGTCGTTTTAAACATTGGTTTTGAAAAATCGATTACGAATGAGTTGAATCGTTTAAAGAAAATGAAATTTACTTCTGCTGAGTTAGAAATAATAGGTGATACGGTAGAATTTTCAAATAGAAAACATGAGATTATTATTTTTAGAATTCTTCAAGAGTTTCTTTCTAATTCAGTAAAATATTCTCAAGCTAAAAACCTGAATATTACTTTAAACTATCAACCAAAACAATTAACTATCACAGCAAAAGATGATGGCAAAGGGTTTGATATTAATACTGTAGAAAAAGGCTCTGGTTTAATTAATATGAAAAGTAGGGCTGGTTTAATTAATGCAACCTTAGATTTAACTTCCAAGCCTAATGCGGGTGTAGAATTAATTTTAAACTATCCTTTAACCTAATTTTTTTATTTATTTAGTTTGTCATTTCGATCAGAGGGAGAAATTACATAAAGATAAGCTTTTTTAATGTTTGCCCTATTCTAATATTGCCTCTCCCTCGATAGGTATCGGGATGTACTTTATCTTGACAAGATAAGTTTACCCAAAATATTTAAAAATCGTTTTCAGTAAGCTCATTTTTCCTTTGTATGGTGGATATCTAAACGACGGATCATACCAATTACCACGCTTCATAATTGGTTTCTGGTTCGAAAAGGTGGTAAAGCCATATTTCCCATGATAGTTTCCCATACCACTTGCACCAACCCCTCCAAAGGGCAATCTGTAGTTTCCAAAATGGATGAGTAAATCATTAATTACACCACCGCCAAAACTGTATTTTTTGATAGTTTGTTCAATAAAAGCAGTTTGTGTTGAAAAGACGTAGAGTGATAATGGTTTGTCTAAATTCCATATAATGTGTGCAATATTATCTTCATTATCATAAGTTAATATGGGCAAAATAGGACCAAAAATTTCGTCTTGCATTAATTTACTATTCAAATCAGGTTCATCAACTATGGTAGGGGCAATGTAACAATCATTCTTATCAATTTCACCACCAAAGACTACGTTAGTGTTTTTAAGTAGCTCTGCAAGTCGTTGTGTATTCCGTTCATTAATTATTCTTGGAAAATCAGGCGATTCTTTTGGATTATGACCATACCTTTTAATAATTTCTGCTTTTAATACTTCAATAAGTTTATCTTTAACAGTTGATTTTACAATAATATAATCTGGAGCAATACAGGTTTGACCACCATTTAAAAGTTTTCCCCAAACCAACCTTCTGGCAACGAGTTTTAAATCAATCGAATCGTCAATAATACAAGGCGATTTTCCGCCAAGTTCTAAAGTTACAGGAGTTAGATGTTTAGCCGCAGCTTCAGCTACAATTTTACCAACTTTTGTGCTACCGGTAAAGAATATATAATCCCATTTTTGAGCTAATAACTGAGTTGAGATTTCTACACCGCCTTCAACAGGCATAGCAACTTCTTTTGGAAACACCTTTTTGATTATAGCACTAATGACGTTTGATGTGTTTGTAGTTAATTCACTAGGTTTTAAAACTACGGTGTTTCCAGCGGCAATGGCCATAATTAGAGGTTCCATGGCTAGAAGAAATGGATAGTTCCAAGGGGCCATGATAAGGATGCTACCGTAAGGTTCTTGGTATATGTAATCTTTAGAAGGAAACGTTAGCAAAGATGCTTTTATACGTTTTGGTTTTACCCATTTTTTTAGGTTTTTAATAGCTAAATCTAGTTCAGTTATAACGAGTCCAAATTCACTTAAATACCCTTCAAATCCAGACTTTTTAAAATCCTTATTCAAAGCGTCAAGTACAACTTGTTCATTAGCAAAAATCTCAACCTTTAAGGTTTTTAAAAGTGATAGCCTATATTCTAAATCTTTTGTTTTCTGAGATTTAAAAAACGCTCGTTGCTTATCAATTATATGTAGTATGTCATTCAATACGAAATCTTTTTTTAAAGATATTTAAATTATACCAAACAAGCATTCCAAATAGCATCATTTGGTAGAGGCGCCTCAATTGAAATGGGTTCTTTTTTTACGGGATGAACAAATTCTATACGCCTAGCATGTAAACTAATACTAGCATCAGTGTTACTTCTATTAAAGCCATATTTTAAGTCCCCTTTAATTGGACTTCCAATACTTGATAACTGTGTACGTATTTGGTGATGCCTACCTGTTTCTAAATTAATTTCCAGTAAATAATAATGATCTAATGTTTTTAATAATTTATAATGAAGAATCGCTTTTTTGCTATCTGTTACTTCTTTAGGGTGAGCCTTGGATTTATTGTTTTTTGGGTTCTTTTTTAACCAATGAACCAATGTGTCTTCGGCTTTTTGTGGCATGTTCTTTACAAGGGCCCAGTATGTTTTTTTAATGTCTTTAGAAAGAAATAATTTATTGAGCCTTGGAAGTGCTTTACTGGTTTTTGCGAAGATAACAAGTCCAGTGGTAGGTCTGTCTAGCCTATGTACAGTACCTAAATATACATTTCCAGGTTTGTTGTATTTGTATTTAATATATTCTTTTACAACATCACTTAGGGGTTTGTCGCCCGTTTTATCACCTTGTACAATATCGCCTGCACGTTTATTTATGATGATGATGTGATTGTCTTCATATAAAACTTGGAGGTTGTCTTTATTTGAAAGGATTTTTTTTGACACGAATTTTACAAATTTTCACTAACAACTAACAACTAACAACTAACAACTATTAATATTGTTCACTTTCATTGGGGAAGTCCTGAGTTTTTACATCGTCAACATATTGCGAAATAGCTTTAGTCATTTCTTCATATAAATGTAAATATCGGCGCAAAAACCTTGGATTAAATTCATGTGTCATACCAAGCATATCATGAAGAACCAAAACTTGACCATCAACATATGGTCCGGCTCCAATACCAATAATTGGAATGCTAACACTTTCGGCCACTTGTTTTGCGAGTTCAGCAGGAATCTTTTCTAATACAATAGCAAAACAGCCTACTTTTTCAAGCATTTTAGCATCTTCAATTAAATCTTTAGCTTCTTGCTCTTCTTTAGCACGCACGGTATACGTCCCAAATTTGTAAATAGATTGAGGTGTTAAACCTAAATGTCCCATAACAGGAATACCGGCATTTAAAATACGTTTTATAGAGTCCTTAATTTCGCGACCACCTTCAACTTTTACTGAGTGTGCACCACTTTCTTTCATGATTCTAATGGCAGATCGCAAAGCTTCTTTGGGATCACTTTGGTAGCTTCCAAAAGGTAAATCAACCACTACTAAACACCTATCTATTGCTCTAATTACAGACGATGCATGGTAAATCATTTGGTCTAGTGTTATAGGCAATGTGGTTTCATGTCCAGCCATGACATTACTTGCAGAATCGCCTACAAGAATAACATCTATGCCTGCACCATCAACAATTTTTGCCATAGTATAATCATAAGCCGTAAGCATGGATATTTTTTCACCATTGGCTTTCATATCGACTAATGTTTTTACAGTGATACGCTTGTATTCTTTTTTAGCTACAGACATGTTCCTTTTAGTTTAGTTAGCATGTAAAAATACTAAATAAACAAGATACTGTTAAACTTTTCTTTAAGGTAAGTCTTGATTGTTGGTTATCAGTTATTTTAGCTTAAAATTTATAGACTATGGCACGCATAATATTTTATTTGGCACTTTTAATTACGACAACTTTATTTGGACAAACTAATGAAAACCTTGAAGTAAAGAAAGCAGTTGATACTTTTTTTGAAGGTTTTCATAAAGGTGATACGGTATTGATGAAATCTGTTATGGCAGATAAGCTATTAATGCAAACAGCTTATAGAAACAAAGCAGGTAAAGATGTTTTAGTAACTGATGATGCTACTAAATTGGTATCGGCTATTGCCAATAGACCCGATGACCAAAAATGGGATGAACGTTTATTGGATTATAGTATTCAAGTAGATGGTAATATGGCTAATGCGTGGACACCTTATGAGTTTTGGTTTAATGGTGCGTTTAGTCACTGTGGTGTTAATTCTTTTCAGTTATTTAAGGATGGAGAACAGTGGAAAATTATTTATTTGATTGATACGCGCCGTAAAGAAAGCTGTGAGAATTAAATATTACTTGCTATTAGCTAAGCTTTCTTTTAAATAATTACTAATTGTTTCTAGTTTATAATTGTTCATGTTGTTTAAGGTCAGCAAGAATCCATTATTCGTATAAAAAATAGTATTGTTTAATTCAGAAAAAAAAGTACCTTTTGGATATGTTATTGCTGTAAAACCTTCTATTAATCCTGTATTAGCAAGTGTACCATAACTTGAACTATTGGTGGCAACAGCTGCTAAAAATTTACTAGGTAATTTTGGAGCACTACCAAGGTATGCAAATAAAGCTTCTCCAGTTTTTGATAACTTTATAGTGTTTTTTACTGTTCCCAAGTTTACTTTTGGATGTTTACTTATATTATCGAAAACAATTGTTGTTCCTTTAGTAATTAAAGTATTTCCAGAATTCCAGGACATATTACTTTCATCAGCCCCAAAACGTGTGCCATTCCACTCAGAATCTGTAAAATAAATAATACTATTTGGTTTTATGTTTGCTAAAGTAATGATAGAAAAACCGTCATTTTGTGATGCGTTAAAACCTATAAAAGCAATGTCGCCTGTTTTTAAGTTATTGGACTGTTTTTGTTTTATTAATAATGACAAAACAAGTAAAACTAAGAGAATTATAATTATTTTTAAATCTTTCATGTCTTTTAATATTTGATGTTGTACAAATATCAAAAGCTATTATTTCTTTAATATTATTTCAAAATTAACACTACTTGAACAAATATGTTATTAAGTTAAATTAATGAAAATATATTATTATGAAGTTTAATTAAATGTAAAATAGATTAACAATCTGCTAAATAAACACCAACAGCCAATCCGCCTTCTGAGGTCTCTTTATATTTGGAATGCATATCTTTTGCGGTTTCCCACATAGTATTTACGACTTTGTCTAATGGTACTTTTGCGTTTTCTGGATTGGTATCCAAAGCCAGTTCTGCAGCATTTATGGCTTTAATGGCACCCATGGCATTACGTTCAATACATGGTATTTGTACTAAACCCCAAATGGGGTCGCAGGTTAACCCTAAGTGATGTTCCATGGCAATTTCTGCTGCTACTAAAACTTGTTCTGGTGTACCACCAAGTAATTCGGTTAACGCGCCAGCAGCCATCGCTGACGATACACCAATTTCTGCTTGACAACCACCCATAGCGGCACTAATTGTAGCACCTTTTTTAAAGATACTCCCTATTTCTCCAGCGACTAATAAAAAACGTTTGATATCTTCAAAATTACCATCGTGATTTTCAATGACTAAATAGTACATTAAAACAGAAGGAATAACACCAGCACTCCCATTGGTTGGGGCCGTTACGACTCGACCTAAGTCCGCATTAACCTCATTAACAGCTAAAGCAAAACAACTTACCCATTTTAATATTTGCCGAAATTTAACTTCTGTATCTCTAATGGCATAAATCCATTCAACAGGTGTGTTATATGGCGACGTACCTTGAAGGTTTTTGTGCATATCATAGGCACGACGTTTTACATTTAATCCGCCTGGAAGATGACCTTCTGTATGACAACCTGTATACATAGAGTTTAACATGATGTCCCAAATACGCTTTAGTTCAGCATCAATTTCTGTATTGGAGCGAATTGATTTTTCGTTCTCTAAAACAATGTCTGAGATGGATTTATTTAATGTTTTGCAATATTGAAGCAATTCGATGCCTTTATCAATAGGATAGGGGAAAGAACATTTTATTTCAAAATTCTTTTTTGAGTTTTTGCGTTCTTCTTTCACTACAAATCCACCACCAATAGAGTAGAAGGTAGATGTTGTTTTTTTACCGTTGTAATTTGCTGAGAATTTTAGTCCGTTGGCATGAAAGGCCAAAAATTTTTTATTAAAAATAATATCAGTTTTAGGATGGAATACTACGGATTGTTCGTTATTAAAAAGAAGGGTTTGTGTATTTTTAATAGTATTAATTATGCTATGGATTTGTTTTGCTGGGATTGTTTCTGGGTTTGCTCCGCTTAACCCAAGCATGATTGCTAAATCTGTGGCATGCCCTTTTCCTGTAAGGGATAACGAACCATATAAATCTACAGAAATGGATTCTATTTTATTAAATTTATCAGAGTCCTTTAATTCTGTAATCCAACGTTCGGCAGCACGCCAGGGGCCAAGTGTATGTGAGCTTGAAGGGCCTACGCCAATTTTAAGCATATCAAAAACAGAAATACATTCCATAATTAGGCAATCGTTATCGTGTAGACAAATATAGATAGATTGTTTTGATAGCATTATGTTTTTTTGATACGAATTTTGATGGATGAGAGTTCTTGGGGTTGATACGCATAGGTTTGTAGAGGTTAGGCAGAGATAAATGGTGGTTTAGTGCTATAATAGTATTATATATTTTAATACGGATTTTGCAGATTTACACGGACCAATCCTTGTGGTTAGGCCAAAAGAAAAAAAAACAGAATATAAATGACCTAAGACCAAAGTTTAATTGTGTAGGAGTAAGACTGTTTACTGCGACTGTGACTGGAAATTGAATGAAATCTGACACTGTGTCAGCATTTTTGAGTTGGCATAAAGATTGACTTATACAATTCGAATTTAAAAATGAACATTCAACACAATTAAAAAATATATTATGAGTAAAATTATTGGAATCGATTTAGGAACAACCAACTCTTGCGTTTCTGTAATGGAAGGTAACGAACCTGTTGTTATCCCAAACGCAGAAGGTAAACGTACTACACCATCGGTAATAGCCTTTGTGGAAGATGGTGAAATTAAAGTTGGAGACCCAGCAAAAAGACAAGCCGTTACAAACCCAACTAAAACCGTTTATTCTATTAAGCGTTTTATGGGGAATAAATATTCTGAATCTAAAAAAGAAGCAGAACGCGTACCATATAAAGTAGTAAAAGGCGATAATGATACCCCTAGAGTTGATATTGAAGGACGTTTATACACACCACAAGAATTATCAGCTATGATTCTTCAAAAAATGAAGAAAACTGCTGAGGACTATTTAGGTACTGATGTAAGTAGAGCTGTAATTACAGTACCTGCTTATTTTAACGATTCGCAACGTCAAGCGACTAAAGAAGCTGGTGAAATTGCGGGTTTAAAAGTGGAACGTATTATTAACGAACCTACCGCAGCTGCTTTAGCTTACGGTATGGATAAAAAAGGAACCGATCAAAAAATAGTGGTTTTTGATTTTGGTGGTGGAACACATGATGTATCTATCCTTGAATTAGGTGACGGTGTATTTGAAGTATTATCTACCGATGGTGATACACATTTAGGTGGTGATGATGTTGATGAAAAAATCATTAACTGGTTAGCAGATGAGTTTAAAGCTGAAGAAAACATGGATTTACGTAAAGACCCAATGTCTTTACAACGTTTAAAAGAAGCTGCTGAAAAAGCGAAGATTGAATTATCATCTTCTGCTCAGACAGAAATTAACTTACCCTATATTACGGCTACTGCTAGCGGACCAAAACACTTAGTGCGTACGTTAACACGTTCTAAATTTGAACAATTAATTGATGATTTAGTAAAACGTACTATTGAACCATGTGAGTCTGCATTAAAAGCAGCTGGTTTATCAAAATCTGATATTGATGAAGTTATTTTAGTAGGTGGTTCTACACGTATTCCTGCAGTACAAGCAGCTGTTGAGAAATTTTTCGGAAAAGCACCAAGTAAAGGTGTGAATCCTGATGAAGTTGTTTCTTTAGGAGCTGGTATACAAGGTGGGGTATTAACAGGCGATGTTAAAGATGTATTACTTTTAGATGTTACACCTTTATCTTTAGGTATTGAAACTATGGGTAATGTATTTACAAAACTTATAGAAGCCAATACTACCATTCCTACTAAAAAATCGCAAGTATTCTCTACAGCAGCAGATAATCAGCCATCTGTAGAAATCCACGTGTTACAAGGAGAACGTGCTATGGCAGCCGATAATAAAACAATTGGACGCTTTCATTTAAGTGATATTCCACCAGCAAGACGTGGAACACCACAAATTGAAGTAACCTTTGATATTGATGCTAATGGTATTATTAAAGTAAGTGCTGAAGATAAAGCCACTGGTAAGAAACAAGATATTCGTATTGAAGCTTCTTCTGGTTTAAGTGAAGAGGAAATCGAGAAAATGAAAGCAGATGCTGAAGCTAATGCAGAAGCAGATAAAGCAGCAGCAGAACAAGCTCAGAAATTAAATGAAGCAGATTCTATGATTTTCCAAACAGAAAAGCAGTTAGAAGAGTTTGGTGATAAATTATCTGATGATAAAAAACAACCAATCGTCGATGCTTTAGAGGAATTGAAAAAAGCTTATGAAACTAAAGATTTAGAAGTTATTACTCCAGCTTTAGATAAAATAAATGAAGCTTGGAAAGTTGCTTCTGAAGAAATGTACAAAGCACAAGCAGAAGCTCAAGGCGGAGCACAACCAGGACCAGATGCAGGAGCAGGAGAACAAGCTCAATCAGAAGGGAATGACGTTGAAGACGTTGACTTCGAAGAAGTGAAATAAATAAAGTTTGAAGTCGGAAGACTCAAGCTTAAAATTAAAAAACGCAACCAATTTGGTTGCGTTTTTTTGTAATATTAAATTGATTGACCGCTTAATTGCCTAAATAAAGTATTTACATTATAGATTTAGTTTTGTTATAAATTTTAAACAGAATCAATGTTTTAACTTTATACTTAAGCTTAACTTCTATAATATAAAAAAGCCTAAGAAATATTACGTCTTAGGCTTTTTTAATTGACTATAAAGTTTTATTAATGACCACCGCCATCATCATTGGCACATAACTCGCCATTATTTCGACTTGCGCCTCGAATGACCTCAAAGTCTCCAACCTTATAACCAGGAACAACATTAGGATCCGAGCAACTAGTATGAATCTTAACAGCTTCAGAACCATTAATATAGATTTTAATTTCGGTTCCTAAAGTGCCTTTTTTGTCATTTCCTACTAGCTGTATTATACCTCCGTTATTAACATTGGCTTCAAATAAAACCTCACCTTTTTTCTTCTTACCTTTTCCTTTTGTTTTTACAGTAATTAAAGCACTAGCTCCAGAATACGATAAATCTAATTCAGTAAGTTTGCCATCACAATCACAATCATCATTTTGTTCTTCATCTTCTTCACTGTAATCCGTATCACATAATTCGCCTCCTTCACGGCTTGCACCACTAATAACGGTATAATCGCCAAAAACAGCACCAGGACCAATAGGAACAGAACAACTCGTATGGATTTTTTGGTCTAAACTTCCATTAACGTAAATAGAAATTTCTGTGCCTAAAGTACCTTTATCATCATTGCCAACAAAACTAAATGTTTCACCAGGCATTACGGTACCTTCAAATACAACAGCACCTTCTTTATCTTTACCTTTTCCTTTTGTTTTAACAACAATATCGGCTATTATGCCACCATCGTATTGTAGCTCTAAATCAGTAACTTTGCCTTCGCACTCGCTACAATCGTCACCAGGAGGTGTTTCTTCTGGGCATAATTCACCACCTTCACGGCTTGCACCACTTATAACAGTATAATCGCCAAATATAGCACCTGGGCCAATTGGAACAGAGCAGCTCGTATGGATTTTTTCATCAACAGATCCATTAGCATAAATGGTTATTTCAGTACCTAAAGTACCTTTATCATCATTGCCAATAAAACTAAATGTTTCACCAGGCATTACTGTACCTTCAAATACAACAGCACCTTCTTTATCCTTACCTTTTCCTTTTGTTTTTACAACTATATCTGCTGGAGCATCACCATTATATTCTAGTTCTAACTCGGTAACTTTACCTTCACATGGTTGACATTCTACTTCAGGACATTCTATTTTGAAATTAAAATCAATTAACCAAAGGCGCTCTCCAGGAGTATTAGAACATATATTGTTATTCTCATCGGTATGACTAACAACAAGGAAAGTTCCATTGTTTTTATCTTGTTCTGGATTTGGATAATTGCCTAAGCTTCCAAAATCACTTTTTTCGGCATCCACATTTCCTAAAATATCATCAGAACAACTTGTATGAATACTGGCATCATCTTCTCCATTTACAGACCAATACCACCAGTTTCCGACATCACCTAATGTAGCAGTAAGTGTATCGCCAGGTTGAACGTTATTAAAAGTTTGAGAACCTCCTTTGTCTCCTGTAACAACTACAGTGGCTCCAGCTGGTCCATCATAAGCAACAGACATTTCAGTGATTTTGCCATCACAATCATTGCAATTATCTGATGATGTAGGTCTGTCAGTCAACCAACCCCAAGTGCTTAATCCAATAGCATTAAGGTCAGAATCATAATTTGCACCACCAATGCCAATATGTGCTCCAAAGTTTGGTGTACTATCATCATTTGGATCAGGTCTTTGTTCTAAGCCAAATGTACCTTCTTGAACACAATCGCCACCGCTAGCAGAAACCGTACTTTTAGCAGAATCTATGATATAAAAATGCATATCTTCAGAATTCGATGCATCTCCAGCAGTACCTTCTTTTTTATGTCCGCCGCCTAAAGCAGACCATTCATCCCAAGTCTTCTTATCTTTAAGCCATACATCTACAGTTACAACGCAAGTACCATATACGGTACTTCCTAATATATTAGCCGTTCCATTTTCATATTCCCTAAATACTAAAGTATTAGTATCGGTTGATGAAAAGTACGTTGATCGATCAAAATAGTCTGAGCCATCAGCTGTTTTAGACCACCAAAAATTGGCAGCTTGTTGTTGTGCCCCAAAAGGCGATCTATCGGCATCAATTACGATACATTCGGTGTATTTAGCCTCTTCATCTTTTTTCTTTTTTTTATGGTCGCTAGATGAAGATGCTGTAAGTAGTGCTTCCTCTTCTTGAGGTTCTACAAATTCTGTTTCACACGAAAGGAATAAAAAACAAATCCCTAACATGCTTAAAATAATTTTTTTCATAATTTTAAAATTTATTAATAGCGTTTGATAATTAAAAATTAATATTACAAATAATTGGTGTTATTAAATAAATTTCTTGTTGTAGTTCCAGAAATTTCGTTAAATTGTTAGAATTCCATTACATAAAAGTTTTTTTAGATTGTAAAACTTTACCATGTATAGTATAAATATTTAGCCTCAAATTAAAAATATGATAATAGACCTAAGAAGTGATACCGTAACAAAACCTACAAAAGCCATGTTGGATGCCATGATGCAAGCTCGAGTAGGTGATGATGTTTTTAGAGAAGATCCAACAGTCAATACACTAGAAGAGCGAATAGCTAAAATGTTTGGTAAAGAAAAGGCCTTGTTTTTTCCAAGTGGCACTATGGCCAATCAAACAGCATTGAAATTGCATACTAACCCTGGAGACCAAGTTATTTGTGATAAATATGCACATATTTACAATTATGAGTCTGGTGGTGCTTCATTTAATAGTGGCGTATCTTGTAAATTAATTGATGGTAATAGAGGTATGTTTAGTGCGAAACAAGTTTTAGAATCTATAAATCCAGATGCTTATTATTATAGCAAATCGAGCTTAGTAGAAATTGAAAACACAACAAATAAAGGTGGAGGAGCATGCTGGGATTATGATGAGATTTTAAAGATTAGAAACATTTGTGATGATAATAAACTCGGATTTCATTTAGATGGTGCGCGCATATGGAATGCTTTAGTGGCTAAAAAAGAAACCACTAAGCAATATGGGCTTGTATTTGATACCATATCGGTATGTTTAAGTAAAGGTTTAGGTTGTCCAGTGGGATCTGTTTTGGTTGGAGATTCTGGAATCATGGAAAATGCTATTAGAATTCGGAAAATTTTTGGTGGCAACATGCGTCAAGCTGGATATTTAGCAGCAGCAGGATTGTATGCCTTAGATTATAATGTTGATAGATTAATAGATGACCATAAAAAAGCAAAAGAAATAGGAGAGGAGCTTAAAAAATTATCAACCATTAAAATGGTTGAGCCTATCGAAACTAATATTGTTATTTTTGAATTGAATGATGATGTAAATGAAAATCAGTTTGTACAACGTCTTGCTAATGAAAATATTTATATTATAAGTATGGGAGGCCGTAAATTAAGAATGGTAACGCATATGGACTACATAGGTTCTATGCATGAAAAGCTTATTGGAACATTAAAAAAATTATAGCCTCTACAAGTCATAATTTTAATTAAAATTAGATATAGTAATCAAACCCAATAGTTTTAAAAGTTTAATTATACCAGTTAACGAATTTATTTATTGGTTGTTTGTAATACTCATATTTTTAGTCAATAATTATATTTTTTTATATGAAGCTTAGTATATTAATTCCTATGTATAATGCAGAAAACTACATAGGTAATTGTTTAGAGAGTTTAATACATCAAGATTTAGCAGAACAGGATTATGAAATTATTATTATGGATGACGGATCCAATGATAGTTCCGTTAAAATTGTTAATAATTATTTAAAAGCACATAAAAATATAGTATTACACGTAGCATCTAATTCTGGAGCTTATACAACAAGAAATAAATTATTGAAGTTAGCAAAAGGGGAATACATCTATAATTTAGATGCCGATGATTATTTAGTTCATAACAGTTTAGGTAAATTACTAGAAATTGTAACAGATAACCAATTAGATATTCTAGGATTTAAAACTAAAGAAACATCAGATTTAACGGATTATAAATTATTAGAACCCATAAGAACGCATGATGCTATAATAAGTACCGGAACAGAATTTGTAGAAAACAATAGACATTCAAGACATGAGATTTGGTGGTATTTTATAAAGAAAGATTTTTTAGATGAGATAAATATCACATTTAACAAAAACGAATATAATGCAGATGTTTTATTTACACTATTGGTATTTTTAAAAGCAGAAACAGTGGCATATGTCCCTTGTTCTATACATCGTTATGTACAAACCCAAGACTCTTTAATGCGTAGTAATAATTTTGAAATAATATCTAAACGGTTTGGATACATACAAATGATGATTTCAAATACCAGTAAATTAATAAATGAATTAAAAAAAGAATCAAATATTTATAATAAAACAATTATAAATAACATTACTTTTAGAAGAGACGTATTTACCTTTTTTAATATTACGGATATGATTACAGCACATTTTAAAACCAAATATATTAAAGAAAAGATAGCATTATTTAAAGAGGTTAAGGCCTACCCGATAACTAATTTTATTGGACATGAATATAATTCATTATATTATAGATTATTGGTTTTTATAATAAACAAGGAATCTATTTTATATTTAATAATTTCACTAAAAAATGCAACAAGAAATATTATAAGTATAAAAAAAGAATAACTGACGAATTTTTTTATAAAATTAATGCTAGTCATTACCTTTTTATACTATATTTACTACATATTTTATATTGAATTTTTTAAAATTACCCTAAGGTGCATTACAATAAAATCAACCAAAATGAATAATATTTTAATAACATCTGCAGGAAGAAGGGTGTCCTTAGTTAAAGCCTTTAAACAAGAAATAAAAGCGAAAGCAGCAAACTCTAAAGTTTTTGTGTCAGATGCATCACCATTATTGTCATCGGCTGCTCAAGTAGCAGATAGTTATTTTGATACCTTTTTGTTGAGCGATGAACGCTATATAGAAGATTTACTTAATAAATGTATTCAAAACAATATTGTACTTATAATTCCAACAATAGATACGGAACTTATAGTGTTAGCTCAAAATAAAGAACGCTTTTTAAACCATAATATATCTATTGTAATTTCAGATGAGTATTTTATTGAAATCGCTGAAAGCAAATTAAAATCAACCGTTTTCTTTGAAAAGTATAATTTAGAATCACCTCAAGTATATCAGAAAGATGATTATAAGTTACCTATGTTTGTTAAACCAATTAATGGGAGTAATAGTGTTGATAATTATATAGTGAAAACCGAAAATCAAGTTTTAGACTATTTTTTCAAGAATGATTCATTATACTTTTTTGAATATTTAGATCATGACTTATATGACGAATACACATGCGATTTATATTATAGTAAAGACAGCGAATTAAAATGTGTCATACCAAGAAAACGAATAGAAGTAAGAGGTGGAGAGGTAAGTAAAGGCATAACCAAAAAGAATAGGATTAAAAAATTTGTGGAGGATAATTTTGCTTCAATTAAAGGCGCTAGGGGGTGTATTACACTGCAATTATTTATGCATAAAGAAACAGAAGCGCTTAAAGGTATAGAAATCAATCCTAGATTTGGAGGAGGCTATCCATTGTCATACTTGGCTGGAGGAAATTACCCAAAATGGATTCTTGAAGAATATATTTATAACGAAACGCTAGAATATCATCACGATTGGGAAGATAATTTATTAATGCTTCGTTATGATGACGAAGTTTTAGTTCATGGTTATGAAGGCTAAAAAAGTTGTTGTTTTCGATTTAGATGACACCTTATACAATGAGAGAGATTATTTAAAATCAGCCTATAATCAAATTGCTTTACTTATTAGTGATGAATTAAGTCTTGATCAGCCTGTTGTTTATCAATATATGATCGAACTTTTTGATGGCAAAAAAAATGTATTCGAAGACATCATTAAAAAATATCAAACTTCATATAGTATTAAAGATTTTTTATATCTATATAGAAATCACAAACCCAATATTAAATTATCTAAAGACAGGCTTGCATTAATTAAGCTTTTACATTCAAAAGGGGTTCCTATGGGAATTTTAACAGATGGAAGATGTGTACAGCAAAGAAATAAGATAGAAGCTCTAGATATAGCAGATTATTTTACAGAGATTATTGTTTCGGAAGAATTTGGAAGTGAAAAACCCAATCCAAAAAACTATAAGTACTTTGAAAAAACCTTTGGTGATGCTAACTATTATTATATAGGCGATAACATTAAAAAGGATTTCGTTACCCCAAATAGCCTCAATTGGACAACTATTAGAGTATTGGATAATGGTTTAAATATTCATAAAAATATAGATTCAAATTTTGATGAAAAGTATTTAGCCCATCATAATGTCAGTGATTTTAATCAAATAACGGCATTATTAGATATTTTGAATTAATTTTCGCTATCCCCCTTTTGCTTATCCATTTCAAATACATTCTAAGAAACATCCATTTTTTTAATGGATATTGGAAGCTTAATTCAAAACAAGTACTTATTAATCTAATAATATATAAAAGGAGGTAATATCAATATTACCTCCTTTTATATATTCACTTAAAGTGTTTTTTAATGACCGTAGTATGATGTATATCTACAGTTATTGTAGTATTTACAACTCCAGTGTCTGTAACATTTGTAATCTGGTTTAACATACTCACAAAGTTCTCCACCTTCTGTACTTGTACCGCTAATGAGATCAAATACACCTTTAGAATATCCAGGGCCAATTTGTAAGTAGCAATTGGTTTTAATTTTGGTATAATAACAGTGGTTTATATATATGTAAATATATTTACCAAATGTACCATTTGTGTTTTTACCTTCTATAGTGAATTTTTCACCTGGCTGTAATACCTTATCAAAAACCTTAGTTCCGTAACATGTATTTTCTCTTTTTTGGTATACGCGTACTCTTTTACTTCTGCACCAGTCAAACTTTAATTTTAACTTATCAACTTTACCAGTACATGGTTTACACTCTTCAATATCCTTACATTCAAGAAGGAAGTTAAAATCAATGACATAAAGACGCTCGTTATTATTACTTAAATCGGTTAACCAACCCCAAGTACTAAGTCCGTTAGCACCAATATTAGAATCGTAATTTGCACCACCAGGACCTATATGTGCTCCATAGTTAGGGGTGTTACCATCATTAGGGTCAGGTCTTTGTTCTAAGCCAAATGTGCCTTCTTGTACACAATCTCCTCCATTAGCAGTTACTCTACTTCTTTCAGAATCAATTACGTAATAGTTTAAATCTTCTTTGTTGGCAGCATCTCCAGCAGTTCCTTCAAATTTATGCTCGCCTCCAATAGCAGACCATTCAGCCCATGTCTTTTTATCTTTAAGCCATACATTAACTTCAACGACACAAGTTCCGTAAACAGTTGAACCTTTAATGTTTGCTGTTCCGTTGTCATATTCTGTAAATACTAACTTGTTATCCTCGGTAGACGAAAAATAAGTAGATCGGTCAAAATAATCGTTACCACCATCTTTGGACCACCAAAAGTTAGCAGCTTGTTGTTAAGCACCAAAAGGCGATCTATCTGCATCAATAATTTTACATTCTTTAATTGCTTTAGGAGAACTTCCATTTGTAGAATTACTGAATGAAGAAAAAGTAAGCTCTTTTTGTAGTATAATTTCACTATCCTCGTTAAGAACAAGACTTGCATCTTCTTCTCCGTCAGAAACGATAATCTCATCTTCTAATTCTGCCTCTATTTCAGCTAATGAAGACGTGTTTTCGGAGTTTTCTGTTAATGTCTCATCTTGACATGAAGCGACTATTACAAATAGCGCTAATAGAAAAAGTTTGGTTAAATGTTTAATAATATATTAATAGTTTTTTACAATTTACCCTACAAATATATTATATATGGCATGTGGCGGTCGTTTTTTTAGACTAAATGTAAAACTATTAGACCTATGAGTTTTCAATTACACTTGGTCGATTTTATTTACATTTTATAAGTTTTAAAATAGTGTTTTTTAGAATAAACAAATACACGGACAGATAATTAGGTAATTATTAGTACAATTTATTATAATTCTTATACAAAAACAATCCATATGTTGTTAACTATTTAAACATATCCATCCCTGGGATATTGGGCATGCCTTCTTTAGCAACTGCAGCCAATTCGGTTTCATTTACTTTAGAAGCTTTTTCTATGGCTTTGTTTAGTGTTAGAATTAAATAATCTTCGAGTTGCTCTTTGTCTTCTAACAATTCATTATCAATTTCAATAGATTTAATAGCTCTATTAGCAGTTAGTGTTATTCTAAGTTTATTGTCACGACTAGACTCGTCAATCAAAACAGTGTCTAATCGCTTTTTTGTTTCTTCAACTCTTTTCTGGGTTTCTTTAAGTTTCCCCATCATATTCATCATATCTCCAAACATAATTTTTTAATATTTAGTTATTCAATACAAAACTATTTAATTTTTCTATTTTTGAAGCCTTAAATTCATTAATAAATACATCTTCATTGAAAAAAACAATTCAGGCTCCAATTGCTAAAAAAGTATCAAAAGAATTAAAGATTCATGATGATTTAAGAATAGATAATTATTATTGGTTAAATGAAAAGGAAAATCCAGAAGTTATTGATTATCTGAATGCAGAAAACGCCTACACAAAGGATGTTATGCAACATACTGAAGTTTTTCAAAATGAGTTGTTTGAAGAAATGAAAGGGCGAATTAAAGAAGATGATTCTACAGTGCCATACAAGTTAAACGGTTACTGGTACATTACTAAGTATGAAGCAGGGAAAGATTACCCCATTTATATTAGGAGAAAGGAAAATTTAGATGCTGAAGATGAAATTCTATTTGATTGTAATGATATGGCAAAAGACCATGCATATTTTAATTTAGGTGGAATTTCTATAAGTCCAGATAACACATTGGCTGCCTTTTCAACAGATGTGGTTAGTAGGCGACAGTATACTATTAAAGTCAAAAATCTGCAAACAGGAGTTATATATACCGATGAAATTATAAATACTACAGGTAGTGTAACTTGGGCTAACGATAATAAAACACTGTTTTATGCTATGAAAGATGAAGTGACTTTGCGTTCTCATAAGATTTTTAAGCATAAACTACACACAGATTCTAAAACGGATACAGAAGTTTTTCATGAAGCAGATGAAACCTTTAACACTTTTGTTTACAAAACAAAATCTAAAAAGTATATTGTTATTGGATCCTCAAGTACTTTGTCTTCTGAATATAGAATTTTAAACGCTGATACGCCTGATGAAGCATTTAAAATATTTCAAAAAAGAACTAAAGATTTAGAATATAATATTGCACATTATAAGGATTCATTTTATATCATTTCTAATTGTGATGGTGCTACTAATTTTAAGCTTCTTAAAACGAATGAACAGACCACAGAAAAAGAATATTGGCATGATGTGATTCCACATAGAAAGAACGTTTTAATTGAAGATATTGAAATTTTTAAAACACATTTAGTAATAAATGAAAGAGAAAACGGGCTAAATAATTTAAGAATTATGAGTTGGGATGGGGAGGAAGATTATTGTTTACAATTTAATTCTAAAACATATATGGCTTATTTGGGCAATAACCCAGATTTTGATAGCGATGTTATGCGCTATGGTTTTAATTCGTTGACTTCACCAAGCGCTGTAATCGACTATAATTTTAAAACTAAACAGAACAAGATTAAAAAAGAGCAACAAGTTCTTGGAGGCAAGTTTAAAAAAGAAAACTATAAATCCGAACGTATTTGGGCTATAGCTAGAGATGGTGTAAAAGTGCCTATATCCATAGTTTACAAAAAAGGTATAAAACTTGATGGTTCCAGTCCTTTATTACAATATGCTTATGGATCTTACGGCTCAACTATAGACCCTTCATTTTCTAGTATTCGTTTAAGCTTACTTGATAGAGGTTTTATATACGCCATTTCACATGTTAGAGGTGGTGAATATTTGGGAAGGGCTTGGTATGAGAATGGTAAACTACTAACAAAGTCAAATACCTTTCATGATTTTATTGATTGCTCAAAACATCTAATAAAACAAAAATACACATCAAATAAACATTTATATGCTTATGGAGGATCTGCAGGAGGTTTATTGATGGGGGCTATTATTAATAAGAATCCAGAGCTTTATAATGGTGTACTAGCAGCTGTCCCTTTTGTTGATGTGGTTACTACAATGCTTGATGATACAATTCCGTTAACAACAGGAGAGTATGACGAATGGGGCAATCCTAATGATGTGAAATACTATAATTATATGAAATCCTATTCGCCATATGATAATGTAGAAGCCAAAGCTTATCCAAATATGCTTGTAACCACAGGTTTACACGATTCTCAAGTGCAATACTGGGAGCCTGCTAAATGGATAGCTAAGCTGAGAGACTTAAAAACAGATACAAACAAGTTATTGTTACATACCGATATGGATTCAGGACATGGCGGTGCTTCAGGTCGTTTTGAAAGTTTAAAGGAAGTTGCGATGGAATATGCCTTTTTACTAGATTTAGAAGGAATTCATGGTTAATAAAAAAAAAAGTTTTATTTTTGTGCCGTTTAAGTCGTATTTATCTTTTAAAGATATAACGATTTTTAAAAAGCATTTATGAAACACAGAAATCAAGTTTTTGATAATGTATTAGATTTAGTAGGCAATACACCGCTTGTTAAACTTAATAAAATAGCTTCCAAGTTTAAAGGTAACTTTTATGCTAAAGTTGAATCTTTTAACCCAGGACACTCTTCAAAAGACAGAATAGCACTTTACATTATAGAGCAAGCCGAAAAGAAAGGTATACTAAACCCAGGTGATACTATTATAGAAACCACTTCTGGTAATACTGGTTTTAGTATTGCTATGGTGAGTATCATAAAAGGTTATGATTGTGTTTTGGCGGTAAGTTCTAAATCGTCTCCAGATAAGATAGACATGCTAAAAACGATGGGAGCAAAAGTATATGTCTGTCCAGCTCATGTTAGTGCAGATGACCCGCGTTCTTATTACGAAGTAGCAAAGCGTTTACACAGTGAAATTAAAGGTTCAGTGTATATTAATCAATATTTTAACCAATTAAATATTGATGCACATTATAAATCAACTGGTCCAGAAATTTGGGGGCAAACAGAAGGTAAAATAACACATCTTGTTGCTTGTAGCGGAACTGGTGGTACTATTTCTGGTACAGCAAAATATTTAAAAGAGCAAAACCCTAATATTAAAGTTATTGGTGTTGATGCTTTTGGTTCAGTGATAAAGAAATATCATGAAACTAGAGAGTTTGATGAAAAAGAAATCTACCCATATAGAATAGAAGGATTAGGTAAAAATTTAATACCAACAGCTACTGATTTTGATGTTATAGACGAATTTGTTAAAGTTACTGATGAAGATAGTGCTCATACAGCACGGTTAATTGCTAAATCAGAAGGTATGTTTGTAGGTTATACTTCTGGTGCCGCAATGCAAGCTATTAAACAGTTAGGTGAGGCAGGCCGATTTAAAAAGAATGATAACGTTGTTATTATATTTCCAGATCACGGCGCAAGATACATGAGTAAGGTTTATTCTGATAAATGGATGAATGAACAAGGGTTTTTTGACAGTAAAAATGAAGCAGCTGCACAAAATATTCAGTATATAAAATAGTAAAAACAACTATTAAAAAGAGATGGTGTTTTATTATATAGGTAAAATACCATCTCTTTTTTTAATTTATCGATAATAGAGCCTTAAAAATTATGTTCAAAGCAGATAAATAATTAATTTTGCAGTAACTAACTAAGACTAAAATTTCTTTAATTTTCTTAAACGCTTAAAACGTTTATGTTCCCTAAAAAGTATTTGATCAGTTGTAGTTATGTCCTAATTTTAATAGCAATACCATTATAATACATGAAAGATTTATTTGATAAAATTTATAAGGACAAAGGACCATTAGGAAAATGGGCTTCTCAGGCAGAAGGGTACTTTGTGTTTCCTAAATTAGAAGGAGAAATTTCTAATCGTATGAAGTTTCAAGGAAAAGATGTTATTACCTGGAGTATAAATGATTATTTAGGATTGGCTAATCATCCTGAAGTACGAAAAGTAGATGCTCAAGCTGCTGCTCAATATGGTTCTGCTTATCCAATGGGAGCAAGAATGATGTCTGGTCATACAGATTTGCATGAAAAACTTCAAAATGAATTGGCTGACTTTGTTAGTAAAGAAGCTGCTTACCTTTTAAATTTTGGTTATCAAGGTATGGTGTCTACTATTGACGCTTTGGTTGCTAAAGATGACATTATTGTGTATGATGTTGATGCACACGCTTGTATTATTGATGGTGTACGATTACATATGGGTAAACGTTTTACATATAAACACAATGATGTAAATAGTTTAGAGAAAAACTTAGAACGTGCCACTAAAATGGCTGAACAAACTGGTGGAGGGATTTTAGTGATATCTGAAGGTGTTTTTGGGATGCGAGGTGAGCAAGGTCGTTTAAAAGAAATTGTAGCCCTTAAAAAGAAATTCAATTTTAGGTTATTTGTCGATGATGCACATGGTTTTGGTACATTAGGAGCTACAGGAGCAGGAGCAGGAGAGGAACAAGGTGTTCAAGATGATATTGATGTGTATTTCGCAACATTTGCAAAATCGTTGGCAAGCACTGGTGCTTTTATAGCAGGTGATCAAGAGATTGTAGATTATTTAAAATACAACTTACGTTCTCAAATGTTTGCAAAATCATTGCAAATGCAATTAGTTGTTGGAGCGCTTAAGCGTTTAGAAATGCTTAAAACTATGCCCGAACTAAAAAACAAGTTATGGGAGAATGTTAATGCATTGCAATCAGGCTTAAAAAAGCGTGGTTTTGATATTGGAACAACCCAAAGTTGTGTCACTCCAGTCTACTTAAAAGGAAGTATTCCAGAAGCTATGGCATTGGTTAGAGACTTGCGTGAAAATTATGGAATATTCTGTTCTATAGTAGTTTACCCAGTAATACCTAAAGGATTAATTTTGCTTCGATTAATACCAACGGCTACGCATACATTAGAAGATGTATCTGAAACCTTAGATGCTTTTGATGCGATTAGAGAACGGTTAGAAAATGGAACTTACAAGCGTCTTTCAGCTGCAGTAATGGCAGCAATGGGCGAATAATTATAAAAATAATAGTAATAAAAAAGTCCGATTTAATTATAAATCGGACTTTTTTATTTTTGGATGCTTGCTTTCTTTTTTAATTGATATTTTTTCTGAACGTTTTTCTACGTTTATAAACTATTGGATCAAAATGCTTCCATATTCTGTGTATAGCTTCATTGTCTTCTAGTTCGGGTGTCCTAAAGCAAGTTTCAATGCCTTTCTCTTTAAATGTTTCGTAGTATTCATTAAATATTACTGCATGAACCCCTTTGTTTTGGTAATCAGGATGGATGCCTATTAAATAAAAAATAACATCTTTACTATTCTTTTTCGCATCCATAATGTGCTTGAACCCAAAAGGAAATAATTTGCCCTTGGTTTTTTGTAGTGCTTTTGCAAAAGCAGGCATAACTATAGCAAAACCAACCATATTATCGCCTTTGTCGACTACAAATTTGATGTATTCTGGATTTATAAAACTTATAAATTTCTTCTTAAAATAATCTTTTTGAATATCATTAATAGCTACAAAAGAGGATAAAGATGCATAACTATCATTAAATAAGTCAAACATTTTGTCAGCGTAAAGCATAACCTCCTCAGTTTTGTTAAGTTTTAATGCTTTTAGTTGGTAGCGCCTTTTGATTAGTTCCTGTGCTTTAAAAAAGAATTCTGGCTTCACATTTTTAAAAGGAAACTTACTTTCTGAATATGATTTTTCTACTTTGAAGTTAGCCGTCTCATAATGTTTTATGTAATATGGATGGTTATACCAAGTAACCATTGGTGCAATCGATTCAAAACCCTCGGTCATAACACCAACTTTATCTAAGTTAGAAAATCCAACTGGGCCTTCTGTATATTCCAGATTATGTGCTTTTCCTATTTTTTCTACCTCATTTAAAAGTGTTTGGGAGACTTCTATATCATCTATAAAATCAAACCAGCCAAAACGCATTTTCTTTTGGTTTTGTTCTTTTACTTCTAACCAATTTATTATAGCTGCCACTCGACCAACAATTTCATTGTTTTTATAGGCTAAAAACAATCTTGCTTCGGCATCATTAAAAACTGGGTTTTCTTTTTTGTTAAAGGTTTTAATTTCTTGACTAATAATAGGTGGAACCCAGTATTTAGAATCTTTATAAAGCTTAAAAGGAAACTTTACAAAAGCTTTTAAGTCTTTTTTAGTATGTACTTCTTTTATTGTTATCATAGTGTAGTGATATGTTTTGACGGCTTAGTCATCATCAAAATCAATATCGTCTTTTTTTCTTTTCTTAACAGTGTCTTCAGGTGTTTGATCTTCTTTATTTTTCTTCTTCTTTTTACCCTTTCGGTTAGCTCTTCTTTTCCCTTCATTTTTGGCAGAAGTATCATTATCTGCTTCTTTATCTTTATGAAAATCTAATCTGTAAGAAGCTCCAAAATTCACACTAAAAACTGATGGCGTATCCTTGGTATTGAACGTTAATGCTGTATCAAGCTGAAAATCTTTCCCCCATAAATACGCACCACCAAATCTAAAAAGGTTATCGGCATAAAAATCACTTTGAATACCTTGTGTTTCGCCAAATATAACCCATTTCGGATTAAAAGAATGTGTTAAGGTTAATATGTATTGAAAATCAGATTGATCAGTTCCAATTCTATCTTTTATTAAATTCATTACAAATACCCAACCGCCCGCAAAATTATTTTGAGTTGCGATCATGACTTTAGGACTAAAACCTTCAATACCAGGAGCCGTGTAAGGGTTGGTTTTTGCATCAAAATTAGCCCCTAAAAATACAGAAACAGCAGGAATTAAAGATTTCCATTTAAACTGTCTGTTTGCTTTCCAGCTATAAAGATTAGGTTTATCTTCTTCAGCATTTTTGTAAGGGTCATAGACTAAGTATTTGGCGCCAACAGCTAAAAACTTGAAGTTTGAGCGTTTTTCTTCCGCAGAAAGGTTTGAAGCAAATGTTTTAGTATCGTTTTGGTAAGTCCCTTCAACGTTTATTTCTAATTCCTCAAACAATAGCCCATAACGAGCGGCAAAGTCAATTCCAAACCCTGAAACTTCATTTGCTACAGTAGGTGTTCTTTTTTCGTTTATAATATATGGGCCAACTTCTAATTGTGCCACATTAGTGCCTACAGAAAAAGCGCTTCTAGAAGTGCCTGGTCTGTTGGAATTTATGACATCGGTGTATTGCGAATAGGCTTGTGTGGTTATTAAACTCAACAAAAAAAATAGGATAGATTTAAAAGGGCTCATAGTCATTGGTTTAATTATATGAATAACAGTATTTATCAAACGCGTTTCAAATATAGATATTTTATACTTTTTTTATCATTCTTGAGCGTTTTTTAAATGATTAGAATTGTATTTTTGTATAAAATTATGGTTATGTTACAATTTGCATCTGCAACTGGCTTTATTAGAATGGTACTTATTATCCTTCTAGTTTATTTTGGAATAAAAATTCTAGCACGTTTATTTTCGCCATTTTTAATAAAATTTGTTGCTAAAAAGGCAGAACAACGTTTTGGTCAGCAATTTGGTGGATTTCAAGGTCAACAACGACAAGAAAAACCTAAAAAAGAAGGCGAGGTTACTATTGATAAAATCCCAAAAGCTAAAACTTCAAATAAAGATGTTGGAGATTATGTTGATTACGAAGAAATTGATTAATTTTCGAAATCATTCTTCTTAAAACTATTTCATGCAATTTTCAATTAAAAAACTACTTCCTCATTTTCTTATTTTAATTGGCTTTATAGGTATTTCTTTAGCATACTTTAATCCTGTATTAAAAGGTAAGGTTATATATCAAAACGATATCGTGCAATTCATTGGCATGAATAAGCAGCAAAAAGATTTTAAAGCTGCCACAGGAGAAGAAACATATTGGACAAACAGTGCTTTTGGAGGTATGCCTACTTACCAATTAGGCGCAAGATATCCTCATAATTATATTAAAAAATTAGATTTAGCACTTCGGTTTTTACCGCGTCCAGCTGATTATTTATTCCTTTACTTGCTAAGTTTTTATGTGTTTTTACTGGTATTAAAAGTCGATTTTAAACTTGCCGCACTAGGCGCAATAGCTTTTGGGTTTTCAACGTATTTAATTATTATCCTTGGTGTAGGACATAATAGTAAAGCACATGCTATTGCCTATATGCCATTGGTCTTAAGTGGTGTTTTGCTAGTTTTTCAGAAGAAATATATAGAAGGATTTTTATTAACTACCGTAGCTATGGGATTGGAGCTAGTGGCCAATCATTTTCAAATGACTTACTATTTAATGTTGTTATTCATAATTTTGGGAATAGCTTATCTTGTTGATGCTTATAAAAAAAAGGTGTTGCCACATTATTTCAAATCGGTTGGAATTTTGGTAGGGGCAGTAGTCATTTCTATTGCTTTAAATGCTACAAACATCTTAGCAACCAATGAATATGTGAAAGAAAGTAAGCGTAGCAAGAGTGAATTGACTATAAACCCTAATGGCTCTCCAAAAGAAGTCACATCTGGTTTAGATAGAGATTATATCACCCAATTTAGTTATGGTATTGCAGAAACATTCAATTTATTTATCCCACGCTTTATGGGTGGTGGGAATAGTGAAGATGTTGGTAAAGACTCTGCTACTTACGAAGCTTTTAGAAAATTAGGAGCGACCACAAGCCAAGCCTTACAAGAATCTAAACATGCACCTATGTATTGGGGCGACCAACCTATCGTAGAAGCGCCAGCCTATATTGGGGCTGTAATATTGTTTTTATTTGTATTCGCCTTGTTTTTAGTAAAAGGGCGATTAAAATGGTGGCTTGTTGGCGGAACAGTGTTATCATTATTGTTGTCTTATGGTAAGAATTTTGGGCTTTTAACCAATGCTTTTATTGATTATGTGCCGCTTTATAACAAGTTTAGAGCTGTTAGTTCTATTCAGGTTATTTTAGAATTATGCGTCCCAGCCTTAGCAATTTTTGGACTAGTGCGATTATTTAATGATTTTGAAAAGAAACAAGATAAGCTGAATGCTTTAAAATATACCTGTTTAATTACAGGAGGAATAGCAGTTGCTTTTTTGTTGTTTAAATCGTCCTTATTTGATTTTGTTGGAGCGAATGATGGTTTTTACCGCCAAAATTACGGACAAGACTTTATTGATGCTATTAGAGCAGATAGAAAAACTGTTTACACTCAAGATACACTAAGAACATTGATTTTGGTCTTGTTATCCGCAGGCACTATTTATATGTTTTTAAAAGATAAATTAAAAGAAAAGTGGGTAATTATTATATTTTGCGCTCTTGTTCTTTTCGATTTGGTTGGTGTTGGTAGACGTTACGTGAACAACAATGATTTTGTTTCAGGAATAAAAATGAGTAAGCCGTTTGAGGTCAGTGAAGTCGATACATATATTTTAAGAGATACCACACATTATCGGGTTTTTGATTTGGTTTCAGGGCCATCAAAGCCCTCGTATTTTCACAACTCATTAAATGGGTATAATGCTGCGGAATTAAGACGTTATAGCGAAGTTTTTAATTTTTACATCTCAAAAAATAACATCAATGTATTGAGTATGCTGAATACTAAATATATTATTGCACAGGATGAAAAAGGAAATCCATTTCCTTATCAGAATGATGATGCTAATGGAAATGCTTGGTTTGTTAAAACTTTAGAAAGCGTTGATTCTGCAAATGAAGAAATTACCTTATTGGATAGTTTGGATAATAAAAATAAGGCCATTTACCAGCCTCAAGGATTAAGAGAGAATGAGGATTATAGTAATGAATTTTTGGTCGATTCTTTGGCTTCAATAAAATTGAAAGTAGTAAAACCTAATTATTTGAAATATCAATCTAACAACTCAAATGATGGATTTGCTGTATTTTCAGAAGTATATTATGGCAATGGTTGGAAGACTTATATTGATGGAAAGCCCATCAACCATATCCGTGTAAATTATATTTTAAGAGGTATGGCCATTCCGTCAGGAAGCCACACCATAGAGTTTAGATTTGACCCTGATGTTGTTAAAACAGGTAGTAATATTGCATTAGCAAGTTCTGTTTTGTTAGGGTTTTTGTTACTTGGTGGTTTGTTTTATAAATTTAGAAGAACTAATGAATCTGCAGAGTGATACTCTCTCAATGGGAGAGGTGTCCAAAAAAGGACAGAGAGGGCTTAAGAACGTTTTAATTATAACGTATTATTGGCCACCAGCTGGCGGTCCTGGAGTACAACGCTGGTTAAAGTTTGTAAAATATTTGCCAGATTTTAATATTACTCCGATTGTTTATGTTCCTGAAAAACCTAACTATCCTTTAATAGATAAAAGTTTAGTTTCAGAAGTCTCAAATGGTATTACTATTCTAAAACACCCCATAAATGAGCCATATAAATGGGCGGGACTGTTTTCGAAAAAAACTTCAAAAACTATTAGTAAAGGCATTATTGCAGATAATAAGCAACAATCTTTCATTGAGAAAATCATGCTTTTTGTGCGCGGTAATTTCTTTGTTCCTGATGCCAGAGTAGGATGGGTAAAGCCTTCGGTAAACTATCTTTCAGAATACATTCAAAAAGAAAATATCGAAACCATTATAACTACAGGGCCACCACACAGTTTGCACCTTATTGGTTTAAAACTAAAAGAAAAACTGGGTGTGAAGTGGTTAGCAGATTTTAGAGACCCATGGACAACTATTGGTTATCATAAGCAATTGAAGCTTACAGCATCCTCAAAAGCTAAGCATGAATCTTTAGAAAAACAGGTTTTAAATGCAGCCGACCAGATTATTGTAACCAGTTTTACGACCAAAAACGAGTTTCAACAACTAACAAAGCGCCCTATTACCGTTATTACTAATGGTTATGATAACGAATCTTCTGAAGTTTTTAAATTAGATTCAAAATTCACGTTATCCCATATCGGGTCATTATTATCAAAACGAAACCCAGAAATATTATGGAAAGCACTAAGTAATTTAGTAAATGAAAACGCTGATTTTTCAAAAGATTTTCAACTGAATTTTATTGGTTCTGTAAGTGAAAACGTAATGGCTTCTGTTGAAAAAAATAATTTAAGTGATTATATAAATAATATAGGTTATGTATCACATAAAGAGGCTATTGATTTTCAAAAAAAATCACAAATATTATTGTTAATTGAAATCAATTCAAAAGACACTAAATGCATTATTCCTGGTAAGTTATTTGAATACATGATTTCAAACAGACCTATCGTGGCGATTGGACCAAAAGGAGCCGATGTTGAAAAAATCATTAAAGAAACGAATACGGGTAGTTACTTTAATTATGACGATAACGAATCGTTAAAAAGAATTATCTTAGAGCATTATAAGGCTTTTCAAAATAAAACATTACAATCGCATCCAATAGGGTTGCAAAAGTATCATAGAAAGTCGCTTACGCAAATGCTATCTAAACTATTATAATGGGACTCGTTGCTTCACAATCCTTTAAAAACATTATTTACACTTATTTGGGGTTTCTTATTGGAGCAATTAACGCCCTGTTTCTTTACACCGAATTTTTGAGTGATGACTATTACGGTATGGTAGGCTATATGCTGTCTTTAGCTTATGTAATCATGCCTTTAATGGGATTTGGCGTACACAATACATTAGTTAAATTTTATTCATCTTTTAAAACAAGAGTGTCCATAAATAGTTTTTTAACGCTCATGTTGGTTTTGCCAACACTTATTATAACGCCTTTATTTTTAATCATTTATACGAGTTATGATTGTATTGGCGATTTTCTTTCTCGGGAAAATGAAATCATCAAAGGGTATTTATGGCATACATTCTTTATCGCAATTGCATTGGCTTATTTTGAAGTGTTTTTTGCTTGGGCTAAAGTGCAAATGCAAACCGTTTTTGGAAACTTTATGAAAGAAGTGTTCCATAGAGCTGGTGCAATGGTTTTGTTGTTTTTATTTCATTTTGAAGTCATTAACCTTGAGCAGTTTATGGCTGGACTAGTAGTGGTTTATGTTTTTAGAATGCTGATTATGAGCGCGTATGCATTTAGTATAAAACTCCCGGTCATTACATTTAAGCGTTTAAATAATTTGTCTAGTGTCTTAAAATATTCACTTTTAATAATAATTGCAGGCTCTATTGCTACCATACTTTTAGATATTGATAAAGTAATGCTTGGACATTATATTGAAATTAAGGAAATAGCCTATTACAGTGTGGCTATTTATATTGCAGCGGTTATTTCTGTGCCCCAACGTGCTATGCATCAAATATTGTTACCATTATCTGCTAAGTATTTAAATGAAAAAGATTTTGACGCTTTAGAGGATTTATATAAACGCAGTTCTTTAAATCTATTTATTGTAGGAGGCTTTGTTTTTTTATTGATTATCTTGAACATCAATCAACTATACTATATTATTCCAGAAGAGTTTAGCGGTGGTTTGTTTGTGGTGTTTATAATTGGTATTGCTAAATTGTACGATTCCCTTTTAGGCAGTAATAACGCTATTCTGTTTAATAGTGATTATTATAGGGTCGTGCTCGTATTAGGTGTTATTCTGGTAATTTTAATGATTATTCTAAACATTATTTTTATTCCATTATTAGGTATAAATGGCGCTGGTATAGCTACATTCTTGGCTGTTTTTATATATAATTCCATCAAGTTATTTTTTGTGTACAGGAAATTTAAAATTTTTCCATTCACTTGGTACACATTAAAAATAGGAAGTTTTATAGTAGCAAGTATATTGCTGTTTTATTTCTGGGAGTTTCCGTTTCATCCCATTGTTAACATTGGATTAAAATCTATCTTAATTACTGTTATCTATATTTTTGTAGTTTATAAGTTTAATTTTTCAGAAGATATATCGTTACTTATAAAACGCTATTTGAAATTGAAGTAGTCATTGCTTTTGCAGGAAATTAAAAACAGAAAACCCCGCAACGTCGCTTTGAGGCAAACATATTGCAGGGCTTTCTTAACTAACCAACCAAAGTTATTATGATCGTCTTTTTGTTGTCGATCTTATATTATTGCCAGAAGTACGCTTATTTTGTGTAACCCTCGGTTTATTTATGGTACGTTGAGCTACTTGTGTATTTCTAGTGTTATTATTGCTTCTAGTGTATGTACGAGAATTTGAACGGTTTGGTTTTTGGGTAATCGTATTTTTTCTGGTACGGGTTACTGTTCTCGTTATATTGTTACTAGGTCTTGTACTTCTAGTGTTAACGATTTGTCGTGTTCGTTTAGTATTACTAATTTGAGAACTGCTTCTAGAAGGTGTTCTTGTAACATCTCTTTTTGCAATATGAGTAGACTTTGTATTGTTAAGTCTTTTAGCACTTTTGTTAACTGTAGATGTACTTGTTCTTCTATTTGCTGTATTATCATTACGTCTAACCGTAGTGTTTTGAGCAACAGATCGTCTAGAATTAGCGCTTCTGTTTATTTGCGTTACATTTCTTTTACTTCTATTAACGGTTGCATAACCTCTGTTTCTTGCAATAGTGTTGCCACGTCTGTTCGCAATAGCAGTTCTAGGCCTGTAGTTGTTGTAAAACGGTCTGTTATAGGTATAACGCACTGGGTTGTAATATTGTCTGTAAGGCCTGTTGTAAACCACACAGTAATTATAAGCGGGAATGCTATAGAATCTGTGCCATGGTCTGTGAATATATCCTCTGTTATACACATTTATATATCCAGTATAATGTGAGTATACATGGTTTCTGTAAAACACATTCAATCCACCTATACGGTTTATGTAACCAAAGTTGTTGTAATATATGTTTATATTTCCAGCTTGACTGATACGCCCGTAGTAATCATAATAAATAGGAATGTTTTCTATTTGAATAATGGCTCCAAATTCATCATACTGCACATAAGCATTATAATCGTAACCTGAATTAAAGCTAAAGTTTACATTAGGCGATCCAATAGAAACATTTAAACGCGAATTTCCTCTTAAAATATTAAAATCGAATTGTCCATCTCGGAATACCGAAAACTCAACACCATCCACATTAAAGATGAAAGAATTACTATACCCTCCGTAATACGTTGATGTTGGATTGGTGTTAGTATGAAGTGCGTCGGCATTAACGGTAAATCCTGTAAGGATTAAACCTGCTAATAAAAATATGTGTTTTTTCATAATAGAATGTTTTAGGGTGTTATACGATTTGGTAATTACAAACAGTGTGCCAAAAAATGAGAGTAAAATTTAATGGACTGTAAATCCTAGGAAAATAGTTAACAACTTTTTTTAAGTTGAAATGATAAACATTGATTTTGTTAGAAAAATTATTGAAATTCGTTTAACATTAGATATAAAACATTAAAAAGATTTTATATCAAGTAGTTGGTAAACATTTGAAATTAACACAATGAAAAAAATTATTTTTATTTCAATTAATCTATTTGTTATTATCAATTGGGTGTCAGCACAGAATACTTACTCAGATTTACTCAATATTCCATTAACGGATAATGAATTTAGTGGTATATATACTTCGGAAATCAAGCTAAATAAAACAGAAAAAAAAACAGTTAAAATTCATGTTTATGAAACTGATATAAACGCCTATTATAGAAGACCAATAAAGATAGCCTTTGGTAAGGTTGAGATTTTAGAAAGAAAAAAAAATAAAGGCCCATCTAAATCTGTCCTTTTTGACGGAAAGTTAATTAGGAAAGGGAATGAAGTCTATTTAGAAATAAATTATATACAAGATAATGGGAATAACCCTTTAAAATTAAGAAAAGGCTCTAAATTAAAATTTGCAAAAAACAATACACCTAAAATAATTTACAAGACTTATAGTTTAGGAAATATTGAGCTATTAAAGATTGATGGAATTAATTCTTTTTCAAAAATGGTTGAAGACTATTATCTACAAAAACTTAAAGATAGATATAGTGCAGGCAACTTAAACATTGGAAGAAGATCCATAATGAGAAATGTCTATAAAGATGATGAAATGGTGCTTTATAATTATGGTATTAGAGGCATAAATATATCAACTAAAGTTAATCAGTTAGAAGATATGTTCAATATAAATACTATTAAAGCAAATTATTCATACTCGGGAAATCCTAATGCTACCGATTCAAACTTTTATAACACCATTAAAAAAGAGACTGGAAAAAAAATAAATGAAATTTTTTCAAATAAAGGATCACTAGTTTTTTGCTATCTCCCAAATATTAATAAAATCGAATTATACAATAAAGGTGAACATAACTTTAATGCTTTTGTTAATAGAACAAATGGTGATTTATCATTTGTAGTAAAACCGACCTCAGGGTTTGAAAGTAAAGTAGCATCCAATACAGAAAGACTTATCCAAAAAGAAGAAAAGGAAGAACAAATGCGGCAAAATAAGCTAAGAGCCGAAAAGAAAAAGAGACAAGAACAGTTTGAAAAAGAATTCGAAATAAAACGGTCTAAACTTCCATTAGATGAAAGGATTTCAATGAAAGATGTTATGACAGACGAATCAAACATATACTTCTTTCAATATATTTATTATGGATTGTTTTCGAAGGCCAGAAATTATCATCAGCCAAAATCAAACTACTTTTCAACTCTATATTGTAATTTTCATATTCTTTTAAGTAGAAAGAATTCAGAATACTTTCAGACGAATTCAGATTATTCTCAAATCACGATTAGGAATGAAGATCAGACAAGAGAAGTATGGATTGAAAAAAGATATGCATCAGCTTTAAAAGAGAATGTAAAACGGTCTAAAATAAATTATAGTAACTCTATCGATTTATTTTCTTTGCAAAGAGATCTTAATGTATTAACCAAAGATATGAAGGGATTTGTAAACTCTTATAATCCAAAAAGTCCAATTATGATTAGGTTAAGGGAGAATCTTTATAGATACAGTGAGGGACTTGATGCACTTTGATTATAACACAAACCGTTAAATGAAACAAAGAACTCGAAGTTATATAACTTCGAGTTCTTTGTTTCTAGATTTAATCTTAAAAAATTATCTTTTATTCTTTTTGCGTTTCTTCACTTAACCATTTTGTTTAAAACAGTAATAGTCGTCATCATACCATTCCTCATATCGACATGATAATAGAATAGATTTATAATGTTTATTAATAAAAAACCTTACTTTTATAAAAACCAATCATTTTTAATGAAAAACAACCTAGAAACTTGTAAAAATTGCGAACAACAGTTTGAAGATGGTTTTAAGTTTTGCCCACATTGCGGTCAACAAGCCAAAGACGAATTAACTGTTAAGGTGTTGTTTTATAATACCATAAGTAATTATTTTTCTTTTGATGCTCGCTTTTTTAAAAGCTTTATCCCGCTATTATTTAAGCCTGGTTATTTAGCCAGTAAATTTATTGAAGGCAAACGTTTGTTGTACTTGCATCCGGCGCAGTTGTACTTGTTTATTTCGGTTGTATTTTTCTTTTTGTTTTCATTTATAGCCAGACAATCTGTTGAAGATTTTGACACAGCACTTCAAAAAGGATTTGAAAGTGATAATGTTGTGAAATCTATTGATCCCAAACTCATAGATTCCGTGGCCTTAACAGAGCTATCAAAGACCTTAAAAGATAGTACAATCATTAAAAGCCTTAATAAAAACAATTTAAAAGCTCTAGATTCTATTATAACAAATGCAACTATAGAAAGGGATAGTGTTAATACGTTTGAATTTGATTATGATAAAACAAAAGTAGATTCGTTAATCAAAATAAACGCTCCTGAAGCTGAAAAATTAAGGGCCATGGGCATGGAAGATGATGCTGGATTTTTTAAACGCAGGTTTTATTCAAAAATGTTGAAGTTTCAGGAACATAGTGGCAAAGGGATTTTACAAGCGTTTTATGACAATATACCCATATCTTTATTTGTACTGTTACCCATTTTTGCGCTTATTTTAAAAATCCTGTTTTTTAGGCGTGGTGCTTTTGCGCATCATTTGGTATTTAGCTTTTATTTTTACTCATTTTTATTTACGGTTTTTAGTATAATCCTATTGGCTAATTTAATATGGAAAATACCAGATTTTATAAGTATTCTTATAGCTTTATCTACATTTTTCTATTTGTTTCTGGCCATTAAGAATTTTTATAAGCAAGGTTACTTTATAAGCTTTTTTAAAACCTGCCTTGTTAGTTTTATTTATTTAACTTTTGTGGTACCCATTGCAGTTATCATGATGGCAGTAGGGTCCTTTTTGTTTTATTGAAATTGTTAAGGTCTGCCAGCTATTCGATAGATTCTGAAATGCGTTTAGTATTTTAGAGTTTCTCTTTTAAATACTTCCCGGTTTCAGAAGTTTTTACTTTAATAATAGCTTCTGGTGTACCAAATGCCACTAGATTACCGCCTGTTAAACCACCTTTAGGGCCTAAGTCAATAATATGGTCAGCGCATTTAATAAGGTCCAGATTATGTTCTACAACTATAATGGAATGTCCTTTTTCAATCAACGCATTAAATGACTTTAACAATTTTTGAATATCATGAAAATGAAGACCTGTAGTAGGTTCGTCAAAAATAAAGAGTGTTTTGTCTTTGTTATTTCCTTTTCCTAAAAAGGTTGCCAGTTTAATACGTTGAGCTTCGCCACCAGAAAGGGTAGAGGAGCTTTGCCCTAAAGTAACATAGCCCAAGCCTACATCTTGCAGAGGTTGCAATTTGGTTTTAATTTTAGTTTGTTGGTTAGCATCAAAAAATGCAACGGCATCATCAATGGTTAGGTTTAAAATATCATCAATACTTTTACCAGCATATCTCACTTCTAGAACTTCTTTTTTAAAGCGTTTGCCTTTACAGGTTTCGCATTCCAAATGTACATCTGCCATAAATTGCATTTCAATAGTGACTTCACCTTCACCTTTGCAAGTTTCACAACGTCCGCCGTCTACATTAAAAGAAAAGTGTTTGGCTTGGTAGTTCCTAATCGTACTGAGTTTCTGTTTTGAATAAAGTGCACGAATATCATCATACGCTTTAATATAAGTTACAGGATTTGAACGCGATGAGCGACCAATTGGATTTTGATCAACAAACTCAATATGTTTTATGTTGCTGAAATCGCCTTCTAAGGCAGTGAATTGGCCTGGTTTATCACCAAAATCGGTTAATTTCTTTTGGAGTGCAGGATATAAAATCTTTTTAACAAGTGTACTTTTGCCACTACCAGAAACACCAGTAATTACGGTTAACATACCTAACGGGAAGCTAACATCAATATTCTTTAAGTTATTTTCTCTGGCGCCTATAATGTCAACACTATATTTTGAGGCCCTTCTGGTTTTAGGAACCTCAATACTTAGCACTTCATTTAAATATTTAGCTGTTAAAGATTCTGATGCTAAAATATCTGTATAGGTGCCTTTAGCGACTACGTGACCTCCAAAAGTTCCAGCTTCTGGACCAATATCTATAATAATATCGGCAGATTTCATGATGTCCTCGTCATGCTCAACCACAATAACCGTATTTCCTAAATCGCGTAATGATTTTAAAACGGATATTAAGCGTTCTGTATCTTTTGGATGTAAGCCAATGCTAGGCTCATCTAAAATATACATAGAACCCACAAGGCTACTTCCTAAAGAGGTTGCTAAATTAATACGCTGACTCTCACCTCCAGATAAGGTATTTGATTTTCTGTTTAATGTTAGATAGTCTAAACCTACATTGGCAAGAAATGATAATCGGTTATTTATTTCCTTTAATAGCCTGTTGGCAATTTTTGTGTCGTAATCGTTTAATTCTAATTGCTTGAAGAAATTTGTTAATTTATCCAATGGCATTTCAACCAGATCGGTAATGGTCGACCCTGCTATTTTCACGTAATTGGCCTCAGTACGTAAGCGTTTACCATCACAGGATTTGCATTTGGTTTTTCCGCGGTAACGCGATAACATCACACGATTTTGAATTTTATAAGCCTTGGACTCTAACTCAGTAAAAAAAGAATTTAAACCTTCAAAATATTGATTTCCAGCCCATATGAGTTGTTTTTGAGCATCGCTTAATTCAAAATATGGTTTGTGTATTGGAAAATCGAATTTATGTGAATTATTTACGAGTTGGTCTTTATACCAGCTCATACTTTCGCCTCGCCATGGAAAAATGGCACTTTCGTATACTGAAAGCCCTGTATTTGGAATTACTAAATCATTATCAATACCAATAATATCACCATAACCTTCACACTTCGGACATGCGCCGTAAGGGTTATTAAAGCTAAACAAATGAACATTAGGTTCTAGGAAATTAATACCATCTAATTCAAATTTGTTACTAAAATGGTGTTGTTTGTTATCGTTTAGCGTTTCGATAATACATTCGCCTTTACCTTCAAAAAAGGCTGTTTGTATGGCATCTGCCAGTCTATTATAAAAATTTTCTTCGTTTTTAGTGATGATTCTATCAACGACCAAGTGTATAGTGTCTTTTTTGTTGATAGATTCGACTTCATCAATTCTGACTACTGAACCATTTACTTTAACCCTTGCATAACCTTGTTGTTGCAAGGCTTTTAGTTTATCTTCTATGGTTCGTCCTTCTTCTAGGTAAATAGGAGCGAGGAGTAATAACTTTTTACCTTCAGTAAAGGTTTTTAAATAATTCAAGACATCTGTAATTGTATCCTTTTTTACTTCTAAGCCAGAAGCAGGAGAATATGTTTTACCAATTCTAGCGAATAATAGTTTTAGGTAATCGTAAATTTCTGTTGTTGTACCAACGGTTGAACGCGGATTGGTAGAATTTACTTTTTGCTCAATGGCAATAGCAGGAGCAATTCCTTTTATATAATCAACTTTAGGTTTATTAAGTCGTCCTAAAAACTGACGTGCATAACTTGATAAGCTTTCCACATAGCGTCTTTGGCCTTCAGCATAAAGCGTATCAAAGGCTAAACTGGATTTTCCAGAACCAGATAAACCAGTAATAACCACTAACTTATTTCTTGGTATAACAACATCAATATTTTTTAGGTTGTGTAATTTGGCACCTTTTATAATGATGTTTTCTTTTGGGTTTACTTCTGAAATAGCAGTGTTCATAGGATTTTAACGGAAATAATCTTGCAAAGATACTATAAGTATTTGAGCATAAAAAATGCATTATTATCGAATAAAATGTTAAAAAAAGGTGTTAATTTTTGCATTTTAGGAATGATTGTTGTTATATTTGAAACATAATAAGCTATTAAATAAACACTCGCCTATACGCAGAACATTACTTTTAAACATGTAACCCCAAGCAAAGAAGCCCTCTTCTGTGCGCTAAAAGTAATTATTATGCAACACGAAATTATTACGGATGCTATATTGGTTAGCAACTATATTAAAGGCGATGAAAGAGCTTTAGAGACACTCATCATTAGGCACAAGCAAAAAATTTACAGTTTTATTTATTCTAAAGTATATGACAAAGATGTTGCAGAAGACATTTTTCAAGATACTTTTATAAAAGTTATTCGGACACTAAAACGTGGTGCTTATAATGAAGAAGGTAAGTTTTTGCCATGGGTTATGCGTATTTCGCATAATTTGGTAATTGATTTTTTTAGAAAAAATAATCGCATGCCTAAATTTGATAATACTGGTGAGTTTAGCATTTTTTCTGTACTTAGTGATAGTAGTTTAAATGCTGAAAAAACGATTATTAAAGAGCAGGTTGAAAATGATGTTAGACGATTGGTTGATGAACTTCCTGAAGATCAAAAAGAAGTACTATTAATGCGTATATATAAGGATATGAGTTTTAAAGAAATATCTGAAAGAACAGGTGTTAGCATAAATACTGCATTAGGAAGAATGCGCTATGCATTAATTAATTTGCGTAAGATAATAGATAAACACAACATAGTTTTAACAAACTAATGTTACCAGCTTTTGTATTAAGTGTACAATAAAGTGAGTTTTGCTACGTTATTGGTTTGAATAAACCCTATAAATGTATAAAATGGCAAAACTTTACTCTGAAAATTCTATTAAAAAATTAAACAAACTTGAACCGAAAGAAGAGACGGTTAATTTTCTTCTAAATTATTCAAAGGCTTTAAATGTTATAAGTTGTAATAATATGAAGTTTGAAGCACTTCTAAATTGAGTTTTCAAAAAGTCCTGATAAAATAAAAATTATCAGGACTTTTTATTTTTATAATAATCTTGAATCACAGATTGCCTCCCGATAGTTTTTGTAATAATATCTTTGTCTAAGTCCCAGCCTCTTGCTGGTGAATATTGACGTCCATACCAAATGATTTGTAAGTGTAACTCATTCCATAACTCTTTTGGAAACAATCGTTTGGCATCTTTCTCGGTTTGAACTACATTTTTACCATTGCTTAGATTCCAACGGTACATTAGCCTATGTATATGTGTATCAACTGGAAATGCGGGAACTCCAAAAGCTTGAGACATGACCACGCTTGCTGTTTTATGTCCTACGGCTGGAAGTTCTTCTAAAGCTTCAAAACTTTGAGGAACCAAACCATTATGTTTTTCAATAAGTATTTTTGATAACCCATGGATGCCTTTGCTTTTCATTGGGGATAATCCAACAGGCTTTATAATATCTCGAATATCTTCTATAGTAAGTTTAACCATGTCGTATGGATTATCGGCTTTATTGAATAATAATGGTGTTATTTTATTCACTCTTACATCTGTGCTTTGAGCAGACATTAATACAGCAATTAGTAAAGTATATGGATCTTTATGATCTAAAGGAATTGGAATTTCTGGGTAGAGTTTGTAAAGTTCATTAATAACAAAGTTAACCTTCTCTTTTTTAGTCATAAATTGTATTTTTGTTAAAAATCAAAGTTAATACTATGAACACATTAAAACAAGGTGATGCTGTCCCGAATTTTACGGCAAAAGATGAACAAGGAAATACTATTTCATTGAGCGATTATAAAGGAAAAAAATTAGTGGTTTTCTTTTATCCAAAAGCGAGTACTCCAGGATGTACCGTTGAAGCTTGTAATTTAAGAGATAATTATGAGGTCTTGCAAGACCAGGGTTATGAATTATTAGGTGTAAGTGCAGATTCTGCAAAGCGACAAGCTAATTTTAAAAATAAATATGAATTCCCTTTCCCGCTTTTAGCTGATGAAGATAAAACTGTAATTAATGCTTTTGGTGTATGGGGACCTAAAAAATTTATGGGTAAGGAATATGAAGGTATTCATAGAATGACTTTTTTGATTAACGAAAAAGGTGTCGTAGAACGTGTTATTGAAAAAGTAAAAACTAAAGATCACGCTGCCCAAATATTAGCATAAAAATTAAAAGCGGCTATTTCTATAAAATAGCCGCTTTTGTTTATAATAATAAAAATCGTTTATTTTCTTTTTCTACTTAAAGTTAAAGGTTTTCTGGTATAGCCAAATAGGCGGTAATCCTTGATTAGCTCTGCAGTTCCTTCTGGAACCATATCTTCCCAACCACGTTCACCATCAGAAATCATTTGTAATATTTGGCGAGAAAAAATGTTCATTATAGTTTCATCATAATCCGTTATATCAATAACCTTTCCATTGTATTTAAAGAATTTGTATAATTCTTTCATACGTGGATATACTTTTAAGTTTTCACTATTAATGAGTTCTCCGGTATTCGGATCGAGCATAGGGTATAAGTATACTTTTAAATCCTTAAAGAATAATTTCCCAAAGGCTTCAAGAATACCACCGCTTATATGACGATAATACTTCTCGTCAAAAATATCAATCAAATTGCTTACGCCCATAGCTAGCCCCATTCTGGCTTTAGTGTAATTAGAAAAGTATTCAACAACTTTAAAATATTCTTGGAAGTTGGAAATCATTACAGACTGCCCTAACGAGCAAAGCAAATCGGCTCTATCTATAAAATCTTGTTCGTCAATTTCACCTTCAGCCCTTAAATTAGATAAGGTAATTTCAAAAACGACTACCGTTTTATTAACATCAACCTTGTTTTCCTTGATAAACATTTCATATGATTTCTCATACATAGCCATATTTACTCTAGTTACAGGTCTAAAACTACCACGTAACGCTAAAATATTTTTCTTGTAAAACACTTTTGCTGGAAGTACATTTGTGCCATCAGGCCCAAACATTACGGCATCTGTCATGCCATTTTTAACCAATTGCAAGCTCATTAATCGGTTATCAATATCTTTAAAAACGGGACCCGAAAAATTTATGGTGTCAATTTCCAATCGATCTTTATCTAAATGATCATATAAATAACGTAACAATTTTTTAGGTTCATTATACTTGTAAAACGCACCGTAAATTAAGTTTGTCCCTAATATTCCAAGTGTTTCTTGTTGCAAACGTGCATCTGTTTCTTTAAAACGCAAATGCAAAATAATTTCGTTATAATCACCAGTGGCTTCTACTTGATATTTAATACCAACCCAACCATGGCCTTTAAATTGTTTGGCAAAATCTATGGTAGCAACGGTATTAGCGTAAGTAAAAAATATTTTATTTGGATTTTTTTCACGAGTTAATCTATTTTCCATGAGTTCCATTTCATGGGTAAGCATTTTTCGTAAACGTGCTTCTGTTACGTAACGGCCATCATCTTCCGCGCCATAAATAGCATCACTAAAATCTTTATCGTAAGCAGACATGGCTTTGGCAATGGTTCCAGAAGCACCACCAGCTCTGAAAAAATGACGACAAGTTTCTTGTCCAGCTCCAATTTCAGCAAATGTTCCGTAAATATTTGCATTAAGATTAATTTTCAGTGCCTTAGATTTTAACGATGGAATATCATCAAATTCTTTGTCTCCTTTTATGGTTATTTCCATATCAATTATAGGTTATTGCTAATATTCACAAAGGTATTAAATAAGTAAGGCAAAAAATAAAAATAAGCTTATTTTTGTGTGAAACTTTATTAAAAATTGAAAATTACTTTTCTTGGTACTGGCACATCACAAGGCATTCCGATTATAGGAAGCAAACACCCTGTATGTTTGAGTAAAAACCCAAAAGACAAGCGCTTACGGGTCTCTATTTTAGTAGAGTGGAGTGATTATACTTATGTTGTGGACTGTGGTCCGGATTTTAGATATCAAATGTTAAGAGCCAAGTGCGATAAAATTGATGGTATTGTGTTTACACACGAACATTCAGATCATGTTTTGGGCTTGGATGATATCAGACCTTTTTATTTTAGACAAGGGGATATTTCTATTTATGCCCACAAACGTGTTCTAAAAGCACTATACAAAAGGTTTGATTATATTTTTAGTACAGAAAACAAATATCCTGGAGCTCCAACGGTTATTACAAATCGCATTAAAAAGAAGCCTTTTATGCTGAACGATTTGGAAGTAGTCCCTATAAACGGAAAACATAACAAGCTACAAGTTTTTGGATATAGATTTAATGATTTTGCATATTTAACCGATATGAAAACCGTTAAGGACAAAGAAGTAAAAAAGTTAAAAGGCGTTAAGGTTTTGGTTGTGAATGCATTGCGTATAAAACCACATCAGTCGCATTTTAACCTAGAGGAAGCATTGCAATTTATTAACAAAGTAAACCCTGAAAAGGCTTATTTAACGCATATTAGTCATTTGTTAGGATTTCATAAGGACGTTGAAAAGTCGTTGCCTGAACATGTTTTTTTAGCCTATGATGGCTTGCGGTTAACCATTTAAAATTAAAGAAGATGAAGTCAAGAATTTTTATGTATTTATTTGTGTTTGCCATACTGCTAATATTGTTTCAATATGTAAATGCAAAGCGCGTATTTGAAGATATGGACAACAAATTAGTGGGCTATAAAGCACAATTGGAAAAATATAAAGATTCAGTAGTTGTTTTGCAAAATGATATCATTGAAGTGTCTCATTTTAATTTAGACAGAAACGAAGATGCTATTAGTTATTTTGAAGATGAAGGCTATAATATTGATGAACTGATTCCTTTTATTAAAGATGAGCTTTATAGGTTAAATGAAGTTAAAGGAGACCACCCCATAGTACCTTACGCCGCTAGTGAAGGCAGAAAGATGCTAATTAACACTGTAAAAATGTTAAACCATAAATGGATTATTGCTGATTTTTCGGATGGTGAGTATTGGGGAGAGATTTTTTTGACTTATGAAATCACTCAAGATAAACAACTCAAATTCAATCTAATAGAATATTTTTTGTACCCATTTGATTAGTCGTTATTTTACTCTATAAGCAATGCCTTTTTGTTTTTTTACCTCACCTACATAAGAGTATTCGTAAGTATATGAAGAATCTGTTGTTGTTAGGATTTTTAAATGAATATCCTTTTGTTCTGCCATATTCTTTGGATTGATGGTTTTAAAAATAACTTCGCAATTGTTTATCCATCTAAGCTGTGATGAATCTGTTTTGTTATTATAAACTTCAACCTGTAAATTTTTGCTTCTTTTAAAGGAAGACTTAAACAGTTGGTCGTTTATAACAACTTCACTAAAAAATTCACCAGTTTTATAATCTTTACAGTTTCGAGGGGTTTCATAACAACTAAATAGAAGGAAAAGTAGAAGAAGAACTAAAAATCGCATAGCATAAGTATTAAAAGGCAAAGCTAATAAAAGAATAGAGTTAATTCTCGAAATTTTTGAAACTTCCATCAGAATAAAAAACAACGATCCGTTCAATGGTTTTATCACTTTTTATATCAGATTTTAATTCATTGGTTGAAACAGAAGTTATTATTTCTTTTTCGATAGGCGGATAGGCTTTCTCAGATTTCTCTTTAGAAGGAAATTCTCCCTTGCCATTAAATAGCCAATAGAGATCAACCTCAGGAAAAGCAGAAAGTACTTTTAAAACAAAATCTAAACTTGGCTTATTTCTACCAGATAAAATATGAGAGATACTTGATCGCTGTACACCAATTTTTTCAGCGAAAGAGGAGGCGGATTCTCCATAATAATCCATCACTTTATGCAGTCGTTTTATAAAATTTTCAGTGTTTATCATTGTAAATTACATGTGTGGTCAACTCTGTTTTACAAATGTAACAATATAACTTAAAAAATGGAGTTTTATTATGTTTAAATTTATTTTTTATATAAACTATCACTTCACTTTTTAAAATTTAAATTACTAGTTATCAATTATTTGAATTTACAAAAAATCAAATCATATAGATTTTAAACTTAGAATAGAATGGGGTTAATAGTTTTGTGTATTATTGTAAACATATTGGCAACATGTCTTGTTTACATTTGTAAATTAGTAATTGTTTACATTTGTCATATAAATATATAAGTATGCAAGTTGAGTATATAAAATCATTGTTTTCAAAGTATAAAGAAACTGGTTTATCTGGTCGTTATATAACGAATAAAGACATAGAACCTTTGTTAAATAATTTAAATGAAAGCATTGTTATTGAAACTATTGGTAAGTCTGTTTTAGGGGATTCTATATATGGTTTAAAAATTGGTCATGGAAAAAAAAGAATCTTAATGTGGTCTCAAATGCACGGAAATGAATCTACTACTACTAAGTCCTTGTTTGATCTTTTAAATACATTATTAGATAAAGATGCAAAGCTGAAATACATTTTAGATGCGTGTACATTATATATCATCCCTATATTAAATCCAGATGGCGCCAAGGCTTATACCCGTATTAATGCCAATCAGGTTGATTTAAATAGAGATGCTCAAAATTTAACGCAACCAGAAAGCAAGGTTTTAAAATTTATTTTTGAATTGTTTAACCCACATTTTTGCTATAACCTTCATGGGCAACGTACTATTTTTAGTGCTGGAAACACTAATAAATTAGCAACGGTATCTTTTTTAGCACCTGCCCAAGATAAAGCCTGTACCGTAACGGCTAATAGAAAGATTGCTATGGATGTAATAAGTGTAATGAATACCGCTTTACAGGAAGTTATTCCAAATCAAGTTGGAGTATATGATGATGCTTTTAACTTAAATTGTGTTGGGGACACTTTTCAGAGTAACAACATACCAACCATTTTATTTGAAGCTGGGCATTACCCAAATGACTATGAACGAGAAAAAACACGGGAGCTAATTTATTTGTCATATATCACTTCGTTAGATTATATTTCTAAAACCAACACTATGGGTGAGAACTATGAATCTTACTTTAATATTCCAGAAAATGATAAGTGTTTTTTAGATATTATCATTAGAAATACTAAAATAAATGGTGATTTGGTTGATATTGGTATACAATATCAGGAAAAGCTGATTAAAGATAAAGTAAGATTTATTCCAAAAATCAACAAAATTGATAAAATGGATACATTTTTTGGACATCGGGAGATTGATGCTAAGGGATTTGAAGTATTTGATGATCATGGTCAATTATTGAAAATAGATAACGAAAACGTTTTCGTAATATTAAATAATGAGAAAATCTCATTATTACCGAAATAAAACGTACTATTTATGAGTTATTATTAATAAAAATGTATTAATTTTGCTTTTTATTTAAGAATAAATTAATTATGGGGAAAATTAAATTAGACGAAATCGATCATCAAATTCTTGATATGTTAATTGATAACACAAGAATTCCATTTACAGACATTGCTAAAAAATTATTAATCTCTGCAGGTACTGTTCATGTACGTGTTAAAAAAATGGAAGAATCTGGAATAATTAGAGGATCTTCATTAATGCTAGATTATAAAAAACTTGGATATTCATTCATAGCATATGTTGGAGTATACTTAAACAACACTTCCCAAACTAAGTTCGTTTTAGAACGCATAAATGAAATTCCTTATGTTACAGTAGCTCACATTACAACAGGAAAGTTTAATATTTTCTGTAAAATTAGAGCTAGAAGTACTGAGCATGCTAAAGAAGTTATCTTTTTATTAGATGCTATTGAAGGTGTTTACAGAACTGAGACCATGATTTCTTTAGAAGAAAGCATAAACGATAAAAAACGTTTAATGCATTCTATTTTTAATGATATGTAAATTTTATTTTATATAATATTTTTAAAAAGACCCTTAATTTAAGGGTTTTTTTATGGACAATATGTTGTAAACATGACTCTTATCTAATTTTTAGCGTTTTAAATGGTATTTTTTTTAAATTAGCAACGTACCATAAGTGATATTGTATTATGGTTAAATCTGTCACCGCTCAAATCTTAATTCAAAAATGAAATTACTTTACATAGTTAATCAAATAAATGGAACGACAGGACAAGAGAGAATTATAGCTTTAAAATCCAATTATTTTATAAAACACTATGGCTATGAAGTCACTATATTAACTTTAGACGAAGTTGAGGATACTCCGTTTTTTGAATTAAGCGAAGCTATTAAGATTCATAATATCCCAAAGCTTAGCAATAGTATATCACATCATTTTTCTAGATTCAAAAAAATAAACGAGATATTGAAAGCCGAAGCACCTTCAGTTGTTATTGTTTGTATTGATAATATATTTGGATTGTATCTCCCCATTTTTCTAAAAAAGAATTTCCAATTGATTTATGAACGTCATAATTCAAAACGTGTCAATTATACCCAAAATGCTACATCTATAAAGGACAAAATCATTAACATAGGAAAAAAGTTGTTGTTGAAAGGAGGTCGACGGTATGATACTTTAGTGCTGTTGTCTGATGACCATATAAAAGAATGGAAAAATTTAAAAAACCTGACTGTAATAAGCAATCCTTTAATCTTTTATCCAGATGAGCATGCTAAATTAGAAAACAAGAAAGTGTTGGCTGTTGGTAGACATACACATCAAAAAGGATTTGACATGCTTTTAAAAAGTTGGAAAGAAGTTGTAAAAACTTACAAGGACTGGACATTAGAAATTTATGGTAAAAAAGATGAGACTCTAAGTATGTTATCATTAGCAAAAGACTATGGCATATTAGACTATATAAATTTCCATGATCCTGTTTCAAACATTATGGATGTATATATGGAATCCTCAATTTATGCCCTTTCATCAAGGTTTGAAGGGTTTCCTTTAGTTCTTATAGAAACTATGGCTTGCGGTGTTCCTGCGGTAGCCTTTAATTGCCCTTGTGGAGTTCAAGAACTAATTACTCATAGAGAAGATGGTATTCTCGTTAATATTGATGATACAGACTCTTTTGCAAAATCATTAATTAATTTAATGGAAAACCCGCAAAAACGAAAAAAAATGGGACATCAAGCTCGAGAAAGTATTCTAAGACTATCTCCAGATAATATATTCCCAAAATGGAAAAACCTTTTTGAAACATTGTTAAGTAAATGAAACCACAAAATGTATTAAGCTACTTACTATGGATTTTGCTTTTTAGTATCCTGTTTATATATATAAAATAATGCGCTTATCTTGACTTTCTATGATATTTAATTCATTAGAGTTTTTTATATTTCTATTTATAGTATTTATACTGTATTGGGGGCTTTTAAAAAAAAACCTTAAAACCCAAAATATCCTGATTTTAATATCAAGCTATGTTTTTTATAGTTGGTGGGATTGGCGATTCCTCTCATTAATTCTACTAAGTACTGTAGTCGATTATTTTGTTGGCTTAAATATTCATGCTAATAGTAAACAATCAAAACGAAAACAATGGCTATGGGTTAGTGTGTTTTTTAATGTTGGTCTTTTAGGATTTTTTAAATATTATAATTTTTTTGTCGATTCGTGGATTGATATGTTTTCCATGATGGGCTATACTTTAAAAAGTACATGGACGCTAAAAGTTATTCTTCCAGTTGGAATTTCATTTTATACGTTTCAGACCATGTCATATTCGTTTGATATTTATTATAAAAAACTAAAACCAACAAAAGATTTTTTATCCTTTGCCACATTTGTAAGTTTCTTTCCGCAATTAGTTGCTGGTCCGATTGAGCGTGCTTCTAATTTATTACACCAAATCCAAAACAAAAGAATATTTAATTATAATCAATCCGTTAGCGGCATAAAGCTTATTTTATGGGGTTTGTTTAAAAAAATAGTTATTGCAGATTCACTAGGCCTTATAGTCGACGATGTTTTTGCTAATTATCATACATACCCAGCATCGACACTAGTTTTAGGTATTGTTTTTTTTAGTTTTCAGATTTATGGCGATTTTAGTGGTTATTCAGACATAGCGATTGGCACGGCTAAACTTTTTGGAATAGAATTAATGTCTAATTTTAAATTTCCTATTTTCTCAAGAAATGTTGCAGAATATTGGCAACGTTGGCATGTGTCGCTTTCAACTTGGTTTAGACATTATATTTATATTCCGTTAGGTGGTTCTAGGGTTAGCAAGTTAAAATCTGTTAGGAATATTATAATTGTTTTTTTAATTAGCGGGTTTTGGCATGGTGCTAATTGGACCTTTATTTTTTGGGGAGCATTTCATGCATTGGTATTTATCCCCGTGTTTTTAATGGGAAGGAATACAATTTATAAAAATAGTGTAGTGGGTGAAAACTCATTTTTCCCAACATTAACAGAAATAGGGCAGGTGCTACTTACATTTATAATAGTTACATTTTCTAGAATATTTTTCAGGTCTAATTCCATTACAGATGCATTTGCTTTTATAGAACGTTTATTTTCTAATTCCTCATATGACGTTTACCAGCATCCAATGGGTTATAGAATGATTGATTATTATATCCTTATAATATTATTTGTTTTGTATGAATACCGTATTAGAAAAGATGAACGTTCCCCTTTTAAATTTAAATCCAAAGTCGTTAGATTTATTGCTTATACAGTTGTAGTTTTGGGAATGCTTTTATTTTATGATAGCAATATGGACCGATCATTTATATATTTTCAATTCTAATTACAAGTTAAATATATATTATTTTAGTTTTAAATCTTAAAAATAGCAAACATCCATTTAATGAATAATAACTTAGAGGTCATAACTTTAACAAAAAAAAATCTCAAAGAAGCCATTCATCAAAATAAGTATTGGGGCAATACATATGAAGCGCCTTTTTCTAAAAACAAGGCAAAATGGATGATTGAAAACAATCGTGCGCAAGATGATGATATATTGGCTGTTCTAGGTTATGAAAACCATGCCATTGTAGCGTTTGTATCTTTAGTTCCAGATTGGGTCAAAACCAAAAATGATGGTGTAAAAAACATATTTTGGAGTCAAAGATGGTGGGCAAAAGATGCCTATAAAGACACCATTCTTCCTACATATGCTAAAAGTATATCGCTTAAAGAATCTAATAACCAAGTGCTCATAAAGTTTTTAGGCGATAATACTAAAGCCTATTATGAAAAGCAACCTTTTACTAAATTTTCTGAAAGAAAACGCTATATCATCATTTTTAGTTTAGATTACGATATTCTGATTTACAAAAAGAAAAGCCTTAAAAAAATAGCGACTCTATTGAAAGTTCTTGATAGAATCTCACACAAAATGATTTCATCAATTAACACATTAAAGAATAAACAAAAAACTAGAAATTTAGAATTTGCGTATGTATCTTCCATAGACAAAAACACTTGGCATTTTATTGAAAAACAGTGTTACCATGATATCATACCAAAAACACAAGACTATATTAATTGGCAAATAAGTAATAAACAGTATCATGTTGTAAATGATGAAGCGAATAAGCCAAATAATACTTGTTTATTATCTAGTATAGCTAATAACATATATAATTTAAATTTTCTGGTAAAGAAAGAAAGAAAAACGATTGGTTTTATATCAGGATTTGTTTCAGGAAATAGATTTATAGTAAGGTATTTTTGCGCCAATGACAACCATTTTGATGACTGTGTAGATGCATTGATTAAAAATTTTATAAAAACAAAATGCACCCTACTTCAAACCGAAAATAGTATTTTAGGGGAACGCATAAATAATAGATACTTGGCTGTATATACTGATGCTAAGCAGCTGTTCTCTCTTGTTCATAATGATGTTGGTGAGTCTTTTAAAAATGTAGTTGTGAATGATCAAGACGGTAACTTTTTCTAATTTAGTGGTCTTATGAACTTGATTAATAGCTTATACAACGCTTTTGTACAAAACAAAGAAAAGCATGTTTTTTGTATAAATGATGTCTTTTATACTTATGAAAATTTATTAGCGTGTATTATAAAAACCAGAAAAATTATAGCTGATCATATTGCTGATAATGAATCCTTTATAGGCTTGGTGACTAACAATGATTTAGAAACCTATGCTACGATTTTTTCGATATGGATGGAGGGAAAAGCATATATTCCAGTAAACCCTACTGCTCCAATAAGTAGAAATGAGGCTATTTTTAAGGCCATAGATGTACACTATGTTTTTGATTCTTCACAAAAAACAGATTTTACGTCATTCAAAGTATTAAATATAAACCATTTTGAAAATACTACTCAGTCATTATCATTATTCGAACCTGTTAAGTTTGATGACAAAAGTATAGCCTATGTCTTATTTACTAGTGGTAGCACTGGAAACCCTAAGGGTGTTCCTATAAGTTTTAAAAATTTAAATGCACTTTTTAACGAACTTGATATTGACGATGAGTACAAGCTTAAATCTTCCGATAGGTGTTTACAAATGTATGATTTAACATTCGATGCTTCATTAACAGCACTTTTGCCTACACTTTTAGTTGGTGCTTGTGCATATACAGTGCCATCAAATGTCATAAAATATTTATATGTATTTAAGTTGTTGGTAAAGCACAAGCTAACCGTGTTAAAAATGGTGCCATCAATAATTTATTATTTAAGACCATATTTTCCGGAAATTAATGCAACATCGGTTAGGTATTGTGTTTTTGGAGGTGAAAAATTATATAAGGACATAGTTGATGAATGGGTTAAATGCATACCAAATAGTAAAGTTCTGAACCATTATGGGCCAACCGAGTTTACAGTTTGTAGTGGCTACTATAATTATAAAATAGCTGATAGTAATAAATCCCATAATGGTGTGTTGTCAATAGGGAAACCTTTTAAAAATGTAGATTACCTTATATTGGATGGTAATAATAACGTCCTTCCTGATGATAATGTAGAAGGGGAGTTGTGTTTAGCAGGTAATCAACTTACTCAAGGGTATTGGAAAAATGATAAATTGAATGCATCTTCATTTTTTATAAATAAAACGGATTTAGACGTTGCAAAGCGATTTTATAAAACTGGAGATTTATGTTATCGAGATGAAGATGGTTTTTATATGTATGTTGGAAGAAAAGATTTTCAGGTAAAGATTGGAGGGTATAGAGTAGAGTTAGGGGAAATAGAATACCATGCTAGAAATCATGCATCTACAAATGCTTTGAATTTAGTTGTAATTGATGTTAAGAATTCTAGTAATAATGACGAGCTTGTTTTAGTAATAGAAAGTAGTAAATTTGACACCACAGATTTATTGGTTTATATGAATGAAAAATTAGCAGAATATATGGTGCCCAATAAAGTGTTTTTTTTAGATAAGTTTCCGTATAATAGCAACGGGAAACTAGATAGAAAAAAACTAAAAGAATTAATAGGATAAAATACAGGTATGAATAAAAATGATATGTTAGCTGATATAAAAACATCATTTGTAAAAATATTAGAGCATGATAATTTTGAGCTAAATGAAACAACAACAGCAAAAGATGTAGATGGGTGGGAATCTATTACACATTTGCTTATTATTAATGAAGTAGAAAAATCCTTTAACATTAAATTTAAGCTTATGGACTTAATGTCTATGGAAAATGTTGGCGATTTAATGGCTATTATTGAAAAAGAATTAGCAGCTTAAGTAAGCCACCCCCATCTTTATTTAACGCCTTTAAACCATCTATTGTATAAGTAAAACCACAATGTTGGATGATAGTATAGTTTATTGTTTATAGATTCTTTGCTATTAATTTTGGTTTTCATATTATCAGATTGAATATCCTTTATAGCTTTTTTTAACAATGGCAATGCTTTGGCTAATTGCAGATAGGTATAGGTCATAAAATTATCTTTAGCCGTTATGGTATCCGTTATAGTATCTTGGTAAAGGATATTTCCCGTATCAATGCCCTCATCTACTAAATGTACCGTTACACCACAGTTATTATTGTCTTTGTTTATTAAAGCCCAATAGGCACCGTGTAAACCTCTGTATAAAGGTGTCATTCCTGAATGAATATTAATAAATTTAGCATCAATACTCTCTAACGTTTTTTTTGATAGAATTCTGGTGGTAACAATAATAACAATATCTGGGTTTAGTTTTTTAAGAAGCGCTCGTCCTGCATCAGAATTTATAGAAGGGACTTCATTCGTTTTTTTGGCTTCAAAAGGCGATTCCTTTATATTATTTCGGTCTAAAATATCTTGAAACCTTCTTTTTGATGTGATATTTATATATGAAACTGCAAAAAGTCTAAATAACAATTGCCCTAAAACATGAATAATCCCAAGTTTTTTAATCCTTCGTTTTAATAATTTTGATGTAGGTTCACCCTTGTCTATAATAATACTTTCAATATTAAATTCAGCTTTTAAATTTTCATATACCATTTTTGGGTAGTACCAATCACCAACTATCATTATTATTTTCTTTTCCATGCAGCTTTAATAAAGTAAATTATAGAATTATTTTTTTGCTTTTATAAAATCGGCTACGACGTTAGCTATAATAGTTCTTCCATGATTATTCCAATGCAAGTCGTAAATTAGAGTAGGAGGCTCTTTTGAATTTTCAAAAGGTAGGGCAAAGTCAATAATTGGATATCCATTTTCTCTACAATACTCTAAAAAAAGGGGACTGCTCGTTTTAGAATTTAATAAAAAAGCCATTTTATTTTTATCAAAACCAAAAGTATTAATTAAGCTTTTAAAATTCTCTAATTTTTTTAAGTCTTTATCTCTTTCTTCGGATTCACTTACTGATTTTGGTTTTTCCTTAATAATATTAATAGCCATATCTTTAATAGGATCTACAATTCCAATAGCAGAGGCATAAGCCAGTAGTTTAAACTCATCTCTGATTTTAAACAAAGGTGATTTTAGTAGTTTTATTCTTTGATAATTGGGTGTATAAGCAGAATTATCTAAATCATTGTTGTACTTTATATAAAATATGATGTGATCAATAGCCTTAAAATGTTCTTGATAAGCTTGAATTAAATACAATTGGTTTGCTAAATCATAGCCTGCATATCCATATTCGTAGACTTCTACATTTTTTAATAAACCTTCAATCTTTTTACCTATTGAATTAGAATAATTCTGGTGCATACCTTCTATAAAAGAATCTCCAACTAAAGCTATTTCTGTTTTATCATCAGATGGTTGGAAATCTCGATAAGAATTAAAACCAAAACTGTTTATATGATATTCAGAATAATTTTGTCTTCTATTGCCTGTTACGGCAAATCCTGTTTGGTTTGGTAAGCTTTTTTCGACGTCATAGGCATCAATATAACGTATTGGAACATCTTTATATAAGTGAAAAACACGAACTACAAGCTCTAAAGCAATTATTATAAAGAATATATATAGTGTACATTTTATAAAAAGCTTTTTCATAAACTCTATTTCATGAATTTAATTTGCTGAGCACTAGAATCACTCGAAATCACATACGTATCTTCTTGATTTTTAAGCTTAAAAACATTAATATCGAGATAAGACTTAATATTTAAGTATAGAAAATTGTTAACGTGTTTTATTAAAAAATTATAATTGGTATCCTTTTTAATATCTATTTTTACTAAATCTTTAAAATCGGATAAGTTATTAAGATTAGTTGTTTTAGCGTTTAAGTTTTGTGTATTAGCTTGCTTCTTGTTTTTAAGAAAATATGTGAATTTATGAAACTTAACATCTAAACCCTTTTTTCGCATATAAGCTTTTAATTCAAAAAAAGCATAATAAGCAAACCCAATACTTTTTGATACTATAGAATTAATATCGTAAATAATGTGATATTCAAAATTGTATTCAAGGGTGGACATTCGTTTCTTATAATCAAAATACCCTTTAGAAAAATCTAGTGTTTGTACTTGGTTATCAAAACACCAACTAATTAATTTTAAGTTGTTTACATAGCCCATGTTAAATTTTGAATAATCAACATCAAAAACAGTTATGGCATCTATTAGCGTGTTTTCAGTATGGTAATTATATGTAATAGCTATTGGGACTTGATTGTCATAAACAACAAAAAGAGATGCTTTTTTTTCTAAAATTAAAGGGTAAGCAACTTCTTTGTAAAAATTCCATTCGGAAGGTTCTAAGTTGTTATATGAAATTTGCTTATCAGAAAACTTTTTTTGTAGAAGTTCCAAAAATGAATCAAATAAGTCATCATATTGTTTTTTATCAATATCTCCAAAAAACATTTTTGTAGATATATCAAAACATGTATCTAAGCGCTTATTAAATTTGCGCATTTTCATTCTGGTATTCTTACTAAACGTATTTAACAGATAATCATCAATACTTTTAAACTTGTTTAAATGTATTAAGAAACCTGGGTATTGAACTGATTTTAGAATTTTTAAATTTTTTGGTAAGTTATGTACTGTCTGCTCTGTGTCTGTTAAAACATCATAAATTACAAAGGTTTTATTTTCAAAATCTTTGTGGTTATGTATTTTATAATAATTTCCTTTTGTTAAGTTTTTGCCAATATTAAAAAATAGAGCGGGTAATTTACTTTTATAAAATGAAGTACCTTCAATAAACTGAAATCTTTTTATTTGTTTATTTTTAAAAAAATGTTTCTTCCAAATTTCTTGAAAGGTATTTGCATTAAAGGGACTGTTTTTTGTTTTCATTTAAAATTAATAAATGATTGAAATTTAATACGCTTTTTTACAAATGACATGTAGATGGCCAACTTTATCTTTTGGCATTAATTGACTCTCGATTTCAATAATTGAAAAGCCTGAATTTCTAAGCGTTTTAATAATTCTATCTTCTTTAAACCAAATATTTTGTGGCTGGTTTGCATTCAAGAACTTCCAATTAAATTTATTTCCAATTTTTAGCCAAGGTAATTTATATTTATTGGTTTTTTCATTTCTAAAAATCCTAAATAGGTTAACTAAGCAACTTAATATAGGATTATAAAATTTAACGTTCCAATTAAGAAAAGAAAATAAGTATGTACTATCATTTTTGCCAATTCTATAGGCTTCTTTTAGGCTTTGAGTCATTAAATCTTCATTCATAAAGCATAAAACTTGTTGCAAATAGATTAGATAATCAAATTCATTATCGTTATAATCAATAAGATTAGCGGTATCTGCAACTCTAAAATTTATTGAAGAATTAATTTTTTTTTTCTTTTCATTACAGAACTTAATCATATTTTCTACATAATCAAAAGCGTCAAGGGTAGTAAAGCCAAATTTTTCGACTTCGAAAATAATTCTACCGCCACCTGTGCCAGCCTCTAAAACCTTTCCTTTTTTATTGAGTAGATATTTTTTTATTAAATAATCTTCAATTGGCAATAACTCTTTTTTTTCAGACCAAACTTTAAATAATATATCTGAATAGAGTACTTTGTTTAAGTCTTTATGTTGCATAATTATTACTGCTATTTAGCTATAAGCTACTCATTTAAACGATACAAAGGGAAAAAAGAGGATTCTTTATCATGAACTTTGTTTTTCTTGCATAGAGCCTCGTATATTTCTTTATTTGTAATAAGTTTCCAAACAAAAAATGGATGATATTCATCTGAAAATGACGATTTGAATCGAAATAAGGAATCATTTTCATTGGCTCCTAAACCGCCGCCAAGATTAAAATTTTTATAACCTTCTTTGGTCGCTTTTATTCTCATTTGGTCTATAAGGAATTTTGTTCCATTTAAATGTAAAAACTTTTCGTCAGAACCAGATAAATGGTATTGTACCATAGTGTTTGTTTTTATAAACATACAACTAGATACTACTTTTTTTGTTTCATTATCAATAGCAAGTAAGACCTCGGTTTTAAAATCTTTAGAAGAATTAAAACTTTCAAAATAGTCATCACTAAAAAAATAAAGGTCTTTGGCATTTATGCGCTTCATATTTTCGTAATATAAAGTTTTGAATTTTTGAAAATCTTCTTTAGTTTCAGCAATCTTTAATGTTAAAAGCCTATTAGCTTTGTTTACATGGGTTTTTAATCGTCTTTGATAGTCCCTTTTTTGTATTTCTAATGGTTTTGATATATTGATATTGACTATTTTTCCTAAATAAGATAACTTTCCAAAATAAGAAGATTCACCTAAATTTGAAAAAAGAATATTCTGAAATGTTAAATACGGGTTTAGCCTTACAAAAACACTAACAATCTTCTTTTTATTAAAAAAATCAAGTAGGGTTTGCTCGTAATTTGATGTATTGAAATTTAAAGGTGTTTTACTGCCTATAGGTCCAGAATACCCATAAACTGATATGGCATCATAAAAATCAGAGCCATTTATCTTTCTTATCAATAAGGGCAAGCCAATAAAGATGTCGTTATTGGTATATTTAATTAAAACAGCTTTATCTGATTCTGATTTTGAAATTTGATGATAATCGTAAGTGTGATAAAAACCGTAGTCATCTACACTTTGTAAAAATTCATTCCATTCCTTCTTTTCTGTTAGAATTTCTATTTTCACTAATTCATTTTTACTGTTAATCATTTAATACTTTAATTAAAGTTAATAGAAACATATAAACTTTAGTTAAAGAACCTTTGTTCTGCACCAATACTTTTAATTAGTCTATCATATTTAGAAAAAATAATATTTTCTTTATAATTATTGTATTGAGACAAATTTGTATGCCCATTAAGCCATGCTATGTATATGGCTGCAATATTTATTCCTGATTCATGAGAAAACGGGTATCCTCCACCAAATCTAGGATTAAGTTCTAGAACATATGGTTTGTCTTTTACTAGAAATACATCGCAATCTAAATTACCAATATGTTTTAAGGCTTGACTTAGTTTTTTTCCCAATGCTTCAAATTGGGTGTTTATAATTGATTTTGCTCTATCGGTTTCTCCAGAGCGCATAATTAATTTTTCTTTAGTAAAACTGCCATAATAGTTACCATCAAAATCATTAAGGATATCCATTCCATATTCAATACCGTCAAGTTTTTCTTGAATTAAAATGGTTTGTTCTACACCTTCTAAGGTGCTTTTATTTGATACGTTTTTTTTAAGATTAATGACCAGAAGTTTATACGTAAGTTTTAATTCTTCAATGGATTCTGGATAATTAATATCAATAGAGCTGCTTCCCCAACGAGGTTTTAAAACCAATGGAAACTCTAGCTTTTTATCTTCAATATCATTTATTGCCTTATTTAGATCAATATATGTTTTTGGCGTATTGAACTTTGATTTTTTTAAGAAATTAAATGTTTCCCATTTATCAAAACATGTATCAATTATTGACGGGCAGGATATGATTGCTTTTGCTCCATTGCGCTCAAATAAACCCTTATTATCTGCTATTATCGGTAATTCTAAATCATTTAATGAAATGATGGCCGTAACGGCGTTTTCCTTTACAATCTTTATTAATGTAGAAATATAGTTTTTATCATAGATACTGGGAACTACAAAGGATAAATCAGCATCCATAAGAGCTGGCGCATGCATTTGCTCGTCGACAGCTATAACATTACCTTGACCATTTAAAGCTTTCTTAAAATAGTTTACAAGATAGTTTCTTCTTCCTGCACATGTAAAAAGTATGTTCTGCATCATAGGTTTATTAAGAATTCTGATGGCTAGATTTTCTTAATTCTTCCAAATCTAACATATTCGGGTCATATAATGTATTATCGTATACGAATACTTTTCTAATAGTTTTAAAAAATATGGAAATGTCTGTTAAAAATGATAAATTATTAACATATTCGATGTCCTTTGCTAGTTTATCATCCCAACTTAACAAATTTCTACCTGAAATTTGAGCTAAGCCTGTTACGCCAGGTCTTATAGAATGCCTTATTTTTTCTTCGGGAGTATAATAGGGTAGGTAATGTACTCTTAAAGGTCTTGGTCCAATTAGGCTCATATCACCTTTTATGATATTAATTAACTGAGGTATTTCATCAAGTGATGTCTTTCTTATAAATGAGCCAAACTTGGTAACTCTATCAGCATCTGGCAACAATTTTCCATTGCTGTCTTTTTTATCGGTCATTGATTTAAATTTTATGATGCTGAAAATTTTTTCGTTTTTCCCAGGACGCTTTTGATAAAAAAATGGATTTCCTTTATTAATAAAAAGTAATATTAAATACACTATTAATACTATTGGGGAAAGCATAATTAACCCTGTAAACGCCAAAAAGAAATCAATAATTCTTTTAAAAAAATTCTTATACATTTTTCTTCAAAATAAATTTTATACTAATTCAAAAATAATGCTATCTTTTTTAAATTTCGATGTTTATTGTAATATTTGGTCTTAATCATTATTTTCTCGATGAAAACTAAATAATAATAGGTTTATTACATCAAATGAAATAGTATTTGTGAAATGACATTAAGTAGAAAAACATATAAATAAGTTTTTCTAGTAGATTTATATGTAACGATTAATAATGTTTTATAATGATTTGTATTCCTCTAAAATGGCTTGCCAAACATTTTTTTGTTCGTAATTATTGATAACATTTTGCCTTGATTCTACACCCATTTTTTTTAATATTTCTTTATTGGAAAGTGCATATACCATGGCTTGATATAATGAATCTATATCTTTTTTTGGAATGATAAATCCATGTTCTTCATGTTTTATAATTTCATTACATCCATTAATATCTGTAACAATACTAGCTAGTTCCATTGAACTGGCTTGCATAACAACATTAGGAAAGCCCTCGCGATAACTAGGAAATGCCAAAACATTTGATATGGCAAAATAAGGTCTAACATCGGCTGCCCATCCTGTTGCTATAATATTTGGATTTATATCTATGGTATTTGTGGTTTCTGGTAATAAAGGATCCAAATCTTTTTCAACACCACCAATTAAAAGCAATTTTATGTTTTTAAATTCAGTACTTAATTTATCGAAAGCTTCAATAAGTTCATTAATTCCTTTATCTTTTACTAATCGGCCAACAAAAACAAAAACAAAATCGTTTTCTTTAATTTTTAGTTCGTTTTTAAGCGTGTGTTTTTGTTTATTATTATAGAGGTTAGGATCAAAATGATTGGTGTCTATACCATTAGAACTACCATTAGCAATGATTTTAATTTTTTCTTTTTTAGTTATTTTTTCATCTAGAATGATATCTTTTAAACCAAATGAGTTGGGGTATACTTTGGTCGCACATCTATAGGTAATACGTTCAACAGTTATGAGTACCTTTTTTTTGATTCCTGTTGACTCAACTAATGGTAGTCCAGCAACGGTATGCAGCCTATTTGGGACCCTTGCCATTTTAGCAGCTATCATGCCTAAAGTTCCAGCCTTGGGGGTGTGTGAGTGTACAATAAATGGTTTTTCTTTTTTTAATATTTTATAGAGTTTAAATAATGCAATTAGGTCTTTAATTGGAGTGATTTTTCTGGTCATATTGACCGTAATTGCTTTTACGCCTTCATTTTTAGTAAATTCCTCTAATTGTTTTAAGCTTCCACTTTTAGAAGTTATGCCTACAACTTCAAAATGTTTAGAAACATAGCTTAATTGACCTTTTAGTAGAGTTGTTAATGAACCTGGAACTGTTGTTATTCTAATTATTTTTTTCTTGTCTATATTCATTTACTTATACGTGTTAAAATACCATTTTTGAAAACAATAATAATTCCAAACTTTAAATGAATTGTCTTCTTTACTAGACAGGTGGTTTTTTACCAATTCTATTATTTCATCTACATTAAAAATATTTTGATCAATAAGTTCTTTTTCAATAATATAACTTTCTAGCTCTTTTCTTAGTGAAGAGCGTAACCAATTACCGACTGGCACTCCAAACCCGCTTTTTGATTTATTTAAAAATTCATCAGGAAACTGATCTTTAAAAGCTTCTTTTAAAATGTATTTTTTGTCCCATCCTTTCATTAAATAATCTTCGGGCAGTGTGTTTGTGTAATCCCAAATTTTCTTATTTAAAAAAGGCGCTCTACATTCTAATGAATTTAACATACTGGTTCTGTCCACTTTAACCAACATATCACCTTCTAAACTAATGTGCTTGTCTATTTTTCTGAATTCGGTAAGTGTTTTGGGGCCTTTTATACCTGTGCTTTTAATGTAAGATGAAAATATATCATTGTCTAATAAATTAGGTAACAGGTATTTGTGCAAGCTATTTTGTGTGTGTCCAAGAGAAATTATATCCCAGTAGTAATCACCTTCATAATTTACTGAGTTCAATAATCTGTTGATTTTATATTTCCTACCTCTATTATCTGTTGATGTTTTTAATAGGGGAGTCCCTAGTTTTACCAGCGAACCATGGAGTGCTTTTGGAATGAATTTCGTGTATCTATCATTCATTTTGCCCATGTAATATTTATTATAGCCTCCAAAAACTTCATCGCCACCATCACCAGTTAAAGCTACTTTTGCATATTTTTGAGTTCTATTTGATACAATAAATGTTGGTAAAGACGATGAATCTGAAAAGGGTTCATCAAAATTCAATAAAATCTTTGATATGTCCTCTTCTAAGTCTTTTTCACTAATAATAAACTCATGATGATTACTTTTCAACATTTTCGCAACGATTTGTGACTTATCGGTTTCATCAAACCCTTTTTCTTCAAACCCTATTGAAAACGTGTCAATTGGAGTGGATTTAAATTGAGAAAGACATAAGGATACTACTGAAGAATCCACACCACCAGACAGAAAGGTTCCTATAGGAACATCGGAAACAGACCGACTAACAACACTTTCATACATCAAGGCTTTTACATCTTTTTTGGCTTCATCAAATGAAACCTTTCTCGTTTTAGGCTCAATTTCTATATCTATTGCGTTAATAGAAAAATTGTGGGTGCTTAAATCGTATTCTATATAGTGGTAAGGTTCAAGTTTATGAATGTTATCATATATAGTATATGGCGCAGGTATATAGGTTAATCTAAAATATAAATTAAGTCCCCTTTTGTTAATTGCCGGTTTTTTATCTAATACGCTAACAATGGATTTTAATTCTGAAGCCCAAATAAGCTGATTGTCACTCTTATAATAATACAAGGGTTTTTCTCCAAAAAAATCACGAGTTATATATAACTTGTTTTTCTTTTTATCATAGATACTAAAGGCAAACATACCATCCAGTTCCTTGAATGATTCGACCCCATATTTTTCATATAATTTTAAAATAACTTCAGTATCACTTGTCGTCGAAAATGTAACACCCTCATTTATTAATTTAGATTTTAATTCTCTATAATTATAAATTTCACCATTAAAAACTATGACTATTTTTTTGTCATCTGTATAAATAGGCTGCTTACCTGAACTTAAATCTATAATGGATAATCGTCGCATTGCCATAGCAATTGAATACGAATCATTGGATTCTGAAAACACCCCATCTTCATCTGGTCCACGATGAAAAATGAGCTTATTCATTGTATTCATATCTGCATTTAGCTGCTCTTTACTTTCATGGTTAAATTTTATATATCCGTTAATTCCACACATAATTTTATATCCTAAAAATTAATAAGTTCTTTGAATTTTTTATAAATATTATCAAGTTCAAATTCTTTTGCTTTTTGATTAGCTAACTTACCATATTCGCTTCTTATACTTGGATTTTCTTTGTAATAATTTAATGCTTCAGCTAAGCCTTTTTCATCATTATTATTGACAAGCAATCCGTATGCTCCTTTATAAAAAGAACCTTCTTTAATAGTGATTGGATCTGAGTTTTTATTTAAAAGCTCCAAAGGTCCAGATAAACAGTTTGTAGAAATACATGGCAAGCCTATTGCCATTGCTTCTAAAAGAGCATTAGGAAAACCTTCATTAAGCGATGATAAAACAAAACAATCATGTTTAATGAGATAATGATTTATATTTTTCACCTTACCTTCTAAAAAAACGCTATCACTCATTTTTTTTACATTAATTAAATCTTTAAGGCTTTGTTTATAGGGGCCTTCACCATAGACTGATAATTTATATCCACCTTTTAATAAAGAAATAGCATTAATAATCATCTTTTGATTTTTACTTTTAAAAAGATTACCAACCGTTACTACTTTTAAATCTTCTTCTTTAGGAACAATAGTGTTTTGTAATACATTGGAAGAGGGTATGATAATTGGATTATAAATAACTTTTAAAGGAAGTTTTACTTTAAAGTTTTCTTTTAAGTCTTTATTAATATAAATAGAGTTAGAAAACAAGACATCATTTCTATTGTATAAAATTGGATAAAAGATTTTTGAAATATAAAATGAAATTTTTGATGTTGTATTCATTGATGGATAACCCCGTTCACTTATAACAGTTTTTAATTTAGAATACCTTATTGAAGCTATACTGTTTAGAAAATTTGGATAGGCCAAAAAAGAGATAGAGATATTAATTTTTCTGCGTTTAAGTTCTCTTAAAAATTTTATTTGTAAAATAATTGGAGCTAATATTTTTTTAATATACCCAAATTTATTTGAAGCGTTTTGGTTATTGAGTATAACTATAGTTACTTCTTTTGGAATATCATAATGTATATCATTATATAACAGAAACAGAGTTACATTGTAGTCATTAATTAATTTTTTCAATAATAAACTAATTACTTTTTCTGCACCACCACCTGCTAAGGTAATATTTAGAATACTTATGTTTTTTTTAAAATTCGTCATACAAAAAAGGTGTTTACTTTTTTAGAATATCTATAAATAGTTTTTCATATTGTTCTATTATTTTTTCTTTATTGAATTTCAAATAAACAGATTGTCTAATTTCATCAGGCTCCCATTCTCTGACATCTTCCATCATATTAATATAAGTTGTTTCATCATCAACTAAAAAACCATTAATACCATTTTCAATAATTTCTTTAGTACCGCCAGGAACATTAAATGCGATAACAGGAGTTCCTATAACACAGCTTTCAAGCAATGCATTAGGGAAACCCTCTACATAAGAACCTTGTAAAAACATGTCATTTTCGGCAAGATAGTCATTAACATTGGTCGTAAAGGGGATGTGCTTGATGTATTTCAAAAGTGACAGTTTTTTAGCTTTTTCAAAAATCACATCTTTATAATTTCCATCTCCAATAATTGTATATAAAAATGGGGTTTTAAGCTTAGAAAGCATTTCTAAAATTCTTAGATGTCCTTTTATCTGTGTAAGTCTGCCAACAGTAATAAATTTTTTGGTTTCAGTTATTACTCTACTGCTCTTTACAGGAGGTAGGCTTGAAATAGGATTATTTATGATACATGTTCTATGCTTTGGCACTTGATAATTTTTTATCATATCTTCTGCCATATCTCTTGATTGACATATAATCATATCCAGTCTTTTAAAATCTTTTAATCTCTTTAAAACAAAAGAGAAAGGCGACCATTTTTTTTTATTTCTTTCTTTTTTTCGATGGCTTAAAATAGTGGCTTCGCGACCAATAAATTTAGTTTTTCTAAAAAGAGGAGAAATGAGCGACATAGCTTCATTGGTATGCGAAATAGAACTTAAAACTATATCGGCTCTATGTTTAATTAAAAATAGAATAATTGAAGGTATTGCAAAACGAACTTTAGATTTATTTAAGTAATTTATTTTAATGGATTTAATGTCATAAGCTGTCTCACTTTGGTAACCAGCAATTAACAATATAGGTTCAAATATTTCTTTATTAATATTTTGAGACACAAAAGAAATAACTCTTTCGGCTCCACCAGAAGCTAATGATGGTAAAATAAAAATAATTTTTGTTTTCTTTTTCATTAATAAATTAAATGTGCTTAATAATCTTTTTAATATCAATTTGTTAGTTTTCAAGCACTATATATATAGTTTTGAATCTATCATTTAATCTTTACTTAATATTTTTTATATAAGGTACTATCAAAAAAAGCTAATGAAATAAGTAAAGTTCTTGTATACCAAATATTGTGATAAATAAAACATTCAAAAATAATTAAAACTAAAAAAATTAAATAATAAAATTGAGGAGTTTCAAAAGAAAGCTTTGCGCCATATCCAAGATAAAACAAGAATACTAACAATGTTAAAATACCAAAATTAACAGCTAAAGATAAAAAATAATTATGTGTATTTAAACCATTAAACCTTTTATCGGATGTGTAGCCAGTACCATACCCCAATGGGTTGTCTTGAAAATCATTCCAATATTTGAATAATATTAGTGCCCTACCGCCGCTTGCACCACCTTCGTCAACAGTAACTTTGCTTTTTCCTAGAAACATATCCATTCGTTCGCCAGCAGCCCCTCTAGAAAAAGCTGGAAAATTTTCCTTAATGATTTCTGAAAAGGAAAGTAATGATATGAATAATACTGATAATAGTAATATCAGTTTAAAAGAACTTATAAAAGCTGTTTTGGGGTTAATTTTAAATTTAGAACTCCAGTTATTCATTGTTCCAAATACCAAGATAAGTATAACAGAAGCCATGCCGCTTCTTGAAAGTGTTAGAAAAACGGTTACTAACATGAATACTATTGCAAGGTATCTGGAGGTTTTGTTTTTATTTATTAAAACTAAAACCCCAATTGCTAAAAATTTTATTCCTGATGCTGCTTGATTAGGGTTTTCACCAAACCCACCTTTTCTTACTGCTTCAGACAATTTTTTACTATACGCAGGTAATCCAATAAAGAAATCATAGATTACACTTCCTCCTAAGACTAATAGGGCAGTAGCTAAAACAAAAATGACCGTTTTTTTGTCTTCAACCATAAAGAAGTGAAGCGTAAATGAATATAATATTAGGGTGATAATATTTAATATGATTTCATCAATAATTACCGAAGTCGGAGACTTAGTAAAAGCGGAATAAATTATAGAAATAATAAATATAAAGAATAAGAACTTAAAACTATGACTTTTGAATGTGTTTGAAAAATCTTTTATAGAGTATTTCAGCAAAAATAAAATAAGAAACAAAGGAATAAGAAATGAGGCAGGAGGAACTGGTATAATATTAATACGAAATAAAAAAATATCGGCATAGGACGCAAATAAAACTAATAATACACCAAGAATATATTTCATTTCACTATTATTTATATTTGAACTAATTTAATCATTAGATATGTTATTTAGAACCTATTTTTAATGAGTGGGTAAAAACGGTTGATTAAATCTTTAAAACCTTTACTAAATAATCTTAAAACTATAAAGTATATCAATAAAAAAACAATTCCAAGCTTAGTCAACTTAATTATCAACATAATTATACTTTTGCTCATTTCAGTGTCAAACAAATGAAATATAAAATAAAACACACCACCTGTAAATGTAAGGTAAATAAAATGTTGAATAAATCCTTTCCAATATAGCATTGTACTTACTTTAAAGCCTTTGGCAAATAGATAATATGGCCGCCATAGCATGACTACAACAAATTGACTTATTATTGTACCAATAAACACACCAAGTATACCATATTTTAAGACAAAAATAATTGAGAATATTAAATTTATAATACTTTGCACTACTGGTGACCAAATATCGTCATATAGACCATAAGCTTGTTTGAAACTATCTACAGGTTGCCTAGTTTGAAAAATAAAGAATATGATTACAAGAGCTATGAGAATTTTATGTGATAGTAAGTATTTTTCGCCTAGCCAAATAATAATAAAATCATCGAGGCCTATATACATTAATAACAATGTTGTTCCTGCAAAGAAAAAACGTAAAGCCATCATTTCCCAGAATATTTTAAGCATATTTTTAATGTCATTTTCTGCCACTAAATTGCCAACACTTGCATTTGTACCATGAAATAATTTGTTTACAAGAATATTTATATTACCCATTACCATTTGATAATTACCTACAAATGCCACAGCTGCTGGGTTTATTAATGCGAATATTACTATGTTATCTGTTCCTGTTGTTACAAAACTGCCTAATTTATGAAAACTGATTTGCTTAATTTTTTTAAGTAATGGCCTGTTTCTTTCTTTAACCTCTTTAGTGGTTGTGAAGTTAAAAAGAAGCCAAGGGTATATTTGTTTTATTTTTCTACGTAAAATAAATACACCAACAAAAGGCGCTATAAGTTCTAAAGATATCCAGATAATAATACTGTTAAAATACAGAAGTACGAAACACTGAACGATTAACTTTCCAATGTGTATGGTTTGATAAATTTTAATATTTACATATGATTTTTGGTCAGCTTCTAAAAGAAACATGTGGTAGGTAAAAAAGTAATTTAGTAAATTACCTACAACCAAAGAGAAAAACAAATATACAATTAGGCCTAAGTGGGTATCAGTTTCTTTAAAGAACAAAGGGAAAAATAGAATAAGGGTAATCCCTGCTATTAAAACAAATAGGCCTATTTTTTTGTACAAATAGCCTAAGTAACCAATAATCTCGTTAATCTTTGCTCTATTATTCTCAAAAATAGGTTTGTAAAGTGAAAAGCCTACTGCTGTACCAATACCAAGTTCTGATAAATTTAAAAACATGAGCATACTTTTTAGTGTGCCTTCTATCCCTACAAATTCATCACCTAAATTATCCAAAAAAATATCTCTCGCAAAAAATTGAACAACTATATAAACCAGTTGAAAAACTAGGGCAATCCAACCATTTTTTAGTGTTAAATTTAATCTAGACATTATTAGGTTTGCCTTTATTTTTTGATTTTTGTAATAAATTGGTATGCAGAATATAAAAATTCAGTAACCTTTATTGGTAATATAATAACAATTATTATTCTAAACGAAATATTTTTTATACTTACAGTATTAATTATTGTTTGTTTTAGCTTTTTTCTATAATACTGTTTAGCATCAACTCCTCTGTTACGACTCAATAGAAAATAATGGTCAGTGTAATAATAGACCACATAATTATTTACAGTTTCATTTAATAGAGGATTAACAGGGACATTTTTAATTATGTATTCAGTTGCTCTTATACCGGTATCGATTTTTTTAGTAGTATACTTACTTCGTATAACACTTATATTATCAGTATTATATGTGTAAAGCGGACTATTTAAATATCCTATATTAGATATTTTATTTAATATATCAATAGTAAAAAACACATCCTGATGTATTATCTTGGGAATAAACCTCATGTTTTCAATTAGAGATTTTTTATAAATTCTCCTCCAAACAGAAAAACTGGTGTTTGTTATGATTCTTTTTATAGCAGAAATATTATCCTCAATCGTAAACTTATTATCAAAAACTTTATTTCTTGTCAAAACATTAGGTTCAATTTCTACAACTTCAAGATTATTTGCAATCATATGTTGAACCATTTTTTCTAGCATAGAATTATCAATATAATCATCACTATCTATAAACGATATGATTTGACCAGTTGCTATATCTAATCCAGTGTTTCTTGCAATGCTTGAGCCGCTATTTTCTTGATTAACAACTACAATACGAGGATCTTTTTTAACATATTGCTCACAAATAATTTTACTATTATCTGTAGAGCCATCATTAACCAATATGATTTCAAGGTTTTTGTATGTTTGGTTTATGATAGAATCGATACATCTTTCTAAATAAGCTTCAACATTATAAACAGGTACAATGATGCTAATCTTGTCTTTCATGTTTAAATGTTTTTGGTTATCAATAAGTGTTTATAAAGGCTTTTATTTCTGATAAAGATTTTAGTATAAAACCTTTTGTGCTTATTATAAGCGTCCGTCAGATTTTTTTAAAATTCCTTTTACGTCATAAATAAGACCTTTTGAATTTAGAAGATTTTCTAAGTTCAAATCAAGGAATTCATTATGAGCAACATTTAGGACTATAGTATCAAATGTTTCATCAGGTAAATTTTGAACAGTTTTTAAACCATACTCGTGCAAAACCTCTTCAGGATTAGCCCATGGGTCATAAATAGTAACATCTGTACCATAACCTTTAAGCTGATCGATAACGTCAACTGCTTTAGTGTTTCTTACATCAGGACAGTTTTCTTTAAATGTTATTCCTAGAGCTAAAATTTTAGCTTGTTTAATACGAATATCTTTTTGTACCATAAGTTTAATAATCTCTGAAGCTACATATTGCCCCATACTATCATTAACTCTACGTCCTGCCAAAATGATTTCTGGGTGGTATCCTACTTCTTGTGCTTTTTGAGCTAAATAATAGGGATCAACACCAATACAGTGGCCACCAACTAAACCTGGCTTAAAAGGCAAGAAGTTCCATTTAGTGCCTGCAGCCTCTAAAACAGAATGTGTATCAATATCCATCAAGTTAAAGATTTTAGCCAACTCATTTACAAACGCGATGTTTATATCGCGTTGTGAGTTTTCAATAACTTTAGCAGCTTCGGCAACTTTAATTGTAGGAGCAAGATGGGTTCCAGCAGTTATTATACTAGCGTATAGTGCATCTACTTTTTTGCCGATTTCTGGAGTAGAACCTGCAGTAACTTTTAAAATTTTATCTACGGTATGTAATTTATCACCTGGGTTTATACGTTCTGGTGAATATCCTGCATAAAAATCTTCATTAAATTTCAACCCACTTATTTTTTCTAAAACTGGAATACATTCATCTTCAGTAACACCAGGATAAACGGTAGATTCATAGATGACTATGTCGCCTTTTTTTAGAACCTTAGCAACAGTTTCGCTAGATTTATAAAGTGGGGTTAAGTCGGGTCTGTTGTTTTTGTCTATTGGTGTAGGCACCGTCACTACATAGTAGTTACAGTCCTTGATATCATCAAGATTCGATGAACAAATAAGACCAATATTATCATTCTGTTCTGATTTTAAAACAGATTTTAAAACATCAGATTCAACTTCAAGAGTAGAATCATTTCCATTTGATAATTCATCAATTCTATTTTGGTTAATATCAAAACCAACAACATTATATTTTGTTGCAAAAAGTCTGGCTAAGGGTAGACCTACATAGCCTAAACCTATAATAGCGATTTTATCTTTACTCATAATTAATTATTGACCTATTGAATAGTATTCAAATCCAATGGCATCCATTTTTTGTTTATTTAATAAGTTTCTTCCATCAAATATAAAAGCAGGCTTTTGCATTTGATTGTATATATCTTGCCAATCGTAGGCTTTAAATTCATCCCATTCTGTCATAATAGCAATGGCATGAGCATCCTTGACAGCATCAAGTGGTAAAGCTGTGTATGAAACTCCATTTCGATTTTCAGCTTCAGTTCTCGTATTCAAATAATTTAAATCAGTTAAAATTCTTTCTTCTGAAACCTTAGGGTCATAAATAGAAATATTGGCTTGTTCATTTAGTAAATGATCGGCAACGTATATAGCTGCAGATTCTCTAGTGTCATTTGTGTCTTTTTTGAAAGCCCAACCAAACATGGCAATTTTTTTACCAGAAACAGTGTTGTATAGTGTTTTTATCAACCTATCAGAAAAACGCCTTTTTTGGTGATCATTCATTATAATAACTTGCTCCCAGTAATCTGCAACTTCATTTAAGCTATAACTTCTAGCAATATATACTAAATTTAGGATATCTTTTTGAAAGCAAGAACCGCCAAACCCTACGGATGCGTTTAAAAATTTTGAACCAATTCTGGAATCCATACCTATAGCTCTGGCAACTTCATTGACATTAGCTCCGGTACTTTCGCATAATTCTGAAATAGCGTTTATAGAAGATACACGTTGCGCTAAAAAGGCATTTGCAGTTAATTTTGATAATTCAGATGACCAAAGATTGGTTCTTAAAATATTGTTTTCGGGTACCCAACTGCTATAAACTTTAGCTAAACTTTCAATGGCTTCTTCTGATTCACCACCTATTAATACTCTATCAGGGTTTAATAAATCTGTTACTGCTGTTCCTTCTGCTAAAAACTCAGGGTTTGAAAGTATATGAAAATTTATACCATTTCCGGTATTATGCAGTATGCTTTTAATAGCCTCTGCAGTTCTAACTGGAAGTGTGGATTTTTCCACTACTATTTTATCTGTTTTAGCAACTTTAGCAATGTTTCTTGCGCATAACTCAACATATTTTAAATCAGCAGCCATGCCTTTACCCTTTCCATAGGTTTTGGTTGGTGTATTAACAGATATAAAAATCATTTCAGAGTTGTTAATAGCTGAATCAACATCGGTTGAGAAAAATAAATTTTCACCTCTTGTATCCTTTACTATGTCTGCTAGTCCTGGTTCATAAATAGGCAGTTTTGATAAATCTGGATGGTTCCAAGCCGCAATTCTATCGGCATTTATATCTACAATAGTAATATTTAAATGTGGATTCTTTTTTGCAATTACTGCCATAGTAGGACCTCCTACATAACCAGCTCCTATGCAACATATGTTCTTTATTTCCATAATATAATTATAAGTTGTTCCAATACCAAGAAACCGCTTCTTTTAAGCCGTTACTGATATCAAATTTTGGATCGTAATTTAGTAACTCCTTTGCTTTATTGATAGATGCTAAAGAGTGGGGGATATCACCAGCTCGATTTTCTCTGTATTTGATTTCAACATCTTTAATGCTATTATCAAATTCTGACAGATATTTTTTTAACAATGTTGTTAATTCTACTAGTGTTGTTCTTTCTCCATAAGCACAGTTATAAACGTTATTCAAAGCCTCCTTGTTTTTGGTTGTTATAGCTCTAAGATTCATTTGTACAACGTTGTCTATATATGTAAAGTCTCTTGAATACGTGCCATCACCATTAATCATTGGTGATTCATGGGCAATAAATTGCTTTACAAATAAAGGAATTACAGCAGCATAAGCACCGTTAGGGTCTTGTCGTCTTCCAAAAACATTAAAATAACGTAAGCCTATAGTATCTAAACCATAGGTTTTATTAAAGATGTCAGCATATAATTCGTTTACATATTTCGTTATAGCATAAGGGGAAAGCGGTTTCCCAATTTTATCTTCCACCTTAGGTAAAGCTTCAGAATCACCATAAGTTGAAGAGCTTGCAGCATAAACAAATCGCTTTACTTTTGCATCTTTAGCGGCAACAAGCATATTTAAAAAACCAGAAATATTTACATCATTGGTTGTTATTGGGTCATTTATAGATCTAGGGACAGAACCCAAAGCCGCTTGATGCAAAATAAAGTCCACGCCTTTACATGCCTCATGGCAATTTTCAAGGTTTCTAATGTCACCCTCTATAAGTTTAAAATTTTCATTTTTAAGAAAAGGCTCAATATTTTCACGTTTACCAGTTGCAAAATTATCTAAACAGACTGTATTGATATTATTTGCTAATAGTGTTTCGCATAGATTAGAACCTATAAAACCAGCACCGCCAGTAACTAATATAGTTTTGTTTTGTAATATTTCAATCATTCGACTTGGGTTTGATTTTAAGTAGATGCAAATATGAAAAAAAATATTTTAACAATTAGTATTATTATACAAACGAAGTGTTTTTTACGATAAAAATCGTTAATAATAAATAAATAAGGTTTTAAATCGATAAAAACATGCGTTAATCTATTGAAAACAAATATAATATCTTTTAAATTTCATAAAGTTTTTATTCGTTTATAAAGTATTAGCACAACAATAATATTTAATTAGTTAAGGGTATTATTTTTTATTTAATTTATTATAATAATTTTTTCAGGTTAATTATAATCTATTTGAAAACTATGAACGTATATAGATTAAAATTTTGAGTGAAAACAAATAAAAAGTAAGTTTTTACTTATTTTTTATCAAAAAAACAATAATATTTTCGACAAAACGCATTAAAATCCGATTTAAATACATATGTTTGTCATGTCTTATTAAATTTATAAAAATGAAGAACTTTATCCTAAGCCTACTATACACTAATTTAATTGCAACTTTATACACAAATTTTGAATACAATAACCTATGAGAACATTTTGCTTAAATGATATTAATTTAATAAGCTAATAGATTTTATTTATTCCCTCCCCAATTCTAATTAAAATGATAAACCTACAACAAACATTCAAAGGAATGCTAATAATTTTATTTATTATATTTTTTTTGCCATCATGCAATAATGAAGAGCTTTATGAAATAGATGAATCTTTGATAACTGAAGAATTACCATCTAGCGAAGATGAAACACCTCCAGAAGATAAAATAATTTTCATAGAAGCAGAAAATGATACCGCAACAACACTTCAAAATACACCAGTAGATATAATAGTTTATACTAATGATAGTAACATCCCTTCAAGTATAAATATAACAAATACTAATCCATCTAATGGAGACTTAACAATAAATGATAACGGTACACCAGATAACCCTCTAGATGATAGTATTGTATACACACCAAATGTTGGATTTTTAGGGACAGATTTTTTTGATTATACTATATGTGATGAGGCTAACTTAGAAAATTGTGATACAGCAACTGTTGAAATAATAGTAGAACCCGTTAATACTAGTGACGTTTCTGGAGAGTTAAAAGCTTTTCCAACCGCTTATGGTGGTGGTTCACAAGCCACAGGAGGTCGTGGAAGTGCAGTTTACCATGTAACAAATCTTAATGATAGTGGTTCAGGTTCTTTTAGAGAGGCTATAAGTCAATCAAATAGAACAGTTGTTTTTGATGTTTCGGGAGTAATTGACCTAACTTCTAATATTGTTTTTGAATCTGATAATTTAACTATTGCAGGACAAACGGCTCCAGTTGGAGGAATAACTATTGCGCCTGCTATTGGTGTGAAAATTAGATTTCAAGATTGTAATAATTTAATAATAAGATACATCCGCATACGAGTTCGAGGAACAGCTACAGGGTCGGAATACGATGCGTTTGATTTGTATGGAAATACAGATGGTGCATATAATATTATACTAGACCATGTTTCAGCAAGTTATGGAAGTGACGAAACTCTTAGTGTAAGAGGTGGGCAAACTCACAATATTACTTACCAAAGATGTCTTATTGCAGAATCGAAAACTGGTTCACTATTTGGAGATTCAACCAATCCAGAATTTAGTTACGATAATAGTTTATTGAACTGCTTATATTGGAATGTTTCACATAGAACACCTAATTCAGCTAGTAATGGACGGGTGGATATTATTAATAATGTAGTACAAAATTGGCAATACCGATTAAGTATGGTTCTAGGAGATATACAGTTGAATCACATAAATAATTATTATGCAATGGGAGGACGTACAGGGTTAACTAGAGGCTCGCAGATTAATCTGAATCCGTTAGTGTCTTCTTATGATATACAAATTTATTCAGCAGGTAATATTATTGATAAAAATATATTTACAGACCCAAATGCAGACAATAAAGCATTGTGGGTTGAGTTTGATAGTGGAGCCCAAACAACTTACGCCCCTTCTTCGGAGTTTACCAATACCCAATATGCTTTAATTGGGGATGCATTACCAATCCAAAATGCTAACGATGCTTATGCTGATGTAATTACTAACGTAGGAGCTAATGCTTCATTAAATGAAGATGGTTCTGTGACTTATCATACAGATGCAAACGATACTGATTATTTAGATATTATGGCGCTAGGTGAAGGTGCTTATGAAGCTTATTCTATGAATAGTTCAGGAGCTTCTGCAATTAGGAGTTGGTATGGCGAACAACGTTATGCTAATTTTGAAGCTAGTATAACAGGTATACCAATAAATACTAGACCTGATGATTATGACACCGATAAAGATGGCATGCCAGATATTTGGGAGTATAATAAGTTTGAAACTTATGACCGAGATGGTAGAGGGGATTTTGATGGTGATGGCTATACTGATTTAGAGGAGTTTATAGATTTAGTGGATTTATAAACCAAAATAATAACTTGATATAATAAAAATAACTTGTACACTAGTACAAGTTATTTTTATTATATCAAACCAGAATGTTAGTTAATCAAGAAATCCAAATTCGCTATACCATTTACTTAATGTATAAAGCTTCCAAATATTTGCGGTATGATCATCCTTACCTTCCATATGTTCATTTAATAACTTTTTAAACTTAGCCACATTTAAATTAGGGACTTTATTCAGGAAATCATCATTTAAAGCAGTAAGAAATTCATCTTTCAACTCGTTTTTCATCCAATTACCAATAGGTACAGCAAAACCTCGTTTTGGTTGGTTAAAAACGTCTTCAGGTATATATTCTTTCAATACATCCCTCAAAATCTTTTTTTGTCTGCCTTTTTCATATCTAAAAGACATTGGTAATGATCTTGCATATTCTACAACTCTATAGTCCAAAAAAGGACTTCTAACTTCAACAGAATAGGCCATACTTGCACGGTCTACTTTAACATTACTATCATTCTCTAGCCATAGTTTTATGTTTAAATCTGCAGCCTTTTGTAAAAAAATGTTAGACCATTTTTTGTAGCCTTGATAGTGCTTCATATAGTCCTGTCTTTTTTTGTTTAAAAGAAAGCCTTTCCTTGAGAAAATATTTTCAATAAAGTCATTCCTTGTTTTTGTATTCAAGGCATTTCTAACTCTATGGGTGTTTTTACCAAATAGATTTAGTAAAAATGTGTTTGACAACACTTTTCTAATAGCATAAGGAATATCTATTATAGCTTTGTTCTTTATAAGTGAATCAAAGTGGTTATAGCCTATAAAACTCTCGTCGCCACCATCGCCAGATAGAGCTACGGTTACATGCTTTTTTGTAACTGAATTTAAAAGAAGAGAAGGTAATGCCGAACTATCTGCAAAAGGTTCGTCATATACCTCAACCAATTTAGGTATTAAATGTAAAATATCATCTGAACTACAAATGGTAGTTTTATGATTGGATCCTATTATTTTAGCATATTGTTCAGCTATTTTGCTTTCATCATACTTAGGGTCATCAAAACCAATTGAAAATGTGTTAATTGGCTCCTTAGATATTTTAGAAGCAATACTCGAAACTAATGCAGAGTCAATACCCCCAGAAAGAAACGAGCCAATTGGAACATCAGATTGCAACCTTATTTTAACAGCGTTTTTTAATAATTCATGAAGTTCTGCTTTGGCATCATCATAAGAAATATCTTTGATTTTTACATCTTTTAAATTCCAATACTCTTTAATGTTTAATTGATTAGAGTTTAAATCAATCTCCATATAATTTCCTGGAGGTAATTTAAATACATCTTTTACAATGGTAAATGGACTGGGAATAAACATGCAATCCAAAAAGATTGAGACAGCTTCCTCATCAATTTCCTTATTCTTAAGTAGGGGTCTTATCTGGCTACAAATTTCAAATTCATTGTTTTTCCAGTAATAGTAAAAAGGTTTAACGCCTAAACGGTCTCTGGCCGAAAAAACCTTGTTTTTAGTGCTATCATATATAGAAAATGCAAACATGCCGTTTATTTTCTCTAAAACTTTATTCCCCCATGCTTTGTAACCTATCAAAAGAACTTCGGTGTCGCTTTCAGTTTTAAAATGATACCCTAATTGCAGAAGCTCTTTCTTGATATCTTTATAATTGTAGATTTCACCGTTAAAAACTATTGATAAGTCTTCATATAGAAAGGGCTGATGAGAACGCGCATCTAAATCTAAAATTGATAAACGAAGATGCCCTAAAGTCAAATGGTTTATTTTATTAATACCTGTATAATCTGGACCTCTAAATGATATGGACTTTAGTTTTTCTTGAACTACAGCTTTTTCATAGGGAATATTAGTTAAATATATACCACACATTTTTTTTTATTTTAGGTAAAACAAATGTTTATTTTTTAATAAAACAATATTTAAATAAGTTAATCTATAAAAAGCAAAAAATAAGTGGTGTATTGAGTCTAAATGTATATAATAAAATAACCCTTAAAAATCAAGGGTTAATTACTCGATAAATTACAGAGTTTTTCTGTTGTAAGAAATGAAGATATGTATTTAACCGATTTTAATTATGATTTTAGCGAAATAACTTATTTCTACCCATATAACTTTAAAACAATTACTAAATTTACACCATAATATACAAGATTGAATTGATTAATAGCATATTGATTTAATTGTATTAAAATGATGATATTAAAGTAATTTAAACTCTCAAATTATTAATCTATAACACAAGAAAATAGATTATTTATTTTATAGACATCGTTTAATGCTAATTTAATTGAGCTAATAATTAAAGAATTGATTTTGTTTTTATGTACAAAAGGGGAGATAATCTAAAAGAATTTAGTTGCTTATTTGCAATTCAGTATATATATGCTGTACAGATATACCTATGTGCAAAATTAAATTTTAATAATTAAGAATGTTGACCGCAACTAAAATATATTTATCATCACCTCACATGGGTGGCTCAGAACAAAAATTTGTTAATGAAGCTTTTGCAACGAATTGGATAGCTCCATTAGGTCCTAATGTTGATGGATTCGAAAATGATATAAAGCATTATTTAGGAGGAAATGATCATGTTGCTGTACTTAGCTCAGGAACAGCGTCAATTCATTTGGCATTACAATTATTAAATGTATCCCATGGCGATGAAGTACTATGCCAGAGTTTTACATTTTCTGCCTCAGCTAATCCCATCCTTTATCAAGGTGCTAAACCTATATTTATTGATAGTGAATCCGATACTTGGAACATGTCTCCAGAATTATTGGAAATAGCAATTAAAGATAGGATTGAAAAACACAAAAAGCCAAAAGCCATAATAGCTGTTCATTTATATGGTATGCCTTATAAAGCCAATGAAATTAATGCTATTGCAAAAAAATATGAAATTCCAGTAATTGAAGATAGTGCAGAAGCTTTTGGAAGTTCATATTTTAATCAACCTTGTGGTACATTATCCGATTTTGGGATCTTATCATTTAATGGTAATAAAATAATAACCACTTCTGGAGGAGGTGCTTTAATTACTAAAAGTAAAAATCTAAAAGATAAAGCGGTTTTTTTATCTACGCAATCAAGAGACAATGCTCCACATTATGAACATTCATCAGTAGGTTTTAATTACAGAATGAGTAATGTTTTAGCTGGAATTGGAAGAGGGCAGATGGAAGTTCTTGATGATAGAGTAGCTTCTAGAAGACAGAACTTTGAATTTTACAAAAAAAATCTATCACAATATAGTCAAATTTCATTTTTAGAAGAACCCAAAAACTTCTTTTCAAATAGATGGTTAACATGTATAGAAACGAGCTCGTACGAACTTAGAGAACAAATAAGATTAACATTATTAGAAGATAATATAGAGTCTAGACCGCTTTGGAAACCAATGCATATGCAACCTATATTTAAAGACAGTATGCATTACACAGATGGTACTTCAGAAAAACTTTTTGATAAAGGTTTATGCTTGCCAAGTGGTTCTAACTTAAATGAAAATGATTTAAAAAGAATTGTTAATATAATATCAAAAACCCCAAACCTATGATAAATAACTACTTCTTTACCTATTATTCACAAAAATATGCCTCAAAATGGCTTGTTTTAGGTATTGATTTAATATTGGTTTTGTCAACATTTTTTATGGCTTACTTTATTAGATTCAATTTTACCCTCAATTTTGATTTAGAGCAATTTGTATATGAACTTCCGTTTGTTCTAGTTGTTTCTGCAATGAGTTTCTTCGTAATTGGCTCATTTAAAAGTATTATAAGGCATACAGGTTTTACAGACGTTGTGAATGTATTTAAGTCAATACTTTTAATGTCTTTGGCTTTTATAGGTTTTGTCTTAATCAATAGAACTTTTGATATTGTTTCTGGTTTTACCATTCCACTTTCAATAATTGTAATGCATGCCGTATTGAGTTTTGTAGTGCTTAGTGCCAGCAGATTGCTTTTTAAAATGACTTATAAGTATTTAAAATGTAAGTTGTTACAAACTAAAAGAGTATTGATTTATGGTACTGGAGATTCTGGAATTGTAACCTATAATGCATTGGTTAGTAATGTGAGTACAAGTGTTAATGTTATTGGGTTCATTGACGATGATGTAAAAAAGAATGGACAGGTTATTAATGGTATTTCAATTTTACCTTATAGTCATATTAATGAAGCCTATGTGACATCTAATAATATTGATGAAATTATAGTAGCATCACAACATGTTGATACTAATAAATTAATAAAACTTATTGACTGCCTTGTTGATTCTGATGTAAAAGTTACTAAAGTACCACCAATTGAAAGTTGGATTAATGGTGAGTTAAGTGCTAAACAGATAAAGCAGGTGCAAATTGAAGATCTTTTAGGAAGACCTCCAATACAGATAGATAATCCAAACCTTTTAAGTGAATTTAAAGGTGAAAGAGTTCTAGTGACAGGTGCTGCTGGCTCAATTGGGAGTGAACTTGTTAAGCAATTATCTAATTTAAATGTTAAACAACTTATTTTAGTAGATCAGGCAGAATCACCTCTTTATGATTTACAACAAGAGTTAAAACAAAATGGAAAATATAATTATACAGCCATTGTAGCAGATATAAGAGATGGATTAAGAATTGATAGTATATTTCAAGATTATAAACCAACAATGGTTTTTCATGCGGCCGCATATAAACATGTACCTTTGATGGAAGAATCTCCTTATGAGTCCATTAAAATAAATGTAAATGGCACAAAACTCTTGGCAGACACAGCATCTCGTTATAATGTTAAAAAGTTTGTTTTTATATCTACAGATAAAGCTGTAAATCCCACTAGTGTTATGGGGGCTACAAAACGGATGGCAGAGATGTATATTAGTTGTCTTCAAAAAGAAAGTAAAACTAAATTTATCACAACACGATTTGGTAATGTGTTGGGATCAAATGGTTCCGTAATTCCATTATTCAAAAAACAAATTGAAAACGGTAGTCCATTAACTTTAACTCATAAAGATATTACTAGATATTTTATGACCATTCCTGAAGCTTCTCAATTAGTATTAGAAGCAGGAACTATGGGTAAAGGTGGTGAGATATTTATATTTGATATGGGTGAGTCTGTTAAGATATTTGACCTTGCAAAAAATATGATTAAATTATCTGGATTACGATATCCTGAAGATATTGACATAAAAATAACTGGATTACGTCCAGGAGAGAAGTTATATGAAGAGCTTTTAGCTAATGGAGAAAACACACTTTCTACCTATCATAAAAAAATTATGATAAGCAAGACAAGAGCGTTGGATTATGTAAAAGTAAAATCTGAAATAGAAGAGTTATGTATCACAAACCGTTTTCAAAACAATAATATTGTTATGAAAATGAAAAGTTTGATTCCTGAATATAAATCCAATAACTCGGAATATGAGAGATTTGATACTCGAGTAAAAATATACAAAAAAGCTAAAGGTATTATAGATAGCAATTCTTTGAATAAAGTAGAATACAAATCAATATAACTGATATTAACAATATTATTATTAAATTTGAAACTTAGTTTTAAATTTAATAATCTTAATAATAGCCCCAAATACGTTAATAAAATGAATAAATTTGTAAAAAGAAAGAGATTTTCAATACTTTATATTCTTACAGTTTTTTTATTATCATACTCCTGTGGATCTAAAAAAGATGTTGTTTATTTTCAAAACGCAAAAGACTTTGAAACTTTAGTAGATACAGACTCATTTACACCAAAATTTAAAGTGAATGATATAGTGAGTATATATGTTTCTACATTTGATTTAGAAGCAGCAGAACCATTTAACTTAAAAAAAGGACAATCTGCTTCAGGTGGCTTAGAATATATTGATTATTTAATAGATGTAGATGGCAATATTGATTACCCAGTTCTGGGAAAAATTAAACTATTAGGTTTAACCGTAGAGGAAGGCAAAGTATTATTAAAGAAAAAGCTCGCAGATTACCTCAAAGATCCCATAGTAAATATTAGAATTTTAAATTTTAGAATTTCTGTACATGGCGAAGTCAATTCACCAGGAATATATGAAGTACCTGGAGAGCGTGTTACGCTTCTTCAAGCAATTGCTATGGCTGGAGATTTAAGGATTAAAGGAAAAAGAGAAAATGTTTTAGTAATAAGAGACTTTAATGGCTCAAAAACATTTACCAGAATAGATTTAACTAATAAGGAACTATTCAACTCTCCAGTATATTATCTTACCCAGAATGACATTGTTTATGTTGAACCAAATAAATCTGCAATAAGTGATGCATATTTAGATGCTAGAGTTAATACTGCCATATCTATAGCATCAATTCTTATTACAACCGCTATTGTTTTAATAACCAGAAATTAGGTAATAAATCATGGGAAAATCAATTAAGACAAAAAACAATATTAATAAAAGTCAACAAGAAGAATTTGATTTAAAGAAAACACTTTTACCTTATTTCCGGAATTGGAAATGGTTTGTTTTAAGCTGTATTGTATTTATTATACTTGCATACTTTAATTTAAGATATGCAACGCCAGAATACAACGCATATGCTAAAATAATGCTTGTTAATAATGATGGTGTAGCTAATCCCGCTGAAAACATACTCAATGATATTGGCCAAATATCTAATGTAGAAGCAAAGGCTATAGAAGATGAAATTGAAGTATTAAAGTCAAGAAAATTAATGACAGGCGTTGTAGAAAGGTTAGATTTAAATATTCAATTTTTTGCTAAAGGGAGAATATATGATTCACAATTTTTCCCTAATGATAAGGCGCCTATTAAAGTGAATTTTATTGCATCAGATTCTATTATCAATAAGTCTAAATTTACTTTTAGTTTATTGGTTACCTCTGATACTACATTTGATTTTATTCATACTCCTGTAGGAGCATTAGAACCAACTACAGAACATATGCTTTTTGGGAAAAATGTTTCAACTCCAATTGGCGATATTGTTATAACTCCTAACTTTAGAAATGCATCTTTTTTAAAAGACCAGCTTTTATATGTTAATATTAAATCAATTGAAACATTAGCTGAGAAATACAGAAACAAAATACTTATTTCATCAGCTGGAGAATTTTCAAAAGTTATCAATTTGTCTTTAGATGATCCTTCTGTAACTAGGGCTAAAGCTATTCTTAATACTTTGGTTGATGAATATAACAGGATTTCAATTGATGAAAAAAGTATGAAATCAAATAATACAGCGGATTTTATTAATAAAAGAATAAATTTAATAGCTACGGATTTATCAAAGGTTGATGACGAAATAGAACAGTTTAAAACAGGTAATAAGTTAACCAACATTACTTCAGAATCAGATTTATATTTAAGCACCAATGCCGCAACTGAGGAAAAATTAGCTCAAAGTCGTACGGAACTAAGTATGATTAATTATATGAAAAATCAAGTTGGTGATAATTCATTTGACCGTATTCCATCAAATGTGGGATTATCAGATGCATCAGTAAATTCAATGGCTACTAAATACAATGAGTTATTGGATAATCGTGATAGATTATTAAAAAGCTCTAATGAAAAAAACCCTATTATAGTAAATTTAGATCAACAAATCAATAATTTGAAAGATGGTCTACGTCAAACTTTAAATAATTCTGCAAAAACAGCTACTCTTAGGATTAATAGTTTAGAAAACCAGTCAGCAAAAATTAGCTCAAAAATTTTCGCTGTTCCTGGACAAGTTAGAAAATCTAGAGATATTGAGCGTGAACAGGGTATTAAAGAATCTTTATATTTATATCTTTTACAAAAACGTGAAGAAGCAACAATAGCACTAATATCAACATCACCAAATGCTAAAATTATTGATGCTGCACATTCTGAAGGCATGCAAGTAGCCCCAAAAGTATCTATTACATATATAGCTGCTGTAATGATTGGGTTATGTATCCCTTTTGTGTTTTTCTATGTTAGAGATTTGCTAGATAATAAAATACACAATAAAGAAGATTTAGAGGAATTAATTAAAGATATTACTGTTCTTGGTGAGATTCCTCGAATTTCAGGAAATGATAAAAGTGTTATTGAGCGTAACGATAGATCCGTTTTATCAGAATCCTTTAGGATTATTAGAACTAATTTCGATTATATAAGACGACGTAAAGGTGTTGAAAAATATAACAATGTGGTTTTTGTTACCTCAACAATAAATGGAGAAGGTAAATCCTTTTTTAGTTTAAACATGGCGCTTACACTGGCAAATACCGGTAAAAAAGTTTTATTGGTTGGTGCAGATGTTAGAAACCCTCAAATTTATTCTGCTATTAATGGTAAAAAAGCAAAAGGCAATTCAAAAATAGGACTAACTGAATATTTAGCTGATAATTCAGTGCTTTTGGAAAACACTATCAATAAATACGATATTAATAATATTGGAATGGATATATTACTTTCAGGAAAAGTACCACCTAACCCTGCAGAGCTCTTAATGAATAGCAGAGTTAAGGATTTATTTGATAGAGTTTCAGAGCTATATGATTATGTTGTAGTCGATACAGCACCTTCAATGTTAGTAACAGATACATTGCTAATTAGTGAATATGCAGGCCATACTATTTATTTAACAAGAGCTGATCATACAGAAAATAAAATATTAAACTTTGCCCAGGAATTACATTCTGAAAACAAACTTAATGGTATGATGCTTGTTGTTAACGATGTTAACCAATCAAACTTTGGCTATGGTGCTAAATATGGTTATTATGGAGCTCCTGAAAAGAAAGGTTTCTTTAGAAGAAAAAAAGCAAAGGCTTAAATAATTAAATAACTAAACTAATTTAAAGTTTGTTGGAACTAATTTTCAACAAACTTTTTTTATTTTTTGGAAATAAAACAATTGAAAATCTAATTGAATGATGGTTGTCTTGGTATTAAGAATGATTAGACTGCATAAAAGTCAAAAGCATCAATTATTATTTTATCATCAACAATACAATCAATTTTGCATGCGCCAATAGATTCTAAGAGTACAAAATTAATATTACCATGATTGTTTTTCTTATCGTATTTAAGTAATTCGATTATAGCTTTATATTCACTTTCATCTATTTTTACTTTTCCATAATATCCTATAAACAAATCCTTGATATCTATAGTTTTTTGCCTTGGAAAACCAGCTAGTTCTGTAGAAATATAACAAGCTAAAATCATTCCAACTACAATAGCTTCACCATGTAGTAAAGTTGTTTTATTTTCATTACTTAAAAAATACGATTCTATAGCATGTCCTAAAGTATGTCCAAAATTTAATGTTTTCCGCAAATTGTTTTCAAACGGGTCATTTTCAACAACGTTCTTTTTTATGATTACAGATTCATAAATCAATTTGTCCAAATCATTTAATGATAACTTTGATAAATCTTGAAATTTGTTCCAATACGATTCACCTGTAATCAAACCATGCTTAAGCATTTCAGCTAGGCCAGAACGCATTTGGTTTGTTGCCAATGTATCTAGAAACTTTGTATCAATAAGCACTAAATTTGGATTACTTATTACACCTATTTGATTTTTTAAATGTCCTAAATCAACTCCAGTTTTTCCACCTACCGATGCATCAACCATAGAGAGTAGGGTTGTAGGAACATTAATATAAGCAATACCGCGCTTAAAGGTACAGGCTACAAAACCACCTAAATCGGTTATTACACCACCACCAATATTTATCATTAAACTTTTTCGATCTGCATCTAAATCAGAAAGTGTATTCCAAACACCAACGCATGTATCTATGGTTTTATTTATTTCACCAGATTCAATTTCAATGATTTCAATAGCAACATTTGCTTCCAACTTTTCTAAGAATAAAGGCAAACAATGTTGATGTGTATTTTCATCAACCAAAATAAAAATTTTAGAAAAGTTACCTTTTTTAAGGTGCTCGTTTATAGAAGGGTAGCACGTTTCATTGAAATGAATGATACTATCATTTGCTGTAATAGAATCCATAGATAATTATTGTTTTTTAAGGCTGTGAAATTAAGGAGATTTTATATAAAATGATAACTTAGCTATAATTATCTTTGATAAAACTTTTTATTGAATGAATACAGATTTAATATTTGACAATACAGAAATTGCTTTTTCGCTAAAAAGTGATTCTGAATTAGAACGTGCCTATTTTTTATTTAAAATGATTTCAATTGAACCGTTAGTAAAAATTGGTACTGCAGCTACAAATTTTGCAATTAAGGCTAATTTACCTATAGAAGGCTTGATTAGATCAACAGTTTTTGATCATTTCTGTGGAGGTGTTAATGAAGAGGATTGTTTAACTGTAATTGATAATATGTATAGCAAAGGAGTGAGTTCCGTTTTGGACTATTCTGTTGAAGGCAAAGACAATGAAAAAGAGTTTGATGCTGCTAGAGATAAAATTCTCAAAATAATTGATTTTGCTAAAGCTATTGATGCCATTCCAATAGCAGTTTTCAAGCCAAGTGGTTTTGGACGATTTTATTTATATGAAAAAATTGGTAAGGGAGTGTTGTTAAATGAAAATGAGCAAGATGAGTGGGATAGAGTTATAGATAGGTTTGATATAGTTTGTAAAAAGGCTAAAGCTAATGATGTAGCTGTTTTAATTGATGCCGAAGAGAGTTGGATGCAAGATGCGGCCGATACATTAATCACTCAATTAATGCAAAAATACAATACTGAGAAACCAATAGTTTATAATACATTGCAAATGTATAGGCATGATAGGTTAGCTTTTTTAGAGAAAGAACATCAAAAGGCAAAAGCTGGTAATTATTTTCTTGGTTTCAAATTGGTTCGTGGAGCCTATATGGAAAAAGAAAATGAAAGAGCTGATAAAATGGGTTATAAATCACCTATTTGTGCAAGTAAATTTGCAACCGACCAGAATTTTAACAATGCTCTATATTATATAATGGATCATTTAGACTGCATGTCTTTATTTGCTGGCACCCATAATGAGGATAGTTCGTATTTATTAATGCAATTCATGGAAGCAAAAAGTTTAAAAAACAATGATCCGCGTATATGGTTTGGACAACTATATGGTATGAGCGATCATATAAGTTTTAATTTGGCTAACAAAGGCTATAATGTAGCCAAATACGTTCCATTTGGACCTGTAAAAGACGTTATGCCTTATTTGATAAGACGAGCTGAAGAAAACACATCTGTATCTGGGCAAACAGGAAGGGAACTAGCACTTTTAAAAAAGGAGAAAAAGCGTAGAAAAGTTTAAAAGATTTTTAATTTAAATAGCAGAAACTATTTTGTTATTACTTTAATAATGGTAATCCCAATAAGTTTTAAATCAAAAAAGAAGTTCCGCTTTCTAATATATTCTTTATTGAATTTTAATTTATCAGGAATAATGGTTTTTATAAAAAAAATTTCAGGGTCTTTTGCTGCTTTTAGTAATTCGACTTCATTTCTATATTTTAATGAAGCTAACCCAGTAATACCTGGTCTGACTTGAAATATGGTCATATCATCGTCATTATAGAAATTCACATAATATCTTAGCTCTGGCCTAGGCCCAACAAAACTCATATCGCCTTTTAAAATATTAATCAGCTGAGGAAATTCATCAATCTTATAGCGTCTTAAAAAATACCCAATTTTTGTAATTCTAGAATCGTTATTACCTAGTGTTAACAAGCCTTTGCTATCTGATTGGATGCGCATGGTTCTAAACTTAAAAATATTGAAATCTTTATTATTTTTACCAACACGCTCTTGAATAAATAAGACAGGTCCTTTGGAGTCTAATTTAATTAATATGGCAATTAAAAGCAGTAAAGGAAAGAGTAGTAACAATCCAATTGTAGAAAAAATGAGATCAAAACTACGTTTAACCATTAGTTTACTTTTAAACTTGTAATAGTGGCAATGCTATCGCAATTTTCAACTGTTAAAGCAATTTCTTTATCATTAAAATCCCCTTCAACTATATATAAGCCGCAAGGTTCTTGTCTAGTATTGCTTTCAGAAAAATTAATGTCTCCTTTTTTTAAAACATATTGTATAGCAGTCGTATCAATAGTATTGTTAGCCAAAAGTGAGTTAATATGAGTACTGTACATAATTTTTTTAGAACTTATGTTTTTTAAAACACGGGCATCGGGGCCATAACTGCAAGATGTTTTTTTACCGTTTAAAAAAAATGCTAAAATGATTAGTCCTAAAGAAAAACCACCAAGATAATAGCCAATACGTTGTATAAGTTTCATTTAAAGTAATTAGGATTTGTAGAATTAAAGGTCATTAAAAAATCAGCAAATTAATATCGCTATGTTTTAAATCAAACCATTCACCAACAGATTTATTGGTTAAAATGCCGTGGTAAAAATACAATCCATTTTTTAAACCTCTATCAAATCTCAAAGAATTTTCTATACCGCCATCTTCACCAATTTTCAACAAATAAGGTGTAAAAATATTACTTAATGACACAGAAGCTGTACGTGGATATCTAGCTGGAATATTTGGTACACAATAATGCACGACACCATGTTTTACAAAGGTAGGTTGCTTATGTGTTGTAACTTCGCTAGATTCAAAACAACCACCCATATCAATACTAACATCAATAATTATGGCACCTTTTTTCATGGATTCCACCATAGTTTCTGAAACTACAATTGGCGACCTATTGCTTCCTCTTACGGCACCAATAACAACATCGCAACGTTTTAATGCTTTATTTAAATTTTTTGGTTGAAGGGTAGATGTGAAAAGTGGACGGCCTAGATGGGTTTGAATACGTCTTAGTTTAGTAATGGAGTTATCAAATATTTTTATGCCCGCACCCAAGCCAATGGCACTTCTTGCAGCAAACTCGCCTACGGTACCAGCACCTAAAATAACAATTTCTAAAGGAGGTACACCACTTATATTTCCAAACATGAGACCGTTACCGCCTTTGGTATCCGACAATAGTTCGGCAGCAATTAAAACGGATGATGTCCCAGCTATTTCACTTAAGGATTTTACCGCAGGGTAGGAGCCATCAGAATCACGAATAAATTCAAAAGCCAGTGCTGTTATACGTTTTGAAGCCAAGGCTTCAAAATATTTTTTTGACTGCGTTTTTAATTGCAATGCTGATATTAATATGGTTTGCGGATTTATAAGTTTAATTTGTTCAAAACTAGGCGGTTCAACTTTAAGAATCATAGGACATGAAAACACTTTAGCAGTATCTTTTGTTATTTCTGCTCCAGCTTCACTATATTCTTTATCGCTATAATTAGCGCCACTACCAGCTCCGGATTCAAGCAATACGCGGTGCCCGTTGCTTACTAAAGCGTATACAGCATCTGGTGTTAAACACACACGTTTTTCTTGATAAGCCGTTTCTTTGGGTATACCAATAAACAACTCACCCTTTTTCTTAAATATTTCCAGAGTTTCCTCTTGAGGCAAAAGTTGTTGCTTTGTAAAAGGCGAAAGTGGTTTCGACATGGTTCATTATATTATTAAAAATCAAATTACAAATAAATTTTCTAATGAGAATACAAACAGATGAATAATTAGTTGTAATAAAATTATCTTGGCTTTTAGTTTTTAATCAAAAATGTTAAGTTATGTATTTGAATATAGTTGTTTTTATGATATAGAAAAAACTATAATAGATTCAGTATAACAATGATTTATAATGGATTACAAAAAATGGAATGTTTGTAAGAATAAAAACAAACATCTCTGTGGGTATTCATCAGAATATTTAAAATTAATTATCATAAGTTTGTAATATAAATAGATTTATGATTAGAAGGCTAGTAAATTCTTTTATAGTATTATTTTCATTGGTAGGTTTCTCTCAAGAGTTTAGTATTACAGGCCTTGTAGAAGATGCTAATAATCAACCTATAGCATATGCTAATATTGTATTAACAAGCACAGAAGACCCATTAGCAATTACAGGCACTACTACAAATGAATCTGGTGCTTTTTTTATTGATAATGTAAAAACAGGCCTTTATAATTTAAAAATTAGTTTTCTAGGGTTTAAAGGTTATACATCAGAAATTAAAGTTGACGATGATATTAAATTAGGCAGAATCCTACTTGTAGAAAATTTAGAAGCACTTGATGGTGTTACAGTAGTTGCTAAACGCCCTACAGTAAAGCGTATGGTAGACCGCTTGGTGTTTAATGTTGAAAACTCGACACTATCCAATAACAATGTTTTAGATGTGTTAAAGCATACGCCTGGTGTATTGGTGCACGATGGCACTATTACAATAAAACAAGCTACGCCAACAGTTTATATAAATGACAGGCGTGTACATTTGTCAATTAGCGAAGTCCAGCAACTTTTAGAAGGGACATCGGCAACTAATATAAAATCTATTGAAGTCATTACCAATCCACCAGCAAAATATGAAGCTGAAGGTGGTGCGGTGCTTAATATTGTAACCAGTAAAAATATTGTTGCTGGTTATAATGGCAGTGTGTTTGGTAACTATAAACAGGGTAGCGAGTTTCCAAAGTATTCGTTTGGAACCAGTCATTTTTTTAAAACTAAAAAGCTCAATACCTATTTAAACTATAGTATTAGTCCAAGAAGAGATTACCAAAATAATGATGAATTTGTTAATTTTATAGAAAACAATCAAATAACATCGAATTGGGAAACAGATTATGAACGAGTAAGAGAGTCAGAAAATCAAAATATTAACGCCAATATTGATTATGAAATAGATAAAAAAAACAGCCTTGGTTTTTCAACTAATATGCTCATATCTCCCAGAGAAGGTGCTAAAACAAGTATTATCTCTTTAACCGAGGTATACAGTGCTAATAGTGTATTGGATTCTACATTTAATACTAAAAATAAAGCTGTAGACGAAACGTTCAATTTTGCCTTTACCTTAGATTATCTTCATAATTTTAAACGAGATGGAGAGAAACTCTTAGCAAATGTTCACCATACCTTTTATGACTTTTCAAATTTTCAAGATGTTGATACTGATTATTTGTTTCCGGATGAAACCTTAATAAGAAATAATAGATTTCAAACATTCTCTAGTCAAGAAATAAAATTGTATACCGGACAGATAGATTATGAATTGCCAATACATGATTCCTCGCAATTTGAAGCAGGTTTAAAAATATCCAATATCAATTCAAAAAGTATATTAAACCAGTTTGTTTTTGAAAATGATGTAAAAGAAGAAGATTTAGAAAACTCTGACACTTTTTTATACGATGAAACTAATTATGCCGCCTACAGCAGTTATTCCAAAGATTGGGATACATGGAGCTTAAAATTAGGCTTAAGAGCTGAGTATACAGATATTAAAGGGAATTCAATATCAACAAATGCCATAAGCAATAATAACTATGTTAAATTTTTCCCTTCGCTTTATGTATTGAAAACTTTAAATGAGCACCATGAGCTATATTTTAGTTATAATAAACGCATTTATAGACCAAGGTATAGTCAATTAAACCCTTTTAAGTTTTTTTTAAGCGACAATGTTTATAATACAGGCGACCCCAATTTAAAACCACAAATTGATGATGTGTTAACTTTAGGCTATACATTAAATGAAAAATACACTTTTGAATTGTATTACCGTTATGAAAAAGACCCAACGATTCAAATCTTGTTTCAAGATAATGATGAAACTATTTTAAAATACATAGATACAAACACCGATACAAGTATATCCTACGGTTTAGATTTCACAACATACACAGAGGTAGCTAATCGTTGGAATGTATATGTATTGTCCTCGCTTTTTTATTATGATAACCAGTTTTTTGCTTTAGAAAGCAATAATGTAGCATTTAGTACAGATAAGTGGTCAGTTTACGCTCAAATAATTAATTACTTTACCCTGTTAGCGGATGAAAGTTTAACTGCTGATATTTCTTATTTATATATTTCTCCAATTGTAGATGGACCTTCTTTAATAAGTACACGCTCAGGATTGGATATAAACTTTAGAAAGACTTTATGGAATAATAAAGTTTCAGTAAGTATTGGTGTTACAGATATCTTCAACACTCAAAACTTTACACAAACCACAAAATATTTAAACCAAGATGTGGTTTTAAATTCCAGAATGGAAAATAGGTTATTGACTTTTGGTTTTAACTATAAATTTGGAAACTTTAAACTAAAAACAAATCAAAAAGCAATTGATATAAAAGAGCGAGAACGCCTTCTAAACCCTTAAATTTAAAATCCCTTTATTCTGTATTGTTTTGTAAATGCAACTCAACTAGAATATTAATGAAAGATACTAAAATGGTCTTGTATATGGTTAGAAATAAGTTTTTTCTATTTTTTCCAACCCACTCAATTTAATATTAAAAATATTGTTTGACTTTGTCCCAAAAGTTTTTAGGGGATATTTTAAATTCATCTTCTAATTCTTCTAAAGATTTGTTAGCTTCATTAATTTTGTTGAATATACGGGCCCTAATTAAATAAATAGATGGTATAATAACTGCCATGATAGGTATTAAATAAATTAATTGGTTTGAATCTACAGACACAACATCTTTATTTAATACATCAAATATTTGATATACATACATGGCAATTGGCACTAAAAGGGTATGATACCACCAGTGTCTGCAAGTAAAAAACCATAAGAATAATAAATATAAAGGAATTAACTTTCCTAATACTACCCATATAGCAATTTGTGCACTATCATAATAGCCACTACTATAGGTAAATAAAAAAGTGTTCCAAACTTCTGTGTCTGGAACACTTTCATGTAAATAAAATAAATAAGGTGTTATAGCAATTAAAGTAGCTATAATACTACCAATTACTAAATTCTTATTAGATTTTGATTTTTCTTTTGTCAATCTTTGCTGTTTGCTGTGCATCTACATTGTATTGATTTGCAGTTTGAGCTAAAAACAACATGCCTCCGAAAATTGCTAGTGCAATTACATACTTTTTAGTTTTCATAATTTTAAGGGATTTTAATTAATTAATAACCCAAAAGTATATGAAAGCTATCTTGAAGTTAATGCGTAAATGTTAAAATTATGTTAAAAACAGGTTTTTTTAAAATTTCCACTGTGGGTTTCCCGTAAAACTTCAAAATCAGGAGTTAATTATGTTATTTTTGGTGCATAAACTGTTGTTTTTAATAGGTTTTTTATTGTTAATTCAATTTTAAAATTCGGTTATTATCAGCATCTATTTTAAGGCTTATTTTGTCAAAATCATCAAATAAAATGGGCTCGATTTTTTCTGGCCATTCAATTAATTTCCAATGCTCAGAATCTAAATAATCTTCTATTCCTAAATTATAAGCATCTTCAATGTCATTTATTCTATATAGATCAAAATGATATACTTTATCATCATTCAATTTATATTCATTTACAATTGAAAATGTTGGACTACTAACGTCATCATGGCTTCCTAAAGCTTTAACTATGCTTTTTATCAATGTTGTTTTGCCAACGCCCATATTACCATAAAACAATAAGGTTTTAGTTTTTACATGGGTAATGAGTTGATTAACTAACTGATCAATCTCATTTAATTTATAACTAATTTCCAATTTTAAATACTATTTACGGGCAATATTATGAATAAAAATTGTAAAAACCTAAAAAAAAGTGTATTTCGTCGATGTTTTTGGTGTTTTGTAGATTATTTTGGGTTAAATACGACAAATGGAATGATCATTTCTTCAAGGGATACTCCACCATGTTGGTAAGTATTTCTAAAATAACTTACATAATGGTTATAGTTATTTGGATAAGCAAAAAACAAATCGCTTTTTGCAAAAATATAAGAACTACTCATATTTATAGACGGTAAGTGCAACTCTTTTGGGTCTTTGGCAACAAGAACATCTTTTTTATCATAGGTTAAACTTCTTCCTGTTTTGTAACGAAGGTTTAAACTTGTATCTCTATCTCCAATGACTTTTGATGGGTTTTTAACATTAATGGTCCCATGGTCTGTAGTTAAGATTAATTTAAAACCCATATGTTGGGCATGTTGAATCATTTCTAAAAGCGGTGAGTTTTTAAACCAGCTTAGCGTTAATGATCGGTAAGCTTTGTCATTTGAGGCTAATTCTTTAACAACTTCCATTTCAGTTTTAGAATGCGAAAGCATGTCTACAAAATTATAGACCACAACAGTTAAATCATTGTTTTTTAGAGATTTAAAATTGTCAGCCAATTTTTTACCATTTTTTAAATTTGTAATCTTATAATACTCATAATTTAAATGGCTTAAGCTTAATCGTTTCATTTGAGCGTCAAGAAAATCGGCTTCATGCAAATTTTTGCCACCTTCATCCGTATCATTTTTCCAATATTGCGGAAATAATTTTTCCATATCACTTGGCATTAAACCAGAAAAAATGGCGTTACGTGCATATTGAGTAGCCGTTGGTAGTATACTAAAAAAAGCCTCTTCCTTTTCTTTTTTGAAATAATTGTTAATTATAGGTTCGAATACCTTCCACTGGTCAAAACGTAAATTATCAATGACAATTAAAACAGTGGGTTGCTCTTTACTAATTTCAGGAACAATATTTTCTTTAAATAGGGTGTGAGACATTATTGGAGCATCCGTATGTGGTTTAAACCAATCGGCATAATTCTTTTCTATAAATTTTCCAAACTGGATATTGGCTTCATTTTTTTGTGATTCTAAAATTTCAAACATGCTGGCATCTTCAATGTCTTCCAATTGAATTTCCCAATAAATAAGTTTTTGGTATAAATTAGCCCATTCTTCGTAACTATTAACCATAGCCAAATCCATAGCTATTTTCCTGAATTCCTGCTGGTAGTTCGACGTTGTTTTTTCCGAAACTAATCTAGAGTGGTCTAAATTCTTTTTTAAGCTCAATAAAATTTGGTTAGGGTTTACTGGCTTAATTAAATAATCGGCTATTTTATTACCAATAGCTTCTTCCATAATGTATTCTTCCTCACTTTTGGTAATCATAACAACTGGTAGACTATCTTCTTTTTCCTTAATTTCATGTAAGGTCTCAAGACCAGTAAGCCCAGGCATATTTTCATCTAAGAATACAATATCAAAATTATATTCATCTAACATGTCTATGGCCTCAGTTCCGCTATTACAAGTGGTAACATTGTAATTCTTCTTTTCTAGAAATAAAATATGGGGTTTTAATAAATCAATTTCATCATCAACCCAAAGTATATGTATCATATTATTTTTAATTATTTATAATGAAATGTATTAGCCCTTTACTATTTTATTTCAAAGGCATTAATGAACTTCATTAGTTATATTTGTAAATATATAATGCTAAAATTTAAAGTTTGAACAAACTTAAAATATTAAACGACCCAATTTACGGATTTATTACTATTCCCAATTCGCTTATTTTCGATTTAATTCAGCACAGATACTTTCAACGTTTACGCAGAATTACACAAATGGGCATGTCTTATTTGGTGTATCCAGGAGCACATCACACACGGTTCCATCATGCTATTGGTTGTGTGCATTTAATGCAACAAGCGGTTAATGTACTTCGTTTTAAAGGAGTTACAATTTCTGAAGAAGAAGAAACGGGGCTTTATATTGCTATTTTATTGCACGATATTGGTCATGGACCATTCTCACACGCCATGGAACATAGTATAGTAAATAATGTATCTCACGAAGAGATTTCACTGCTTTTTATGACACGGTTAAATGAAGAATTTAACGGAAGTTTAACGCTTGCTATTCAAATTTTTAAAGGCGAATATCCAAGAAATTTTATGTGTCAGCTTATATCGGGTCAAATTGATATGGATCGAGCCGATTATTTAAAACGCGATAGTTTTTATACAGGAGTTGCTGAAGGTAATATAAATAGTGAGCGTTTAATAACCATGCTTAATGTTGTAGGAGACGATTTAGTAGTAGAAGAAAAAGGCATTTATAGTGTCGAAAAATTTATTATAGCCAGACGTCTCATGTATTGGCAAGTGTATTTACATAAAACAGGATTAGTTGCTGAACAACTATTAATTAGAGTTTTAAAACGAGCTAAGGAACTACATGATTTAGGGATTGCTTTACAAGCTAGCCCAGCAGTTTTGTTTTTTTTGAATAATAAAATATCGATTAATAATTTTAATAATGAAACCCTTGAGGTTTTTGCGCAATTGGATGATTACGATATAGTGTCTGCTATGAAACATTGGCAGAACCATGATGATTTTGTGCTCAGCAATTTATGCGAAATGATTATTAACCGAAACTTGCTTAAAATAAAAATTAAAAATAAAAACATAAAAGAAAGCAGTTTAGAAAAGCAAACAAAAGCCTTAATGATAGCATATAACATAACCAAAGCAGAAGCACGCTATTTTGTGTTTACAGGTAGCATTTCAAATCAAGCCTATCAATTAAGTACAAAGCGCATTAACATCTTGCATAAGTCTGGTAAAATAGAAGATATAGTAAAAGCGTCAGATCAGTTAAACCTTAAAGCTTTATCAAAACCAGTTACTAAATATTATATATGCTATCCTAAGGTTAAACTTTAGCACATTTTTCCTATTTTTGCGTGAATCAAACAAAAAACATATAACTTTTAAAGTGTGAAATTTACAGCACAACAAATAGCAGGAATTTTAGAAGGCAATGTAGTTGGAAACCCTGATGTTGAAGTATCAAAACTTTCTAAAATTGAAGAAGGCTCAGAAGGGTCTTTAACATTTTTAGCTAATCCTAAATACACATCACACATATATTCTACAAAGGCATCCATTACAATTGTAAATAAAACCTTTGTTCCTGAAAATTCAATTTCAACAACTTTAATTAAAGTAGAAGATGCTTACCTAGCATTTTCAAAAATTCTAGAATATTACAATTCAGTAAAACTGAATAAAGTTGGAATTGAACAACCTTCATATGTTTCAGAGTCATCAAAACAAGGCGATAATATCTATATCGGAGCATTTAGTTATATTGGAGATGGCGTTGTTATTGGTGATAATGTTAAAATTTTTCCAAACAGTTACATAGGTTATAATGTGGTACTTGGCAATAATACTATTGTCTTTTCAGGTGCTAAAATTTATTCCGATACTGTTATCGGTGAAAATTGTGTTATAAATTCTGGTGCTATAATTGGAGCAGATGGATTTGGCTTTGCACCTAATGAAGAGGGCGGATATAGTAAAATACCACAAATAGGAAATGTTATTATTGAAGACTTTGTTGATATTGGTGCAGCAACAACAATAGATAGAGCAACTTTAGGTTCAACAATAATACGAAGAGGCGTAAAACTTGACAACCAAATACAAATAGCCCATAATGTAGAAATTGGTGAAAATACCGTTATTGCTGCCCAATCTGGAGTAGCAGGGTCTACAAAAATTGGCGAAAATTGTCAAATAGGAGGGCAGGTTGGTATTGCTGGACACATAACTATAGGTAATAATGTTAGAATACAAGCCCAATCCGGTATTGGTAGAAATGTAAAAGATAATGAGATGCTTCAAGGCTCTCCAGCAATAAAACTAAGCGATTATAACAAGGCATACGTTCATTTTAAAAACTTGCCGACTATTGTTAAAAATTTTAATGATTTAGAAAAAAATAAATGGGAATAGTTAATACAGAAATAAAACAGAAAACCATTAAAGACGAAGTTTCTTTAACAGGTGTTGGATTGCATACTGGTAAAGATGTAACCATAACTTTTAAACCAGCACCAGCTAATTCTGGTCTGGCTTTCAAACGTGTGGATTTAGAAGGCACTCCACTTATTGAAGCTGATGCAAATTATGTAACGAATACACAACGCGGTACCTGTTTAGAGAAAAATGGTGTGACTATTCAAACTTCAGAGCATGTACTAGCGGCTTTAGTTGGATTAGATGTTGATAATGCCATTATTGAATTAAATGCATCGGAACCGCCAATTATGGATGGATCTTCTAAATTTTTCGTTGAAGCTTTGGAAAAAGCAAAAATTTTAGAACTTGATGCTTTTAGAGAAGAATTTGTAATTACCGATATTGTATCTTATGTAGATGAAGAAACAGGGAGCGAGATATTAGTAATGCCTTCAAAAGAGTACCAAATCACGACTATGGTAGATTTTGGAACTAAAGTTTTAGGCACCCAAAATGCAACACTGAATCATATTTCAGATTTTAAGAAAGATATTTCAGATTCACGTACATTTAGTTTTTTACATGAAATTGAAATGCTATTAGAACATGGTCTAATAAAAGGTGGGGATTTAAATAATGCCATAGTTTATGTAGATAAAGCTTTATCTACTGAAACCATGGAAAAGCTAAGAGTCGCATTTAATAAAGAATCCATAGCCGTAAAACCTAATGGTATTTTGGATAATCTGACTTTGCATCATCCTAATGAAGCGGCAAGACATAAGTTATTAGACGTTTTAGGGGATTTAGCATTAATTGGAACAAGAATAAGAGGGAAGGTCATAGCTAATAAACCCGGACATTATGTTAATACACAATTCGCAAAGAAATTATCTAAAATAATAAAAAATGAGCGTCGTAATAATGTGCCAAATATAGATTTGAATAAACCACCATTAATGGATGTCATTCAAATAATGGCCATGTTGCCGCACAGACAACCTTTTTTATTAATAGACAAGGTTTTTGAACTTACAGACAACCATGTTATAGCAACCAAAAATGTGACTATGAACGAAGAGTTCTTTAAAGGTCATTTTCCAGGCGCACCAGTAATGCCAGGGGTTTTGATAGTTGAGGCTATGGCACAAACTGGAGGGATTTTGGTTTTAAATACAGTTCCAGACCCAGAAAACTATTTAACTTTTTTCATGAAAATGGATAATGTAAAATTTAAACAAAAAGTAATGCCTGGTGATACGCTTATATTCAAATGTTCATTGATTACCCCAATACGTCGTGGTATATGCCACATGCAAGGGTATGCGTATTCTAATGGAAAACTATGTGCTGAAGCCGAACTAATGGCCCAAATTTCTAAAGTAAAATAATTATGAACCAACCACTAGCATATGTGCACCCAGGTGCAAAAATTGCAAAAAATGTAGTTATAGAACCTTTCACGACTATAAATAACAATGTTAAAATAGGAGAAGGTACCTGGATTGGTAGTAATGTTACTATTATGGAAGGTGCTCGGATTGGTAAAAATTGTAATATTTTCCCGGGTTCAGTGATTTCTGCTGTGCCTCAAGATTTAAAATATAATGACGAAGATACTACTGTTGAAATTGGTGATAATGTAACCATAAGAGAATGTGTTACCATTAATAGAGGAACAACAGATAGAATGAAAACAGTTATTGGTGACAATTGCTTAATTATGGCTTATTGTCACGTTGCACACGATTGTATTGTAGGGAAAAATTGTATTTTTTCCAATAACAGTACCCTTGCTGGGCATATTACCATTGGGGATTATGTGGTTTTGGCTGGTATGACAGCTGTTCATCAATTCGTTTCGGTTGGAAATCATGCCTTTGTAACAGGAGGGTCTTTAGTTAGAAAAGATGTGCCACCTTATGTAAAAGCAGCTCGTGAGCCGTTATCATATGTCGGTATTAACTCCGTAGGGCTAAGACGAAGAGGCTATTCCACAGAAAAAATCAGAGAAATTCAGGATATTTTCAGAATACTTTATCAAAAAAATTATAATAATACACAAGCAGCTGGGATTATTGAAGCAGAAATGCAAGCAACTCCTGAGCGTGATGAAATTCTTCAATTTATAAAAAATTCGCATCGAGGAATAATGAAAGGATATTTTAAATCAAACTAAACAAATATGGCAAGTACATCAGACATAAGAAATGGATTATGCATAAAATACAATCACGATATATATAAAATCATTGAGTTTTTGCATGTAAAACCGGGTAAAGGCCCTGCATTTGTAAGAACAAAATTAAAAAGTGTTACTAATGGAAAAGTAATAGACAATACGTTTTCTGCAGGACATAAACTAGAGGATGTTCGTGTAGAAACCCATAAATTTCAATTTTTGTATAATGATGGTGAGTATTATCATTTCATGAATACTGAAGATTATACACAAATTCAATTAGTTGAAGCCGCTTTAGACAATCCTGGTTTGATGAAAGAAGGAGAAGTGGTAACTGTTATTATAAATTCAGAAGATAATATGCCGCTTTCAGTTGAAATGCCAGCAAGTGTGATCCTAGAAGTTACAGCTACAGAACCAGGAGTTAAAGGAAATACCGCTACAAATGCAACCAAGCCAGCTACCGTTGAAACTGGAGCAACTGTTAATGTGCCTTTATTTATTAATGAAGGTGATAAAATAAAAGTAGAGACCGATAAAGGAACTTATAAAGAACGTGTAAAGGAATAATTTTTGCTAGCAGGCTACAGTTTGCAATAAGCAATACTGAAGACTAAGAGCTGTAAACGGTATACTCAACTATGAAATTTCCTAAACCACAAACTCTAAAATATATATCCAATCTAATAGGTTCCAATTATATTGGCGACGATAATTTTCCTGTAGAGGGCATGAACGAAATTCATGTTGTAGAGCCAGGTGATATTGTTTTTGTGGACCATCCTAAATATTACGACAAAGCGCTTAATTCCGAAGCAACTATCATACTCATTAATAAAGAGGTAGAATGTCCAGATGGAAAAGCTTTATTAGTTAGTGATGACCCGTTTAGGGATTTTAATAAACTAACCGAACATTTCAAACCTTTTCAGGCTTCAAATGCTTCAATTTCGCCTTCAGCAAAAATAGGTAAGAACACCATCATTCAACCTAATTGTTTTATAGGTAATAATGTAGTAATTGGCGATGATTGTATTATTCATTCCAATGTAAGTATTTATGATGATGCCGTTATTGGTAATCATGTAACACTTCATGCAGGAACAGTTTTAGGAGCTAATGCATTTTACTATAAAAATAGACCAGAAGGTTATGATAGATTAAAATCTTCTGGACGCGTCGTTATTGAAGACCATGTGGATATAGGTGCTGCTTGCACCATAGATAGAGGGGTAACCGCAGACACAAGAATTAAAGAAGGTTCTAAAATTGACAACCAAGTTCAAATTGGACATGATACAGTTGTCGGAAAAAAGTGTTTAATAGCATCTCAAGTCGGTATAGCAGGATGCGTTGTTATAGAAGATGAAGTTACTATTTGGGGACAAGTCGGTATAACTAGCGGGATTACAATTGGAAAAAAAGCAGTTATATCTGCCAAAGCAGGAGTCAGTAAATCTCTTGAAGGCGGTAAAAGCTATTTTGGAATACCAGCCGATGATTTCCGTTCTAAATACAAAGAAATTGCATCAATAAGAAAGATTCCAGAAATACTAGAAAAATTAAAAGAAAACGGTAAAAAGTAATTTGAATTTTACTTTAAAAATATAATACAAAAAATTACTTTTGTTAAGTAATTATAATAATGATAAAAAATCTTCTATGAGCGTTTTAGTAAACAAAGATTCAAAAATAATAGTTCAAGGATTTACAGGTAGTGAAGGAACATTTCATGCCAGTCAAATGATTGAATATGGCACCAACGTTGTTGGCGGTGTTACCCCAGGAAAAGGAGGTCAAAAGCATTTGGATAAACCTGTTTTTAACACAGTTTTAGAAGCTGTTGAGCAAGTTGGAGCAGATACTACAATTATTTTTGTTCCACCGGCATTTGCTGCCGATGCTATTATGGAAGCTGCCGATGCTGGTATAAAAGTAATCATTACCATAACAGAAGGTATTCCTGTTGCCGATATGATTACCGCATCAAATTATATAAAAAATAAAGACTGTAGATTAATTGGACCAAACTGCCCTGGTGTTATTACCCCTGGAGAAGCTAAAGTTGGTATCATGCCTGGATTTGTATTCAAGCAAGGTAAAGTAGGTATTGTTTCTAAATCTGGTACTCTGACTTATGAAGCTGCTGACCAAGTTGTTAAACAAGGTTTAGGCATTACTACAGCAATTGGTATTGGAGGCGATCCAATTATCGGGACAACAACTAAAGAAGCTGTTGAATTATTAATTAACGATCCAGAAACCGAAGCTGTTGTTATGATTGGGGAAATAGGAGGGCAATTGGAAGCCGATGCTGCTAATTGGTACAAATCTAGCGGAAGCAAAAAGCCTGTTGTAGGTTTTATAGCTGGCGAAACAGCCCCTGCAGGACGTACTATGGGACATGCAGGTGCTATTGTTGGAGGTAGTGACGATACAGCACAAGCCAAAAAGAAAATCATGAGAGCATGTGGAATTCATGTTGTTGATTCTCCCGCTGAAATTGGTAAAAAGATAGCTGAAGTATTAGCTTAAAACATAGAAAATAAATTCTAAAACCTTACAAATCTTGTGAGGTTTTTTTATTTGAAGCCATTTGGATTTATTATATTTGATACTACAAGATTAATAACAACTAACTAAATAACACATGAAACTTTTAGAAGGAAAAACAGCCATAGTTACTGGAGCAAGTAGGGGTATAGGTAAGGGCATAGCACAAGTGTTTGCAGCACAAGGTGCAAATGTAGCGTTTACGTATAGTTCATCTGTCGATGCAGCAAACGCATTAGAAAAAGAACTTAATGCACTAGGTGTAAAAGCTAAAGGGTATAAAAGTAACGCTGCAAGTTTTGAAGAAGCTCAAGACTTGGCTAACGACGTTGTTGCCGAATTTGGAAGTATTGATGTTTTGGTGAATAACGCAGGTATAACAAAAGATAACTTATTAATGCGTCTCTCTGAAGCCGATTTTGATACCGTTATTGAAGTCAATTTGAAATCTGTTTTCAATATGACAAAAGCCGTTCAAAGAACAATGTTAAAACAACGCAAAGGCTCAATAATCAATATGAGTTCAGTGGTAGGTGTTAAAGGGAATGCAGGACAAACCAATTATGCCGCTTCAAAAGCAGGTATCATCGGGTTTTCTAAATCTGTAGCTTTAGAATTAGGCTCAAGAAATATTAGAAGTAACGTTGTTGCTCCTGGTTTTATTGAAACTGAAATGACAGCCAAACTTGATGAAGAAGTTGTAAAAGGATGGCGTGCCGGAATTCCTTTAAAACGAGGCGGTACACCAGAAGACATTGCAAATGTTTGTGTGTTTTTAGCTAGCGATATGAGTGCTTATGTAACAGGGCAGACTTTAAATGTAGACGGCGGAATGTTGACATAAATTACGGTTTGCGATTTTAGAATTTTAAATCGTAAATCAAAAATTCATTAATGCAAACAGAAACTCTAATATATATTATAATTGCTGGGATTATAGCACTGTTATTAGCGCTTTTTCAGTATTTTAATAAAAAGAAAAGCGTGTCTAAATTAGACATGCTTTTTTCTTTTTTAAGGTTTATTAGTCTGTTTGCTGTTTTATTACTTCTTATAAACCCCAGTTTCGAGCAAATTAAACTGTCTGTTGAAAAACCTGATTTAGTAGTGGTTATTGATAATTCAAGTTCAATTAAACACCTTAATCAAGATAAAAAGGTTAATGATTTTTTTGAAAAATTATCAGCGAATAAAGATTTAAAAGATAAATTTAATTTAGAATATTATACGTTTGGAGAATCATTAAAAGCTTCCGATTCGGTAACTTTTACAGAAAAGCAAACCAATATCTATAATGCCTTTAGTCAACTAACCCAAATATATAAACAAACAACAGCACCAACACTTTTAGTTTCAGACGGAAATCAAACCTACGGCAATGATTATCAATTTGTTTCAAATATATATAATCAACCTATATATCCAATAATATTAGGAGATACGATTACTTATACCGATTTAAAGATTCAGCAATTAAATGTTAACAAGTATGCCTACTTAAAGAATAAATTTCCTGTTGAAGCTATTCTAGTTTATAATGGAAATAACACTATAAATTCAAGGTTTGTAGTTAATAACGGTAATACAACTGTTTATTCTGAAAGCGTAAAATTTTCGAAAAGCAATAATTCAAAAGTCATCAATTTCACATTACCAGCAAATAAGGTCGGGGTTAGTAATTATAAAGCTACCCTAGTTCCTTTAGAAAGTGAAAAAAATAAAATAAATAATTCTAAAAATTTTGCAGTTGAAGTTATCAATCAGAAAACAAAAATAGCGATTGTTAGCGATTTTCCACATCCAGATTTAGGTACGCTTAAGAAAAGTATTGAAAGCAATGAACAGCGTTCCGTGTTATTTTTTAACTCAAAAGAAATATTAAGTCAAATAAATGATTTTCAGTTAATTATATTGTATCAGCCAAATAATAAATTCAATAAATTATTCACACTTTTAGATCTACAAAACAAGAACAGATTTAGTGTTTTTGGAGCAAAAACAGACTTGAGTTTTTTAAATAGAATTAATAAAAACTATACCCAAGACATAACAAATCAAACAGAAAACTATCAAGCAGAATTAAATATTAATTACTCACCATTTATTATTGAGGATTTGAATTTCGAGTCATTTCCACCATTACTTTCAAACTTTGGTTCTACAAGATTTTCAGTACCTTTTGAATCTATTTTAAATAAAACCATAAATGGTGTTTCGACAGAAAGCCCGTTATTGGCAACTTTTGAAACTAACGGTAGAAGGGAAGCTGTGTTGTTTGGAGAAAATATTTGGCAATGGCGTGCACAAAGTTATATAAATAGTAATTCCTTTAACGAATTTGATGATTTTGTTGGTAAGCTTATTCAGTATTTAGCATCCAATAAACAAAGAAGTAGATTGAATATCGATTACGAATCATTTTACAATGGTAGTAGCAATATTGTGATAAAAGCAGAATTTTTTGATAAAAACTATGTATTTGACACACGTGAAACACTAAAAATCATTGTACTGGATAAGCTTTCAAAAGCACAAAAAACATTTCCTCTAATTCTAAAAAACAATAATTATCAAGTAGATTTAAGTAGTTTGCCAGCAGCAGAATATGATTTTACAATAAAAGCTTCCAATGAAAATATATCTAAATCAGGCAGTTTTCAGATTCTAGAGTATAACGTAGAACAACAATTTTTAAATGCCAATGTAACAAAATTACAGCAGTTAGCTACTAACAGTTCAGGTTCAAGTCATTTTATTAATACCACTCAAGATTTAGTTAGCACATTAATAAATGATAATAGATACGTTCCAATTCAAAAAAGCAGCAAAAATAGCATACCTTTGATAGATTGGAAATATCTACTTGCCATTATAGCATTAAGCCTTGGTATAGAGTGGTTTTTAAGAAAATATAACGGATTAACTTAAATAAAAATAAATAATGGAAAAATTACCAAAAATAGCATTGCCTTTTATAGTTGGCGCAATTGTATTAGTAATAATATTATCTAAATCATTAGTAACTATAGGGCCAGGTGAAGGAGGCGTTTTATTTGAACCTCTTGGCGACGGTATTAATACAGAGCGAACTTACGGTGAAGGCTTTCATATTGTAGCACCTTGGAATGATATGATTGTTCAAAAAGTTCGTCAGCAATCTATTTCAGACAACATGAATGTCCTTTCAGTAAACGGGTTAGATATTACTGTAAGCGGCACTATCTGGTTTGAGCCAGAATATAAAAACCTAGGAAAACTAATTCAAACAAAAGGTGAGGATTATATTAGAGAACTCCTAAGTCCAGCCATAAATGCAGCTGCAAAAAGTGTTGTTGGACGTTATACACCTGAGCAACTTTACTCTAGTAAAAGAGATATTATAGAATTAGAAATTTTAGAACAAGTTAGAATAGAATTAGAAGGACAATATGTTAATGTAAAACGTGTCCTTGTAGAAAATGTAAAACTACCAAATACTATTAAAGATGCCATTGAACGTAAGCTAAAGCAAGAGCAAGAATCTTTAGAGTATGAATTTAGGCTGGTTACAGCAAAGAAAGAAGCCGAAAAAGTAATTATTGAAGCACAAGGTAAAGCAGATGCTAACCGTATATTAAGCGCATCATTGACAGATAAAATTCTTCAAGATAAAGGTATAGAAGCAACTGTTAAGCTTTCTGAATCATCAAATAGCAAAGTGATAGTTATTGGTTCAGGTGATAGTGGAATGCCAATTATCCTTGGAAATCAATAGGATTAAAATTAAGAAATTTAGATAACTGTTGATTATTTTGAATAATAAATAATATTTTAAACTAAATATCTATAATAATCAATAGTTTTTAAGAATTGTAATAATAATTTGGAATTATCCATATAAATTACAGATATTTGCATAAGAAAAAAAACAAGACATGATTTTTATTCAATTACATCATCATTTTCATATTTGCCCTCAAGCGAAGTGAAAATGTATTGAATAAAATCAACATATATTTTAAACCCGTTTGAGACAATCAAGCGGGTTTTTTAATTATAATACCAACTAGATTGTTTCAAACTCATAAAAACAATAAAATGAGTAAATTAAGAATTGCAGTACAGAAATCGGGACGATTAAATGAAGACTCGATGAGAATTTTAAAAGATATCGGTATTTCCATCGATAATGGAAAAGACCAATTGAAAGCTTCAGCTAGAAACTTTCCTGTAGAAGTGTTCTATTTAAGAAATGGCGATATACCACAGTATTTAAAAGATGGTGTGGTTGATGCTGCCATAATTGGAGAAAATGTTTTAATAGAAAAAGGAAAAGGCATTCATGTCGTTGAAAAGCTTGGTTTTTCAACTTGTCGCGTATGTATAGCAGTTCCAAAATCTGCAAAATATTCAAGTATTAAAGATTTAGAAGGCCAACGCATAGCGACCTCTTACCCAAATACAGTGCAAATGTATTTAGATAAAAATGGGGTAAAAGCCAATCTACATATTATTAATGGTTCCGTGGAAATAGCTCCGAATATTGGACTTGCAGATGCCATTTGCGATATTGTTTCAAGTGGAAGCACCTTGTTTAAAAATAATTTAAAAGAAGTAGATACTATTCTAAAATCTGAAGCTGTATTAGCAGTTTCACCCATTTTAAGTGAAGAAAAACAAGCAATATTAGATAAAATTCAATTCAGGATTCAATCCGTTTTAAAAGGACGACAATCTAAATATATTTTACTTAATGCACCAAATGATAAAATACAAGACATTATAAATGTATTGCCAGGAATGAAAAGCCCAACAGTTTTGCCTTTAGCAGAAGAGGGTTGGAGTTCAGTACATTCCGTGATTAGTAAAAATGAGTTTTGGGATGTTATTGATGAATTGAAAAATAATGGCGCTCAAGGTATTTTGGTATGCCCAATAGAAAAAATGGTATTATAATTTAGCTTTAATTAAAATGCAAATCATAAATAATCCAAATAGAAGTGACTGGTCGGAAATTCTAAAACGGCCAACACAAACAGTTGATGATATTGAAGCTACTGTAAATCAGATTTTTGAGGAAGTTTCTCAAAAAGGTGATGAAGCTATCAAAAAATATACGTCATATTTTGATGGAATTTCTCTGGATTCTAACATCGTTACAACGGAAGAGATTCAAACATCTATCCAAAACGTGCCAGAAAAACTTCAAAATGCTATTAAGTTAGCAAAGCAAAATATAGAAGCATTTCACAAAGCACAAAAAACATCAAAAGTAGAAATAGAAACAACTAATGGTGTACAATGTTGGCAAGAAAAACGTCCCATACAAAAAGTGGGTTTATATATTCCTGGCGGTACCGCACCTTTGTTTTCAACAGTTTTAATGCTAGCGGTTCCAGCTCAACTTGCTGGTTGTAAAGACATTGTTTTATGTTCACCACCAAATAAAACAGGTCATTTGGCACCAGAAATTTTATTTGCGGCACAACTTTGTGGGGTGACCAAAATCATAAAAGTTGGAGGTATACAGGCTATTGCTGGTTTAACTCTTGGCACAGCTACTATCCCTCAGGTTTATAAAATTTTCGGACCAGGAAATCAGTTTGTTACAGTAGCTAAACAATTAGCAACAAAGTATGGTGTAGCCATTGATATGCCAGCAGGGCCAAGTGAATTATTGGTTGTTGCCGATGCATCAGGAAACGCATCTTATATTGCTTCCGATTTGTTAAGTCAAGCAGAACACGGTACCGATAGTCAAGTTATTTTAGTATCAACATCCAATGATTTAATCAATTCAGTTTCAGAAGAAATTGAAAAACAACTAAAGGTGCTACCGCGTAAAACCATTGCAGAAAAAGCCATAGCAAATTCAAAGCTAATTTATGTTGAGAATGATGACATCGCACTAGAATTAATTAATGCATATGGTCCAGAACATTTTATTATTTGTGCTAAAAATGAAGTTTTATACGTAAACGGAATAAATAATGCAGGTTCAGTTTTTATAGGGGATTATACACCAGAAAGTGCCGGCGATTATGCTTCAGGAACCAATCATACCTTGCCTACAAATGGCTTTTCAAAAGCCTATTCAGGAGTCAATCTCGATAGTTTTTTGAAGAGTATGACCTTTCAGAAAATATCAAAAGAAGGTATTTTAAATATAGGAGAAACTATTGAGTTAATGGCAGAAGCTGAAGGCTTACAAGCACATAAAAACGCTGTGACCATTCGTTTAAAGGATTTGAAATAATGAACATTCAAGATTTAATAAGACCAACAATAAAAGCACTAAAACCGTATTCATCGGCAAGAGATGAATTTCAAGGTAATAGTGATGATATGGTATTTTTAGATGCCAATGAAAATCCTTTTGAAAATGGCGTAAACCGATATCCAGACCCACAACAAAGGACTGTTAAATCATTATTGTCAGAAATAAAAGGCATTCCTGTTAAAAACATACTTTTAGGAAACGGAAGTGATGAAGTTTTAGATTTAATATTCAGGGCTTTTTGTGAGCCTAATCAGGATAACATCATTACATTACCACCAACTTATGGCATGTATAGTGTGTTGGCAAACATTAATGCTGTTGAAATTAAAAGAGTTCAGTTAGATGATGATTTCCAACCCAAAGTTGATACTATTTTAAATGAAGCTGACACAAAATCTAAACTGTTGTTTTTATGTTCACCTAATAATCCAACAGGAAATAGTTTTGAGGCTATAGCTATAGAAAAACTAATTAAAGAATTTAAAGGTATAGTCGTTATAGATGAAGCTTATATTGATTTTTCAAATGAAGAAAGTTGGGTAAGTAGATTAAATGAATTTCCTAATTTAATTGTAACCCAAACACTTTCAAAAGCTTATGGTATGGCAGGAATTCGCTTGGGAATTTGTTTTGCATCAGAAGCTATTATTTCAGTTTTGAATCGCATTAAGCCGCCATATAATGTAAACGAATTAACGCAACAAAAAGCGATTTTACAATTAGAGCAAAATGAATTGACAAAACAACAAGTTTTAGATATTTTACAAGCGCGAGATGTTTTAATAAGCAAATTAAATTTGGTGGATTTCATATTTAAGATATATCCAACAGATGCTAATTTTGTTCTGGTAAAAGTGGATGATGCAACAAAACGTTATAATCAGCTTATAGAAAAGGGCATAGTTATTAGAAATAGAACAACACAGCCAGGTTGCGAAAATTGTTTGCGTTTTACCATCGGTACACCTGAAGAAAATAAAATATTAATAGATACTCTAAATTCTATATAATGAAAAAAGTACTTTTTATCGATAGAGATGGCACCATTATTAGAGAGCCAGCAGATGAACAAATAGATTCTTTTGAAAAGTTAGAGTTTTACCCAAAAGTATTTCAATATCTTGGTAGAATTGCTAATGAATTGGATTATGAAATTGTCATGATTACCAATCAAGATGGATTAGGTACAGATGTTTATCCAGAAAACACATTTTGGCCCGTTCACAATTTTATAATTAAAACCTTTGAAGACGAAGGAATTACTTTTAAAGAACAGTTTATAGATAGAACGTTTGCAAAAGACAATGCTCCAACAAGAAAGCCTAATACAGGCTTGTTGACTAAATATTTTTCTGAAGATTATGATTTAGAAAATTCATTTGTAATAGGTGATAGGTTAACCGATATTGAATTGGCTAAAAATTTGGGAGCCAAAGGTATATTCATTAATGATGAAACCAATTTAGGAACAAACGAAATTACTGTAAAACGTGAAACCTTAAATGATTTTATTGCTTTAGAAAGTAATGATTGGGCCAAAATATATGCATTTTTAAAAGCGGATGAGCGTTCAGGAGGTTTAATCAGAAATACGAATGAAACAAAAATAGCCATTCAATTAAACCTTGATGGCACTGGGAAAAGTAAAATTGATACAGGATTAGCTTTTTTTGACCATATGCTAGATCAAATAGCACGTCACGGACAATTAGATTTAAACATTAAGGTTGATGGCGACCTAGACGTTGATGAACACCATACCATAGAAGATACAGCCATAGCTTTAGGTGAATTGTTTAACAAAACACTAGGTAAAAAACTAGGTATAGAACGTTATGGTTTTTGCCTACCTATGGATGATTGCTATGCACAAGCTGCGATTGATTTTGGAGGTCGGAATTGGTTGGTTTGGGAAGCCGATTTTAAACGAGAAATGATTGGTAAAATGCCAACCGAAATGTTTTATCATTTCTTTAAATCGTTTACCGATGGAGCCAAATGCAATTTAAATATCAAAGCAGAAGGCACCAATGAGCACCATAAAATTGAGGCCATATTTAAAGCTTTTGCAAAAGCCATTAAAATGGCTGTAAAACGCGATATTGAAAAAATGATTTTACCATCAACAAAAGGAATGTTATAAATAGTTTTATGCCTTTAGCAATTAGCAACTTGCTAAAAGCCAAGGGCCTAGAACTAAAAGCTTAAAAATGAAATTAGTTATTATAAATTATGGAGCTGGAAACATAAAAAGTATCCAGTTTGCCTTTAAACGTTTGGGCGTAGATGCTATTTTATCAAATGATGCCGATGTAATAAAATCTGCAGATAAAATTGTTTTCCCAGGTGTTGGAGAGGCTAGTAGTGCCATGAAAATGCTAAAAGAAAGTGGCTTAGATAAATTAATCCCGACACTTAAACAACCCGTGTTAGGGATTTGCTTAGGGATGCAATTACTCTGTAAATCAACAGAAGAAGGCCATACAAAAGGTGTAGGTATTTTTCAAACAGATGTAAAACGATTTGACAGTAATGTAAAAGTCCCGCAAATGGGCTGGAATGTTATTAAAGATTTAAAGTCAGATTTATTTAAAGGTATTAAAGAAAATGAGTATATGTACTTGGTGCATAGTTATTATGCAGAACATTGTAATGAAACTATAGCTAAGACGGATTATGGCATCAATTACGCTTCTGCTTTAAAGCACGAAAATTTTTATGGCGTTCAGTTTCATCCAGAAAAAAGTAGTACAGCAGGAGCTAGAATATTACAAAACTTTTTAGATTTATAAATAACATTGGAAATTAGTCAATAGCTAAAAGCCAAAAGCAAACAGCTTAAAAAAATGAGAATAATACCAGCAATAGATATCATCGATGGAAAATGTGTTCGCTTAACCAAAGGCGATTATGATACTAAAAAGATTTATAATGAAAACCCGCTTGAAGTGGCAAAAATGTTTGAAGCTTCAGGTATTGAATACTTGCATTTAGTTGATTTAGATGGAGCTAAAGCAAAACACATTGTAAATTACAAAGTCCTTGAACAGATTGCTTCGAAAACAAAATTAAAAATAGATTTTGGAGGTGGTTTAAAAACCAATGAAGATTTACACATTGCCTTTAATTCTGGAGCAAGACAAATAACTGGGGGAAGTATTGCAGTTAAAGATACTGAAACTTTTGAAGGATGGATTAATAAATATGGCGGAAACAAAATCATTCTTGGAGCAGATAGTGATGCTGGGAAAATTTCTATAAGCGGATGGATGGAGCAAAGTAAAGAGGATGTTATTCCATTTATAAAAAACTATCAAAAGAAAGGAATTCAGTATGTAATTTGTACAGATATTTCAAAAGATGGGATGTTGCAAGGGCCATCGTTTGATTTGTATAAAGAAATCATTGAAGCATGTAGTAATAGTAGTATCGGGCAATCTATAAAGTTGATTGCATCAGGTGGAATCTCTCATATTGATGAATTACCAAAATTAATTGAATTAGGTTGTGAAGGTGTTATTATAGGAAAAGCTATTTACGAAAACAGAATCAGCCTTTATGAACTAGAAAAATTTGTATAGCTATAAAGTGATTATTAGTTAGTCGTTAGTAATTAGAATGAATAAATTTGAAGATTTACATATTTGGAAAAAAATCAATGGATTTGGTAGAACAAATTTATTTGACATCTAAAGCGTTGCCTAATGAAGAACGTTTTGGGTTAATTTCTCAGATAAAAAGATGTAGTGTTTCAATACCGTCTAACATTGCTGAAGGAGCAGGAAGAAATTCAAAAAATGAACAGATCCTTACAAAATAGCCTTAAGCCAACTACTAAATACTAACTACTATAAACTAGATACTAACGACTAAATACTATTTACTTAAAAAAAAACAGATGTTAACAAAGAGAATTATACCTTGTCTAGATATTAAAAATGGACGCACAGTAAAAGGTGTCAATTTTGTTGATTTGCGTGATGCTGGAGATCCAGTAGAACTCGCTAAACAATATGCTGATTACGGAGCCGATGAGTTAGTGTTTTTAGATATATCAGCGACTTTAGAAGGACGTGCAACCACTTTAGATATGGTTTTACACGTTGCGGAACAAGTTAATATCCCATTTACTGTAGGGGGTGGTATTTCATCTGTCGCGGATGTGGATGCACTTTTGCAATGTGGTGCAGATAAAGTATCTATAAACTCTTCAGCAGTTAAAAGACCCGAATTGGTAAATGAATTATCGAATAAATTTGGAAGCCAATGTGTTGTTGTGGCCATTGATGCAAAACAGGTTGATGGTAATTGGAAAGTGCATTTAGCAGGAGGAAGTATTCCAACAGAGATCGATTTATTTCAATGGGCAAAAGAAGTTGAACAACGTGGTGCTGGTGAAATTTTGTTTACCTCAATGAATCATGATGGTACAAAAAACGGATTTGCCAATGAAGCTTTAGCTAAACTATCTGAAGAATTAAATATTCCAATAATAGCCTCAGGAGGTGCGGGAAATGTGCAGCATTTTATAGACACGTTTAAAGATGGAAAATCAGATGCAGCCTTAGCGGCAAGTGTATTCCACTTCGGAGAAATACCCATCCCTGAATTAAAAAAAGAATTAAAAAAGAATCATATAGAAGTGCGACTTTAGTCGTCATGCTGCTGTTCCAAATATTTGGCAGTTTTAGCAATTTATAAAAAAATAATCATGGTAATAAAATACAACTCAAAGGGCTTAGTTCCAGCAATTATTCAAGATGCCATAACAAAAAATGTATTGATGTTAGGCTACATGAATGAAGCAGCTTATCAAAAAACTATAGAAACAAAACAAGTTACTTTTTTTAGTAGAAGTAAACAACGCCTATGGACAAAAGGTGAAGAAAGCGGTAATTTTTTAAACCTTGTTGATATCAAAAATGATTGTGATAATGATACACTTTTAATTCAGGTAAATCCTACGGGTCCAACATGCCATAAAGGAACAGATAATTGTTGGGGAGAAGACAATAAGTCATCATATGGTTTTTTCTCAACCTTAGAAAATGTTATATCAGAGCGCGTTGCAAATAAGGATACTGAAAAATCTTATGTAGCTAGTCTGTTTTCAAAAGGTATTAATAAAGTCGCTCAAAAAGTAGGTGAGGAAGCTGTAGAAACCGTTATTGAAGCTATGGATAATAACGATGAATTATTTCTTTATGAATCAGCAGATTTACTGTTTCATTATTTAATGTTATTACAAGCAAAAGGATTTACTTTAAAAGATATTGAAAGCGAATTAAAAGGAAGACATAAATAAAAAGTGTTAAAACATTGTTCTAACACTTTTTATTGACTGATTAGTAATTTTTATGATATCCACCCCTTCGAGGCAGATAGTCTTGAAAACCATACAAAAACAAAGGCAAATACAATGATCATTATGGTCATTCCAATACTGGAAGCATAACCATTAATAAGTAAATACCCCATTTGAAGTATTACTGCAATAAGGGAGAGCATCCAAAGTTTTGTAGCTAGTTTTTTTCTAAGCAATAATAATAAAGCGGCTAAAGCACCTGCAAAAACCGCAATAGCAAAAGCAGCGGTAACCCAAATTGGCAGGTTGGCAGCTATTTCTTGTTGTTCTGTAGTATACATAGCTTGATAGCTTTCGGTATTATAAGCTTGTTGCAAATAAGCATTTATACCCATACCGTTCCAAACAAGCGCAATAACACTTACAATCCAAAACCAAATTGGTGGTTTATTAGTTGATGATTTAGACATAATATTTAGTTTTTAGTTAGAAATTAGAGTAACAAGTTATAAATTTTTTGCTACAATTAATAAAAGAATGTACTTTTCGGCCTCCTAAAAGCACATCATGAAGAAGCATTTTTACGTCATTTCCATTCAATATTTAGGATATAGATTTCATGGATGGCAAAAACAGCCAAGTGTGAAAACATTACATTTAATGGTCGACAGAACATTAAATTATATTTTGGAAGGCAAACCATTTAAAAGCCTAAGTTCTGGGAGAACAGATGCTATGGTATCGGCGGAAAGTGCTGCATTCGAATTGTTTTTACAAGAACCTATTGAAGACCAATCTACCTTTTTAGAACTATTCAACTATAATTTGCCGCAAGACATTCGAGCATTACATATTCGTGAAGTTGATGAGAAATTTAATATTATTAATCATTCAAAAGTTAAAGAATACCTTTATTTATTTTCTTTTGGACAAAAAAACCATCCATTTTGTGCGCCTATAATGACAACTATTCTAGATGATTTAGATATTGAAATTATGAAAGAAGGCGCTAAATTATTTCAAGGGAAGCATTACTTTAAAACCTATTGCTATAAGCCAAGCGATAATGGCATTTACAATCGTGAAATTTTACTGTGCGAATTAGTTGAAAACACCATCTATACCGCCAATTATTTTCCTGAAAAAACATATATTCTTCGAGTAAAAGGAAAAGGATTTATGCGAAATCAAATCCGGTTAATGATGGGGACACTTATAGATTTAGGAAAAGGTAAACTAACATTAGAAGCTATTAAAACCAGTCTGTTGCCTAATAGTACGGTAAAAATGAATTATATAGCACCAGCATCTGGATTGATTCTTAACAAAATAGAATTTGAATAATGCTAAAGCTTTTGTAATTTACACACGCAATAAACAACTTAGCTTTACAAATTGTCTATCAATCAAAGTATCTAACTTATGAGTATTACTGTATCTAAAGATGTTTTTTCATTCTTTAAAAAATTAGAAAAAAATAATAATCGTGATTGGTTTAATGAGAATAAGCCCGAATTCAAGGCTATTGAAAAAGACATTAAAAATATTTACAATTCTATTTTTGAAACCCTAAATGAGCATGATGAAATCGATAAATTAAAAATATTTAGAATTTATCGAGATGTACGTTTTTCAAAGAATAAATTGCCTTATAAAACCCATTTTGGAGGATCTTTTCATAGAACAAAACCTAGATTAAGAGGCGGATACTATCTTCATATTCAACCAAATAATGAAAGCTTTATAGCTACTGGGTTTTGGGAGCCAGCACCAGCAGATTTATTAAGAATACGTAAAGAATTTGAAATGGATGATTCTGAAATACGAGAAATTTTAGCTGATAAAAAATTCAATGCTGTTTGGGGTAATTCCTTTGTTGGTGATGAAGTGAAATCTGCTCCAAGAGGATTTTCAAAAGATCATAAAGCCATAGATTTAATAAAGAAAAAACAATATATTTTCACTAAGAAGTATACAGATAAAGAGGTTTTGGATGCCAATTTTTTAAATGAAGTTGATGTGTCTTTTAAGGCCATTCGCCCATTTTTTGATTATATGAGTGATGTATTGACTACTGATTTGAATGGGGTTTCTTTGATTTAGATGAAGGCATTGTTATATCGAAATGAGGCACTATTGAGATATTTCATTGTTTTTGGTTTGTTACACTATGAGATGTCTCACGTGCGTTCGACATGATAGAATTATACCGCGGCCAATAACTCCGGTTTCTCAAACAATTGAATATGACTTAACAAACGGTCTTTAGTAATGTTCATCATACGTTTGTTTAATGCGGATGAGTTTTCAATATAAATCAGGTATTCTTCAACGGTAAAAAGCCCTATAATCATGCCTTTCATAGCATTACGAAGTTTCATGTCTTTTTGAATCGCATTTTCAATGTAGTCCATGCGTTTTTCTAAAGGTAAATCATAAAAAACAGATTTATGCTTGGCTATGTAATTCTTAAAAACCTGAATTAATAAATCGTTTTGTAACTTAATAATTGGGCGCAACACTAAATTCTGAAAACGCTCGTCATTACTCATGTTATCATTAATTGTAGTGCTTAAGATTTCTGGGCGAATACCTTTAAGGTTGGATTGTCTGGAGTTCATCTTGTAGATTTTTAATAAAAATATAGATTATTAATCCTTAATTTTTATTCAAGACTTTCTAATTGTTAACGAGGTTATTAACATTTCAGATTTTTCTATCTTTATTGAAAATTTTAAATATGAAATTTGGAAGCGTAGATAATCCAGAAATAGTTGACTTTACATTACCCAAAGACCATCCGGATACTAAAAAAACCCTAGAAAAGGTTAAGGGCGAAACCTCTAATTTTTTGGATCCAGAAATTTATGTAGGTTGTGCCAAATGGAATAGGGCAGACCTTAAAGGGTTTTATCCGCGCGGCACAAAAGATGAGCTGGGTTATTATTCTTCACAATTTAATGCTATAGAATTAAACGCCACGTTTTACAGAATTTTTCCTGCAGAACAATTTTCAAAATGGTATGATAAAACCCCGAAAGGATTTAAATTTTTCCCAAAACTAAATCAAGAAATTAGTCATTGGAAACGCTTAAATGAAACACAATCCGTAGTTGAAAACTATTTGTATAACGCTTCAAATTTAAAAGAAAAATTAGGAACGATCTTTCTTCAAATGCATTCTAATTTTGCACCTAAAGATTTTGATAGAGTTATCCATTTTGTTGAAAATTGGCCAAAAGAAATTCCATTGGCTATAGAATTTAGACATACAAATTGGTATAATGATGCTGCTGTTGCCGAAGATTTATATCAACTTTTAGAAGCAAATAATATTTCAAATGTGATAGTAGATACGGCAGGTCGACGTGATTTAATGCATATGCGATTAACCAATGCAACCGCTTTTGTTCGCTATGTTGGTGCAAATCACCCAACGGATTATACACGTTTAGATGATTGGGTAGAACGCCTAAAACATTGGAAGGATTTGGGTATTCAAGAAATCGATTTTTTCATTCATCAAAACATTGAAAAAGAATCCCCTTTGCTTTCAGCATATTTCATTAAAAAATTGAATACAGAATTGGGGTATTCGCTTACTATACCTAATGAAGATGACCAACAAAGTCTTTTTTAAAACCATAAAAAATGGGTTTCATAAATTATAATCAATAGTGTTAATCTGTTGAAGATAATTCAATTTATAATGCATCTATTGGCAATTTTATAAAAATTCAATAACAAAGCATCTTAAAGTTTTAAAATACTGTAATAAAATCTAAATTTGTTTATCTATTTAGCTTCTAAAAGCTATTTTAATACAAAATTTAAAATTTTTATGAGTAGTACATTATTTGACAAAGTGTGGGATTCGCATGTTGTGCGAAACATTGCAGATGGACCAGATGTGTTGTATATAGATCGTCACTTAATTCATGAAGTTACAAGTCCTGTGGCTTTCGTTGGTTTAAAAAGCAGAGGATTAAGCGTATTATATCCAAAGCGTACATTTGCTGTTGCTGACCATAATACACCAACAATCAATCAACATTTACCAGTTCAAGATCCATTATCGGCTAATCAATTAAAAACATTAGAAGATAATGCTAAGCAATACGGTATTAGTCACTGGGGATTAGGACATCAAAATAATGGTATTGTTCACGTTGTAGGGCCAGAAAACGGTATTACAGTTCCAGGAGCGACTATCGTTTGTGGAGATTCACATACATCAACGCACGGTGCTTTTGGCGCTATAGCATTTGGTATTGGAACTTCAGAAGTAGAAATGGTATTGACTACCCAATGCATCATGCAGCCTAAGCCTAAAAAAATGCGTATTAGTGTTAATGGGCCGTTAAGTAAAGGTGTAACTCCAAAAGATGTTGGATTATATATCATTTCGCAATTAACAACTTCTGGTGCTACAGGCTATTTTGTTGAATATGCTGGTGATGTTTTTGAAAACATGACCATGGAAGGCCGTATGACCGTTTGCAATCTATCAATAGAGATGGGTGCACGTGGTGGTATGATTGCTCCAGATGAAAAAACATTTGAGTACATTAAAGGTCGTGCCATGACACCTAAAGGTGCTGATTGGGACAAAGCCATGAATTACTGGGAAACTCTAAAAACCGACGAAGGTGCTACTTTTGATAAAGAAATATCTTTTGATGCCCGTAATATTGAACCAATGATTACTTATGGTACCAATCCAGGAATGGGTATGGGGATTTCTAAGAATATTCCATCGGCTGAATCTGTAGAAGGTGGTAAAGCAACTTATGATAAATCTTTAGCTTACATGGGCTATGCAGAAGATGAGCAAATGATTGGTAAAAAAATCGATTATGTGTTTATTGGAAGTTGTACAAATGGACGTATTGAAGATTTTAGAGCTTTTGCTTCTATAGTTAAAGGCAGACAAAAGGCAGATAATGTAACAGCTTGGTTAGTTCCGGGTTCACATGTTGTAGAAGCAAAAATTAAGGAAGAAGGTTTACTGGATATCTTTGAAGATGCTGGTTTTGTATTAAGAGAACCAGGATGCTCAGCTTGCTTAGCAATGAACGATGATAAAGTTCCTGCCGGTAAATATGCAGTAAGTACCTCAAACAGAAACTTTGAAGGCCGTCAAGGTCCAGGTTCTAGAACCTTATTAGCTAGTCCGTTAGTTGCGGCTGCAGCTGCGGTTACAGGTGTGGTTACAGACCCTAGAGAATTATTATAGTGGCTATAGCTTTTGGCTGTTTGCCATTAGCTAAAATAGTAACTAATTAAAATTATATAAATATTCGCCAATAGCAAAAAGCTAAAGGCCAAAAGCAAATTAGAATGGCTTACGATAAATTTACAACATTAACGAGTACAGCAGTACCGTTGCCAATTGAGAATGTAGATACCGATCAAATAATACCGGCACGATTTTTAAAAGCGACAACGCGTGATGGATTTGGAGATAATCTATTCCGTGATTGGCGATATAACGGAGACAATACGCCTAAAAAAGATTTTGTTTTAAACAATCCTATCTATACCGGTAAAATATTGGTTGGTGGAAAGAACTTTGGTTCTGGATCCTCCAGAGAACATGCAGCTTGGGCGGTTTACGATTATGGTTTCCGTTGTGTGGTATCTAGCTTTTTTGCAGATATTTTTAAAAACAACTGTTTAAATATTGGTGTGTTACCAGTACAAATTAGTCCTGAATTTTCTAATGAAATTTTTGAAGCGATTTATGCGGATCCAAAAACAGAATTAGAAATTAACTTAGAAGCACAAACGATTACCTTATTATCATCAGGATCACATGAATCTTTTGATATTAACGGCTATAAAAAAGGAAATATGCTAAATGGTTTTGATGATATTGACTATTTACAAAATATGAAGAGTGAGATAGAAACGTTTACAGAATCTCGTCCTTTCTAAAACATGGCAGTAAAACGCATAGAAATAATGGATACGACATTACGCGATGGTGAGCAAACCTCGAGTGTGTCGTTTTCTGCTTCAGAAAAACTCACCATAGCAAAACTTTTACTTGAAGAATTAAAAGTAGATCGTATTGAAATTGCATCAGCTAGAGTTTCTGAAGGCGAACTTCAAGCGGTAAAAGATGTCACAGAATGGGCTTCTGAAAATAATTATCTAAATGCTGTTGAAGTTTTAACCTTTGTTGATAAAGGTGTATCTATAAAATGGATGATGGAAGCAGGGGCAAAGGTTCAAAATCTATTGACCAAAGGTTCTTTAAATCATTTAACTCACCAGCTTAAAAAGACTCCAGATCAGCATTTTACAGAAATTAAACAAAATATAAATTTTGCTCAAGAAAATAATATTGAAACCAATATTTATTTAGAAGATTGGAGTAATGGTATGCGAAATTCTAAAGCCTATGTTTTGGAATTTTTAGAGTTCTTGTCTACCCAGCCTGTAAAACGCATCATGCTTCCGGATACTTTAGGCGTTATAACGCCTTCCGAATCTTATGATTTTGTTAAGGAGATTAAAGATAAATACCCAAATTTACATTTCGATTTTCATGCGCACAATGATTACGATTTAGGGGTTTCTAATGTTATGGAAGCTCTAAAAGCTGGAGCCGATGGTTTGCATTTAACCATAAATGGTATGGGAGAGCGTGCTGGAAATGCCCCTATGGCCAGTGCCATTGCTGTGATTAATGATTTTATGCCAGATATTGAAATTGGGGTAAACGAAACCTTTTTATATACAATCAGTAAATTAGTTGAAACGTTTTCAGGAGTAATGATTCCTTCTAACAAACCCGTTGTTGGTGCTAATGTTTTTACGCAAACAGCTGGAATTCATGCTGATGGTGATAATAAAAAGAATTTATATTTCAGTGATTTGTTACCTGAACGTTTTGGTAGAACCAGAAAATATGCTTTAGGAAAATCATCAGGAAAAGCCAATATTCAAAAGAATTTACAGGAATTAGGACTTCAACTTAATGATGAAGACTTAAAAAAAGTAACCCAACGTATTATTAAGTTAGGCGATAAAAAGCAAGTGGTTACCAAAGAAGATTTGCCATATATCATTTCGGATGTTTTAGACAGAACATATGAGGAAAAAGTAAAGGTGAATGCTTATGTATTAACACATTCCAAAGGATTGAAACCATCAACAACGGTTTCGATTACTATTAATAATGAAATTTTTGAAGAGAGCTCACAAGGTGATGGTCAATTTGATGCTTTTATGAATGCTATTAAAAGTGTATTCAAAAAGAAAAAAATGATACTACCAAGTCTAATTGATTATGCCGTAAGAATACCACCTGGAAGTAATTCTGATGCCTTATGTGAAACGATTATTACTTGGAAAAATTCAGAAAATGAGTTTAAAACTCGTGGATTAGATTCAGATCAAACGGTATCTGCCATTAAAGCGACTGAAAAAATGTTGAACATTATTGTGAGTTAAAAAAGGACAGAAGTTGTTTGATAAGTTGCGTTAGGTCTGCCTGTTGCAGGCAGAGATTGAATATTAACTGAAGATAAAAATATAAAACAAATAAAAAATGAAATTTAATATAGCCCTTTTAGCCGGAGACGGTATTGGACCAGAAGTTATAGATCAAGCTGTAAAAGTGAGTGATGCAGTAGCTACTAAATTCGGACACGCTATTACGTGGAAACCTGCCTTAACTGGTGCAGCAGCTATTGATGCTGTTGGAGAACCTTATCCAGATGCTACACATGATGTTTGCGCAGCTGCTGATGCGGTATTATTTGGTGCTATTGGGCATCCGCGTTTTGATAATGATCCTTCTGCAAAAGTACGTCCAGAGCAAGGTTTATTAAAAATGCGTAAAAAATTAGGTTTGTTTGCCAATGTACGTCCAACATTTACATTTCCTTCATTATTAGATAAATCGCCTTTAAAACAAGAACGTATTGAAGGTACCGATTTAGTATTTTTAAGAGAATTAACTGGAGGTATCTACTTTGGTGAAAAAGGAAGAAGGGATGATGGCGAAACGGCTTATGATAATTGTGTTTATACCAGAGTAGAAGTACAGCGTTTAGCTAAAAAAGGTTTTGAATTAGCAATGACACGTTCTAAAAAGCTATGTTGTGTTGATAAAGCTAATGTATTGGAAACATCTCGTTTATGGAGAGAAACTGTGCAAGCTATGGAAAAAGACTATCCAGAAGTAGAAGTAAGTTATGAATTTGTTGATGCTGTAGCCATGCGTTTAGTGCAATGGCCAAACAGTTACGATGTGTTGATTACTGAAAACCTGTTTGGTGATATTTTAACGGATGAAGCGTCTGTAATTTCTGGGTCTATGGGCTTAATGCCTTCAGCATCTATGGGTTCAGACATTGCTTTGTTTGAGCCAATTCATGGGTCTTATCCACAAGCAACAGGATTGAATATTGCTAATCCTATGGCAACGGTTTTATCGGCAGCCATGATGTTTGAAACTGCTTTTAATTTACCTGAAGAAGGAAAAGCTATTAGAAACGCTGTAAACAAAGCCTTAGCAGAAGGTATTGTTACTGAAGATTTGGCCGATGGTGGAAAAGCATACGGAACTAAAGAAGTAGGGGATTGGTTAGCTGCCAATATCTAAACTTTAATTCAATATATAATCGAACCCTGTAAATTATAACTTTACAGGGTTTTTTATTTGTTAAAAAAAAAACAATACCCAAGTAATACCAGCTAATAAATTTTGTAATTTACTGCTAACCTCTAACTTAAATATTATGAAAACAAAATTACACTATACTTTAATATTCTTATGGCTTGGAATACAAAGCTATTATAGCCAAAATATAGCTGATTTTACATCAGTAACGCCAACAACTCAAACTTCGGGATTTGTACTGCCTTCTAGTCATGATTTTCAAAGGATAATAAAAGTTGGAGATGTATTAACTGCAGGTGGAAATATGCTTACAAAGCCTGACTTTACAGCTTATGTTCCTATTGCTGGTAGTAGTACCAATGGGTATTTAAGTGTTAATTCTGAAGATGCACCTGTGGCAGTTGGAGGTACTGGTGGAGGCGGTGTAACCATTTTAGACATTAATTTTAATAATACGACAAAGCTTTGGGAAACTACAGCTTCACAAATAGTTGATTTTTCAAGTGTTGGAAGTACAGCAGCTAATTGTTCTGGTACGGTAACACCTTGGGGAACCGTAATATCATCTGAAGAGGTTGCCTTTAATCCTATATTTGGATTAATAGATTTTAATTTTGACGGTTATAATGATGTTGGTTGGAATGTAGAAATAAACCCTGTAACAAAAACAGTTATTGGCAAACATTGGGCCATGGGTAATATGGCACATGAAAATGTAACAATACATGCTAATGAAAGAACTGTTTATCAAGGTGCAGATTCAAATCCTGGATATCTTTACAAATTTGTAGCGACCAATGCTCAAGATTTAAGTTCAGGAAACTTATATGTGTATTCTGGGTCTAAAAGTGGAACAGGTGCTTGGGTACAAATTGCTAATACGTCTATTACTGAAAGGAATACGACAATTGCCTTAAGTGCTAATGCAGGTGGTACGGTTTTTAATGGTATTGAAGATGTAGAAATTGGTGCTGATGGTATGGTCTATTTTGCTGTTAAAAATGAAGCTCGGGTATACAGGTTTACAGATTCTGATGCTTTGGAAACTTCAACGTCTACAGTGACTATGGAGACCTATGTTGGTGATATGAATTATGATATTGATGATGGGGTTTCTGTAACATCTGTAACATGGGGTAATGGAAATGATAATTTAGCATTTGATGGTCAAGGGAATTTATGGGTATTTCAAGATGGGGGAAACAACTATATATGGGTGGTTAAAAATGGTCACACGCAAGCTAATCCCGATGTTGAAATATTTGGTAGTGCGCCTATTGGCTCTGAACCAACTGGGATAACCTTTTCTCCAGATTACAACTATTTATTTATGTCCATGTTGTTTTTAACTGATCCAGTTTCTAATAATGCAAACCAATTGGATGCCGCTGGTAATACTGTAAATTTTAATACAGGAACAACATTAGTTGTGTCTTTAAAAGATAATTTAGGGACCTTATCTGTTGATAAATCAAGCTTAAGTAATAACTTTAATATATATCCTAATCCGCTAAAATCGTCTAGACCCTTAATCATTCAAGGAAAACAAATTAATAACATTAAATTATATTCCATTTTAGGCAAGCAGCTTTTAGACATGAAATATAATGGCTTAAATACAGTTAATTTAAACCTGAAAAGCTTTAATTCTGGACTTTACCTTTTAAAAGTGAATGACAAAACTTCTAAATTAATAATTAAATAGTTTTTAAGACTTAAAACTTGAACTACTAGGGAGCTCAAAAATTTCTAAATCAAAATAGGGAAGGGCCGCCATAAGATGATCAAATATATCGGACATAATATATTCGTAATTTTCCCAGCGTTTATCACTACTAAAGGCATATATTTCTATAGGAATACCTTGTGTTGTTGGTGCTAATTGACGTGCCATAATCATCATGTCTTTATTGATGGCCGAATGTTGTTTTAAATACAAATCAATATACTTCCTAAAAACCCCAATATTGGTTAGATTTCTTCCGTTTAAAAGCAGGGTTTTATCAATTTTATTTGATGTGTTATACGTTGAAATATCCTTTTGCCTAGATTCTAAATAAGAAGTAATAAGCTGAATGCTTTTAAGTTTATTAACATCGGTTTCCGCTAAATATTTAACCCCTTCCTGTTTTATAAATAGTGCTCTTTTAATACGTCTACCTCCAGAACTGGTCATGCCTCTCCAGTTTTTAAATGATTCTGAAATTAAGGCATAAGTAGGGATTGTTGTAATGGTTTTATCGAAGTTTTGAACTTTAACGGTAGCCAATGTTATTTCTGTAACATCACCATCCGCGCCATATTTTTCAAAGGTAATCCAATCGCCAATGCGCACCATATCATTTATAGACACTTGAATACTGGCAACAAAACCCATTATAGTATCTTTAAATACTAAAATAATAACTGCAGAAATGGCACCAAGACCTGTAGCAAAGGTTAAGAAAGGAATACCGGTAATAATAGCAATAGCAGACATAAAACCAGCTAGCCAAGCAAAAATCATGAATACCTGAATGTAGCTATCAATTGGTTTGTCTTTTAACCTAGGTAAGGTTTTAAAATAATCTTTGAGTGTATTGAGTAAACTTCTAACAATCCAAAGTGTTAGTATGATAGCAAAAACTTGAAGGCCTTTTTCAACAATATTTTCGAAAGTAGGGAAATCAATAAATACATCACGAATAAATTCCAATGCAATTAATAAAGGTATAATATGCGCAATATTTCTTGAGACTTTGTTTTTTACCATCAAATCATCAAAGTTGGATTTTGAAGCTGCTGCAAATCTATTAAATGCGCCTAATAATAATTTTCTTGTAATGAAGTCAACAATAAAAACAACAATTAGTAAGGCCAATAACAACGCTAACATATTTAAATATTTAGCTAAATTTTCAGAGCACCCAACAGACATTAAATAATCGTAAAGCCAATGTTTTATAGTATTCATGAGTTAACAAGATTTAAATATTTTCTTTCTACATAAAAGGTTCCAAAAGGGATAATAGAAGCCAAAAGGACAAAAGAAAAGGTTTTTGTAGACCATTTCATATCGCTTTTAATTAAAACTGCTAAGACAAGATACAAGATAAAAAGTAGTCCGTGAGGCATCCCTAATAATTTTACATATTCAGGGTTACCAGCTATATATTTAATTGGCGTGGCTACAAACAACAGTAAAATATAAGATAAGCCTTCAAGAAAAGCTACTATTCTAAAAATATTAAGAAATGACAACATAGTTAAATTTTCATGCAAAAATAAGCTAGAAAAATAATATATCCTTGATTTATAGGATTTAATACAGAATCATATAAAGTTTGTGCCTATTAAAAGTACTGAGTCATTTCGACCAAAGAGAGAAATTGCATAATTTATTGATATTTAACTTATTGATAAGGTATGAAGCCTTATTCATATTTAGACATCATAATACTTTAGGGAAAATAAAAGCAATGGGGCTACAGCACATTAAAAATGATAAGTCCATAAATGGCAAAACGAATAAATCGTAACGAACCATAAAGTAAGACATTTTTAAATGGAAATTCGATGATACCAGCAGCAATACAGGCTATTGAAAAGGGTAGTGGTAATACAGCACCAACCATAATTAAAAAGCCGCCCCATTTTTTAGAATTTTTGAGTTGCTTTTCCATTTTAACCTCTAAGTAATTATGTACTGAAGGGGCTTTGGTAATGGTACGTCCCATCCAATATGATACAAGACCGCCACCATATGATAAAATGGCTAGAATACTTAAATAAAGCCAAGGGCTATACATTTTACCCGACCAAGCAATAAAAATTTCTGGGGGTATTAGTCCTAATAGGGTTTCTGACACAAAAAAGAAACTTAATACACCAAACGTTGGTAGTATTTCAGTAAGCTGTGTTAAAGCGCCATTAATATCAAAAAAATGATTAGCAACATATATAAGAACAACTAAAGCCATTATATAAGGAAATGCTTTTTTTATAGCGTTCCATACAAAAGTGTAAAAACCAGTATAGCTATAATACTGATGCAATAATTGCATCCGCGATTTTTTTACTTTAGTTTTGTTTTTTGGGTTCATAGCACTTTTAATCCAAGGGATAACAAATATAATACTTGCGTATAATTAGAAAAGAATCTAGAGTAATAATTAAATGTTAATTAACATTTATTCGATGAAATACATAAAATTGTAATGTTATAGGATAGCGTTATAGCGTATTTGAAATATTCTATTTTACATAATATAAATTATAGTACACTTTTAATATTGGATTATCCAGTGGATGATTCAATATTAAAACAATGAGAACTACTAATTATGATGTAACCTATAATTTGTTTTCAAACAAAAACATCCACTGGATGTTCTTATTTAAAAAGTATATAAAATGTCCCAGAAAGTTTTTCGATTATAAAGAATACTCAATACTTGCATAAATTTTAAGAAATCGACTTTTTAGGAGATTCACGAACACATTTGAAGTTTCTGCAAATAATTAAATATGTGAGTAAAAATAAAATTCTATACAACTTGTTATATGTAGATCTTAAATTAATCCTTTTATTTAATGTTTCATTATTTGTATTTTAAAAATGAGACTCAATCAATATCTCAAATAGTATATAATTTTGGAAACAATTAACGGCTCGTTACGCTATATTTTAGACTATTTGGCGTTAAGAAAATGTATGGACGTTCACTTGACCTTATTGTTTTACCAAAATTTTTTGAGGTCAAGTTTAACATCGATATTTTATTTAACATAATATTTATGATTACAATTCTATAAGCTTCACTTTTTCAAACAGATCTGTTATTAGATACTGAAGCGAATCTGGTGTTACTTCTCTAAAATAGCCTAATAAGTCTTGCGTTGTGGCATATCTGTCCATTTTTAACTTTAATGAACCACTTGTAGTATTCCAATCTTTAAGAAAGCGTTTTAATGCTTTATTTACTTGCTCCTCTCCTAGTGCTTTTTGAAATTCATACATATTGATTGCTCCTTTTGCATAATACACATAGTTTTGATTCTCCACCAAGGCAAGGGATGGTTCTTTTCCTACTTCTCTATCTTTTCCTTTTTTATAAACCTCTTTTTGAGTTTCTAAAAACTGTAATACTTTTTCTTCGGAATACTTTTGCTTTAATACCATAATCGCCGCGTATTGCGACAAGGTTTCTAATATCATTAGTCGTCCTTTAACATTTGCTGCTTCTACTTGCATACCAAACCATTGATGTGCAATTTCATGAGCTGTTACGTAAAATGCCATATCTACATCTTTTTCATCATCTATATCTAAAACAAAACCGATAGCTTCTGAAAATGGAATGGTACCAGGAAATGATTGAGCAAATTGTGCATAACGTGGAAATTCCATAATACGTAATTGCTCGTATTGATAAGGACTGAAATTTTGACTGAAATACTCCAAAGAAGATTTCATAGAAGCCATCATTCTATCCACATTGTAATGGTGGGCTTTATGATAATAAATCTCCAGATCAACTGAATTAGCATCTACACCAGAAGTCCATTTGTCTTCTTTTATTTCATATACTGCGGAAACTATGGAATAAAAATTAATCATTGGTTTATTCATTTTATAATGAAAATAGTTACGATTATTCTCAGTCCATTTTCTGAATAAATTGCCAGGAACTAATGCGGTTTGATCTTTTGATGTTCCTATAATCATTTCAAAATTAATTCCATCTGAATCACTACCTGACCTTGCGTTTTTAAGCTCCTGTACATCTTTTCTACTGGCACTATACATTCTTATTGGCAAACTATAATCTTTTCTTTCTTCCTCATTATTTAACTCATATTTTTTATTATAACCAATAGTTGGTAAATCCGTATTGTTAAAAAATGTTCCGTTAAGACTAATACTTACATTGGAATTTCCAGATTCGAACCCTTTGGTTGTAAAGCTTTGTTTAAAGTACATTTTTATAGAATCTCCAGGGTTTAAAGCTGTATTTAGATTGAAAATGGAATAATCAAACTTTTCATATTGCTTATCAGCCGTAAATCCGCCTTCAAAAGAGATCGTATCTAAAGTAATATTCTCTTCTAAAAGTTTTTGAATATGAATGGATTTGATGTCTTCCGAATTGGTGTTTTTCAATATGTAATAGCCTTCAACTTTATAATCTCGAGTTTCAGGATATAGTTCTACTTGTAAGTTTACATTTATTAACTTCGGTTGTGGTATATATTCAAATTGTTTAAGCTCTTTTTCATATGCAACTCTAAAGTCAGTGGCTTCAGAATTAGACCAGTAAGTGTTTAAAACATTCGTATTATAAAAGATAAAACTTCCAATAGCTATAAATACCAAACAGACAACGCTAGCGAGTTTAAAAAGCGGCTTGCTTAATCTGTATTTACTTGCTATAAGACGCTTTCCTAAATTGGTTTCCGTGCCTCTAACTATTAATAAAGATCCTATGATTAGTAATAGCATTCCGAAGAGAAACCAATACGATTTAATAATTAGATATGGTTTTAAATAATGACCATAACCATTCATATCTGAATATGCACCTAAAGAACTACCTCCAAAGAAATATAAATCGTGATCAAACCCAAATAAACCTAAAGCCACATTGATAATAAAGAATAAAATTACCAACATAACACCTACAAATTTATGATTTACAATAGATTGAATAAAAAATGCAATGCAGGTATACAATGCTAAAAACGGTAAAATTTCTAGAAAGAAACCAGAAATATACACTGAGAATTCGTAGTTATAATAACCATTTACTGTTTGAAATAGAATGCCTGAACCAATTAAAGCGAGCATTAATACCAGATAAATTAAGTTCAATCCAATATACTTACCTAATAGATTAATAAAGCTAGACATTGGTGTAGCGTCATAGATTAAATCTAGTTTAACAACTCTTTCTTTCCATACCAATTCTCCTGAATAAAACACCAAAAGGATTAAGAAGAAATACATGGATGTTTCTTTGAGTTCTTCAACAATAAAATAGGTTGTTGGATAGCTATCTACACCATATACCGTTCCGAGATTCACAGAATTAATAAGGATGATAATCATTCCACAAATAACAATACCCCAAAATGCTGATTGCTTACAAATACTTATAAAATAGAACCAGGAAAATTGTTTTAATTGAGTCCATTTAGATAGTAACCCATATTGCTTTTGAACTTCAGGTATCTGTAAATCTTTCCTTGTATTTGAACGTTTAATAGCTAACGCTTGCTTTCTTTTAGAACGCTTTTCTTTAACCACATTAAAATTGAATTTTTGATAACCATAAATTAATGCGATTATCCCTATAGCAATCCAAAACAGTTTGTTATACATAATAACTCCTAAAAAAGGAATACTTTCTGTGCTCTTTTCTAAAGTAGACCAAGATTTTGTAGCAAAAGTGGTAGTGGTTAGTGAAAATGGATCTAGAATGGCTTGCCAAAGGTCATTTTTTATGGCTTTGGTAAGCATAAATATTACAAAGACAATGATACCTTGTGTATAGACAACCACTAGGTTTCTACTTAAAGCTCCAGTGACAAAAAACAGCGCTGCACCAAAAAACAAGGTTGGCAAGGTTATCATTATAAATGTCCTAACATATACTATGACATTAAATGCTAAAAAGTCTTCTGGATTTTGCCATGGTATAAATTCACCTAGTATCATACCAAATAAAATGCCTGTAAATGCAAATAGTAATACTGCGAACGATCCTAAAAATCGACCTAATAAATAGTCTTTTTTGTTGATTGGTGTAGTAAATAGCAAGGATTCTATATTGTATTCAAAATCTCTTAACACAGAAACTCCCATAATCATAGAGGCTAAAATCATAAATATACCAGTAATTGCTCCCATCGTTTTTGCAATTACTATGGGTGAATTTTTTTTCATGAGCCCCATTTCTGAACCTTGAAAAATAAAGTCTACTCCAACAATTGAAAATAAAAAGAGAAACAGAAAGAACACATACGTGTCTGGTCGTTTTATTCGATATTGTATTTCGAATTTAAAAATAGCATACCACATAATTAATTAAATTTTAAGTTTGCATTGTTAAATATTTCCGAGAAATACACATCTTCTAATGCTGCATTAGTAAGCGAAAAGCCGTCTCCTGGATTCACCTCACTTACAATATGAATGGTTGGTTTTCCTAGAAATAGCTTTTCACTAATGACTTTATAGTTTTGCTTATAAGTCTTTAGCTCTTGCTTATGGATTGTTTTCTTATAGACTTTATCTTTTAGGTTTTCCAGTATTTGTAACGGATTTCCTTTTAAGCAAACTTTGCCTTGATTAATAATTGCCATATTGGTGCAAAGTTCTTTAACATCATCAACAATATGTGTAGATAAGATCACAACAGTATGCTCTCCTAATTCACTTAACACATTGTAAAATCGGTTTCTCTCCACAGGATCCAATCCAGCAGTGGGTTCATCTACAATTAGTAATTTCGGATTGTTAATTAATGCTTGTGCAATACCAAAACGTTGCTTCATTCCACCAGAAAAACCTTTAAGATGTTGTTGTCGTACTTCGTACAAATTGGTTTTATGTAAAAGTGCATCTACTAAGTCTTTACGTTCTCCTTTATACGTGATTCCTTTTAGAACAGCAAAATGATTGAGTAATACTTCGGCAGAAATTTTAGGATACAAACCAAACTGTTGTGGTAAATAACCTAGTACTTGACGTAATTCGTCTTTTTGTTTTAACACATCAATACCTCCAAGAGTAATAGATCCATTGTCTGCTTCTTGTAATGTTGCAATGGTTCTCATTAAAGTAGATTTCCCTGCACCATTAGGTCCTAATAAGCCAAACATTCCTGTTGGAATTTCTAAAGAAATGTTTTGCAATGCCTTAACACCATTAGAATAGGTTTTTGATAGATTGTCAATAATGAGTTCCATAATTGTTCGTTTTTTTGATTGATTATTTAGCGCAAACTTATGTGCGTTATCAACCTATAAAAAATGTTAGTGACACAAACAGATATATTAGGGATAAACAGATTAAATTTAATTACAAAGGATACTTAAAACACTTTTGCATTCGTTTATCACCAATTGCCTACTGTTTGCCAACTAATTTGTAGGAGGCGATTTATTTAATTAATATTGACTTATGAAGTTGAAAATATCAAACAGAAAAAAGAAAACTATAACGCGGTATTATAAAGTAATGCTTGTTATAATAGGTGTAGTCATTGTTGTATTTAATGACATCTTTGGTAAAGTGGAAGGATTTGTAGAGTTTATAGCATTGTACTTCATTATTATATTTATCACCATTGCACATTGGTTATTTAAACAAATTAAAGCGGTTATTCGATTAAAAAATGAAAAGTCAAAAACGGAATTGTTGCATTTAAAAAGTCAGGTTAACCCTCATTTCTTTTTTAATATGCTAAATAACCTTTATGGTTTGGTAGATAAAGATTCTAAAAAAGCCCAAAAACTTATTCTGAAACTTTCAGATATGATGCGCTATAGTATCTATGAAGGTGATAAGGACACCGTTTTGCTATCAGAAGAAATTAGTTATTTAGAAAACTATATTGAACTTCATAAAATGCGTTATCATAAAGTTATTGATGTACAGTTCAATATTGATACTAACAATAATGATTATGAAATAATGCCGCTTCTTTTTATTATTCTTTTAGAGAACGCCTTTAAACATGGTGTTGAAAACTTAAGAGAAAATGCTTATGTTCATGTATACATAAAAGCACAAAATAGTGAAGTGAATTTTGAGATAGAAAATAATTTTGATCCTTCTGAAGACAAACATGAAGAAGGTATTGGTATAAAGAATCTAAAACGTAGATTAGAGTTAGTGTATCCAAAAAAGCATACTTTAACGCTTTCTATAACGGATGCTATTTATAACGCTAAATTGAATATACTCCTATGATTAGCTATTTAATAATTGACGACGAGCATATAGCACATGATATCATAAAAGGATATTGTAAAATGCTACCAAATTTAAAATTTAAAGCAGATTGCTATGATGCTATAGAAGCTATTGACTATTTAAATAAACATGATGTGGACTTGATTTTTTTAGACTTAAACATGCCTAAATTAAAAGGTTTTGAGTTTTTAAAAACCTTAGCATCTCCTCCAAAAGTGATTGTAACTACTGCATATAGCGAATTTGCAATAGAAGGCTACGAATTAAATGTTGTTGATTATTTATTAAAACCTTTTAGTTTTGAACGCTTTTTAAGTGCTATAAATAAAGTAACATCTTCTAATAGTAGTAAAATAAAAAAAGAAAATAATGTAAATCTAAAATCTGAAGAAAAGTATATTTTTTTAAAGCAAAACAATAGCCATATTCAGGTAGATTTAGATAGTATCCTATTTATTGAAGCTTCTGGGAATTACACTAAAGTCATGACAATAAAAGAAATTATCACCATTCGTGAAAAAATATCTAATACTATACAACTGCTTTCAGAAACAGAATTTATTCAAGTTCATAAATCATTTGCAGTTGCAAAAAAGCATATAAATAGTATTGAAGGAAATAGAATTTATATTGAAAATTATATAGTGCCGATAGGAAAACTGTATAAAACAAATATCAATCAACTTTTTAAATAAATTTGAATTATATAAGGCTAATTCATTCCACATACATTATGCATCCCTCCTACATCGTCGCATAAAAAGTGTTCCATTAACTTTAAAAAAGGAAACTTTTGAGAAGAAAAAAATCAATGAAAATTACAATACGTTAACTGATAATAATCATTGCTGATCTCATGATGAAGAAATACATTTGATTCATTATTATTTAAAATCTATTATGAAAAGAAGAATACTTTTACCAACAGATTTTTCAGATAATGCCCAAAATGCAATTGATTATGCCATTAATCTATATGCGAATGATACTTGTGATTTTTATATCCTAAACACGTATTATATTGAGGAGTTCTCAATGGAACTTGCTGCAGTAAGAGATTTGGAAGCATTTGAACAAAAATCCATTTCTGGATTATCGTTGATTTTTAAGAAACTTTTAAATGCAGAAAATTCTAAGCAACATCAGTATCATATGGTTTCAGAGTGCGGTGCTTTGATAGACATCATGAAAGATATTATAGAGAAGCATGATATCGACATCGTAATTATGGGTACTAAAGGCGATACAGATTCCAGATCCCAAATCTATGGGAGCCAGACTGTACTCGCGATGGAACGCATTAGAAATTGTCCCGTTTTGGCCATTCCAAAACAGGCAAACTTTAAAGGAATTCAGAACATCATATTTCCAACAGGTTATAACACCCCTTATAAAAGACGTGAATTTGATTGCCTAATTGATATCGCAAACAAAACAGGTGCAGCGATACGAGTTCTAAATGTCTTAGATGAATCTAAAGAATTGAATCAGAATCAACTTAAGAACCAAAATCTTTTGAAAGATTATTTTGAAGAATTAGACTGCTCATTTCATGTCTTACATGATACGGAATTACTATCTGCTATCAACTCTTACATTTTAAAACAAAATATTGATATGGTGGCATTTATAAATAAAAGACACAACTTTTTTAGCTGGATTATATCCAAACCTATGGTGAAAAACCTAACCTATCATACCACGATTCCAATTTTAGCCTTACATGATTTAAAAAACAAATAACTTATAAAGTGAATAATCCAAAAGATATGAACTCAAGATTAATTATATATCCAACTGATTTTTCCGATTGTGCAAATAATGCAAAAGGGTATGCCATTGCAATGGCCAAAGCACTTCAATGTGAAATTAGAATTGTTCATACCATTGAGGTTGGTGCATTGGTAGCTACTGAACAAAACCCTGAAATAGATACAAGTTTTATTAATTTATTTTGTGAGCAAGCGGATCATAAATTGACCAAACTAAAAAAAGAAATAGAAACTTTTGACCTTAAATGTGAATACGACATACTTCACGGTCAGACCTCGTTTCTTAAAAAGTATATGGAACAATTGGAGCCACTCATGATTGTAATGGGTACCCTTGGTAAACATGATTTTGAAAATAAACTATTTGGAAGTTTTGCAGCCCAAACCATTCGCAATCCAAAATCTATTGTCTTGGCAATTCCCCAAAAAGCGAAGTTCAACAATTTATCTGAAATAGTTTTTGCAACAAATTTTCATATAAAAGATAAAACCTGTCTTGAGTTTATCAAGAAAATACGAAAATACTATGATACTAATCTTAGGGTGATTCATGTAAGTGATAATTTTCCAGATTTGAAGAAAGAAAAAGAAAAATTTTCACAATTAAAAGAGGAAATAACTAAGATAATCAGCAGTCAAAATATCAGTTTTGAACTCCTTTATGGTGATGATGTTGAAGATAAATTATTAGAGCTTCTAGAAAGTTCGAAACCTGATATGTTAGCCTTAATAACTAGAAAACGAAACTTTATTGAGCGTATTTTCGATAAAAGCCTATCGAAAAAAATGATAAATCATACAAATGTACCTGTACTTGTTTTTTAATAGCTTAAATGATTTTAAAAGCTGATTGTAAGTAATTTAAACCTTAATCTAAGCTGGCCAAACTGACAAATATCATGTTACATGACTTTTTTAAAAGTTAGTTTTATTACCTGTAACACAATATATTATGAAAATTTTAATACCAACAGATTTTTCTCAATTGTCCAAAATAGCCATTCAATATGCTATCGGGCTTAGTAAAGATTTTGAGCTTGATTTAATATTACTTCACATTATAAACACCAATACTCCAGCAATGGCTCGTATTGGTTCTAAAAAACTAGGAGAAGCTATTAAAACGAGTTCGGAACGGGATATGAATGAACTCCTTAAAAAAATTAAGAATGAGAGCAGTCATAATCTTAAAATAAGTGCTAAAATTATTTTTGGTGTATCTATAGAAAAAGCTGTAGAATCATTTGCATTGAAAAATAACATTAATATTATATGCATAGGTACTAAAGGAGCTACAGGTCTTAAAAAGATGATTTTTGGAAGTAATGCAGCAGGAATTATTGCAAATAGTAGCATCCCAGTTATTACAATTCCAAAATATGCACAATATAAGGGAATCAACAATATTGTTTATTCGAGCGATCTAGAAAACTTAGAAGAAGAACTAAAATTATTAATTCCATTTGCAAAGTTAATGAACACTTGGATTAATATTCTCCATATTATTAATAAACAGGAGAATTTTGATGTCGATTTACAATTTCAAGAAAATAGACTTAGAACATTATTTTCTTATGAAAAAATAAAAACTAAAGAACTGGAAAATGATTCTATAATCAAGGGTATTAACCAATATGTGGAAGATATTGATGCAGATATGGTTGCTATGTTTACACGTCGCACCGCATTATTTGAAAAATTGTTTCATAAAAGTGTTACCAAAAGTGCAGCATTTCAAACAAAGACACCACTACTCACATTTCAAAAGGAATAGAAATTATTCCTAATGATTAATAGTAAGAACAAACAGTCATGCTGGTAATGCACCATTGGAAAAATTAGGTTTCACTTTTAAAAGATGAATCAAATTTTTAATACGGTAATATAAGTAAGTTAGAAAACACAAGAGAACTATAGACATGCATTACCTTAACGAAAGTCACATCCTGCTTTTTCTTTTGCAAATCCTTATTCTTCTTGGATGTGCTAGAACTCTTAGTGTTATCTGTGAAGCCTTTAAAATTCCTTCTATTTCAGGTGAAATTCTGGCTGGTGTGTTATTGGGACCAACATTTCTTGGACGCGTTTTACCTTCCTTACAGGTATGGCTCTTTCCTTTTGACCAAACACAATCAACTATGCTTGAAACTGTTTCTTGGCTTGGGGTTTTCTTTCTATTGCTTTCCTCGGGTTTTCATGTAGATATTAGAAAAGCTTTTAAAAGTGGTAGAGCTGCTATGCTAATCGGTATAGTTGGTGTTCTTTTTCCTATTGCTATAGGCTATCCGGTGTTTAGTACGTTTGATTCTATCTATTGGGGAGACAAAGCAAACGTACTTTCATTTGCTCTGTTTTTGTCAATAGCAGGCTCTATAACTGCAATATCTGTGGTTGCACGTACCCTTGGTGATCTTGAAATTAGCAATACACCAAAGGGATCGCTTGCTCTATCGTCGTGCGCTATAAATGATATTTTCGGATGGTTTTTATTCACTGTGGTTATCTCACTTGTAACACCTCAGACAATGAATACTGTTGAATTAGTTAGTTCGGTTATAGGTATAATAGTATTTATCTTCGTAAGTACTACTTTTGGTACTAAATTGTTAAGTATTGCTTTACGACGTGTAGAGGCAACCTCATTAACCCAGCCAGCAGCAGCACAAACCTTAATTGTAAGTGTAGGATTACTTTGTGGCGCTATTACACAATGGTTGGGTATTCATGCTATTTTAGGATTCTTTCTTGCTGGTATTATCGCGGGAAGTGCAAAAGGTGTATCGGATAATCTTCGTAAAAGTGTTTCTGACACTTTACATGCCATTTTTGTACCTCTCTTCTTTGCTACGCTTGGTCTCAAAATCGATTTCTTAGCTGGTATGGTACTATGGCCTACAGTTATCTTTTGCACAGTTGCAATCTTGGGTAAATTTGTAGGCGCATGGCTAGGAGCGAGACTTGGCAAACAGTCTCAGCAAACATCAATTTTAATGGGTATTACCTTTATTCCAGGAGGTGCAATGGAAATTGTAGTAGCAACTCTCGCGCTCGAACTTCAACTCATTGGGCATACAATATTCGTAGCTATAGTATTCGCAGCACTTGCATCTTCAATTCTAGCCGGTCCATTAATCGGTATCCAAAAACGTAGGATGGGAATTGGAGAAAGAACAAACGAAGTAACCTCATAGTCTAGGTAAGCCTGATTATTGGTGTCTGCAATTGTAATTTAAATATTAAAACAAAAAATAACATTATATGACTTGGGTCATTAAACTAATAAGCGGTTTGCTTCGTAGCGTTTATAAAATATTAGTACTATAATTAGCCGTTATGTAAAATCCTCCAGGAAGTCTTTTACGCACAATAGACTTTAGTGCTTCAGTCTATTTAATGAACAAAGTAGAAAGAGAATCTTTCAAGAATAAATTCTCTTTCTATATTGCTTATTTAATAGTAAAGGATACCGTTAATCCTACACTAAAATTTGAAGGCAAATGTTGTACTCCAAAGATGGCACGAGAATGTTTACCCTTTTCTTCTAGAATTTTTAAAAATAAATCTGAGGCACCATCTACTACTTTTGGAGCTTCATCCCAATTACTGCTTCCTTGGTAATATACATCTAAATGATTTAAACCTACTAACCTTTCAAAACCTACCTTTTCGTTTATTTGGGCAAGAACATTCATTGCACATAGTTCCATTGCTTTATAACCTTCTTCTGTAGATAGTTCATTACCCAACCTTCCTTTGTAAAAGTATTTATTGTTTACTATTGGAAATTGGATGGCTAAATAAGCAATATTTTCTCTAATGTTAACTGAAACATAGGATCCACCAGGTGTTGATGCGTTGGGTAGTTTAAAGTTATATTTTGCTAAATTTTTTAAAGCAGTCATCGTATATGTGTGTTGTTAATAATCTGTGTATCCTTGCTCTCCTGGTGTATAGAATGTATCTGCATCTGGAGTTACCAATTCTTGGTTGTTCTTTAGTTTTTCTACAAAGTTTGGATTAGAAATATAAGGTCTTCCAACATAAATTAAATCCAATCCGCTTTTAATAATTGCTTCACCTTTTGCAATAGAATCAACATCACCACCAGATATGATTGTGCCTTTAAAGTTTTCTTTTATAGTTTTTTTGATATCAGTTGTGAAATCAGGTGCTCCAAAAGCTACTCTTTGATCAACTACATGAATGTAGGCTAGGTTTAGTTTAGCTATTTGTTGAGATAAGTAAATGAAGGTGTCTTCCAGCGCTTCATAGTTGGATTGCAAATCATTAAAAGCGCCATAAGGAGAAAGACGAATACCTACTTTGTCTCCTCCTATCTCATTGGCAACTTTTTCAGCTATTTCAAGAACAAATCTAGTTCGATTCTCAATACTACCCCCATAGTCATCTTCTCTTTGGTTAGACTTTGGATTTATAAATTGATTAAGCAAATAACCATTGGCAGCGTGTAATTCGATACCATCTACATTGGCTTCATTTATAAGACGCTTTGAAGCTAATACAAATTCATCTTGACTTGACTTAATCTCCTGAAGCGTCATCGCTTTGGGAATCTCGTGAGCGACTAATCCATCTAGATCTGTAAACATTTCACCAGAAGCTTGAATTGCCGATGGAGCAAGTGTAACACTTCCGTCAGGCATATTTGCCTTAGCAGTAATTCTACCTGTATGCATTAATTGTACAAATATTTTACCTCCTTTGGTATGCACTGCCCTAGAGATTTTTTTCCAACCTTTAATTTGTGCATCAGAATATGCTCCAGGAATGCGAGGATATCCAATTCCATTTGGCGATGGTGATGTGCCTTCGGAAATGATAAGTCCTGCAGTTGCTCTTTGTTGGTAATACGTTGCCATTAATTCGTTTGGAATATTGCCAATTGCTCTAGATCTTGTTAATGGAGCCATTACGATTTTATTATTTAGGTGAATGTTCCCTAAAGTATACGGTTCAAATATGTTCATTTTTATAAAATTAATTTAATTAGTTACAAAAAGTAACTATTATTAGTATACAAAAGATATTTTTGTACATTTGTATTGAATAAAGTAGTAACCAAATGGTAACTAACATGGGAAGAAAACTAATTGAAAACCATAACGAATGTCCTATTACCCACTCAATGAATATTATTGGTAATAAATGGACTTCCATAATTGTATATGTATTGGCCAATCGAAAATTAAGGTTTGGTGAACTCGCTATTCGAATTGATAAGATTAGTAGAAAAGTACTTTCTAATCAATTAAAGGAAATGGAATTAAGAGGAATTGTTAATAGAGAATCTTATGCTGAAACACCACCAAGAGTAGAATACTCTTTAACAAAGAAAGGGGAAGATTTATTACCTATATTAAATCAGTTATGTGCTTGGAGCAAGAACATAGACCTTGAAGCTGTTGATGAAAAGGATTTTACTGTTTCTTGAAATGAGCATCTTATTTATAATACATCATTTAATTTTGCTGTTTCAGTAATGATTTTTATCACTTAAATACAATCTGTCATTATTGTTTTGTATATTTTTTTATTTCACACACATTCCACTACTCTCCTATCGTCGCTTCGTAAAAAGCGCGTTCCATTAACATGGTAAAGCTATGGTGCGCTGACCAAAATTATGATGCTTTAGGTTAATATTCATTTATAAAAAATAAAAATTAGGCGCTATGTATAGTTTCTCCTAAAAACTTTCTTTATAACTATGCCAAATGTAATTTTTCAGTTGCTTTTTTTAGATTTGCTTTGGGTAAGAACTGATCAGAAATTGTTAGGATGGCATGAAGGTTATCACGAAGTCTTTCAGGTTTTATTTCTCCAGGTTCCATAGCGGTTTGAAGTAAGTGTAAAGCCATATCGGCAAGAAGAAATCTTTGTTTTTCTAACCAATTATCATCTCCTTGTTTTGCTTCATGACTCAAGTAACTTGTTTCAACTTGACTGTGTAGTTTCCAACTTGTTTTTATAAGATCTTGTTTTTCGTTGTCTTTCATTTCTTTCTGATTTTAATTGAAATGCAATTTCATGCCTTCATGTGTTGCTATGAAACCTAATTTTTCATAGAATTGAAGAGCTTTAGGTCTTTGCTTATCTGTAGTTAATTGCAGTACATGCGCTTTTCTTTCTTTAGCACGTGTGATTGCCCATTCAAATAATGTTTCGCCAATGCCCTTTCCTCTGTGTGTTTTTTTTATTCTTACAGCTTCTATTTGGGCTCTTATACCACCAGAATATGTGAGGTATTGTATAAAGGATAACTGTAAAGTTCCTATAATTTCTGCCTTTTCGTTTTCTACAACAATGAGTTCTTGGTTTTTATCCACATTTATATTTTCAAATGCCATTATGTATGCCTTTGGTAATGGCATTTGAAAATTTTCTCTTGTTTTTCCTAGTGCATCATCAGCCATCATTTGCACAATTGCTGAAACATCATTTATTGTAGCTTTTCTGATATTTATCATTTAACTGTTTTAGATCATAAATTTATTATAATAGCCTACTTTTTCAAAGTCTTTGATATTGATAGAAACTATAGTCACATTTGGAAATAATATTTTAAGTTCAGTAATTATTTGTTTTGAAAGTATGTTTTTTTCAGCATTGCTCCTACCTTCCATAATATATGAGAATACATGAATGAAATCATCTTTAGTGTTTCCAATATTGTAATGCTTATAAGGTTTGATTCTTACTTTAATATCACCTTTACTAAAAAGCTGTGTGGCTTCGGCTGCATTATATACCTTTTGCATGATGTATTCTGGAGATTTCATAGCAATAACAGACTCTGAGCATTCCATTATAAAATGTGGCATATTACTTTAGTTTGATAATACAGGATTCCAAACTCCTGTGGTTTTTGTTTCTTTTATATAGTCTGAAAAATCTATTGGTTTTCTGCCTAATACTTGCTCTATATCATTAGTAATTTCAGAAATAATAGGATTACCCAAAACTTCAGAGAACAAATATTCTACCAACCATACAAAATTTTCTGGGACACCTTGTTCTTTCATTGCTTTTACATATGCAGTAAGAGAAATGGATGTAAAGATGATCTCTCTTTTAGTCGCTTTAGAAATGTCTTCAACGACGTCCTTGAAAGTAAGTAATCTTGGACCTGTAAGCTGATAAATATTTCCATTATGTTTTTCATTCAGCAAGACTTCAACTGCAACATCTGCAATATCAGTAGTATCTACAAAAGGCACTTTAACGTCTGCTTGTGGCAAGGCTACTAACCCTTCTAATATAGGGTCTAAAAAGAAGCTTTCGCTAAAATTCTGATTAAACCAACTGGCACGAACAATTGTATAATCAATTCCTGAATGAATAACAACTTGCTCACATAGCTCAGCTTCTCTTTCGCCTTTTCCAGATAATAAGACTAGTTTTTTTACATGACATTGTTTTGCTTTTTTTATTAATACTTCAATAGCTTCCAATGCGCCGGGAACTGCTAAATCTGGTTGAAAGGTTATATACACTTTATCTATACCTTGTAGTGCTTCTGTCCAAGTTTCAGAATTGTCCCAATCAAATTTTGGTGTTGTAGAACGGGAACCAATTCTTACGTTATGTCCTAGTTCGATTAATTTAGTTGCTACTTTACGTCCTGTTTTTCCAGTACCGCCAATGACTAAAATGTTGCTTAGATTTTTCATTTTTATTTGTGTTTTAATGTATTAATATTCATTTAAATTTTGTTTGATAGTATTTTACGATCTAAAATTTCAATAGTCAGTTTTTCAATGTTTTATTAAAAGTGTTCCTATTAGAAAGAGAAATGCACTTATTGAACTCATAGTTCTAATTAAGTGCAAACGATTCCACTTAACTTCAAAAGTGTTTCTCAATGTTTGTAAGTCTTCGCTGCTTGCAGAAATTAAATCTGTTTTATCTAGAATATCATTGAGCGGCACATTTCCTAAAATGGTTACTAATACAACTCCTAAGAAGTAAATTACTGTTGCGAATATTAATAACCAGATTAATGAACTAGGTGCATTTTTAAAGACATACAAATTGATTAACCCTAGAACGGATGGACCAAAAAAGACAATAAAAAAAGAGGAGTTTAATATGGTTCTATTCATTTCTTGAAAGGCACTTAAATACCCATAGTTATCTAAATTTCCAATGCCTGTTGTAATCGTGTTAGACCACGTAAAACATAAACCTGCTGATAACCCGGTTAATAGTATAAGTGCAATAATTAATGTGTTTTGAAAATTGATATCCATAATTTATTGTTTTACTGTTGCGTTTTTGGGATATACGCGTGTATACCAATAAAGTGCTGCTACTGCTAGAAATTCGAAAGCTATAATCCAGAAGTTTAAATCTGTAAAAAAGCTATAGTGGTTTCCTCCATTAGGAATTATAAAAAATGGAACTGTAATTAGTGCATCTAGTGCACTTGCAGTTAATAATAGTGTCTGACCAACTTTTAATCCATGGGTTTTTTTGTCTTTTTTATAATAAAAATGACAGCCAAACCAAACCAACGGCATTACTACTATAAATAATACGACGTTTGCTTGTGTATCAGCATTTTCTAAAATGAATACTGAGTAAGACATTAAATAAAATAGTATGCCGATAATCCAAATGGCTATACCTAATAAAATGGCGTGTTTAAGTTTCATATCTAATTGATTTTAAATTATGATACAAAACTACCGTGAAGATGAAAGGTTGATTTGTTATAAATGGATAAAAATTTGTTCTAAAAGGAGTTACGGTAATTCTATTATAATTTTAATATAAGTTCGACATAATATTATTTTTAATTATTTAATAGTCAACACTCTAATGTATACTATAAAAGTCTATATATCTTTAGGAACACTATTGCGTTTTAATATATTTTGATTAAAACACCCAAACCAAGTTTGTGATAAGAAATCTTATTATTTTTGAGATTTCTCGTCGCTCGTTCCTCGTTCTGTCGAAATGATAACAAATTGATTTTTAAATTTTTAAATCCTATTAAAGCTCTGGAGTTTATATGAGAATCATGTAAATTTTAAAATAGAAAGGATATTACTTAATCTGACTAGGACGATAGCCAAATTTTTTTTCGAAAGCATTAGAAAACGAACTCAAACTGTCGTAACCAACGTGCCAAGCCGCTTCCTGAACTGTAGATTCTTGTTTACTAATCATTTTATGAGCTAATGTAAGACGTTCATTTTGAAGATATTTAAATACTGGAACGCCAAAAAAGGCTTTAAATTCTTTTTTCAACTTAAAGGTATTTAGCCCTATTTCTTTGGAAATTTCATTTAAAGATGGTGGATTATCAATGTTCTCTAATAAAATATCTCTAGCTTGATTCAGTTTTTCACGTTCGGAAGTATTTATTTTTTCAATTTTCGAAGCTGCTAATTGTCCAAAAAAATGTGAAAGCAATGTTGTTATTTGACTTCTGAAAAACATCATTTTTGTTTTTCCTGTATATTTAATGTTAAAGAGGGAATCCACAATTGATTGCATTTCTGGAGTCATTATAAAGCTTGGTCCTTCGACGTAATGATCTTTAGGATTTACTAATTGGTTGAGCATTTCGCCAAACAAATCACCTTCTTCATTTGGAAGTTTTTCGATTGATTTAATAGTAGTTGCAATTACTAAGCATTCTAATGGTTTTGAGACGGAAACAGTATGCACAAATTCTACTTTTTCATCTGCATAAAACGAAAGTGCTAAACCTTTAGTATAATTAAACTGTTTTTGTTTGTCGATATATTTGACAGCTAAATCAACATTTCCAGACCCATAAAATGCTACTGCAATTATAGGCTCATCAAAAAAACAAGAGTCTATTGTTGGCTCATTTACTTTGGCTTCTTCAACCAAAATGGTAAAATCGTTTATGTCTATAATATCTCTAGTCATATTAACAATATCAAATTTACAAAAATTTTGACTTTTGTGTTTTCTGTAAAATTAAATCATTACTTATACATTATGCTTCCCTTCTATACCATCGCATAAAAGTGTTCCATTAAGATAGTAAAGAAACTTTTGGAAACAAATTTATTGCACAAAAAAGCCCAACATAACATTGGGCTCTAAAATTCGATTTGCTTTTTATGTTAGTTCAACATAAAATCATCTTTTATAAAACCATTGTTAAATTTAATGTCGCTAAATGTATAAGTACCAATAGGAATATAATCTCCAGTTTCAGTAGGCATAAACCCTTTTCGTACAGTAGATACTAAAATACCATCTACTATCTCGTATGTTAAAGTCATTTTTAAAATAGGTTTATTTATACCCCAATCTGGCAATGAAAAAAAGAATTGATCTACTAAATGCGTATTCGGGTTGAAGTATAAGATGTATTCATCATTCTTTTCCTTTTTTGTAATATTAGGATCATAAATTAGGCTTACTTTATCATAGGTTATGTCCCCTACTTTTTCTGTGCCTAAATATTTGTAGTTTGTACCAGGGTCTTTCAATTTGTACATCATGGTAAACCAATAGAAATTTACTTTACGTAAAAATACGGTGCCTCCAATGGCTTTTGGATCGGTTATAGCTTTTCCGTCTAATGTTAATGAAGGTTTACTATCTACATAAGATTGTATGGCAATCCCTTTTTGTCCAGGCAGAACATTTAAATCGTGCTGCTCATAAGTCGCCCAAGAATGTTCACCATGAAAAATATGACGTTCGGTAGACACATCTTTTCCTTTGTCAAAATTGTCATAAACATAATGAAATTGGACATCTTTTTTAGCTGCCAATGTTTGGTAACCGCCATTTACGGCTACTAAAGCATCCAATAATACGGCAGATTTTGAATCTGTATTTTGAGCGCTAACTGAATGGATGTATAACACTGCAACTAAAAGACTAGTTAGGGTATTTCTAATTTGTAATTTCACGTTAATAAGGTTTAGAGTTAAATATTAATTGTATTTACCGTTTTCCAGTCGATAATAAAATCAATAACTTACAACTTATAACGTTTTAAATATAAAATTTTTATGAATTCGAATTAATTTTAATTGTTAAAAATGTTATAGTAATATGAGCTTATTTATAATTAACTATATTTTGGTCAAGCACAATATCCCTGGTGGCCACAAACATGCCTTCTTTTTTATCTAATTTTAAAATGTTATCTATACCTTTCTTTTTTAATTTTTTACGACAGGACTTGGTTAATGATGGATCATCATCAAAAAGGAATGAATACATGTTATACTCAGCTTTTCCTGGTTCTTTAATAACAGGATGAATTGTTTTAAACTCACCCCTACCATAATATTTACCAGGCATAAAAGTGTAGAATGTATATGTTCCGTCCGCATCTGTTTTTATCCAACCTCTATTGTGGACATAACGTTTTTCATCATTAACTTTCATTTCATAATCACCATTTTCATCTGATTGATAAATGAAAAGAATAACATCTTTAGCTGGTGTTATACCATCTGCAAGGAAAATGGTTCCAGTAATTTTTAATTTAGCTGACTGTGTTTCAAAATCAGGAATAGTATCCGTGTTGTTTAACTCACTCTCAGAATAGTCATAAATAGGATTACGCTTCATATAATCTGAAAGTTCTTGTTGAGCATTAAGCTTACAATAGGTGCTTGTAAAAAAGACAAGACAAAATAGGTATAATAGATTTTTCATGGGTAAATATTTGTAATTACTTCAAAATTAAATGATTAAATATAAATAAAACAAAAAACCTTATGAACGAATAAATTTTACGATGAATAGATTAACGGTTATATGAACGTTTAAATTTATCGATGAAATGAAACAAGTCATCACCAAAATACCAAATTATGGGTATTTTAATATTTTAAATGCTTGCCTATATTTGATAATTAAATGTTTTAAATAAAACTTAACTTATATCAACTGATTAATAGGTTAATAGGACGATTTTTTTTTGTTATGGTCTATTATATTTCCATCTTTATTTAAATCCTATTTCACATGTAAATTAGTTGTATTGTTTTACAATTAAGTAGGAAAAAAGATTTAAATTTGCCTTTCTCAAAAAAAGCCTTAACAAAATCAAACGATGAGAAAAGAGCTTACAAATACTGTATTACATGATTCAAACATAAAATACATCTTTACAGACTATTTTGATACAATAGTCCATAGAAAAGTACATCCAAACTACACCTTACGCCTTTGGGCAAAACACATGATTCAACAATTGGCATTGCCAATGACTATAGATACGCTTTATTTTACACGTAATGAAGCTACTGGTTATATAACAAGCAAAACAAAATTAAACGCCAGTGAAGTACCGTATAAGCAACTTTTAGGCGAAATATATAGAAGATTAAAAAACAATAACTTACAAGGTTCAAGTAAAGGGCTTGAGTACTTTGTAAATATTAGCGAAGCTGCAGAATATAAAGCCGAGGTATCTGTTCAGTTTTTAAATACGGAGACTGTTGAGGCGCTTAAACACCTTAAATCTAAAGGGTGTAAAATCTATTGCGTATCAGATTTTTATACTTCTGAGTCATTAATTAAACAATTAATCTGTGCTCATGGACTCAGAAATCTATTTGAGGATGTCTTTGTTTCATCAGAAAGAGGTTGTAGCAAGCATGTTGGTGGTATGTATGATTATTTGATAACATATTTAAACATTGAGCCTAATCAAATTTTAATGATAGGCGATAATTATAGAAGCGATATTACAAATGCTCAAAAGGCAGGTATTAAAGGTATTTACATTCCAAATAAGCATCAAAAAAGAATTCAAAAAAAATTACTTTTTGGAAATGATTATAGTGATTACAATAAAATCATAAATCAAATTTATAAAAAATGTAATCATAGAAAAGCACCGCCATACAGTGACTATATCATTTTCTTTGCTTTTTTTACAGAAAAACTTTATGCGATTTGTATAAAGAAAGATATAAAAGATTTGTTTTTTTTAGCAAGAGAAGGCTTGTTTTTAAAACGTCTTTTTGACCATTACCAAGACGTAAATGGCTTAAAAAACAACCATCACATTAATACGCACTATCTGAAAATGTCGCGTCAGGCAGCATTGCAAATTGATCTAAAACAATTAGAGGAAGAAAACTTCAACTATTTTAGAGAATACCATAAAAATTTATCTGTTGAAGGTTTTTTAAATAATTTTTGCTTTAGCGATTATGATTGCAAAAACCTCATTAATTCATTAGGTCTTAATGAAAGTGGTAAGAAACTGATTAAAAACTTTTTTGACTCTAATACATATAAACACCTAGTATCTAATCCAGACTTTAAAGCTATATACGAAGCTAATAGGATCGCTCAAAAAAAAGCATTTAATAGTTATATAAAGTCATTTAATGTTCCATTTGAAAATCAGGGTATTAATTTGATTGATATTGGATGGAATGGCACCATGCAAGATAAATTATTTGAATATTTTGAAAATAAAGTCCCTGTTTACGGATATTATTTGGGATTAAAGGATTTACGACCTTCTATTGAATTTACGGACTTAAAAACTGGGAGATGGGGCTTGAATTTTGAAACAAACCCGTATACGGGATATTCGGATCATTTAATGATGGCTAACACAGAACTGTATGAACAATTAGCTCAAGCTCCTCACGGTAGTACTTTAGGATATCAAAATAATCCAAATCAATATGCTGTTGAATACCATGAATCTCATGAAAAACAAGTCTATGAGGATTATATTAAAGATACGCAGGATTTCATGTTTAATATGTTTAAGGAGTATTGTGAATCTACAAATACCATATGCTATGACCCTTACATGGCAAAAAATGTAACAGCACATTATGCGCTTAAAATAGGAACTATTATTCCTAAACGTAAACTAAATAGGGTAATTGATTTATCAAAAGGCTTTTTTAGTAATGTTGGAAATAATGAAGTTGGTGAAGACTGTTATAAGATGAGTGTTAGAGAAGGATTAAAACACCAAATTCCTATTTTAAAAAACTATTTAACATCACCAGAAAAAATGGTGAAATATATCATGCGTTCAAAATTAAGATTATATAAGAAAAACAAGTTGTTTTACATGCCTACACTTCCTGTATATTATTATATATGTCTTGTTCGATATGCCAAGAAACTAATTAGGAAAAAACTGTATTTAAAGTATGCACATTTTAAGTAATTAACGGTATAGACTAGCTTATAGAATCTCATTTATCTTACTAATCCGTCAACAGTTTTTTATTACCCAATATCACTTACATGTTTTTTAACTCTGTTACTAAATCTGTTAGTGCCGCTTTAGCATCACCAAAAAGCATGGATGTTTTAGAGTTATAGAATAATTCATTTTGAATACCAGCATACCCAGCATTCATACTTCGCTTATTTACGACAATGTGCTTGGCATTTTCAACATCTAAAATTGGCATCCCATAAATAGGACTTGCAGGATCGTTATGCGCCGCTGGGTTTACAACATCGTTGGCCCCAACGACTAAAACAACATCTGTATTATTAAACTGTGGGTTAATATCGTCCATTTCAACTAACAGACTATAATCTACGTTAGATTCTGCTAACAGCACGTTCATATGTCCTGGCATTCTACCAGCAACGGGGTGGATAGCATACTTTACATTCACACCTTTATCAGCAAGTATTTCTTCTAATTCATGAATTACATGCTGCGCTTGAGCTACAGCTAAGCCATAACCAGGAACGATAATAACATTTGAGGCATAGTTCATCATAATAGCAGCATCACTTGCATTTGTACTTTTAATAGTTCCTAATGTTTTATTTGCTCCAGGAACATCATTTGTTGCCGTAAAAGAACCAAAAATAACAGAACCTAATGTTCTATTCATAGCTTTACACATAGCAACTGTTAGTATAATACCAGCAGATCCAACTAATATACCACCAACAAGCATAACCATATTATCATATAATATACCTGTAATTGCTGCTGCTATACCTGTTAATGAGTTTAATAATGAAATAACTACAGGCATATCTGCCCCACCAATGGGCAAAACAAAAAGAATTCCATAAACTAAACCTCCTGCTAATAATGTATAAAGTAGCAGCGGATTAAATCCTCCAATAGCAAGCATATAAGCTGCTAGTGCAACAACGCCAATAAAGACCAGATTATTAACAATATTGTATTGTGGAATTTTAACGACACTTTTTAATGACCCGTTAAGTTTCCCCCAGGCTATTAAACTACCAGAAAACGTAATAGCTCCTATTATTATACCAGACACAATGGTAGTGGCTTGCATGGTGCTGTCTACATTTTTGCTAAACTCTACTACGCCAATAAGGGTTGCACTAGCACCACCAAAACCGTTAAATAACGATACCAACTCAGGCATTTTAGTCATTTCTACTTTTACTGCAATTAACCAACCTATTATTGAGCCTATCAATATGGCAGCTCCTATCAATATATAGATGATTGTTGGTACTTTTAAATCATGAATAAAAATAGTTCCTATAATAGCGAGTCCCATTCCAGCTGCAGCAATTAAATTTCCTTTTTTTGCCGTTTCTGGATGGCCCAATTTATTTAAACCTACAATAAACGTTACGGTAGCTATTAGATATATAACACTTAATAAAACACTCATTATTTTTTCTTTTTAAACATTTGTAACATTCTGTGAGTCACTGCAAAACCACCAACCACATTTAAAATTCCTAATACTACAGCTAAAAAACCTAAAGTCAGAGCTAAATAGTCATTTGGGTCTGAATGTAGCATCACTAAAATGGCACCTACAATAACAACACCGCTTAAGGCATTGGCACCAGACATTAAAGGAGTATGCAATACAGCAGGAATACTTTTAATCACTTCTACACCTACAAAAATGGCCAGGATAAGAATATATGTGATTTGTATATTATCTCGAATAAATTCTATTAATTGATTCATAATGTGGATTGTTTAATTTTTTCTGATTTCTCCTTCTTTCACAATAAGTGTTTCATCAGTGATTTCTTCTTCTAAATCCCATTTAAAAGCAGTTTCTTCTGTAAGATGGATAATAAAATTGTAAATATTTTTTGCAAATAACTCGCTAGCATTTGTAGAAACACTTTCTGGAGCAATATTGGTTCCTATAACTTTTACACCATTTTTAACTACGGTTTTATTAAGTTTACTCACCTCGCAATTGCCTCCTTGTGCAGCTGCCAAATCAATGATTACCGCGCCATTCTTCATTTGTAAAACTTGTTCTTCGGTTATTAGAACTGGGGCTTTTCTTCCTGGTATATTAGCGGTAGTCACCACTAAATCTGCTTGAAATAACGATTTATTAACAGCTTCTTTTTGTTTACGTGCATAATCTTCTGAGGCTTCTTTTGCATAACCGCCTTCAGACTCTTCCCCTTCATTATCAACCAAAATAAATTTAGCTCCTAAAGATTCTGCTTGTTCTTTAGTTTCTGTACGAATATCAGTGGCTTCAACAACTGCACCTAAGCGTTTGGCTGTTGCAATAGCTTGTAAACCTGCAACGCCAACACCATAAATAAGCACTTTTGATGGTGTAATGGTACCTGCGGCAGTCATCATTAATGGAAATATTTTAGTCATTTCATAGGCTCCCAAAATAACAGCCTTATACCCAGCTAAGTTATTTTGTGAACTTAAAACATCCATATCTTGTGCCCTAGAAATCCTAGGAATGGCGTCAAGTGAAAAGGCCGTTGCTCCCTTTGACGCAATAGCTTTTATAAGTTCTGGATTTGATTTATGATATAACTGACTTATTAAAATCTGCCCTTTATCAATAAGTTTTAAATCTTCTTCATCAAAAGGGTTAATTTTTAAAAGTATCTGTGCTTCTTTAAACACGACACCCCTTTTTTCTACAGATACGCCTACATCTTTATAATCTGAATTTTTATAAGAAGAATTTGATCCGGCATCTTCTTCAATAATAATTTTAAATCCTTTATCAATAAGTTGTTTGGAAATGTTTGGTGATAATGAAACCCGCTTTTCCCCTTTTTGGGTTTCCTTAAGTATACCTATTTTCATGATGATTGATACGTTTAAGGAAGCAAATATATCCAAAAGCGGGTCAAGAGAATAGTCATGGTGTTTACTTTTACGAATAGTGTAGCATTCAATTAAATTCGTTGAAAAGACAATAAAAATAATAGGCAAATGTCAAATTACTTCAATCCTTCAAAATGATTTGTACCTTCATATTTAAGTTGATTAGAACTATACTTAATGAATATGACCTTATTTCTTGTATAGTGCATTCAAAATTAAACCTAAAATGATTAAAGCTATACCTAATAAACTCCATAAAGTATAAACTTCACTAAAAATGAAAACTCCAAATAATACCGTGAAGATGACTTCTAAATATTTTAACGGTGCCACTTGGTTTGTTGCAGCTACCTGAAAAGCTTTTGTCATATATACTTGTCCGAAGTAACCAAATACACCTAAGCTGAATAATAAAAACCATTCTGTGCCAACTGGGTTTGTCCAATTATTTATTGCGAATACACCCCCAACTATTGTAGAAATAACCATAAAATAGTTAACCACAACTACTGGGTGATCCCCCTTCCCTATTTTACTAATAATAATATAAACCAAACCACTAAAAATAGCTGAAATAAATATCAGTAATAGTCCTAAAGCACTTAGTTCTGTATCAAATCCTTTTAAAACCAATACGCCTATAAATGCCATAGTAAAAAACAGCCATTGTAATTGTTTTATGTTTTCTTTTAATAAAAACACAGCAAAAACAGCGGCAAAAATTGGCGCCATATATCGTAAAGAAACCGCCGTACCAATAGGTAAATATTTAGTTGACATAAAAAATAACGCCATAGAAGTAACCCCAACAAAACCTCTTAAAACCAAGAGTTTTTTATTATTGCCTAAAAGAGGAATATTGTTTTTTAGAAGAAAACCGAATGTAAAAAAAAGTGTACTTACCGATCTAAAAAAAACAATCTGAAATGCATTTATATGCATTAAATGTTTAACAATACCATTCATGCAAGCAAATGCCATGGTACTAATAATCATGAATTTAATTGCAGATTTAACGTCCAATACTTCTTGGTTTTAAAACACGCTTTGTATTTATAAAATAAACGCCTGTGAGTAAGACAACTGCAGCTATTATGGATTGAAGTGAAATGTGTTCATTTAATACCCACCAACCTAAAATCAATGCAATGATTGGATTTACGTAAGTGGATGTGGCGACTTTTTCTGGAGACACTTCTTTTAACAAGTAGTTAAATGCAGTAAATGCAATAATGCTACCAAATATAATTAGGGCAAGCATAGACCATTGTACATTGCTTGTCCAAGATGTTGGATTGGTCCAAGTTTCACCAAGGCATAAGCTTACAATACCTAGCATGATTCCGCCTGTAAGCATTTGATAGCCTGTATTTACAAAAAAGTTAGCAGGTAAATTTGCCTTTCCAACAAATATGCTAGCATAGGCCCAGCTTATCATACATATAAAAATGGTAATCATTCCAACAAGTTGACCATCTTGACTAACTAACTCTTTCTGACTTACTAATAGATAAATACCAATAAACCCCAAAATAACACCAATATAAGACATGGCTGGTATTTTTTTTCCTTGTAGAATACGCATTAAAATAAGCACAACTAATGGCTGTGCAGAAATTTCTAGAGCGGTTAGACCACTATCTACATACTTAAGAGCCCATACTACGACACCATTACCAAAAGTTAAAAATAAAAAGCCTGCAATGGCTGTATTTTTAAGCTGTTTTTTGGTAATAGAAATATCTATTTTTAAAATCTTAGCTATTATAAATATGATTATACTAGCAATTACAAATCGGATAGATGCTAAAAAAAAAGGTGGTAATTCTGTTACTGCAATTTTATTTAGTAAGTATGTAGAACCCCAAATAACATAAATTGCAAAAAAGGCTAAAATGATAAGAACCGTTTTGCGCGATGCACTCATAAATAGCCTTTTTGTTATGAACCTCTAGAACTTAAATACTAGAAGATATTATATTTTCTTTACTCTTACAGCATTCATGCCTTTTTGTCCACGCTCTAACTCGTAAGTAACCTTATCATTTTCTTCAATAGGTTCAAGTGTTCCGCTAATATGAACAAAGTATTTTTCTTGATTAATGCTGTCTATAATAAAACCAAAACCTTTTGAGTGGTCAAAGAAAGATACTTTTCCTTCTTTGTTTGCTGGCTCCTCTTCTTCTCTATCTTCTTTCTTTGGAATGCCTAATTCAATGCTTTCTGCTTCTACTTTTTCACGCATTGCTGGGTCTGGTGGTGTATCTGTTAAATTTCCGTTGAAATCTACATAAGCAAACTGAATACCTTGTGGGTTTTCTTTAGCTTCAGCTCTTCGAGCCTCTTTTCTTTTTTGCTTTTCTTCTCTTTTCTTTAAGCGTTTTTTTTCTTTTTCAATTTTGTTAAATGTGACTTGTGATTTTGCCATAGTTTAAATAATCCTACTGGGTTTTTTTGTGTTAATATGTTGTAAAGATACGGCTAATATTTATGATGCTATAATAATAGACGTATTAATAGCCTTTTCGCAAGATAATCAGTTTAAAACATAAAATAATGTTCCTTATAAGAAAGTAAGCTAATATTTATGTATTAGAACTATTTTTAACCATAATTAATCCTCAGGCGGATACCCATGAATCTGTTCAAAAACCTCATCAAAATTAGAACGCAAATACGAGTTGAGTTTTTTTCTATAATCCCCTTTTAACCAATCCACAAAATTATAGGTGCTTTTGCTAATACATTTTGTATAACGCTGGATTCTAAAATCAATATCATCACCTAGCATTTTAGCTAAAGCCAATGCATCATAGACATCTTCACTATTTTCTATACAAATTTTCCCATGCTGTTCTATAGAACGTTCCAAAACAACTTTTGAAGATTCGCCATTTCTAATAGAATCCACGTATGTTTTTTGAATGTCGAAATGGACATCTTCAGATTTTGAAAATTCTGCACGCAACGCATCGGGCATTTCATACCTAAAATTACTCTCCAATTCGTCATCTGTTAAAATAGAATCTAGATAATAAGTAGGGGATTTAAAAATACGTTGCCAATCTAAACCATCGCCCCAAGGGCCAAATCGATGAAAATTGTTTCCTAAATCTATAACGGAAAATGTTTTCTTGTCTTTTAAAATACGAGAACCACGACCTATCATTTGGTAATATAAGGTCAATGATTTTGTTGCTCTATTTAGAATAATACTATCTACTGTTGGTTCATCAAATCCAGTAGTTAAAATACTTACCGAAGTTAAAATGGCATTAGGCGTTTCTTTAAACCATTTTAATATCATGGCACGCTCTTTTTTGGTATTGGTATTATCTAAATGTGCTACGGCATAACCTGCTCGCCTAAACGTATCATAAACGTGCAAAGAGGTATTAATACCATTATTAAAAATTAATGTCTTCTTGCCTTTGGAACGTTCTTCGTAAGCCTGTAAAAGTTTAGATAACATATCGTTATCTGTATATAAATCTTCTGAAGATTTAACAGTATAGTCACCATTTGCTCCAACTACCAATGAGGTTAATCCAACATTATAAGTAAACATTTCGGCACGTGCTAAAAAGCCATTTTCAATGAGCGATTCTATACTCTCTCCAACAATTAGTTCATCGTAATTATCGGTCATGGGTAATTCAATACTTGAGCTTAACGGTGTTGCGGTAACTCCTAAAATAAACGATTGGCTAAAAAATTTGAATAATTTTGTAAAGGAGTTATAATGGGCTTCATCAATAATAACCAAACCTATGTCTGATATATCTAATTTATCATCGTTAAGCCTGTTATTAAGTGTTTCTACCATGGCCACAAAACAACTATATTCTGCTTGATCACTTAAATCGGCTTTACTGTCGACCACTTTGTTATGCACTCCAAACTCTGTAAGCATATTAGAGGTTTGTTTACATAACTCAATACGATGTGTCATGACTAACACCTTCTTTTTGTGGTGCTTTAAGTATTGTCTAACTATTTCAGAAAAAATGACGGTTTTACCACCACCTGTTGGTAACTGATATAATAAATGGTAGTCTTCTGGTGATTCTTCAAAAGCAGTAAAAATTTTATCTATGGCGCCTTTTTGGTAGCTATATAAATCTTTACCTGCTTTTCTTTCTTCTAATTCTAGAGTTGATATTTTGGACATACTTTTAGTTTTCAGACGTGCAAAAATAACACCTTTAAAGGGTTTTTTAAGCATGTTTATTATGAAAATTTTAAAGGAATTAAACTAAACGTTAATTTTAAATTTGTTTCTTTTTATATTGTGGCATGAAAATAAATGAAAACTCCAAATTAGAAAGTTATCTAGCACATGACGCTAGATACGATTCAATGACCTATAACCGCTCTGGAAAAAGTGGTGTGCAATTACCTGCATTGTCTATTGGGTTATGGCACAATTTTGGTTTTGTTGATGACATTAATAACGGAAGAGCCATTTTAAGGACAGCTTTTGACTTAGGAATTACACATTTTGATTTAGCAAATAACTACGGTCCACCTGCAGGCTCTGCTGAAAAGAACTTTGGAACTATATTTAAACAAGATTTTAAGTCTTACAGAGATGAGTTATTTATAGCAACAAAAGCAGGTTATGGTATGTGGCCAGGACCTTATGGCGACTTTGGATCTAGAAAATATTTAATATCAAGTTTGGATCAGAGTTTAAAGCGTATGGGTTTAGATTATGTTGATATTTTCTATCATCACAGACCAGACCCAGATACCCCCTTAGAGGAAACCATGGGAGCATTGGCAGATATTGTTAGACAGGGAAAAGCCTTATATGTTGGCATATCAAATTATCAGCCTGCTGAAACTGAAAAAGCTGCTAAAATGCTTAAAAGCATGAATGTTCCCTTTATTTTACATCAAGCTAGTTATTCTATGTTTAATCGTTGGGTTGAAAATGGTCTTTTAGACACACTACAAAATAATGGTTTGGGCTGTATTGCATTTTCGCCTTTAGCTCAAGGTATGCTTACCGACAAATATTTAAAGGGTATTCCAAAAGATTCTCGAGCTGGTGGTGATTCGGTTTTTTTAAACGCAAATACGGTGAATAATCATATTGAAAAAATTCAAAAGCTAAATACTCTTGCACAAGAGCGTGGTCATAAACTATCGCAAATGGCCATTGCTTGGATTTTAAGGCAACAACAAGTGGCATCGGTACTCATTGGAGCAAGTTCTGCAAATCAACTAAAAGAAAATGCAAAGGCATTAAATTGTTTAGAATTTAGTGATACCGAATTGAAATTGATTGATAAAATTATTTCTTAATACAAAATTATTTCACAAACTTTTTTTCTGTAGAATTGCCTAATTCATCAGTAATTAAAAGTATATACATTCCTTTTGACAAATTTTCTACATGAATTGAATTAGAGCTTGTCATACTTTTTGAAATTTTTAACTTTCCTAGTAAATCAAAAACTTCAACTTTATAATTTTTCAGATTTTGTGAAGAAGAAATTAATAATTCATCCACTACAGGATTTGGATATATTGAGAATGATAAATTAGAATACTTATTAAATGTTGATAATGTATTAAAGTAATATTCAATATAATCTCCGTTAGTTGCAGTTATTTTCAAAATTCTAGGTATATTAAGATTTCCTTCTGTTATTTCATAATCAAAGACTTTAGGTTCATTATTATTAGTATAAAATTGGTAAAAAAGCATATCAATTTCCCTAGTATCAATTCCAGTAACGTATTCTATTGTATCACACCCACCCAAAGTACTTCCCAAGCCAAAAAAAGTAATTGTTGAATTTTCTAAATCAATTTCAAAATCGCCAAACCATGTATCACAAATCCAAGTATCAAATCTTCTTTGACCGTCGTTAGTAGTTCTAAAATTAGATATCATTGGATTTCCACTAACGTTTAATGGTCTATTATGATTTTCTGAATTAATGTTTAAGTTAATTAAATACCAATTACCATCATCAATATCTGGTGATTGACAAAATATATTTAAAGAAATAGCTAATAGAAATAACGAAAAAGCATATTTCATAAATAAAAAATATTGTTCATTTACAGTAATTAAAAGATTACTCTTTTACGATAATAATAGTCACTTTTACGCCTTTTGAAAGCGACCATATTTTTCCGGTAATAACAGAACTCCACTGATCTACAATTTTATATTGAGCAGTATTTGGAAGCAAACTCCCTTCGTTAATGGCATAAAATTCAATTTTATTTAAACCTTCTTTAAGCTGTAATCTAAAACCTTTAAATCCTCCACTTAAATAAACATTAGACTTAATAACATCATCATCAACTAAAATATTTAATAAATCACCATCTATACGCCCATAATCCCTATAACTTATATCTATATATTCAGATTTAGTGTAATAGTCTCCCCAATAAGCGTCTTCTTTTAAGCCGCCATTAGAACCATAGCCTTCTGGTAAAAGTTGTTTTTCTATTTTATCTAACTTTTTAGTATGCAATTCTCCAGGGTTTCCAAACTCTTCGTCTGGAAACATTGAAAAGTCTTTTTTAGGTAATTCAAGATTAGTAGATGTTTTCCTATTTATTCCAAAAGCTTTATTGTTAGCAGAAATGGGCTTTGATGGTCTTAAAGGCACTATATCTGAGGAATCTTTTGGACTTTCTATAGCTGGAATTGAAAAGGATTTCTTTTCATTATCAATCTGAGCATAGCTGGATAACGAAAACAGAAAAATCACAAAATATAAAACATAAGGTTTCATTAGTATTAATATGCGTTTACAATTTGGTTTAATAGTTATGATAACAAATTTTAAATTCATTTGGTATTAGATGTTTCAAAGCTATTATTTTATCTGAAAACAATCTAAGTATCATCCATTATTTAATATGTGTTTAACAATAACCATTCCTAAAACACACAATAATATTAAAAAGTATGCTTTTATACCTCTCAGTTTGTACAAAATATGTTAAAATATGTTAATTTACTACTTTGTTATGCATAGTACTGTAACGTTTTTGATTTATGGTCGTCTATCTAGTATAACCAAATAAATAATATTAAATTATTAATCAATTAAAAAACAATAAACATGAGAACTTTAAACAACAATCAATTAACAGGAACATTAAATGGCACTAAAAGTAACCATTGGAATAACAAGAGACGTTATAGATAATTAACAACTCAGTAGTATCAAACAACAGTTCAGATATTTAAATTACTAAACAATAGCACTTTAAAAGATATTTGCACAACAAAACAACATGAATCAATTATTCAATCAAAAAACGAAAATTATGAGAACTTTAAACAACAATCAATTAACAGCAACTTTAAATAGTACAAAAAGCAACCATTGGAACAGTAAAAGACGTTATAGATAGATAACTTTTTTAAACAAAACAAAAATTTTTCATCAATCAATTAAATCAAAAAAAAATGAACACAATCAAAACATTAGCATTAGCTATATTAATTACATTTAGCAGCCAAGTTTCGGCAAATACTAGTAGCCCAATAAAAGATCTTAAAACAGATTATATAAGTATTAACAATTCTGCAAAAGAGTTAAAACTAGTATCGGAACAAATCAAAAGCTTATTAAAAAATTCAGAAATAACGGTTTACGATGACATTATAGTGAATATAAAATTCAAATTAAACCAAAATAATAAAATTATTGTTATTTCGAATGATTCTAAAAATCATGAAATCTCTAAATTTATTAAAACAAGATTGAATTTAAAAAAGCTGTCGGTTAGTAAAGAAAGCAACTATAAGTTTTATGCTATTCCTGTAAAATTTGTATCAACAGTAGATTAATAGCAATTTATTAACACCAATGGACATTAAAAGGCGTTATAAAAAGTAACGCCTTTTAAATAAAAACCCTTTCATCAACAAGTTTTGAACTTTTAGACAGAAAGGTGTTGAATTAAATTCAATATTAATTTTTAATCAAAGAAAATGAAATCAATCATTAAAATATCAAGACACTTAAATAGCATTACTCAAGAAAATTTATTGACTAATAAACGTATTATAAATTTTCAATCTTCAAACAACTGTACTTGGAAAGGTACTAAGCGTTACGCGCACTAATCCGCTAGCCTAATGGTTATAGTTTTGTTTTTGTGAATGATAATTTGTATTAATATTTAAAACGATAATCATGAGGCATTCAAAACTAATTCCCAAGGTGAATGTGGGGTCTATGGCTGATATTGCATTTTTATTACTTATTTTCTTTTGGTGACCACAATGGATAAACAGAATATTTACTGCTGAATGTCCTACCGGAGATTGCTATAGCATAAAACATAAACGCTCTATTTAGTCTGTTATTATTAATAATGGTGATGATTCATGCAGTTATTGTAACCTCAAAAAAAAAAATCTTCAGACCTTCTAAAAGATGTTGTAATAGCTTTACAGAATGAAAACAAACGACTTATATACAATTTGTTGCGGTACAAAATGAATTAACAAAGGCCTACTATGAATTGCGTCAAACCTATGATTTGAATGTGATTTGCAAAGCATGTTCTAAATAATTGTACTTAAAATAAAACAAGTAAAAGCTGCTTGTCCATTTATTCTAAGCGAAGCAGAAACAAAATAAATTAGTCGTTTTTAAACTATTTCTAGGATTAGCTTAAGGGAACTCAATTGTAATTTTCCTTAGGAATACCATAATCTATACACACTCTTTTTCTACCCCATTGTTTTGCTGCTTTAATATCTTCACCCATGTAAACATCAATACTTTTGATCCATCTAGAATGCATTTTGTCATTAACGATATATATGCCTTCAAGTCCTTCTATCTTAATTGGGATATTATGTCTCAAGCCTAACCGAAGTAAATCCCTTGAAACTGCAACACACTTAAGACCTGGTTTTAAACTATCTCCAAAAGCAGTAATGCTTGGATTGGAATCCGTTTGTTCAATAACCGCATTATAAGCTGTGGCTGTAACGTACAAGGAATCCCAAATATAGTCGGCTTCTATATTAGGCTCCGTTTTTTTACAACCAAAAATCACGATTAGAAAGAGTACTAAAAGTCTCAAAATGTTAGATTATAATAGTTTTATTAGTAGTTAAGCACTTCCTTTAAAGCATCTTCAAACTTGTTTTTTGACAAATATTGGTCTTCCAGTTGTTTAGCAAAAGGAATTGGTGTTTCCATACTGGCAACCCTTTTAACGGGAGCATCTAAATATTCAAAACAATGTTCCATAATTAAGGCTGAAACATCACTTGCAATACCTCCAAACAATGAATCTTCTTGGAGAATTATGGCTTTTCCTGTTTTTCTAACCGATTTAAAAATGGTTTCGGTATCTAAAGGTTGAAGGGTCCTTAAATCAATAACATCTGCTGAAACTTTAGGTGTAGCATCCAAAGTTTCTAATGCCCAATGTATTGCTGCACCATAGCTTATAACAGTTATATCGTGACCTGCTTTTAGTATTGAAGCTTTTCCAAAAGGCAATGTGTAATAATCTGTTGGAACATCTTGACGAATACTTCGGTATAAGCCTTTATGTTCAAAAAACAAAACTGGGTTTGGATCGTTTATTGCTGTTGCTAATAAGCCTTTCGCATCATAAGGAAAAGCTGGGTAAACCACTTTTAAACCTGGGGTTTTGGTAAACCAAGCTTCGTTAGTTTGCGAATGAAACGGTCCCGCAGCAACACCACCTCCACAGGGCATTCTAATAACTACATCGGCATTTTGATTCCATCTATAATGTGACTTAGCCAAATAGTTGACCACGGGATTAAATCCAGATGTTACAAAATCCGAAAATTGCATTTCAACAACACTCTTTATGCCCGCAATAGATAATCCCATAGCGGTTTCAACAATAGCCGACTCGCAAATTGGTGTATTTCGTATTCTATCTTTCCCAAATTGCTCCACAAAACCATCTGTTATTTTAAAAGCGCCACCGTATTCTGCTATATCTTGCCCCATAATAATCAAGTCATTATGTTGCTCCAGACTTTGCCTTAAACCTTGAGAAATAGCATCAATAAATCTAATTTCATTTAAATTTGAATTATTGTTAATGTCTTGATATTCAAACTTTTTAAATACATCATTTAATTCTATGGTTTTATATGGTATAATGGCTTCTTCATTAAAAGCAACGTCTAGATGTTCGTTAATTTCGCTTACAATAGCAGCTTTTATAGAGACTTCATCTTCTTCATTTAAAATATTAATTTCTTTTAAATAAGCTTGAAAATTCATTAAGGGATCTTTCATAGCCCAATTATCCATAAGCTCTTGTGGAACATATTTTGTACCACTGGCTTCCTCATGACCACGCATTCTAAAGGTTTTAAATTCTAATAGAATCGGTCTAGGATTATTTCGAATACTTTCAGCTAGTGCTCTAACTGTACTATACACATCAATAATATTATTACCATCAATAATATGAGATTCCATACCATAACCTAATCCCCTATCTGCAATATCATTACAGTTATATTGTTCGCTGGTAGGTGTTGATAATCCGTATCCATTATTTTCAACACAAAATAAAACAGGTAATTGCCATACTGATGCTACATTTAATGCCTCATGGAAATCACCTTCACTAGTACCACCCTCACCAGTAAAAACAGCAGTAACTTTATTTTTATGTTTTAATTTGGAAGCTAATGCAATCCCGTCAGCAACACCCAATTGTGGACCTAAATGCGAAATCATACCCACAATCTTATAGTGCTGTGTGCCGAAATGAAATGATCTGTCGCGCCCCTTAGTAAACCCTGATGCTTTACCTTGCCATTGTGCAAATAATCTATAGAGTGGAATATTTCTAGTCGTAAAAACACCAAGATTTCTATGCATTGGTAATATATATTCGTCGTCATGTAAAGCCATGGTTACACCAACTGCAATAGCTTCTTGTCCAATACCAGAAAACCATTTACTTATTTTTCCTTGACGTAAAAGAATAAGCATTTTCTCCTCTATCAATCTGGGTCTTAGCATATTCCTGTATAATGCTAATAATTTATCTGTATCTAGATCTTTTGTAGTGTATGTCATGCAGACTGAAGCTTTTGTAGTTTTCATAAAAATAGCATCATTTCATTATCAAATATACCATAAAAAGTAAATATTAATTAAAAATTTACACAAATCTCAATTAGTAAAACTTTACAATGTTTTTGTACATTTGTAATACGTACATTTCTAAACAAAAAATGACATGAATAGCATACCAAGTGTTAATTTAAAAGATTTCATTTCTAACGACCCTATTAGAAAACAAAACTTTGTAAATGCTATAGGAAAAGCTTATGAAGACATTGGTTTTGTAGCACTTAAAGGTCATTTTTTAGATGATACTTTAGTTAATAATCTATATGATGAAGTTAAAAACTTTTTTAGCCTAGACACAGAAACTAAACGCAAATATGAAATCCCAGGTATTGGAGGGCAACGTGGCTATGTATCTTTTGGGAAAGAAAGTGCTAAAGGTAAAAAAGAAGGTGACTTAAAAGAGTTTTGGCACTTTGGGCAGTATGTGGAAGATGATGAAAAACTAAAACAAGAATACCCAGAAAATGTTATTGTCAATGAGTTGCCTGAGTTTAATAAAATAGGGAAAGAAACCTATAGAATGCTTGAAAAAACAGCAAAGTATGTTCTACGAGCTTTAGCCTTACATTTAGATTTAAAAGAAACCTATTTTGATGAATATATATATAATGGAAATTCTATTCTAAGACCTATACACTACCCGCCTATTACAGAAGAGCCTAAAGAAGCCGTTCGTGCTGCAGCACATGGCGATATTAATTTAATTACCCTTTTAATGGGAGCTCAAGGTCGTGGATTACAAGTTCAAAATCATAAAGGTGAATGGCTTGATGCTATTGCTGAACCTGATGAACTTATGATTAATGTAGGCGATATGTTGTCAAGACACACTAATAATAGACTAAAATCTACCATACATCGTGTTATAAACCCACCTAAGGAACTTTGGGGAACATCACGCTATTCTATACCGTTTTTTATGCACCCAATTAGCGATATGAAATTAGATGTTTTAGAAAGCTGTATAGACGATAATAGTCCAAAAGCCTTTGATGACATTACAGCAGGCGAATTTTTAAATGAACGTTTAATAGAATTAGGACTTAAAAAAGAATAAGTTTTGCGGTATCAGTTTGTATTAAACTAAACTGAGACTGCGACTGTAAACTAAATAGATGGATTTACAAGACCAGTTAAAAAATTTATTCCCAGATCATGTTGAAGAAGAAACGCCTTCTGAAACCAATGGTGCTCTGGGTATTTGGATGCAAGAAGATCCTATAATTTGCAAATATGAAAAACGAAAAGGTAAACCCATAACCATTCTTGAAGGTTATACTGGTGCAACGGAAGATTTTAAAATACTATCAAAAGAAATTAAAACCAAACTCAGTGTAGGAGGTAGTTTTAAAGATGATAAAATTATTATTCAAGGGGATTACCGTGATAAAATAATGCAGATGCTTAAAGATAAAGGATTTAATGTAAAACGTGTAGGTGGATAATTATGAACAAACAACCACTTCATATTACCAATGGAGGTGTCTTATCATCTCGTCTAAATGAATTAGAAATTCAAGGCGAAAAATTAACTTGGCAAGAAATGTTTTGCGAAGGCCCTACCATAGAACAGATTCATACTACTGAATTTATAGAACTAAGAGGGGCTTTTCTAAGCACATGTTATGATATAGAATTGGATTTAATTAAGGTTGAATCTGAGCTAGCAAAATTAAATAACGCCGATAATATTTATTCCGAAATTGTTTTATGGTTTGAATACGATTTATTTTGCCATATAAATATGATTGCGGTAATTAGTCTTATTCAACAAAAAAAGATAAAACTTCCTTTATATTTAGTGTGTAGCGGTAGAATTTCTGGTAGTAATGATTTAAAAGGATTATCAGAACTAAACACTTCACAACTATTCAATCATTATAGAGATAAAGTAAGATTAAATGATGAAGATATTTATTTAGCAACTACCGTTTGGGGTATTTACTGTGGTAAAGACCATAATTTACTTAAACCATTTATTGTTAAAAGTTCAAACTTTAAATATTTAAGCAACTGCTTAAAAGCACATTTAAAACGTTTTCCAGACTCCATACAAGGATTAAATACCCTTGAAAGAAACATACTTGAAATCATAAATAAATACACCATTACTTCTAAGCACCATTTACTGGGGTATGCATTGAATTATCAAGGATTTTATGGCTATGGCGACTTACAATTATCAAGAATTATAGACCAACTTAGTATCTTTTACACTATTGAAAAAGACGTTTTAGTATTAAACAGAAAAGGTCATGAAGCTTTATTAGGGCAGCATAATTTTGCTTTAGAAATTGATAATAATATGACTTTTGGAGGTATTAAAAAAATTGATTTTCAATTCAGTAAATCAGAAAACAAACTAGTTAAAACTGTTTTAAATGCCCATTAAAGAATCTGAACTTATCCTAAACCCTGATGGTAGTATATATCATTTAAATTTAAAACCCGAAAACGTTTCAAAAACCATCATTTTTGTTGGTGACCCAAACCGTGTTGATGCTGTATCTAAACATTTTGATACTATTGAATTTAAAACCCAAAAAAGAGAATTTAGAACACACACAGGAACCTATAAAAGTAAACGAATTACTGTAATTTCTACAGGTATTGGACCCGATAATATTGATATTGTTTTAAACGAATTAGATGCGCTTTTTAATATCGATTTAGTGACTAAGCAAATAAAAGATAAACTTACTTGTCTTGATATTATTAGAATAGGAACATCGGGATCCCTGCAAAAAGATATTCCTGTAGACGCTTTTCTTATAAGTACTTATGGATTAGATATTAATGGCATGCTTCATTCTTACAAAACGGACTCTATTACTAATTCGGATATTGAAAACGCCTTTATAGAACAAACCAATTGGTACAAAAATAAAGCCAGGCCAATTCTTATTAAAGGGAGCAAAAAACTAGAACAAAAGTTTGAAAGCAATAAAACACACAAAGGTATAACGGCAACAGCAGGAGGTTTTTATGGGCCACAAGGTCGTGTTTTAAGATTAGCAATTCAAGATGTTAATTTAAATTCTAAAATGGATACATTTAATTTTAAGGGGCACTGTATTACTAATTTAGAAATGGAAACTTCTGCCATTTATGGTTTATCTAGCTTGTTGGGGCATCATGCCATATCCTTAAACGCTATTATTGCGAATAGAGCTTCTGGAACATTTAGTAAAAATCCATATAAAGTTATAGAACATTTAATTACATATACACTAGGTAAAATTGTAGAATAAACAGATTGATTTAATGAAGAAAGTTAATATTGGCGGTGTGCCAGAACATTTTAATTTAGCATGGTACTTAACACTAAAAGATGGCGAATATAAAGACAAAAACATCAATTTGAGATGGCATGATTATCCAGGAGGTACGGGCGCTATGTGCAAAGGCCTTAGGAATGGCGAGATAGATATTGCTGTTATTTTAACTGAAGGTGTTATTAAAGACATTATTGCTGGAAACCCTAGTAAAATTGTACAAACTTTTGTGCAAACGCCTTTAGTTTGGGGCGTTCATGTAGCTCATGATTCACCTTACAAAGCCATTGCAGATTTAAAAGGTACAAAAGCTGCTATAAGCAGATATGGATCCGGATCACATTTAATGGCTTACATAAATGCTGAAAATAATGATTGGAATTTAGATGATGATTTAGATTTTGAAGTTATAAAAGATTTGAATGGAGCTGTTAAAGGTCTAACTGCTGGTGATGCGGATTATTTTTTATGGGAAAAATTCACAACAAAACCTTTGGTTGACGAAGGTACATTTAGGCGTATTGGTGATTGCCCATCGCCATGGCCATGTTTCGTTATTGCTGTAAGCGAAGCGTTTATTGAATCTAACAAAGATGATTTAAAAACTATTTTAGAAATTATCAATAAAACAACCAAAGAATTTAAAGATATTCCTAGAATTGATAAAACCATTGCAAATCGTTACGAGCAACAATTAGATGATGTGAAGGAATGGTTGAGTATTACTGAATGGTCGCAAGAATTGATTGATAAAAAAACAGTAATGAACGTTCAAAACCAATTGTTTGCATTGAACATTATTCCTAAAATTGTTGATTACCATAAATTAACTTATAAACTCTAATTAATACAACTCTCGACTATCCACGTCCAAAGATTCTATAAAATCAATAGATGCTTGAATATCATCATGCATAACCCGATCATCTTCCACAAAAGGAACATCTTGTCTGTATAAACTTAAAATAGACTCTATAAACGCTGAAGATTTTTTCGGTACTCGAAAAAATAGAGCTTGTGATGCATTAAATAACTCAATAGCTAAAATACGTTCCACATTATTCACTAAAGTATAGGCTTGTGTGGCTGCATTTGCTCCCATGCTAACATGATCTTCTTGCCCGTTTGATGAGACAATAGAATCTACACTTGCAGGTGTTGCTAATTGCTTGTTAGCACTTACAATACTAGCAGCAGTATATTGCGGAATCATAAAACCAGAATTCAACCCTGGATTATTCACTAAAAACACAGGCAATCCACGAAGGCCAGATACTAATTGAAATGTTCTACGCTCTGAAATATTTCCTAACTCCGCCATCGCTATTTTAAGATAATCGAGAGCCAAAGCTAAAGGCTGTCCGTGAAAATTACCTCCAGAAATAATCAAATCGTCTTCAGAAAAAATATTCGGGTTATCAGTTACCGCATTAATTTCCGTTTTAAATGTTTTTTCAACAAATGCTAAAGTATCTTTAGTAGCACCATGTACTTGTGGCATACAACGAAACGAATACGGATCTTGTACATGTTTCTTTTTTTGTTGGATTAATTCACTACCATCCAAAAATCCCCGTAAGCGTTCAGCTGTTTTTAGTTGTCCGTTATGTGGTCTAACCAAATGTACTAAGGCGTTAAAAGGTTCTATCCGACCATCAAAAGCATCCAAAGACATACTACCAATCAAATCTGCTAAATAGGATAATTTATAAGACTTCAATAGCAAATACACACCATAAGCACTCATAAATTGGGTGCCATTTAAAAGAGCCAAACCTTCTTTAGACTGCAATTCTATAGCTTGCCAATTAAAATCATTTAAAACAGTCTCTATAGCATGTTCTTTTCCTTCATATACAACATTACCCTTACCAATTAGGGGTAATGCCAAATGTGCTAATGGTGCTAAATCACCAGAAGCCCCCAAGGAACCTTGTGTATATACAATCGGTAAAATATCGTTGTTATAAAAATCAATTAATCTATCTACGGTTTCCAATTGCACGCCGCTATGTCCATAACTCAGCGATTGAATCTTAAAAAGCAACATGAGCTTAACAACTTTATTAGGTACGCGCTCCCCTGTTCCACAGGCATGGGACATGACTAGATTTTCTTGAAGTACGGTTAAATTTTTATTAGAAATTTTTACATTATGCAATGCACCAAAACCAGTATTAATCCCATATAAAGGTTTACTTCTTGTTTTTAGTTTAGCATCTAAATAGGTTCTACATGCTATAATCTTATCTTTAGATGTTCGGGATAGTTCGAGTTTTTTTTCATCAGAAAGTATACTATTAATAGTTCCTAAATCAAGTATTTTAGATGATATAATATGTTTCACGTTTATCAATTATCATATTTCTATCAAAAATGAGAAATCATTATGGAATACGCAAAAAAATAGCATCAAATAAGTAAAATACTATACAATTAGCAATTATTAAAAACCAGACATCTTAAAAAACTATAAGCAAATACGATATAGGTTTATCTTCTAAAAAGTGTTAATAATTTATCAAAAATTAAGATGATAATTTTGCAAATGTTATTTTAGCAGCAAAATAAATTTATAAAATGAAGAAACTACTTTTTTTAGCATTTGCATTGGCCCTAATAGCGTGCAAAGAAGACCCTAAAGTCGATTATGCTGTTATTTCTGGTAAAATAACAAATAAACTAAATGGAGATGTATCTATAAACAGCCTTGATAGAAGCTTTACTGAAAATATAACTATTTCCAATGATGGAATTTTTCAAGATACACTAAGTACAGATATAAACTCTTATGTGCTTTTTGATGGTGTTAATCCCATTTTTTTAAGTATTGAACCAGGCTATAATCTTATCATAAACTATGATGCTAAAGATTTTTCAAATACATTATCTATAAGAGGAACTGGTTCTGAAGTAAATAACTATTTAGCAGCAAAAAGAAAAAATGAGAAAAAATTGTTTGGAAACGGTAGTGCTGTCTATTCACTAGGTGAAACAGCATTAAAAGACAAACTTTTAGCCATTAAAAGTTCTCAAGATTCATTATTGAATAGTACAGAAGGTATTTCTAGTGATTATTTAACCAAGGAAAAACGAAATCTACAATATGACTACCTAAACAAATTAAAAGACTATGAAAACGTCCATCGTTATTTTTCCAAAAATAGCACATTTACGGTTTCAGAGGGATTTTTAAATGAATTTGATGATTTTGACTATTCTAATGAGTCAGATTTTAGTTTTTCAAATGCCTATAAAGCTATCTTAACAGACTATTACAACGAAAAGGCAAAAACTTTAGTTGAAAAAGATTCTATTGCTGATGATATGGCCTTTATAAAAACGGTGAATTCAATCAAAAGCACACTCATAAAGAATACGTTATTATACGACTACGCGAATTATAACATGAACCGTTCTAAAGATATTGAAGCATTTTATCAAGCATTTTTAAAACATTCAACTGACGAAAAAAAGAATGCTTTAATCACCGAAAAGTATAATAAAATTACTGCTTTAGCTAAAGGCAAGCCTTCGCCACAGTTTAACAACTATGAAAATCATGCCGGTGGCACCACATCTTTAACCGATTTAAAAGGAAAGTATGTTTATATTGATGTTTGGGCAACTTGGTGCGGACCTTGTGTTAGAGAAATTCCATCACTTAAAAAAATAGAAGAGCAATATCACGATAAAAACATTGAGTTTGTTAGCCTTTCTATTGACAGGGTAGCTGATTATGATAAATGGAAAACCATGGTTAACGAAAAAGAATTGGGCGGCATGCAATTGTTTGCGGATAAAGATTGGCAGTCTTCATTTGTTAGAGATTATCAAATTGAGGGAATTCCTAGATTTATATTAATTGATACGGAAAGTAATATTGTTGATGCCAATGCGCCTAGACCATCAAATCCAGCACTTGTTGATTTGTTTTTATCGCTAGACTTATAAAAGAATACTACATAAACTAAAAAAAGTCGCTATTTGCGACTTTTTTTAGTTTATTCATTTTGAAGTATCCTCATCATCTAGGTGTTTTGGAGGTTGTTCGGGTTGTTTAAACAAATCTATATAGGCTTCTCCCAAATAATCAATAATATGGCTTGCTATTAAGCTTTGGTATCCAAAATCTTCCACAGCTATATCCGCAGACCTGCCATGTAAATACACACCAAATATAGCAGCTATTAATGGATTATAACGTTGCGAAATTAATCCCGTAATAACGCCTGTTAGTACATCGCCACTTCCTGCCGTTGCTAATCCAGGATTTCCTGTAGTGTTCACATAAAGTTTATTATCAAAAACCGTAATGGTATTGGCTCCTTTAATAATTAGAATAAGGTTATGCTTTTTTGAGAAGGTCTTAACCTTTTTAAGTTTATCAAAATCATTTTTCCATGTACCTATTAATCGTTCCAGTTCCTTGGGATGTGGTGTCAAAATAGTTTGTTCTGGCAATAATTTTAATAAAGTCTTCTTTTTGGAAAGTAAATTTATACCATCTGCATCTATTACTAGTGGCACTTTATTTGACTTTAAAAAAGTTTCAAAAGCATATGCTGTTTTTGTGTTTGTTCCCGCTCCTATTCCAAAGCCAATAACTGTAGGTTCTATATCAAATGTGATGTCCGTTATTTTTTCCTCATCTGTATCTGTAATAACCATGGCCTCAGGAAATGAAGCTTGAATAGCGTTATATCCACACTTTGGAATATACGCGGAAACCAATCCTGCTCCAGTTGATAAAACAGCCCGACTTGTTAAAGTAACGGCACCAATTTTCCCATAACTTCCACCAATGATTAAGGCGTGACCAAATTGTCCTTTATGGGCAAATTTTTCCCTTGGGATATAATTTGGAAGTACTTCGTGCTTACCAATTAATTCTACTTCAGTTTGCGTATTAAATAAAAACTCTTGATCCAATCCAATATCCAAAACTTCCCATTGCACAGTATATTTAGCAGTTTCTGGTAAAAAGAACACTAATTTAGGCGAGGCAAAACTTAATGTAAACCCAGCCCAAACCACAGCATTTTCATCTTCAACAGCTTTATCAGTATACAATCCCGATGGTATATCTATAGACAATGTAAAGGCTTTACTGTTTCTAAAATGCACAAACAACCCTTTTACCCAATCATCTACAGATCGGTTTAAACCAATTCCAAAAACCGCATCAACAATAATATCATCAGGGTGTATTTCTGGAAAATCCTCAGAACAACTTAAAAGTGTAGGCCATTTTTTTGTTACATTTTTAATTCTATCATAATTAACCAGGAAATCCTTAGAACGTTTATCGCTACAGTTAATAACATAAGTATTCACATTATAACCATGTGTTACCATGTGCCGAGCCAAAACCAAGCCATCGCCTCCATTATTTCCAATACCACAAAATACATGAATAGGTACTTGAGCACCTTGCATACGTGCGTGCATCCAATTAAAGATTTGAGTGCCTGCACGCTCCATTAAATCGGTAGACGAAATTTGTTGCCGCTCTGCAGTTAGTTTATCGCCTTCGTAAATCTGTTCTTTAGAAAATACTTTCATGTATAAGTAATTATTGATTTTTCAATTCTTATTATTGTTTGTCGTTTTTTTTCTATGAAAATCGTTACAATATAAGAATACTATAAAAAATTTGTTTTAGTTTTTTTATAAGTCTAAAAGTAATACTTTTGGAATATATTATATAACTATAATGATTCATTTAAACCAAAATACTAACACAATTATTGCTTCTTTAACAGAAGCAACAGTTACTTTTTTTGGTACAACTACAAATATGACAACCCTTTGGGGTTGCTAGTTATATATTCTTCAGGCTATCGTTGTAATTTCAAAAATTACAATATTTTAAATATTATTTTTAATTATTCAATGCATTAAAACATGAAGGTTTTAAAATTTGGAGGAACTTCAGTAGGTTCTTCAAAAAACATAAATAACGTCATCAATATATTAGAAAACTATGGAAAAGATGATTCCATAGCATGTGTAGTTTCTGCAGTTGGTGGTATTACCGATAAATTGCTTTTAGCAGGCAAGCAGGCGCAAAATAAGGACCGAAATTTTGTTAAAACATTTGAGTTCATCAAAGAAAAACACTTAAGTATTATAAAAGCGTTAAATCCAGATAATAATCTTTCTATTCTTAAATATGCTGAAGGACGACATAACAGCCTAAAAAACTTATTAGAAGGCATATTTTTGATTAATGAATTATCACCTAAAACTTCTGATAAATTGGTAAGTTATGGCGAGCGATTATCCTCTTTCATTATAGCAGGAACAATGATGAACAGAGGCTTGTCTGCCGGTAGGAAAAACACTCAAAAATTAATAATTACCAACTCCAATTATACAAAAGCAGAAGTTGATTATTCAATTACAAATCAAAATATTAAAGACTATTTTAGTTCAGCGCCTCAAAATATTACTATTTTACCTGGGTTTGTAGCTAGTTCTAAAACTGGTGAACAAACAACACTTGGCCGTGGTGGTTCTGATTTTACAGCTGCTATTATTGCTGCAGCTTTACATGTTGAACAATTGGAAATATGGACCGATGTTAGCGGTATGTTTACTACTAATCCCAAATTGGTAAAACAAGCCTACCCAATTGAAAAGATTTCTTATCAAGAAGCTATGGAATTATCGCATTTTGGGGCCAAAGTGTTATATCCTCCAACAGTACAACCTGTATTGAGTTTAGATATTCCAATTCATATCAAGAATACTTTGGAGCCTGATGCTGCCGGAACAGTAATTTCTAATGAGGACATAAAATCTTCTAATCCAGTAAAAGGTATTAGTAACATAAATAATATAGCTTTATTGACTTTAGAAGGAAGTGGGATGGTTGGTATTCCAGGATTTTCAAAGCGGTTGTTTGAAACCTTATCTCAAGAAAAGATAAATGTTATCATGATAACTCAAGCGTCTTCAGAACATTCTATCTGTTTAGGCATTGAAGACAAAGAATCTAAAAATGCTAAAAATGCTATAGATGCCGTTTTTGAAAATGAAATTGCTTTAGGGAAAATTGAGCCCATTATTATAGAAACAGGCTTATCCATTATAGCATTAGTTGGTGATAATATGAAAAATCACCAAGGCATTAGTGGCAAAATGTTTAGTAGCTTAGGAAAAAACAATATTAATATAAGAGCAATTGCCCAAGGTGCTTCAGAAAAGAATATAACGGCTGTTATTGATGAAAAAGATATAAAGAAAGCTCTAAACACATTACATGAGCAATTTTTTGAGTCGAAAACAAAACAACTCAATGTATTTATTACAGGTGTTGGAAATGTTGGTGAACGTTTGGTTGAACAAATAAAACAGCAAAAAAAATATTTAAAAGACAATCTTAAAATTAATCTTAGAGTAGCAGGATTATCAAATTCAAGAACTATGGTTTTTGATGAAACCGGTCTTGATTTAACAGATTGGAATACACAATTAGCCAATGGAGAAAAAGCATCATTACAAGACTTTTTTGAAAAAACAAGAGCATTGAATTTACGCAATAGTATTTTTGTTGATGTTACAGCCAATGCAGATGTAGCAAACTTATATCCTCAATATTTAAGAGAAAGTATTGCCATAGTAGCGTGTAATAAAATTGCATGTTCAAGTGATTATAATAACTATAAAGAATTAAAACGATTATCATTAAAATACAACGCACCATATTTATTTGAAACTAATGTTGGTGCAGGTTTACCTGTAATTGACACACTGAGTAATTTAATAGCATCGGGCGATAAAGTAAACACCATTCAAGCCGTTTTATCAGGAAGCTTAAACTTTGTGTTTAATAACTTTACAGATAAAACTAAGTTTTACGATATTGTAAAACAAGCTGGAGCTGAAGGTTATACTGAACCAGACCCAAGGATTGATTTAAGTGGAGTTGATGTTGCTCGAAAAATTTTAATACTTGCCAGAGAAAGTGGTTTTAAAATGAATTTAGAAGATATTGAAAACACATCATTTTTATCAGAATCTGGACTAAAAAGTGATACGGTAGATGATTTTTACCAAACTTTAATTGCTGACGAAGCACATTATCAAAGTTTGTATGCTTCCGCAAAACTGAATAATTGTCAGTTAAAATATGTAGCAAAGTTTGATAATGGGAAAGCTAGTGTTGGTTTACAGGAAATTCCTGAGGGACATCCATTTTACAATCTAGAAGGTAGCGATAATATTGTGATGTTCTATACAGAACGTTACCCAAAACAACCTATGATTATCAAAGGCGCTGGTGCAGGCGCAGATGTAACAGCGTCTGGGTTATTTGCAGATATTATTAGACTTGGAAATGATTAAAGTCTACAAAACATGAACGAAATAAAAATATTTTCTCCAGCAACCGTAGCTAATGTAGCTTGTGGTTTTGATGTATTGGGCTTTTGCTTGGATAATGTTGGTGATGACATGATCATTAGAAAAACCAATAAAAAAGGAATCCATATAACTAAAATTGAAGGTTATGACTTGCCTTATGAAGCAGAATTAAATGTCGCTGGAGTTTCAGCATTAGCTATGTATGCAGCTATTGATGTCGATTTTGGTTTTGAAATTGAAATCTATAAAAACATAAAGCCAGGAAGTGGTATTGGTAGTAGCGCTGCAAGTGCTGTAGGCAGTGTATTTGGTATGAATGAATTATTAGGAAAACCATTCAATAAAACCCAACTTACTGAATTTGCTATTAAAGGCGAAGCCTTAGCGAGTAAATGCGAGCATGCCGACAACTTAGCTCCTGCTCTTTTTGGAGGCTTTACTTTGGTTAAAAGTATATCGCCGTTGCAGATTTTAGAAATCCCATCGCCAGATGATTTATATGCGACTATTATTCATCCACAAATCGAAATTAAAACCTCGGAGTCTAGAGCCATTCTACCAAAAGAAGTTCCTTTAGGTCATGCCATTGAGCAGTGGGCAAATTTAGGAAGCCTAGTTCATGCTTTACATACCAGTGATTATAAATTAATCAGTAATTCCTTAAACGATGTTGTTGTAGAGCCCCATAGAAGTCAGTTGATTCCTAAGTTTTCGCTTGTAAAAGAAGCCGCTTTAATTCATGGTGCTCTCGGCGCAGGAATTTCAGGTTCTGGCCCTTCTATATTTTCATTATGCAAAGGTTTAGAAGCAGCCAACAAAGTTAGAGAGGCTATGCAAAATGTATATTCAAAAACAGATATAGCCTTTGATATACATGTGTCAAAAATCAACACCAATGGTGTAAAAATAATTTAATAAATGAATTACTATTCACTCAACCATAAAGCACCCAATACTTCTTTTAAAAATGCCGTTATAAAAGGATTGGCTCCAGATAAAGGTCTATATTTTCCAGAAAGCATTACCCCTTTACCAAAGGTTTTTTTTGATGATATTGATAGTCTCTCCCATACAGAAATTGCTTTTGAAGCTATAAAACAATTTGTGTCTCCAGAAATTCCTGAAGACGTTTTAAAAACAATAGTTGAAGAAACCTTATCCTTTGATTTTCCAGTCGTTAATCTAAACGATAACATTTCAACATTAGAGTTGTTTCATGGCCCTACTATGGCATTTAAAGATGTGGGCGCTCGTTTTATGGCACGCTGTTTAGGCTATTTCAATAAAGACAACACAAACGAAGTGACCGTTTTAGTAGCGACTTCTGGAGATACTGGTGGTGCGGTGGCCAACGGTTTTTTAGGTGTCAAAGGTGTTAATGTGGTAATTTTATACCCTAGCGGAAAAGTGAGCAATATTCAAGAAATGCAATTAACCACTTTAGGGCAAAACATAAAGGCTTTAGAAGTCAACGGTACGTTTGATGATTGTCAAGCTATGGTAAAAACGGCGTTTTTAGATGAAGAGTTAACCAATAAAATGCAGTTAACCTCTGCAAACTCTATAAACGTAGCACGTTGGTTACCTCAATTATTCTATTTTATGTTTGCTTATAAGCAATTGCAAAATGAGCACCATGACATTGTGTTTTCTGTACCAAGTGGAAATTTTGGAAATGTATGCGCAGGTATGATGGCGCAACAGTTAGGCTTACCAATTAAACATTTTGTAGCCTCTAATAATACTAATAATGTGGTAACACGTTATTTAATTTCTCAGTTATACGAACCAAAACCATCAGTTCAAACTATTAGTAATGCTATGGATGTAGGTGCGCCAAGCAACTTTATTCGTATCCAAGAGATTTATAAAAACAACTTCGAGAGTTTAAAAGAAAACATATCCTCTTATAGTTTCACAGATGATGAAACACGAGAAGCCATGTTAGAAATATATAACAACTTTAACTACGTGGCAGACCCGCATGGTGCTGTTGGCTATTTAGGTTGTAAAGCACATCTAAAAGAAAATCCAAACACACATTGTGTGTTTTTAGAAACAGCGCATCCTACTAAATTTTTAGATGTTGTAGAGGAAGTTATTAAAGAAGAACAACCTTTACCTCAACAAATACAATCGGTTATGGGAAGAAAAAAAGAATCGGTTGTTATTTCTACTTATGAGGATTTGAAAGGGTTTTTATTAGCTTAAGCAAGTTTGACTTTGTAATAATTTTTAACTCAATTCGTTTAACAATCAATACAGTTTATTTAAACAGAACTTTATCTTTGCGTTGGCTACAATAAACAAAAGCATAAACAAAATGAAAAAAATATTTTTATTTCTTCTATTAGTGATTTTATTTAGGTATTCATCTTTTTCTCAAGATTATTTTATTGTTGATAATGACACAACTTTCTGCAAAAATTTGAACTATTGGACAACCGGTCAAGGATATCTAAAGAGGATGAATTATAAGAAATTAGATGGTAAGATGGTTAAATATGAAAAAAGGAAAGAATGCCCTAATGTGACTACTTTCTATAAAGAAGGTACTACTAGAGATAGAATACCTCTTAAAGCAAGTAAACCAGATGGTTATGTAAGATTTTTACCTAGATCTGTTGATGGAAAGATTAAAACATACTCTAATGATTCTTATAGAACTAAGTCATCTACAAAATTTACTCCTGGAGACGCATTAGGGGATTGGAAACAAGGAGGTTCAAAAATGGGAGCTTATCATTATACTATTAAAATGCCTAATGGTAAATTCTATGACATAAAAGGAAAAAAGGATATGAAAAAGCACATTATACCATATCTTTTAAAATGTGAAGAATTTAAAAAACAGTATAAAGGAGAGTTTAAAACTCATGAAACACTTTTTAATAAAACGATAGAACTTTATAATTCTCTATGTCAATAATAAAACAACCAGATACTATAGCTAACAAAGTATAAATTAATTGCTTGTTCTCACTTATTGATAAAATTAGTTGCATAACCATGAAATTAATCTTGTACAAACACGTTACACGAAGCCTTCATATACATTTTTAATATCTAAATAAAACATCACAATTTTAACAAACCTTTTCAACTTTCCGCGAAAGTGTTCATATAAATTTTCAATACATTTGTTTTTCGTTAAATAATGAGATTCCCTCCTTAGAGGGAATGATAAAAAAATCATTCTCAATGAAAAACACAGCCTTAACAGAAACTCACGAAGCTCTTGGAGCTAAAATAGTGCCTTTTGCAGGCTATAATATGCCAGTACAATATGAAGGTGTTAATATTGAACACGAAACGGTTCGTAATGCAGTTGGGGTGTTTGATGTATCGCACATGGGCGAATTTTTAATTGAAGGTGAACATGCACTTGAATTAATACAAAGCGTATCGAGTAATGATGCTTCTAAATTAACTATTGGAAAAGCTCAATACAGTTGTTTACCAAATGATGAAGGTGGTATTGTTGATGATTTAATCATATATAAAATTAAAGAAGAGCAATATTTATTAGTTGTTAATGCTAGTAATATAGAAAAAGATTGGAATTGGATTCAATCTAAAAATACTGTTGGTGCCACAATGCGTAATTTAAGTGAAGACTATTCACTTCTTGCCATTCAAGGCCCAAAAGCCATTGAAGCCATGCAGAGTCTAACGAGCCATGATTTATCTGCTATAAAATTCTATAATTTTGTAGTTGGCGATTTTGCTGGTATTGAACATGTTATAATTTCTGCAACAGGATATACCGGAAGTGGCGGATTTGAAATCTACTGTAAAAATTCAGAAATAAAACAAGTATGGGATGAGGTTTTAGAAGCAGGATCAGATTTCGGCATCAAACCCATTGGCCTAGCCGCTCGTGATACCTTGCGTTTAGAAATGGGGTATTGCCTTTACGGAAATGATATTGATGATACCACCTCGCCTATTGAAGCTGGCTTAAGTTGGATAACAAAATTCACTAAAGATTTTACGAATTCAAAGGCTTTAAAAGCAGAAAAAGAACGTGGACCAGAACGCAAACTAATCGCTTTTGAGTTAGATGAACGTGGTATTCCGCGTCAAGGTTATGATATTGTAGACAATCAAGGCAAAATTATTGGTAAGGTGACCTCAGGAACCATGTCGCCGTCTTTAGGCAAAGGTATTGGTTTAGGTTATGTACCCACTATTTTTAGTGATGTAAGTAGTAAAATCAATATTCAAATTCGTAAAAAAGCAATACCAGCTACCGTTATAAAATTACCATTTTATAAAAGCTAATTCTTTTTAGCTAAAAAGTTGCGAATGAAAATGGTCATGAGGAAAGAAAGTAAACATAAAATTTTAATTTTAGGAGCAAGTGGTTTTTTAGGCGGTGCCATTTATAAAGAACTCTGCTCCTATTTTAGGACTTTCGGAACTTATAACATTTCAAATGCTGTATTTGAAAAGAATAAACACTTTTTTCAGTACAATATTGAAGAAGATGATATTTATGAAATCTTAGATATTGTAAAGCCTACCATTATTATTTCTGCGCTCCGCGGCAATTTTTCAAAACAAGTATTGATACATCAGCATCTAGCAGAATATGTCTTTACAAATAAAATCAAGCTTCTTTATTTGTCATCAGCCAATGTTTTTGATGCCTATATAAAGTATCCAAGTTACGAACAGGATAAGACCTATAGTAATAGCATTTATGGACATTTCAAAATAAAAATAGAAAATATGCTATTACGTTTGCCTAAAAAGCAAATTGCTATTTTAAGATTACCTATGGTTTTTGGGTCACAATCGCCAAGAGTACAAGAAATCATTCAATATATAAAAGACAAAGAGCCTATTGAGGTATTCCCTAATTTAATAATGAATGTAACAACAGATTCTAAAATAACACAGCAAATCCATTACATCATTAACAGAAATAAATTTGGTATTTTTCATTTAGGAAGTAATGATTTAGTACACCATGATGATTTTATTAAGGAAATTGTCAATGCGTTTCCGTTTGAAGAAAAAGCGATTTACAAACGTGTTTATACTACAAATGATGATAGATATTTAGCCGTTTTACCAAAGTTCAACAAACTTCCAAAACATCTTCAACTTTATAGTCAAGACATAATTTCAGAATTAAAAATATAGTTGTCAATAAACAAGTAAATGATTAATTTGTAAAAAATTATCATTTCAATAAATTATGGTTAAATTTTCAGAAGACGACATCGAAAAAAAATTACTTCGCTTTCCAGATTGGGAATTTTATGACAATGCCATTCATGCCGAATTTGAATTCGAAAATTTCAAAGATTGTTTCAGTGCTATGAGCAGGATTGCTTTTGAATGTGAAGCCTTAAACCATCATCCAAATTGGTCTAATGTCTATAATGTGTTAACTATTTCATTATCTACACACGATGCAAATGGTGTTACCAATAAAGATTTTAAATTAGCAGAAGCTATAGAAAACATTGTAGAACCTGAGGAATAATTTGCTATTAAGCATTAGGTTTTTAACTTTGTTGAAATTTCAAAAAAATAATTCTACTTCAAGGGAATTAAAATAAAATAATTCAAATTATGGGAAGAGCTTTTGAGTTTAGAAAAGCAAGAAAAATGAAACGCTGGTCTGCTATGAGCAAAGCCTTTACACGTATTGGAAAGGACATTGTTATGGCTGTAAAGGAAGGTGGACCAGATCCAGATAGTAATTCACGTTTAAGAGCTGTTATTCAGAATGCCAAGTCTGTAAACATGCCAAAAGACAATGTGGAACGTGCTATAAAAAAAGCAAGTGAAAAAGGACAAGGCGATTATAAAGAAGTTATTTTTGAAGGCTATGCACAGCATGGTATAGCTGTTTTAGTTGAAACAGCAACAGATAACAATACCCGAACAGTAGCTAACGTACGTAGTTATTTTAATAAATGTGATGGCAGTTTAGGTACTTCTGGTTCTGTGGTTTTTATGTTTGACCATACCTGTAATTTTAGAATTAATGCAGAAGGCTTAGACCCCGAAGACATAGAACTTGAATTTATAGATTTTGGTGCAGAAGAAGTTTTTGCAGATGACGATGGTATTCTAATCTATGCGCCTTTTGAAAGCTTTGGAGCCATTCAAGCTGAATTAGAACGTAGAGATATTGAAATCTTGTCTTCCGGTTTTGAGCGTATTCCGCAAGTAACAAAACAATTAAACACAGAGCAAGCTACAGATGTAGAAAAACTATTAGAAAAACTTGAAGAGGATGATGATGTGCAAAACGTTTATCATACTATGGAAGAAACAACAGAATAAATAATTATTTATTCTTCACATAAATCAATTTAAATCGCCCATTAGATTTATCGCGTTGTTCAATTTCAAATTGTGGAAGTGATTTAAAAAGTGGTGTTAGTTTTTGAAAACCAAAGTTACGCGAATCGAAGTTTGGCTGCTTTTTTAAAATTAAAGACCCAACATCACCTAAAAATGCCCAACCATCATCATCGGCAGCATCAGCAACCGAATTTTTAAGCAGCCTTATGACTTTAGGTGTGATATTATATAAATTAGTCTTTTTAGGTTTTCCGCTTTTATCATCTTTATCACTATCGTCCTCAGTTGAAAGAATCTCTAAATAAATAAACTTATCGCAAGCTACTATAAACGGATTTGGTGTTTTCTTTTCTCCCATACCGTAAACAACCATAGCTGCTTCACGTAAGCGTGTAGCCAGTTTTGTAAAATCACTGTCAGATGACACCAAGCAAAATCCATTCACTTTTTCAGAATATAAAATATCCATAGCATCAATAATCATTGCTGAATCGGTGGCATTTTTACCAGTAGTATATCCATATTGTTGTATAGGCGTTATGGCATTTTCAAGCAATACATTTTTCCATTTAGATAAATGTGGTTTAGTCCAATCGCCATAAATCCTTTTTATAGTTGGTGTCCCATATTTGGCAATTTCTTCCATCATTTCAGAAATATATTTTGATGGGATATTATCTCCATCTATCAATACGGCAATTTTTGTGTCTTGTATCATAATGGCTAAAGATAAAGAAATATAACAGAAGGTATTAACAAGCACTCTATTAATTATTTTAACTTTTCTTTATATAAGTAAGCCTTAGTTTCTTTTTACTTTTACTGAGACTAATTCAAGTAACTAGGATAACTCCTATAATCGTTTTCTAATATTATGACACTACAAAAATTAAGTGCATTCAAATTTGTTTGCTTAGTATTTACCTCGCTCCTATTTTTAGCGCCTCAGCATATTGATGCTCAAACTAAAAAGAAGAAAAAAAAGAAAAACCAAACAGAAGTAATAGCTAAGCCTCCAGTTAAAAAGTCAAAAGATAAAACAATTAAAGACTTAACAAAAAGTAGTAAAAAAATTGAAGGTTTATTTACGATTTACCAAGATACTATAACAGGGGCAATACAAATGCTAATTTCAGAAGGTCAATTAGACAAAGAGTATATTTATTTTAGCCAAATAGCTGATGGCGTTAAAGATGCTGGCAGTACTGCAAGGGGTATATATAAGGGTTCAAAAGTATTTAAAATTGAAAAGTATTTTAATAAAATAGAATTTGTAACACAAAACACATCATTTTATTTTGATCCAGAAAATCCACTTTCAAAATCCAAAAACGCCAATATTAGCAATGGCAATATGGCTAGTTTAAAAATAGAAGCACAAGATCCAAAAGAAGGACTTTATTTAATTAAGGCAGACGGATTATTTTTAAGCGAAACATTATCTCAAATAAAAAGCCCTAGCCACCCTGGAAAATCTTCAAAAGCTTTTAAATTAGGCAGTTTGAGCAAAACTAAAACAAAGATTAATGCCATTAAAAATTATGAAGAAAACACAGATTTAGTTATTGAATATGTGTATTCATCACCATCGGTTTTAAATAGTGGGTCTAATGCTATTTCTGACGGCAGAAATGTTAGTATTAAAGTACACCATAGTCTAATAGCTATGCCTGATAATGACTATGAAATTAGGTATGATGACCCAAGAGTTGGATATTTTACAACTCAGGTTGATGACCAAACATCAACAAAAACAATTGCTTATCGTGATCTAGTGCACAGATGGCATTTAAAAAAGAAAGATCCTGAAGCAGAACTATCTGAACCCGTAGAACCTATTACTTGGTGGATTGAAAACTCAACACCTTTAGAATGGCGAGAAACTATTAAAGAAGGCGTTTTACAATGGAACGTTGCTTTTGAAAAAGCAGGCTTTAAAAATGCGATACAAGTAAACGTTCAGCCAGATGATGCCGATTGGGATGCAGGAGATATAAAATATAATGTATTACGATGGACCTCTTCTCCAGATCCACTTTTTGGTGGTTACGGCCCTCGATTTTTTAACCCAAAAACAGGACAAATTTTAGGAGCAGACATTATGCTTGAGTTTATACATTTTACAACTAGAGTATTTTATGATAAATTACTTGAAGGAACTAATTCAAACCATTCCGAAGAACATATTGAATATCATAAAGATATGCGTTGTTCATTAGGGCATTTAATGCATGAGGATTTAATGTTTGCTAATGCCGTAGCCTCTGCAACTGATGCTTCAGATTTAGAAATGGAACGTATTAAAAGGGAATCTATGCTAGCATTGATTATGCATGAAGTTGGCCATACCTTAGGTTTAAACCATAACATGAAAGCTAGTCAGTTATTTACCCCTGAACAATTGGGAAATCCAGAATTCATAAAAGGAAAATGCTTAACAGCATCAGTCATGGATTATGCAACCTTAAACATAACTAGAGACCGAAGTAAGCAAGGACAATATGACGATGTTACTATTGGCCCTTATGATATGTGGGCCATACAATTTGGTTATACGCCATTTAAAACAGATAAAGAAAAACTTGATTTATTAAGTTTATCTACAAGACCAGAACTTATTTTTGGTAATGATGCTGATGATATGCGCTCTCCCGGAAAAGCCATTGATCCAAGGGTAATGGTCAACGATCTATCTAGTGATGCTATAGCTTATGCTATTGATCGTATTGAATTAGCCAATGATTTAATGAAAACAGCTAAAACTAAATTCATTAAGAATGATGAGTCTTATGAAGAATTACGACGTGTTTACCTAAGTCTTAGCGGACAAAAAGCAAGTGCTTCAAATATTATTTCCAGATATATAGGTGGGGTTTATGTTAATCGGGCCATGGCTGGGCAAAAAGGTGGAAAACAGCCTTATACGCCTGTGAGCTTAGAAGACCAAAAAAGAGCAATGAATGCTTTAAAAAACTATGTATTTGCATCTAATGCCTTTAATGCACCTAATGATTTATATAATTATCTGGCCAAACAACGTAGAGGGTTTGATTTTAGGGATGCTCCAGAAGATCCCAAGATCCATAAACAAGTATTAGGATATCAAAAAATTGTACTAAAACACTTGCTTCATCCAAATACATTGCAACGCATAACCGATTCTGAATTATACGGTAATAAGTACAGCTTATCTACATTTATGTCAGACTTGAACAATGCTATTTTTAAATCGGATATTTATAGCAATGTAAATTCTTTTAGGCAAAACCTACAACTGGAATATGTAAACATGATGATAGGTATGTTAACGGGAAAACAAAACAGTAAGTTTACACATAATTCAAAATCTATGGCTTTATATAATTTAAAGGCTATAAGAACAATGGCTGCACCTTCTGGCAATATAGCTTCGAGAGCCCACAAACAACATTTAAGAACACGTATTGATAATGCTATAAAAGAGATTAAATAGATTATAAATTTAATTCATAAAAAAAAGCTACTTCGTTTAACGAAGTAGCTTTTGCGTTTTGGAATAGCTGATGTTTCTTTTTAGGAACAAATAATTGTTTACTTTATGTTTCATATGCTATACTATCTAGGAAACAATTACTATGCCACATTATACTGCTCAAGACAATTAAGAATATTCAGGAATTTTACCTTTTACACCTTTGTAAAAATTGTGCATATATTGAAAATCTGCTGCTATATTATCCGTAGGATAAAACGGTTCTGAAATTCTATTCTCTTTATTCTCAAAATCGAGGGTAAACATAATGATAGGGACTTGTGCTCGTTTTGCTATATAGTAGAAACCTGTACGCCATTCTTTTACTTTTTTTCTAGTACCTTCGGGAGCAAAAGCAATTCTAAACTCCTCATTATCCATAAATAACTTAGCAATAGCCTCAACTTTATTTTCATTAGATTCTCTATTTAAAGGAGCTCCTCCTAAGGCTTTAAAAAACAAACCAATTGGGAATACAAACAATTCTTTCTTTCCAACAAAGTTTGTTTTTATATTTATAATTGCACGCAATAATATACTGATGTAGAAATCGTGCCAACTGGTATGGGGAGCAGCAATGATAACTGCTTTTTTTATCGTATTTTTTGAAAAACTTGTATTACCAACAACATGCCAACCTAAAATTTTATAATAAATAAGCTTGGCCAACCATTGCATACTACATTTTTTGATAAAGTGATTTTAACTTTTCTGGAGTAATTATTTTTTTCCAATTTTTACCTAAAGCATTCTCCCAAAGTGGTTCTAGACTTAAAGCAACCTTAATCATGACATTAAAATCTGAATCACTTAAATCTGCACAAAGCCCTTTTGGCAATACAATACCATGTTCGGCTTTCATTTGCTTAAAAAGCTTAACGCCTTCAGGATAAAATTCTTCTAAATGGTCAAAAACAATACAGTTACCTATACCGTGTTTTGTTCCTAGTAGATAAGATAAACCGTAACTCATAGCATGGGCCACCCCAACTTGGGAATAAACAATACTCATACCGCCATGCCACGAAGCCATCATCAATTTTTCCTGAGATTCAATATCAGAAAGATGGTCTTCTAAAAATATTTGTTTACACAAATCTAAAGCCATGTTTCCATAGCTTTCACTAAATGCATTTAAATAGGTACCTGTTAAAGATTCTATACAATGAATATAACAATCCATACCGGTATAAAACCATTGATCCTTAGGAACCCCTCTAGTAAGTTCTGAATCTAAGATAACTTGATCAAAGGGCGTAAAATCTGAATTTATACCTAGTTTTTTTTCAGGGCCAGTAAGCACTGTAGTTCTTGAAACTTCTGCTCCTGTTCCAGATATGGTTGGTACTCCAACATGATATATGGCTTTACTTTTAACTAAATCCCAACCTTGGTAATCTTTAGCACTTCCTTCGTTTGTTAACATTATAGAAACGGCTTTTGCCAAATCCAATAATGTCCCACCGCCTATACCTATAACACCAGAAGGACGTTGCTTAGACATTAAAATAATGTCTTCTACAAGATCATCGACTTGTGAGGTTTTAGGTTCTTCTTCAGCTGAAACAAAAATAATTTTATCATCATAGGACAATTGTATCCTAGATGTTAACCAAGAGTTATTTTTAAATACATCATCTACTAAAAAAATAAAAGGTGCATTTATGCCTAAGCGTTTTGAAGCTAAAACATCATTTAATTGATTGAAACTACCTCTACCAAAAATTACTCTTGGCACCATTGGAAAGTTTTTATAACTCATTTATCATGTTTTCTTTTACAAATGTCAAAAATACTATTATTTTAAATTCTATACATTTAAAAATGCTTGGATTTATTAAAATTTCTTCATCCATCTGTTTAATTCAATAATTGCAATAACGCTCTTAAACTCTTAATCGTCTTATAATTTTTTCCATTTGTTTCTTCTTCGGTAACTTGCTCGTGCGCCCAAGTGGTATGAAATGGTACATGAATGGCATGGGCTTTAATATGGATTAATGGTAAAACATCAGATTTCAATGAATTACCTATCATTAAAAATTCAGATGGTTTAATATCTAAATGGTTTAGTAATTTTGAATAGTTATCTTCTTTTTTATCGCTTAATACTTCAATGTGATGAAAATAATCAGTTAACCCAGATTTTTCAAGCTTTCGTTCTTGGTCTAGTAAATCGCCTTTTGTAGCAAGTATTAGTCTGTATTTAGTTGATAAACTTTTCAAAACATCTTCTACACCATCGAGGAGTTCTACAGGCTTATTAAGCATATGTTTTCCTATATTCAAAATAGCTTCAATAGTTTTTGAAGATAGATTATAGTTTGATAATTCTAAAGCAGATTCTACCATAGATAATGTAAACGCTTTTACGCCATAGCCGTATAAAGGAAGATTGTTAATTTCCATTTTAAAAAGCTCTTGATCAATCTTATTTGGTGTTTCGTATTGCGATAATAGTTTACCAAATTCTATTTCAGCTTCTCTAAAATAGGTTTCATTAACCCAAAGCGTATCATCAGCATCAAAGCCAATAACCTTAATGTTTTGATAATTTATTTCCATAATTTTTTTGCACGTTCTAAATCTTCAGGAGTATCAATTTCAACACCTTGTACATTGGTCTCGACCATTTTTATACGTTTACCGTATTCTAAATATCTTAATTGCTCTAATTTTTCAGACGCTTCTAAAGATTGCATGGGTAATTTATAAAAATCTAAAATAGCTTCTTTTCTAAAAGCATAAACCCCTTTGTGTTTGTAATACTTAACATCAACATTTTTATCTCTTGGATATGGGATTGGACTACGTGAAAAATACAAGGCAAAATTTGATTGGTCTAGAACAACCTTAACAGTATTAGGATTATTAATTTCATCAAGATCCGTAATATGAACCATTAATGAAGCTAAATCAACGTCCTTACTAGAGTCATTTTTAAAGACTTCAATAAGTTTTACTAAAGATTCCCTATCTGTAAAAGGCTCATCACCCTGAACATTAATAACAACATCGATATCTAAAAACTCAACGGCTTCAGCTATTCTATCGCTACCACAATCGTGAGTTTTTTTACTCATCATGGCTTTTCCCCCATTACTTACAATCTCATCATAAATAATATTACTATCGGTAACAACAATAACATCATCGAATAAATTTGTAGCCACAGTAGCTTCGTAAGTTCTTGTTATAACGGTTTTTCCACCAAGATCTTGCATAAGCTTACCTGGGAAACGTGATGCTGCATAACGTGCAGGAATCATTGAAATTATTTTCATCTACTAAAAATATTACGTTTCAAAAATAGTATAATTTTATAGGTTTTATACACTAGTTGATTTAAACTTTTTATATAATTTTAAAATTATCAATAATATAATAATTACAAGAATACCACCAAAAATAGGCAGAAATATAGAAACAATGGACATAATAATAGATACACCTGTTTCAACCATAGACACTATAGGGTTACCCAACCCGCCTGTGGTTGCTGTTGATGCTAATCGTGCAGTGCTTGATGTTCCTGCCACTGCAACGGCAGTGCCTCCTCCTGCTATTATTGCTAAGGACCAAGTAATTACAGGGCTTAAATCGGCAACCGTAGATAACATAATTGCTGTTCCTGCTAAAGCTGCCAATGGCACTGCCATAGTATCTAATAAATTATCAATGTATGGTATAAAATAAGCAAAGACTTCAATAATGGTAGCCACACCTAAAGTGATTAATGCAGCTGTACTTCCTATCCATTGCCACGATTCATTAAGTTGCCAGACATCAAAATAGGATGCCAAACTTAAAGCAAACAATGGTAGAAACACCCTGAATCCAACCGATGCTGATAAACCAACACCAAGGCAAACACTAATTATAGTTTCTATGGTTAAATCCATTAATTTTTACAAAGTTCGTAAATCAAAGTTAAATTATTTTTCTGAATGGCTTAGATTCTTACACATAGATTCATGAAGATTACTTGTAAGTTTCTATTTGGCAAGGGTATACCAATATTTTTTGTCTGGAACTACACCTAAAAACCAATCAATATTCCTCAAAAAAATCATCACTAAAACCTATTAGGTACAATTTTTCTTTAGCTCTGGTTACTGCAGTATATAACCATCGTAAATAATCTTTATCAATACCATTAGGTAAATAAGGTTGTTCTACAAAAACGGTTTCCCATTGGCCACCTTGAGATTTATGACAAGTAATGGCATACGAAAACTTAACCTGAAGAGCATTAAAGTGCTTATTGCCTTTAACTTTTAAAAACTTCTTATACTTACTGGTTTCGCTTTCATAATCTTTCATGACTTCTTGGTATAATCTATTGGATTCCTCATAAGGTAAAGATGGCGTTTCAGCATTAATTGTGTCTAAAAGCAATACCGTTTCAAAAGGTCGCATTTTTGGGTAATCAACCATCCGTATTTTAACTTCCGCAAAGCGAAACCCATAAAGCTCTTGTATATTAAAAATTTCTAAAACCTCTATAATATCGCCATTGGCTATAAAACCAGCTTCAGTAGTTGGTTTAATCCAGAAATAATTATTCTTAACAACCATTAAAAAGTCACCCGTTGTTAATTCGCTTTCATTAAAAAGTATCCTATTCCTAATTTGCTGATTGTATAAATTAGCCCGTTTATTACTTCTTACGATTATAGCAGTTTCCTCTTTTCCTAATTCACTATAAGCATCATTAATAGCATCCATAATCTCATAACCATCAATAAGTCTGACAATATCTTTAAAATCTGCCAAATCGAATTTAAAGGCATCGTAAAAGCTATTAGACAAGGCCTCTCTTAAAACTGTAGCATTAGCAAGAATACCCGAATCTTGTTCTTGACGGACCACTTCGTCTAATTCCATTCTAGTAACTTCTTTATTATAATTTAGTGCAATTCTATTTTCATCAAGTGCAGGACTGATATCTAATTTTACTGGTGGTAATTGTGCCGTATCACCAATTAAAAGCAACTTACACTGATGCCCAGAATACACATATTGCATTAAATCATCTAACAACGAGCCATTTTCAAAAAGCTTAGATTCACCAGGTGTATCTGGAATCATGGAAGCTTCATCTACTATAAAAATGGTGTTTTTATGTTTATTGGGTTGCAAAACAAACTTTACGCCACCATTTTTTTCTTTTTTAGGAAAATATATCTTTTTGTGAATTGTAAAAGCTTCTTTCTTTGAATAATTGGATATAACTTTAGCTGCCCTACCAGTGGGTGCCATTAAAACAGCACTTTTTTTAGCTTTCCATAAATTGGTAACAATAGTACCAACAATAGTTGTTTTACCAGTACCAGCATAGCCTTTAAGTACATAAAGTGCATTTGGAGCTTTACTAAAAATGAATTCAGAAAGCTGTTGCAAAACAATATCTTGCTTTATTGTTGGCTGAAACGGAAACTGTGATTTGGTGAGTAAATAAAACTCTGATGCAGTCATTTAAGATTGTGTAATATTATAAATTATCCAAAGATAGAATGATTTTTACTCGCTTTGGTTTTTACGATTAAAAAAAAATTGTAGATTTGCTAAATACCAATAACAATCTTTTAATTAAATAACATACTATGTTGACATTTATTCTTATTGCAGTTGCAGTGATATTAGTTACAATTGGCTTGGTTAAGTTAGTTGACAAATTTATTCCTACTAAATTTAAACCAATTTTAAATATTGCACTTTGGCTATTAATAGGTTTTTTAGGGTATCAAACCTATATGTCTATATATGAACCCATTCAATTCAATAAGTTAAAAAACAAACGTTATAAAACAGTAATTTCTAGTTTAATAGATATTAGAGATGCACAACTTGCTCATAGACAAGTAACAGGTAATTTTGCTAACAATTTTGATAATTTGGTTAAATTTATTGATACTGCAGAATATACGATAACACAGCGTAGAGATTCTAGTATTATTGACGAAGTACTAACAAAAACTTATGGTGTTGATACTTTTAAAGATATTGTAATTATAGATACATTAGGTTTTGAACCTGTTAAAGACTCTTTATTTAAAAACTCTAATCGTTATAAAACTATGATGAACGTACCTAATGCAGAAGGTAAAAAGTTCAAACTAGAAGCTGGATTTATTGAACAAAATGATATAAATATACCAGTGTTTGAAGCTTCTGTAAAAAAGAATGTCATTTTAGCTGATCAAAATAGAGACCTTGTAATGCAAGAAAACCAAGTTGTATCTGTAGATGGTGTTAATGGAGATGTTCTAAAAGTAGGTTCTATGGAAGAAGTTAATACAACTGGAAACTGGCCTAAAACTTATGGCTCTGCCGAATAATAGTTCAAATAAAATAAAAAATCAAGAATTGTCCATTCAAATAAGTTTGAGTGGATTTTCTTTTTGTATACTAAACAAAGATTCTAATACAGTACGTGTTTTAAAAGAATTGTTCTTTAATAAAAAACTAAATCCTTTAGAAGTTTTAGATAAGCTAAAAGAACAGTTTAAAACAGAAGATGCCTTAAATGACACCTTTTCTAAAGTTATTGTTATTCATGATAATGACTTGTCTACATTAGTTCCAAAATCTTTATTTAATGAAGATTACCTAGCTGACTATTTAAAGTTTAATTCTAAAATACTAAAGTCTGATTTTATCACTTATGACTCAATTAGTATAAATAATAGTATTAATGTGTATGTGCCATATATAAATATTAACAACTTTATATATGAACGATTTGGTACTTTTACATTTAAACATGTTTCTACTATTTTAATAGAAGATATTTTATACCAAGAAGAAAATGAAGATTCGGCTAAACTATATGTTAACGTTAGCGAAAATCATTTTGAAATTATTGGGGTAGAAAAATCAAAACTATTATTATACAATACTTTTGAGTATCGTACAAAAGAAGATTTTATTTACTACATACTCTTTACCACAGAACAGCTAAATCTAGACCCAGAAACTTTAGAATTAGTTTTTATTGGCAAAATTGCTAAAGATGACAATCTATATAACATCGCTTATAGATACATTAGGCACATTAGCTTTGGAAATAGAAATGACACTTACACATATACTAAAACACTGAAAACCAATTATTCAAATTTTACATTACTAAAAAGTTTTTAATGCGCATTATATCAGGATTATATAAAAGCAGAAAAATTATAGCACCTAAAAAATTACCTGTGCGGCCAACTACAGATATGGCAAAGGAATCGTTATTCAATATCATAAATAACTTGTATTATTTTGATGCTGTTTCTGTATTGGATTTATTTGCTGGAACGGGTAATATAAGTTACGAATTTGCATCAAGAGGTACAGAACAAATTACATCTGTAGATCAAGATTTTGGTTGTATCAAATTTATGAACCAAACAGTTGAAAAGTTTGATATGCCTATTCAAACTATAAAAAGTGATGTGTTTAAATTTTTAGAAAAAACTAAAATACAAGCAAACATTATTTTTGCCGATCCACCATATGACTTTGCTGATGAGCAATTTTCTAAAATTCCAGAACTCGTTTTTCAAAATAATATCTTGCTAGAAGATGGCCTATTAATAGTTGAACATTCTAAACATACAGACCTATCAAAACTAGTTAATTTTAGTTATTCTAAGAGCTATGGTGGTAATATGTTTAGCTTTTTTGAAATCGTTTAATCTCTTTTTATTTTTATAATTCCCTTTTTTTAAGTAAATTGGTTTCCTCCCTAAGATAGTACCCCAGTGTCTACACAATTTTAAACGTAATTAATGTTTAATTAATTTTAAGCATGAACTTTCTATCTATATTGTGGTTAACTATTAATTAATTAAAAACCACTAACCAATGAAAAAACTTTTTTTATTAGGGCTAGCTATCATTCTTTTTGTTGCTTGCCAAAACCAACCACAACGTTATTTTGAAGCTTCTCCAGAAATTGAAACCTTAAAAGCAGGTATTGAAGCTTATGAAGCTCAAAACTGGGATGCTTGGAAAGCCAATTTCGCTGATTCTGCTAAGATTTTCCATAACACTAACAAAGGCTCATCGCCAGATCAACTTATGGCTGGAATGAAACAAATGCTTTCCAATTTTTCTGCTTATAAATTTTCTGATGAAGGTGAAGTTTATGAAATGATTATTGATAAAAACAAAGAAACCTGGGTAAATTACTGGGGGACTTGGATGGGTGAAACAAATAAAACCGAGAAAGGTATTTCTGTTCCAGTACATTTAACGGTGCAATTTGTTGATGGTAAAATTACTCAAGAGTATGCATACTATGATACATCTAGTATCAATCAAGCTCTTACTGAAATCGCTGCTGCTGCTGAAGAAGAAGAAGAAACTGAAGATGCTGAGTAACAAATTTAAATAACCAATCCTTAATTTTAAAAATTATGAAGACAATTAAAACAACAGTATTATTGGTATTATTTTTATGCTTGACTTGTAATGTATCACAAGCACAACAGGCTTATCAGATTCATCAAGATAACGTGAGACCTTCCAAGTTTATGGAATATGAAAAAATTGCCAAAGAATTCAATGCAGCCTGTGTTGAACATAACTTTCAAGGTACATGGTATACAGCAATGAGCAACGATTTTAAATATTTTTACATTACACCTATTGAGAATATGGCTGAATTAGATGAGCGACCTTTTGCAGATATGGCAAAAGCCATGGGTGACAAATTTGGAGATATGTTTACTCGCTTTGATAAATGCTATGACTCACATGGCACTTATATTGTAGTAAGAGACAATGAACTAACCTATATGCCAGAAGATAAAGCTGATGCTCCAGCCGATGAAAACTATCGCAAGTGGTTTTATATGTACTATACTCCAGAAAATGCTAAAAAAATGCGTGAAGGCATGAAGGCCGTAAAAGAGTTCTTTACTAGCAAAGGTTCAAAATCATATTATCGCGTATATCGAAATGGTTTTGGACAAATGGAGAACTATTATATGGTTTCTATTTCTGCTAAAGATGAAATTGATTCAGCTACGAGAGGAAAAGCTAATGATGAATTACTTGGCCCTGACAGATGGGAAGTTTTTAGTAAAGTTATGAACTACACATCTCGTATGGAAGAGTATAGTGGCGAAATGCGTCCAGATTTATCTTATGCGCCAAAAGAAGAATAATCAAAATCAATCAACTTTTAACCAAAAACCCTTCTTGAGTCACAAGAAGGGTTTTTTTATACTAAAGTAAATCTATAAGCCGAATTCTGTTCATCCTAAACTCGTTTCAATCCCAATAGCTATCGGGATTCTGAAAAAAGAACGGAATACCTTATCATTTATCTGAGTGCATTGTTACCAATACACTTTAGCTGTCTACCCTCCAACAATCGAGCGTGCAACCCTCTCCCGATAATTATCGGCACGTTGGTTTACATGACATTGCACCACATAGAGTTTACCTGGTTTCACTACAGCATGACCTGTACATACTTTCTGTTGCACTTTTCCTAACCTCACGGTTGGTGGTTGTTAACCACTATGTTGCACTACGGTGTTCGGACTTTCCTCTCAAATGCTGAACTTATTTCAGTACCTTCTCAAATCAACTTTAAAGTTAAAAAGAATTAAGATGCTGAAACAAGCTCAGCACAAAAGCGATAAGGCGATTTACTTGAGTGCAAAAGTACATAAATTGTTAATAACTATAGATAATTTGGATACTTAGAATTCTTAATTTTAACCCGAATTTTTAACTTTGTTACATAATCAAAAAGCATCGCGTAAGATGCTAGATATTAAAACAGTATCAATACAAATAAATTCAGTAAAATTGGAACACTTTGTAGTATCAGCCAGGAAATACAGACCACAAGCGTTTAAAGACGTTGTTGGTCAGCAGGCTATTACAAATACTTTATTGAATGCTATTGAAAATAATCACTTAGCACAAGCCTTATTATTTACAGGTCCACGTGGTGTCGGAAAAACAACATGTGCACGTATTTTGGCTAAAATGATTAATAGCGATGGTTCAGAAACCCATGATGAGGATTTTGCTTTTAATATTTTTGAATTGGATGCCGCATCAAACAACTCGGTTGATGACATTAGAAGCTTAACAGACCAAGTTAGAATACCGCCACAAGTTGGAAAGTACAAAGTGTATATTATTGACGAGGTACACATGCTATCTCAAGCTGCTTTTAATGCATTTCTTAAAACTTTAGAAGAACCTCCAAAACATTGTATTTTTATTTTAGCAACTACCGAAAAACATAAAATAATCCCAACCATATTATCGCGTTGTCAAATTTTTGATTTTAAACGCATTACGGTGAAAGACGCTAAAATATATTTAAAATATATAGCAGAGGAACAAGATGTAACTGCAGATGATGATGCCTTACATATTATAGCTCAGAAAGCAGATGGCGCTATGCGTGATGCCCTTTCCATTTTTGACAGAGTGGTTAGCTTTTCCGGTAAAAACTTGACAAGGCAAGCCGTTACGGAAAACTTGAATGTGCTTGATTACGAAACCTATTTTACAAGCACTGATCTTATTCTAGAAAATAAAATTCCAGAATTATTACTTCAGTTTAACAATACATTATCTAAAGGTTTTGATGGCCACCACTATATTGCTGGTTTAGCATCGCATTTTAGAGATTTATTGGTAAGTAAAACACCAGAAACCATAGATCTTTTGGAAGTTGGAGACCAAACCAAAGCCAAATATTTAGAACAAGCCAAAAAAACTTCGCAACAATTCTTAATGCAAGGTATTAACTTAGCAAACGATTGCGACCTTAAATACAAAACCAGTAAGAATCAACGCTTACTCGTTGAATTATGTATCATGCAGCTTGCCTCTATCACTTTTGATGGAGAAAAAAAAAATAGTAAACATTACATAATTCCTGCATCTTACTTTAAAAAGAAAGGTATTACGCCTATTCCTGTAAAAGTTTCAGAACAAAAAAGTAATGATGATATATCTGCTGATACCAATTCTATTAGCAAAAAAGTAGAAGTAGGGAAACTTAAAACTACAGTAACAAACTCAAAAGTAGTAGAATCGTTTCAGGTTGCAGCACCTCCAAAAATTGTTTTAAAGCAAGAAACAAAGCGTACTTCTGGTCTTTCCTTAAGTAGTATAAAAGCAAAAAAAGAACATCTTATTAAACAGATTGATGTTGTTATAGACGAAGAAAATCTACCAAAAGAACCTTTTACCGAAAAAGAACTCATAAGTGCCTGGAATACATTTATTGAAAAAATACGGGAAGATGGCAAGCATAATTTAGCGTCTATTCTGTCTATTGATATTCCTAAAGTAAAAGATAACACGATCCATTTAGAGTTTCCTAATGCCACAAATAAAGTAGAAGTAGAACGTCAACAATACGATCTTTTAGCCTTTATTAGAAAAACTTTAAATAACTTTGATATCAGTTTATCTATTTCTGTAAATGAAATTATGGAAAAGAAATATGCCTATACAGCACAAGATAAATTTGAAAAATTAATGGACAAAAATCCAAACATTGATGTTTTAAGAAAAACTTTCGATTTAGATGTTTAAAATTCTATATATAAGTAGATTAGAAATATTTTTTTTAATCTTGACAATCACATTAATAAGCTGTGACGGAAGGGATAGAATACACAAAATAAACGCCGAGGTTTTACATGAAGGGAATCTTTTAAATGTATTTAGCCAACAAATAAAATTCATTCCCGAACAACCTATAATAATCGCTACAGATACCATTTTAAAAAATGGCTTTCAAATTAAAATAAAGTACAATTCTTTGGAGAACCATGATATTGTTAAAATTGTAAAAAATAAAAAAAACACTATAACAAAAGTGCACTACAAAAATTTTGAGGCTAAAATTGAAGTTTTAAAGGATGGTAATATAATTAACAAAAGTAGTATTAGTAAAGCCCTTTTTAACAAGTTTCAAAATCCTGATTTTTGGACAAAAGCAATTATGCAATATGTATGGATAGACTATGAAGCTTCAGCCAAAAGTAATATATACTTAAATACATCATTCCATATTCCAAATACAGATACGTTTAAAGATTTTATTTTGAAAATTGATAAAAACGGTATGATGCAAATTAATCAAAGAAATCTTACTAAAAATATTATATAAACTATGCTAGGGTTAAAACTTCCAACAGATCCACGTTGGGTAAACATTGTTGAAAAAAATATTGAAGAAATATTAACAGACCATGCCTTTTGTGAGCAAAAAGCAACTAGCACTGCTATTTCACTTATAGTCAGTTTCCCAGAATATACTGAGTTAGTACAGGAAATGGTTGCTTTGGTAAAAGAAGAAATTAGTCATTTTAAAATGGTTCACGATAAAATTATTGCTCGGGGCTGGACATTAGGACGTGACAGACGAGACGATTATGTTATTGAACTATTACAGTTTTTCCCTAAAGGTGGTAGTAGAACCACACAATTGATACATCGTTTATTATATGCTGCATTAATAGAAGCTAGAAGCTGCGAACGTTTTAGGCTGCTTTCTGAGGAACTGGAAGATAAAGAATTAGCGGAGTTTTACAGAAACCTAATGATTAGTGAAGCCAATCATTACACCATGTTTTTAGGCTTTGCTAGACAATATGGCGAAAAAAAAGAAGTTGATACCAAATGGCAACAACTTCTTGATTATGAGAGTAAAATTATAAGTAATCTTGGAACAACAGAGACTATTCACGGTTAAAATTTATAACCAACCCCCAATTGAATATTTCTATTCTTAGCTGTTATACCTAAATTATCATCAAAAATATTTCGAATACCATAATTATATCTTACATCAGCAAATATGGCATAGTTTATTCGGTACTCTACTCCAACAACTGCAGAATATGCTAAATTTTTAAGCCCATCTTCATATTTATGTACTTTAATTCCTATTTGCGGACCTAAACCAGCATGGATTTTTTCGCTTACTCTAAACTTTAATAAAATCGGTAATTGAATATAATCTAAATTAAGTGCTTCAGTTTTTGCGCCTTCAGCAGAAAACTGTAATTCAGGCATTAAAGATAAGGTTTTGGATAAACTAATGTTTGCTAAAAAACCAATATAAACACTGTTTCTATGCTTGTTTTCCATTGTTGGTGTACCATCAAAATCTATATGTGAAATTGTGTAACCACCTCTAACACCATACTTTACGTCTTGAGAAAATCCGTAAAACGAAAAACTAAGTAGTACTGTTAATAGTAATGTTTTTTTCATAATTAATAGGTTTGGGATATAATTATTAAGTAATTATATGGATACGAATATATATTATAAAATTAAAATTTTACAATTATAAAGGGTAAAATGCACAATTTTACTGTGTATTGCTAGAAACCGTATCGTAATAGATACTTTTTATTATGCCATCTGCCAATCCGATTTTTGGAACATAAATGTTTTTGGCACCACTCCATTTCATAGCTGAAAGATAAATCCGCATGGCTGGAATAATAACATCGGCTCTGTCTTGGTTTAACGATAATTCAGTTATACGCTCTTCATAAGAATAAGTCTGAAGCATGTTATAATAAGATGTCATATAAAAATAAGAAAGCGGTTTCCCTATAGATTTACCCGAAACTTTAAATATTTTATTAATATTCCCTCCAGAACCTATTACATCAATTTTATGATAACCTTTAGCATGCAATCCTATCCATTCTTGCAATTCTTGCCATGTCTCTTTCTTAACCATATCATTAAGCAATCTTACTGTACCGATTTTAAAAGATCTAGAAGCAGCTTGTTTTCCTCTATGTATTATGGTAAACTCTGTACTACCACCACCAACATCAACATATAAATACGTTTTATTGGGGTCTATATACTTATTCAAATCCGTAGCTGCAATAATTGCCGCTTCTTCTTCGCCTTCAATTATATCTATACTTAAACCAGAATGCTCTAAAACTAAATCAACGACTTGTTTTCCATTCTTAGACTCTCGCATAGCGGAAGTTGCACAAGCCTTGTATTTTACTACTTTATGGGATTTCATAAGTAATTTAAAAGCCAGCATGGTATCTAAAATACGTTTTGTGTTTTCTTTAGAAATCTTGTTTTTTATAAATACATCGGCACCCAAACGAATAGGAACACGAACTAATGAGTTTTTTTTGAATATAACAGGCTTTCCTTTTTCTTCTATAATATTTGAAATAAGTAATCTAACCGCATTGGAACCAATATCTATGGCAGCATATTTTTTTATTGATAGCATATATTAGTTTTCTAATTTTTTAATATAATAATCATAAACAGCAAACTGCGACCTTACTTTTTCTTGATCATTAATTCTATATTCATTTTCTTGAGAATCGTTTAATACTCTTGCTTTAACATTATCACTCCAACTAATGTTAAACGTTTCAATAATTTCTTTCTTAATCTCTTCATCATAAATTGGACAACTTACCTCTACTCTATTGTCAATATTTCTTGTCATCCAATCTGCCGAAGATATATATAATTTTGAATCACCATTATTGCCAAAAATATAAACTCTTGAGTGTTCTAAAAATTTATCTATAATACTAATCACTTCAATATTTTCACTCATACCTTTTACACCAGGAATTAAGCAACAAATACCTCTTACGATCATTTGAATTTTTACACCAGCTCTACTTGCCTCATATAGTTTATCAATCATAGTGTAACTGGATATACTATTCATTTTTAACCTGATAAGACCTTCTTTTCCATTTTTAACACTTTCTATCTCATTATCAATTAACCTAAAAACCGCCTTTTGTGTATAATGTGGAGATACTATTAAATGCTTGTAGGTATTAATTTTGTAATTGGTTTCAAAGAAGCCAAAAATTTTATTTACATCTTTAAGTATTTTTTGATTAGCGGTAAACAACGTATAATCGGTATAGATTTTAGCGGTAGATTCATTAAAATTCCCTGTACTAACAAAACCATAGCGCTTTATTTTCTTACCCTCTTCACGCTCAATAACACACATTTTACTATGTACCTTAAGACCCGTTACACCAAAAATTAAGTTCACACCTTCATCTTCCATTTGCTGTGCGTAATCAATATTGGCCTGTTCGTCAAACCGAGCTCGAAGCTCTATAGAAACAGTAACTGATTTCCCATTAATAGCTGCATTTATCAATGAACTCGCTATATGTGAAATTTCTGCAAGACGATAAATCGTAATCTTTATGGTTTTTACTTTTGGGTCCAGAGCAGCTTCTCTCAAAAATTTAACAACATAAGAAAACGTCTGGTAAGGTGCATAAAGTAAATAATCTTTTTTAGCAATAGCTTTAAAGATACTTTCTTGAAAACTAAGCCCTTTTATGGGTAACGCTTCAATTTTATCATACATAAGATCGGTTCTTCCCAAACTAGGGAATCCCATATAGTCTCTTCTATTATGATATCGTCCACCTGGTATTATACTATCAGTATCATCAATACCCATTTTAGACATAAGGTATTCTAAAGTTTCCTTATGAATGGTTTTGTCGTATACAAACCTAACAGGTTCACCAACTTCTCTATGCTTTACACTATCTGATATTTTATCAATAAAGCTTTTACTCAGGTCACTTTCAAAATCTAATTCTCCATCTCTGGTTATTTTAATCATGTGAGCAGATATACTTTTGTAATCAAAAATGTTAAATATATCGCTCAATGAATGACGTAATAAATCGTCAATCATGATTATATAACTCTTATCTCCTTCTTTTGGCAATTCAACAAACCTATTTACAGATTTAGGAATTTCAATTAATGCAAATTGCTTTTTATCACCTGGCATTAACATTCGAACTGCTAAATATGCACCACTATCTTTTAAATTAGGAAGCACTACTAAATCATTAAGAATAATAGTAACCAATGCAGGGCTTACTGTTCTTATAAAATACTTTTTAATAAAATCATGTTGAACATCATCAATTTGAGTTTCATCTATGATATAAATATTCTCTTCTTTTAATCGTTTATCTATTGTATTTAAAATAGCGACACTTTCACTTTGTTGTTTTATAACAATTTGAGTAATAATCTCAAGTAATTCCTTAGCTTTTATTCCTCCTAGTTGGTTTTTACCATCTTTACCCGCTTCAACAATACGCTTTACCGTAGCATATCTTACTTTAAAAAATTCATCTAAGTTATTAGAAAAAATACCTAAAAAACGCAACCGCTCAATTAAAGGTACTGTATCATCTGCAGCTTCCTGTAAGACCCTCGCATTAAATTGCAACCAGCTTATCTCTCTATTGACATAGCTGTTATTTACAGTTTCTATCTTCGTCATTTAGATTTTTTTAAATTTAGATTGGAAAAACAAATATATTCTATTTAAGCTTAATTATAAGCCAAAAAACTATTATGAAATTACTAAATGTTTGAAAAAACACATAATTACTTCAAATCTCTAGGAAATAAGGTTTTAATAGTTTTACCTGGTTTTAGGTTATTCCATTTTTCTATATCAAATTCTATAATAACCACGCCGCATGTTGGCACATTATCAATATAATGGTCGCCATAAGTATTCACAAAAGCAGTAATAGCATGATTATGACCAAAAACCATAAGATTGGTAATAGAATCATCACACCTCCTAATAACCTTAACAAGGTTTTCTCCTGAAAAGTCGTATAAATCATGGCTTAAATGAACAATACTTTTGTCAATATTTAAGTTTAAAATAAATATATCCAATGTTGTTTTAGTACGTATTGCATCACTACAAACAATAATATCAATATCTAATTTGTTTTCTACAAAGTAGTTAGAAACTAAATCCGCATCGCTATATCCTCTATTGTTAAGTGGCCTTTCATGATCAATAACATTATGCTTCCATGATGATTTAGCGTGTCTTACTAAAATTACTTTTTTCATAAATATTCGATTAAATGCGTTTTTTATCGACAAAAAGTTGTTTTTTTCGATAAAAAGAACTTTATTTGTCTCATAAATTATAAAATAATGACCTTAATAGTGTTAAAAAACTATAAAACTAATTAAACAATAACATAAATCGATGAAACAAATTATATTATCGATGAACAACAAACCAATAGCATTTAGTCGAATTTATAAGTGTCTAAGCATATTTTTTTGATTAAATAGTTTCGGATAACGTTTTTTGTTTTACCTACCAAATAATGACCTACTAAAAAATACAAAATTATTATGACCCCAAATCAAAAACATATTAATCTATCCATTATTACATTTAAAGTAATATATCCCTCTTTTTTAGTTAAAAACAATAGTGTTATTAAGAAATAAATAGTTATTGCTATAGCATTCTATGGCAATAAACGATTTATAACTAAAAGCATTACAGATATTTATAGTTATTTTATATACAATATTATGAGAAATAAATACAATTGTATTTCTGTCGTAAACATAACAAAAGCTATCTTTTTAGTCTTTTTTATTGTTTTTTCTAGTTTACTAACCGCACAGCAATCGCCTTCTATACAGACAGGTGTTACGTTTCAATGGTCTGATACACAGCCTAACTTAAGCGACCCAGCTACTATTGAGTCTATTACCATAAACAGTACAGTGTACAACACTTTTGTTGTTCCTTCAGATTATGAAATGACCAGACTAGGACCAAGTGGTCACAGTCCAAACAGATTAATAGAAAATGGTGTTACAACAGCTTCGGCAAGTAATGTTTCAAATTGGAACACCTTAGCGCTTTCAGCTTTTCAGGATAAAAATTTGAACCATTATTTTTATGCAAACCCCAATGGCCAAAACATTTGCAATGATTTTAACGCTATTGCTACTACTAACGCTCAAAAACAAACCATTTTTTATAATCCAGCAATTCCATCTAACTCAGATGGCGTATTAGCCGTTACAGAACGAGGAGGAAACAACTGTTTTTATATCGAAATATGGGGTATCCCCGCTGGCGGAGGCGTTGAACAAAAATTAGGTGAAACTTTTATTAGAAATAGTGGAAATTACACCGGTTGTAATTTTACTTCACCAAATAGCGGATCTGATTATTGGCATTCTGGTCGTTGTAATCAAAATGGACAAACTATTGCAATTGGTTTATTTTATTTAAATGACATTGCACCTACAGGCTCTAAAATTTCTAAAATTGAATTTGTTGGAGCAACAAGTGATCATGGTGATGGTAAATTCTTTTTACTACAAAAATATGCTGTTGATCAACAAGAACTAAATTGTATTGACACAGGCTATAGTGGCGATTTAGATTTAGTTAATAATGTACCTGATAATTCAACATATAGCTTAATATCTGGTCCTACACCAGCTGGACAGTCTTTTAATTTAAATACTGATGGAACGTATACTTATGTGCCTTCTGCTGGATATACTGGGGATGTTGTATTTGATTATGAAGTATGCTTACCTGCACCAAACACATCTGTTTGTGATCAGGCTACGGTAACCTTATCTTTTGTTGATTTACCACCTGAACCAACTATTAATATAGATTGTGATCCAAATAGCGATAACTTTATAATTTCGGTAACTAGCCCATTAGATGCAGAATATGAGTATTCATTAAATAATGGCACTTACCAAAGTTCTCCAGATTTTACAAATTTACCTGAAGGTTCTTATAGTTTATCTATCAGAAGTATGTTTTCACAATGTGAAAATGACTTTCCTATGAACCCTATTATCTTAGATAATTTAGAACTTACAGGAACTGCAACAGATGTATCTTGTAGAACAGAAGCAACAGGAAATATAGATATTTCTGTATCCGGTGGTAAAACACCTTATACGTTTTCTTGGAATAATGGTGATACAACTGAAGATTTAAATAATGTCATTGCAGGAAACTATACCGTTACAGTAACTGATGCTAACGGTTGTACAATTACACAAAATTATACCATAGACCAGCCATCTCAAGAATTGTCTTCAACACGTACAATTGATGATGTTTTATGTAATGGAGATACAACAGGAGCTATTTATTTATCAGTAAGCGGTGGTACTGCCCCATATACTTTCCTATGGAATAATGGCTCAACAAATCAAAATATCACAGGTTTAGCAGCTGGTAATTATAGTGTATTAATAACTGATGCTAATGGCTGTACTGCAAACAATTCAGCTACAGTTACAGAACCTGACTCTATACCATGTCAAATTATTGTTGATGGTTGTCCTCCAACCATAGATACAGCATGTAGTATAGATGGTTCTGGCACACCTTTTTCATGGTTGCCACCTCAATTTTCTTACCAATGCTGTACGTCTTCTCCAGGTGATAATTATTCTTTTAATGTAGAATTTGATTTGCCCGAAAGTGGTAATACCTGTTGGGACTATAATAGAGTACAAAGAATTGGTAATAATAATTTAAGATTATTTCAATCTAGTGGTACAGATGTTAATTTTACTGCACCATTATCCTATTTTGATACAACTTCAGGAGTAATTATAAACATGGAAATTATTATTCCAAGTGGTATTTTCGATTGGACATTGGAAGTTCTTGATAATAACACAGTTGTTTTTTCAGATACCGTTACTGGGCTTTCATCAAATGGATTGCAAACCATAACCATACCAAGTTCCATTCCAAGTGGAGCTTATAGATTAAGGTTTAGTTTTGATGATAATGGTACTAATTTAAATGCAAGAGATAAAATTGAAGTAGATAGAATTTACTACAATGCCGTATTATTAGATACAGCATGTTTGGATGGCGTAAATTTTGCTGTGACATCAAATTATAACCCAGGAGACTTATTTCCTGATGGTACAACTGGTGTTACTTACACAGCTACATACACATATCCAGATGGTAGCACAGATGTATTAACTTGTGGATTTGATGTTACTATTACCAATATTTCACTTTCAGAAGTAACTGCGGACAGAGAAAATGTTACATGTAATGGAGAATCTGATGGATCATTTACAATTAACGCAACAGGTGGAAATGTACCCTATACATATAGTTTAGATAATATTGATTTTACTAATACTACTGGTACATTCAGTAATCTAAGCGCAAATAATTATATCGTTTATGTAAAAGATGATAATGATTGTTCAGATACTATAAATGTAACCATTACCCAACCAGATGAATTAGAGCTTTCTATAGAAAGTATTACCGATGTAGCTTGTCTTGGCGATACAAATGGAGCTATAGACATTAGCATTTCTGGAGGTACACAACCTTACACATATGCTTGGAGTAATTCAGAAACTTCAGAAGATTTATCTAATCTTTCTGCAGCAACATATACAGTTACAGTCACAGATTCAAATGGATGTACTATTTCGGATAGTTTTGAAGTTTCTACTGTACCTGATAACACCAATCCGACCATTACCTGTCCTGGCGATATTAGCCAAGGTGTGGATGCAGGACTTTGCTCAGCAGATATAACCTT
>NZ_BAABJH010000007.1:0-306641 GCF_039543205.1 Flaviramulus aquimarinus
TAGCTGATACCATCTGCGAGATGGTACTGCATTTGGAGAGCGTAGAGTCGTTGCCTTTTTTATTCTAAACTCGATTTAGAATTGTAAATCCTCAACATTCATTTGTTGAGGATTTTTTTTGCTCTGAATTGAAATAAAGCCCTTATAAATATTGACTTTATATATGCTGGAATTTAGAGAGCTCAAATTTATGCTCAAACCTCTGCTATATTTTAAAACCTAAGCTTTTATTGGAACTTTAGCTGAGTTAAAAGTACAAGGCTTTCTGAATATTTGGCTTTGTGAATCAAGAACCTTTGATTATGTTTTTTGATGCTAAAAATAAATGATAAGTTTTTTGCATTATAAAATATAATAAGGTCAGTCGTCAATTTTATCTACATGGAGCACAATCTTCCTTATGCTCATAATCATGAACAATTAAATTTTATCGAAGCAATTAAATCAATTAAACCTCAGGTGCTAATTGGAGCTACTGGAGCTCCGGGAACATTTACCAAAGATGTTATTCAGCAAATGGATATTATCAATGACCGACCGATAATATTTGCTTTATCTAATCCAACTTCAAGAGCAGAGTGTACAGCTGAGCAGGCATACAGATGGAGTAAAGGCAATGCCATTTTCGCAAGTGTAAGCCCTTTTGATAAGGTAAGCCTCAATGGTAAAAAATATTATCCAGGACAAGGTAATAATGCTTATGTTTTTCCAGGGATTGGATTGGGAGTTATAGCCACTAAAGCTCGAATTATTCCTGACGAATTTTTTTTAGTTGCTGCCAAAACCCTTGCCGAATTGGTTAAAGAAGATGATATCAATGTGGGTTCACTATATCCAAAATTGTCAGAAATTAGAAATTTATCGTTAGAAATTGCTGTTGCAGTGGCCGAAAAAGCCTTTGAGTTTGATTTAGCTCAAATAGATAAACATCAGGATTTAAGGCAATTGATTTCCGACTATATGTATGAACCACATTACTAAAAAAGATTAAGCTTAAACAAATAAACATATTCTTCGCAGGTAAAGTTGAGGCTACTAGATTAACTTTTAACTCTAACCAAATTGGGACATATGAAATTCATTATTTGTATGATTTTCTAAGAAAAGGGTAGGTATTTGATTTGACCATATTTAAGAGCATTGTGCTAAGGCACTAAAAAATACTGCCATAATTTGTTGGCTTGGCATAGATATAATGAGGTGCTAATAGGAACTGAGCTTATTAAGATGTTTCAAGTTTATCTGTAGTCTATAAAAAATGAGGGAGTTTTAATTTGGATTTTGTAGAATGATGTCAATTTTATATCTATTTAAGGTTAAATATTTTCAATAATCTGAAAACTTCAAACTGTATGCGTTTTTGTATATGCTTCTATAATTTTATGCCTTGTGAACCCAGTAAAAGTGTTAAAAATAACTTAAACACAAAACTTATACCCCTAAGACAACTGGTTCGAGTCCAGTTCCAGCTGCTAAAACTTCTTTTGAAATCAAGAGGTTTTATTTCCAAATCTAACATGTAAAACAATAAATCACTTCACAAACGCCTACCACATAAAAACCCCCGCCCTTGTTTTCGTTTTTTGGGTACGGGGCGTCAATTCAATAATCCAAAAAGAGAGTCTTTTTAAACCTAGAGTAAATTAGTTCCAAAGCTATCTTTACATAACGATCTGTTATAATACATTCATTCACTTTCTGTAATATCTAATATCAAAGATCAGTAAAAAACAGGCCTATTTAAGTGACGAAATTTTCGATGAACATATTAAAGACTATGAAAGTTAACTGTTTAGTGAAATTGAAAAAAACAAGGATGGAATTAATTTACATGAATCAATAATTGATAAAATATCAAAACTGGAGCTGGAATGTCAAAAAAGATATAAGAAAATTGCACATCTAAAAGGAGAAATTGAAGCTTTAGAAGCTGAGGTATTTGATTTAAAAAAAGAAATTGGAATTTATTATTAAAAAATACTAGACTTTTCCTGGTTTGTTCAAGAGGATAATAAAAAATTACTTTTAATCTAATCAGCACCCTAATTAACACCCTATAAAACAAAAAATCCCTTAAACATTAAAGTTTCGGGATTTTTTTGTGGTACCTCCAGGAATCGAACCAGGGACACAAGGATTTTCAGTCCTTTGCTCTACCAACTGAGCTAAGGTACCTCGCCAAAGCGGTTGCAAATATATATTCATTTTTGGTATTCGCCAAAATAAAAATACAAAAAATAAATGTTTTATATCAATAAGTCTTTAAAGAGGTATTCACACTATAATAATATAGAATAATTAATAATTAAATTGTTAGGTGTTTTGTAAATTTACAGCTTTAAGAAAATATGAATTTAATTATAGATGTAGGTAATTCTTTTGTAAAGCTAGCTGTTTTTAAAGGTGGAAAGCTTAAGTATAAAGAACGTGTTAAGTTAGAGGATGTTTTGGTTCATGTTAGAGCTTTAAATAAAAAACACGATTCTATTAAAAAGGCTATTATAGCATCTGTTGGACGTCTAAAAAGCGTTGATGTTAAGGCCATTTCCAAACTTTTTGATGTATTGGTTTTAGATTCTAAAACAAAGTTGCCTTTTAAGAATAAGTATAAAACACCTAAAACTTTAGGCGTGGATAGAATCGCTTTGGTTTGTGGTTCTATTAATCGGTTCCCTCATGAAAATGCACTCATTATTGATGCAGGAACCTGTATAACCTATGATTTTATAACGTCCAATAATGCGTATTTAGGTGGCGCTATTTCGCCGGGCTTAGGCATGCGTTACAAATCGTTAAATAATTTAACAGCTAACTTACCGTTATTAGAATCAGAAGTGCCAAATGATATCATTGGAAATTCCACAAATGACTCCATACATTCGGGGGTTGTTAATGGTATTTTAAAAGAAATAGATGGCGTAATAAACACATATAAAATCAAATATCCAGATTTAACAGTAATTTTAACAGGAGGCGATGCTAAATTCTTGTCTAAACAATTAAAAAGTAGCATATTTGCCAATTCTAATTTTCTTTTAGAGGGATTGAACTATATTTTACAATTTAACACAAACGCATGATAAAAAAACTTGTATTAGTTTTTATTGCAGTATTAGCAATTCACAGTTACGGTCAAGAAGGAACAGCTTCACCTTATTCTTTTTATGGAATAGGAAGTCTTAAGTTTAAAGGTACTGTAGAGAACAGAAGTATGGGGGGCTTAAGTATTTATACCGATAGTATTCATGTTAATTTACGTAATCCGGCTTCATATGCTGGTCAAAATTTAGCTGTTTGGGGTAATGAAAGCAGACCTGTTAAATTTACAGTAGGAGGCAGCTATACGAGTACAGAATTAGAAAGCAATATAAGTAAAGATGATGCATCATCTTCAACGTTTGATTATTTAGCGTTATCGATACCAGTGGGCAAATTCGGTTTTGGTTTTGGATTATTGCCATACACGGCGGTTGGTTATAAATTAGAGTCTTTAACTGATGATGGTGAAAATATTGAAAATAAGTTTAATGGAGAAGGCGGACTAAATAAAGTATTTCTTGGGTTAGGATATCAAGTGGCAGATGGTTTATCCATTGGCGTTGATTTTCAGTATAACTTTGGGAATATACAAAATAGTACGATTGAATATCAATATGATAATGGAGAACCAGTTTTTTATCAGTCTCGAGAAAACAATAGGTCAGATTTAAGTGGTTTAAATTTGAATATAGGTCTATCCTATAAAACCATGATAAATGATAAATTAGAATTAGTTTCTGGTGTAACATATACTCCACAAAGTAACCTAACATCAAAAAATGAAAGGTCTTTTTCTACCATACGAATATTTGCATCTGGTAACGAACTAGAATTAAATACAATAGAAACTAATTTAGAAGCTCTTGGTTTGTTGGAAACCGATTTGATTTTACCTTCAAAGTTTTCCATAGGAGCAGGTATAGGAAAACCAAGAAGCTGGTTTTTAGGTGCTGAATATGTATCTGAAAAAACCAGTAATTTTTCTAACGATTTATATAGTAGTGGTCTTGCTACTTACGAAGATGGTTCTATATTTTCATTAGGTGGATTTTATATACCTAAATACAACTCGTTTTCAGGCTACTTAAAACGAGCTGTTTATAGAGCTGGAATGCGTTTTGAAAAAACAGGATTAATTTTAAGTAATGAATCCATAAAAGAGTTTGGCATATCTTTTGGTGTAGGTTTACCAGTTGGGAATCTTTTCTCTAATGCAAATTTAGGTTTCGAGATAGGAAAACGCGGAACAACCAATAGCAATTTAGTACAGGAGAATTTTGTTAATTTCCAATTAAGCTTATCTTTGAACGATAGATGGTTCAATAAACGAAAGTATGACTAAAAGAACAGCATAAAATTATTATTATGAAAACAAAAATTACATTATTATTAACAGTATTATTTATAGGATTAAATGTTGGTTTTGCCCAGCAAGATGAGGAGTGTATGACCAAGCTTTCTATATTCCATGAATATACCAAAGCAAAAAATTACGATGCAGCTTACGAACCATGGATGGCTGTAAGAAATAAATGCCCAAAATTTAACAATGCTATATATGTTGATGGTGAGAAAATTTTAAAGCACAAAATCAAGAATGCTACAGGTGCAGATAAAGTGTCATTTATTGAAGATCTTTTAAAACTTTGGGATCAACGTGGTGAACATTTTGCAAGCAAAACTCCAAAAGGCGAATATTTAGCAAAAGGATGTCAATTAATATATGATAACAAAAAAGAATTAAATAAAACAAACGCAGAATTATACGAGTGTTTTGATCAAGCTTATCACTTTGATAAAGATACGTTTACAAACCCTAAAAGTTTATATACCTATTTTTCTTTAATGGTAGATTTGTATGATGCAGGAGAAAAACCAGCTAAAGATTTATTTAATAAATACGATGATGTTGTAGAGAAAGTAGAAGAAGAAGTTAAAAACTATTCAGGAAAACTTAATAAACTTATTGAAAAAGAAGATGGAGGTACTGCTTTAACAAAAAAAGAAGGCAGTTACAAAAGATTTTATGAAAGCTATTTAAAAGCTTATGATCAAATTTCAGGAAGTATTGACAGTAAATTAGGTGAACGAGCAAACTGTGAAAACCTTATTCCTTTATATACTAAGGATTATGAAGCGAATAAAACTAATGGAATTTGGTTAAAACGTGCAGTAAGTAGAATGTATTACAAAGAGTGTACTGATGACCCTTTATATGAAAAATTAGTAAAGTCTTATGATGAGGCTGTACCTTCTGCAGATACTAAATACTTTGTTGGAACCATTTTATTGAAAAATGGTAAAGAAAACGAAGCGATTGGTTATTTTAAAGAATCTTTTGATTTAGAAGAGGATACATTTAAAAAAGCAAAATTAGCTAATAGAATTGGGTTAATTCTTAAAAAGAAAGGAAGATACGGACAAGCGAGAGGCTATTTTAGAGATGCTTTAAAGTTAAATCCTTCAAATGGGCGCCCTTATTTATCAATAGCGGCTATGTATGCAGCTAGTGCAAATAAATGTGGAGATACTAACTTTAATAAAAGAGCCGTTTATTGGTTAGCAGCATCCGAAGCTCAAAAGGCTGCTAGAGTAGATCCAACGCAAAAGAAAAATGCAGCAAAATCCGTTGCTAATTATACAGCTAAAGCGCCTAATAAATCTGAAATTTTTACCTGCGGTTGTTCAGGGCAAGTCATAAAAATTGGGTGTTGGATTGGAGCATCGGTTACAGTGCCAAGTATTTAATGAAAACACAATTAATATATAATAATATACTAAACATAGTCACAGTAATTACTGTGACTATGTTTTTTTCATGCAACGACAGCTTTAAGCAAGTTCAGAAAATGGGCATATCAGAAAATGAGCCCATTGGTATAGATTATAATATTAATTTAAAATATACTGATTCCGGTAGAGTAACTGCAAATTTAATAAGTACTAAAGCTTTGGATTATTCCAATAGGGATTTTCCGTTTAATGAGTTTCTAGATGGCGTTACGTTATATGTATATGACAAAGACAATAAAAAAAGTACAGTAGTGGCAGATTACGCTATTGTTTATAGCAATACCGATTTGATTGATATGCAAAACAATGTCGTTATTACTACGTATGACAATAAGGTTCTAAAAACTGAACAACTATTTTATGATAAAAAGAAAGAATGGTTATATACCAACGAGCCAGTTTCTTTCAAAACAGAAACAGATATTATACATGGTAATGGTTTTGACTCGAATTCAAAATTCACAAATGCCGAAGTACTAGAAGTTACAGGGATTATCACTCTAGAAGATTAAAGAGTTTTACGAGGAGTTTTTTCGACGTGGTATCCTCTATAATGTATACTAATTATTAATTTGAAAAATAGTTTTAAATCTAACAGCTATAAGTTTGGTTTTATTTTAAGCACTCATCTAAAATGGATTCTCCAAAAACCAGATTTTAAATATGTTCACCTCTCTCTCAATTTTAAGTATCTTTGCTCTTAAATTATTTAATCATAAAACATCTGTGACTGAAAAACTAGTTACAAAAAAATGATAACAGGGATGTTGTACTTGACTATTGGAAGGTAGTTGTGTTCATAGAAAAATAACAAATATATACACATGAAATATTCTAAAATCTTTCTATACGCTTACATAATTTTTGCAGTCTATTTTGCTTACACAGCCATTACTAGATATACAAATACCGGTGTTATTGATTATCCATCAATATTACTTTCCGCAACCGCTATTTTTGTGTTTTTCTTTAGAAAAAACTTTATGAAAAAATTTGATAATAAAGATAATTCAAAGTAAATGAGCATTTATGTCATTATCATAATTGCATCATTAATCCTTTCGGCCTTTTTCTCGGGTATGGAGATTGCTTATGTGTCTTCAAACAAAATCCATATAGAAATTGAAAAAAAGCAAGAAGGTATTGTAGCCAAGGCATTAAGAAAGCTTACAGCAAAACCATCAAAATTTATAACCACTATGCTTATTGGTAACAATATAGCTTTAGTTGTTTATGGGTTTTTTATGGGTGATTTATTAGTAAATTGGTTTCAGTCATTAGTACCAACACCATACGGTTTTGTTGATTATGCACTTACCGATTTAAGTTTATTGTCACAAACCATTATATCTACGTTTGTTATTTTAATAACAGCAGAATTTTTGCCAAAAGTATTTTTCCAAATATATTCAAATACCTTGATTAAGGCATTAGCCATTCCCGCCTATATCTTTTATCTGCTATTTACTTTTGTTTCAGACTTTGTTATTTGGATCTCCGATTTTGTGTTGAAAGTTTTTTTTAAAACCGAAGGCGATCAAATTCAATTGGCGTTCACAAAAGTGGAACTTGGAAATTATATAAGTGAACAAATGGAATCTGTTGAAGCTCATGATGATGTAGATACCGAAATACAGATTTTTAAAAATGCACTAGAGTTTTCCGATGTTAAAGCTCGAGAAGTCATGGTGCCACGTACCGAGATCATTGCGGTAGAAATTACCGTTTCCGTAAAAGCCCTAAATACCCTTTTTACAGAAACAGGGCGTACCAAAATACTGGTTTATAATGATACTATTGATGATATTGTAGGTTATGTACACTCTTTTGAATTGTTCAAAAAAATGAAAAGTATTAAATCTATGATGATGCCTGTAGAATTTGTTCCAGAAACAGTACTTATTAAAGATGTGCTTAATGTACTCATAAAAAAAAGAAAAAGTATAGCTGTAGTTTTAGATGAATATGGAGGAACATCTGGAATTATGACCGTTGAAGATATTGTAGAAGAACTATTTGGGGAAATTGAAGACGAACATGATTCAATAGATTTAATAGAAGAGACCATTGAAGAAGATACCTATAAATTTTCAGCACGATTAGAGGTCGATTATATTAACGAAACATATAAAATTAATCTTCCAGATAGCGAAAACTATGAAACCCTGGGCGGACTGATTGTAAATCATACTGAAGAGATTCCTGCACAAAATGATATTGTAAAAATCGATGCCTTTCAATTTACAATTTTAGAAGTGTCAAATACTAAAATTGATATGGTAGAACTTAAAGTATTAGAGGAAGATTAAAATACGTCGTTCTACTTTTATTATTGAATAGAAAATGGTATTTTCGCGCACGATATTTTGGTCAATTATCATATATTGGCACTAACCTAAACAGCAAATCCAAACTAAACGGATTATTAAAAATTAAATTTACAGATGGCAGTTTTAAATAAGATAAGACAACGTTCACTATTCTTAATATTGATTATAGCATTAGCGCTATTTTCTTTTGTATTAGCAGATTTGTTTAAAAACAGTGATGCCCTTACATCAAAATCACAAAACATAGTTGCAACCATAAATGGTAAAGATATTACTCGAGAAGACTTTTTGCAAAAAGTAGAAGCGGCACAAAGGCAAATGGGACCTGGTGCGACCAATACACAAGTTATGAATAGAGTTTGGGATCAAGAAGTTAGGTTAGCCGTTATGGAAACCCAATATGAAGCTTTAGGAATCTCTGTTGAAAAAGATCAAATGCGAGATTTGCTTAAAACATCTTTAGCTACTAGTCCTGAGTTTTTAAACGAAGCTGGGTTGTTTGATGAAAACAAACTAAACGAATATATAGCTAATTTAAAAGAAACATCACCTCAAGGTTTTGAAGCTTGGGTAAATTATGAAAAACAAGTAGCCGCAAATGCTTTAAGCCAGAACTATTTTAATATGGTTAAAGCAGGTTTAACTGGTACATTGGCAGAAGGTGAATTAGAGCATAAATTAGAAGGTAATAAAGTAGATACTAAATACGTACAAGTAGCCTATACCTCAATTCCAGATAGTATAGTAGAAGTGTCCAAATCTGATATTTCAAGTTATATCAGCGCAAACAAAAAACAATACGAAGTGGATGCTTCTAGAGATATTCGTTTTGTAGAGTTTAAAGAAGTGGCTTCTATAGAAGATGAAAACGCTATAAAAACAGAACTCAATACCTATATTAATGGTCGATTGGTTGATGAAACAGGCAGAAAAGATACCATTATAGCATTTACTAAAGTTAAGAATAACGAAGACTATATAAATTCAATCGCAGCATCCGATGTTAAATTCGATAAGCGCTTTGTTTTCAAATCTAGCTTGCCAACAGAAGTAGCCGATGCTATTTATAACTTGAATGAAGGTGAGGTTTATGGGCCATATAAGGATAATGATGCTTTTAAAATTTCAAAAGTAATAGCTGTTAAACAAATTCCGGATTCAGCAAAAGTAAGACACATTTTAATTCCTTATATAGGTGCGCAAAGTGCAGCCCCAGAAGTAACTCAGACTGAAACAGAAGCTAAAGTGACAGCAGACAGCTTATTAACAATATTGAAATCCAACCGTTCAAAATTCCCAGAATTTGTAAAAGCATTTTCTTCAGATCAAGGAAGTGTTGCCAAAGAAGGACGTTACGATTGGCACCCATACAATACAATGGTAACTGAGTTTAATGATTTTGAATTTGAAGGAAAAATAGGGGATTTAGATGTTGTTAAAACTATTTTCGGATTTCACATTATAGAAATTGAAGGGCAAAAAAATAAAACAAAAGCCATTCAAATAGGTACCATAGCAAGAAAAATAGAGCCATCTGAAGCTACAAGCGATAAAGTATTTAGAGATGCCTCTAATTTTGAAATAAATGCTGGTAAAAGTGATTTTGATGCCATAGCTAAAGAAAATAATTATGTAGTGCGTCCTGTAAATGGAATTAAAGTTTTAGATGAAACTATTCCAGGTATAGGAAACCAAAGACCAATAGTACGTTGGGCTTTTGAAGACGATGCAGAAGTAGGCGATATAAAGCGTTTCAATACACCTGGCGGTTATGTTATAGCACAATTGGTAGCACAGCACGAAGAAGGATTAATGTCTGTTGAAGATGCCACTGCTAAAGTATTACCAATTATTAGAAAAGAAAAGAAAGCTAAACTTATAAGAGAGCGAGTATCTGCAAAAACTATAGAAGATTTAGCAGTAGCTGAAAAAACCACAGTAAGAACAGCCAATGGAATCAATATGAAAAACCCAACCATTTCAGGAGCAGGAAGAGAGCCTTTAGTTGTCGGTGCTGCTTTTGGTTTAAAGACTGGAGAAACATCAAAATTAATTGATGGTGATAAAGGTGTTTACATGATACAAGTTGTTAAAGAAATACCAGCTGTAGCATTGGATAATTATCAAGCTGCCGCTAATAGAGTAGAGCAACAAAAATCGAGTACAGTGACTTCAAAATTATATAACGCGTTAAAAGAAGCGGCAGATATTGAGGATAATAGAGCTAAAACACAAGTTCAATAAGAACAGTATGTATTATATAAAAAAAGCCTCGATAGTCGAGGCTTTTTTTATATAATTTAAAATTATTTTCTTATAGAAACTGTTGATAACTTAACTGTAAGTTCTCTAGCAAAAAACCTACTTTTGTTATGACAAAAAGATAATATTATGTCTGATACAATAGAAAAAATAAAATGCTTAATAATAGGTTCTGGACCTGCTGGTTATACAGCGGCAATATATGCAGCCAGAGCGAATATGAAACCGGTGTTGTACCAAGGAACACAACCTGGTGGACAATTAACAACCACAAATGAAGTTGAAAACTTCCCTGGGTACCCAGAAGGTGTTACGGGGCCAGAAATGATGATGCAACTGCAAGCTCAGGCGCAACGTTTTGAAACTGATGTTCGAGACGGTTGGATTACAAAAGTTGATTTCTCGGGAGATGTTCATAAAGTATGGGTTAACGATATTAAAGAAATTCATGCCGATACCATTATTATTTCTACAGGAGCTTCAGCAAAATACTTAGGTTTGGATTCTGAACAGAAGTATTTAAAACTAGGTGGAGGGGTATCTGCCTGTGCCGTATGTGATGGGTTTTTCTATAGAAATCAAGAAGTTGTTATTGTAGGTGCTGGCGATTCTGCTTGCGAAGAAGCACACTATCTATCCAAGCTTTGTAAAAAAGTAACTATGTTGGTTAGACGTGATGAATTTAGAGCGTCTAAAATTATGGCAGCAAGAGTTAAAAATACTGAAAATATAGAAATTTTGTTTAATACTGAAACAGATGAGGTTTTAGGCGATGGACAAGTGGTAACAGGTGTTCGTGTGTTCAATAATCAAACCAATGAAAAGCACGAGATTCCAGCTACAGGTTTTTTTGTAGCCATAGGACACAAACCCAACACCGATATTTTTAAAGGCTTTTTGGATTTAGATGAAACGGGATATATAATCAATGTACCTGGTACATCAAAAACAAATGTAGAAGGTGTTTTTGTATCTGGGGATGCCGCAGACCATGTGTATAGACAAGCAGTAACAGCAGCAGGCACAGGGTGTATGGCCGCTTTAGATGCGGAACGTTATTTAGCAGCAAAAGATTCCACTTTTGAAGTGTCTACATCTACTTATAATTAAAGTATAATAGTAAAATATAAAAGCCAAAGTTTAGTGCTTTGGCTTTTTTGCTTTGTAATTATTTAAAAATGTGTTTTCTTTGAAAACCGTTTTTAAAAACGGGATGTGGCGCAGTCCGGTTAGCGTACACGGCTGGGGGTCGTGTGGTCGCAGGTTCAAATCCTGTCATCCCGACTGAATGACAAGGTGGTTTCGCTTGTGTGAAACCACCTTGTCTGTTTCTAGAAGCACCAAAAACAAGGGGTTATTAGGGTTATGTAAATCTTGCCACCCCTGTAAAAGTTAACTAATTCAATGACAAAATTATAAACAGAAATATAAAACTAAAAAAGCCTAAGCTTTAGCTCGAGATCGCATCCCAAACAACAAAAACAAAACACCATCCATTTTATCGCCAACGGTTTTTCTTAAAATAGTAAATGCTTTTGTAATATGTGCCTCAACAGACTTTATGGAGACATCCAAGTATTCTGCAATCTCAATATTTGTTAGACCTTCTTGTTTACTTAGTAAAAATGTGCGTTTGCATTTAGGAGGCAAGTTTTCAATTTCTCTCTTTACAATAATTATGAGCTTACCTATAGAGCTTTCATCTTCTTCCTCTACAATATAATTCAATGCATCAATATATTTCTTTTCTATAGACAAAACAGCTTTCTTCTTTCTATACTAATCAATGAATTCATTATAAACAGATCTATGTAAATAATTCTTCACAGAAAAACTATCCTTTAGCTTTAACCTGTTCTTCCACAAATAAACAAAAATATTCTGAACGATATCTTCAGAAAGGTTATGGTCGTTAGTTAACCCTAACGCGTATATACATAATTTATGATGATTTTTTTAGTTATAGTAGTTAAAGGTTTTGACGCTCTATTAGATAGGTGCTATTTCGTTTTGTTATCTCTGACCCAATAGAGTTTTGTTTTTTTCACTACCTCGAGTGTAAACAAAATAAAAACAATTTTTAAAATGTGTACGCATGGTAGTTTTTTGGCAGGGAAGAAAGAGTGGTTTAAAAAACATGAAGTAAGCAAAAAGTTAAAAAAGAGACTGCTTTTTTAAAATAGTCTCTTTTTTGGTTAAAGGTTTTGTATTGGTGTTTTTATTGCTGTCTGATGCTTCCAGAAGAACTATCGCTTTTATCCACTTTTTCTGGATTTCCATAATATTTCACATCACCACCACTGGTTGCTCTAGCTGTTAAATCTTTAGAGGTGTTTACCGTAATATTTGCCCCACTCGTTGCTTTTACTTCACTAGATTCGGCAATTAAATCAGCAGCTATAATACCACTTCCGCTAGTGGCTTGAGCAATTAATTTAGATGTTTTTCCAGATAATCTTAAATGGCTACCGCTAGTTGATTGACAATGTAAGGCTTTTGTGTTTACATCTAGCTTCATATTGCTTCCACTAGTTGATTTTAACTCTAAATTTTCAACAGTAATAGTATTTGTAGAATGTACATTGCTGCCACTAGTCGATACAATACTTGAAATACCCTTAAAACTTACCATAACTTTTTTTGATGATGCTCTACCAATATTTTCTTTAGTGTGGATTTTTAATACACCACCTTCAATTTCAGTTAAAATAAGCTCGTGTAAATTTTCATCGGCTTCAACGCTTACTTGTTCTCTATCACTTAGTGTTATATAGACATCCAAACCTTCTGTAGCTTTTATGGTTGAAAAAGGTCTGTTAATAGTTCGCTCTTGGATTATTACGTCTCCGTTTCCTGTAACTCCAGAGTTCAGGTTCATATCAAAGTTGCAAGAAAAAAGCGTTAAGCTTAATATGGTTGCTACAATGAATTTAATTAGTGTTGTCATAATTGTTCGTTTTTTGATGATTAATTTATTGTTCAAATATCTTTTAAAATGTTGTTGATTAGCAACTTAAATATCTGAATTGTCATTTTATAATGATGAGCTGTTTTTATACCATTTACTAATTGATATTACTCCGATTCTATTTTTATACCTTCAGAATTTATGTTGACTTTTACATCATCCGACTCGGCTTTAAGACCATCCCTATCTATTTTTAAATGGGTTTCGTCGGCATTAATTTCCAAACCAGTATCATCGATTTTTAGTTCAGATGTGTTAACTTTAACTTTAAAGTCATCATCCTCTTCTTCAATAGGGCAGTCTAAACATTCAGCATTGTCATCAAGAATTTTTAAATAATGGTTGGTGTCATCCCTTGAAACAACATTTCCATTATATCTTCCATAGTGTAAATAGTCTTTTGTACTATTATTAAAATAAACAATGGTGTTTTCTGGTAGATATAAAATTACATCAACCTCTTGATCGCTAAACTTATTTTCAGGATTTGTAGTTAAATAAGAATCTAATAATAAGGTACGGTTTTTAAGTTCAAAATTATAGTTTATGCTTTTTGCACGTTCAATGGCTTTATCATAATCTCTTCCGTCAGCACTTCTTTCAATAGCAATTTTAGCTATAGAATCTGTTGTAGATTTAACGATAATATCAATATCGGATGAGTAGATGGTTTTATTGCCATTTGCATCATTGGCCAATTTAAAACCATGATGGCGTCGGTGCACATTGGAATTATAATTATCATTACTAACCATTTTAATGTTTAATGTATCTGTAGCTGTAATAGGTAATTCTGTTTTTTCAATATACGTTTCGTCAAAGGCATGCTCACTAGCTTGTCTAATACCAACAACTATTAAGGCTATGATTGACATTAACCATAATCCCAATAAGGTGAATTTAGCAATATTACCAATTGATTTTAAGTTGTTAATTAGAATCTTTAAACCCAAGTAGAATAGGAAAAAGAATGGAATGCCAATGGTGAAAAATGTTAATAAGGACACTAACCAAATCGGTGTGTTTCCAGCATTAACAATATCCACTAAATCTAATCCTGGAATGTGGACAAAATTAGCTACACCCAAAGAAAATAGACCAATAATTAGCCCTATTAAAGCAGAGGCACCAATAATAATAAGCAATACACCAATAAATTTGGCAAACACTTTAAAGAAAAACATAATAATATTTCCAATCGTATCAAAAAATGTTTTTGAAGATGATTTTATCGAATGGGTTTGCTTTTTTATATCTACATTTTTAGCAACATTTGAAACAGAATCAGAAACATTTTTAGCAACATCACTTACTGTTTCCGTTACGCTGTCTAATCCGTCTTTGATTTTTTTTTCGATGTTACTAATGTTAACTGGTTCACCCGTCATCATTATTTTTTCAGCAGTAGTTTTAGCTTCTGGAACTAAAATCCATAATAAAATGTAAAGTAGAATACCTGTACCTGCTCCAAAAATTAAAAGAATCCAAGCTAAGCGAATCCAAATTGCATCAATACCAAAATAATGACCTAATCCAGAAGATACACCACTTATATAGGAGTTGTCCGTATCTCTAAAGAATTTTCTAGAAGAAGAAGATGATTTTTTGCTATAAGATGCTTGTGGTTCATCTTCAAAAATTTCATCATCGACTAAGTAGTCTTCTGGTTGTCCCATAATAGATATAACGTCGTCTACCTCTTTAATTCTAATGACTTGCTTATCGTTTTGCACACGTTCATTAAAAAGTTCGGCAATACGAGCTTCAATATCTGATATGATTTCAGAACGTCCTTGAGAATCTGTAAATGAACGTTTTATAGCCTCAAGATAGCGCTGTAATTTTAAGTACGCATCTTCATCTATATGAAAAAATATACCTGCTAAATTTATGTTGACTGTTTTATTCATTTTTTTGTTGTTTTTTGGCTTGTTACTATAGTTACTGCATTGTGTAATTCGCTCCAAGTGGTGTCTAATTCCTTTAAAAAGAGTTTACCCGTTTCGGTTAAACCGTAATATTTTCTCGGAGGTCCAGAGGTTGATTCTTCCCATCTGTAATTTAAAAGTCCTGCGTTTTTAAGTCGTGTTAATAGCGGGTAAATTGTACCCTCTACTACCAGCAACTTGGCATCTTTCAAGGTGTCTAGAATTTCTGCAACATAGGCATCATCGTCTTTTAAGACTGAGAGTATGCAGAATTCTAATACGCCTTTACGCATTTGCGCTTTTGTGTTTTCTATCTTCATATTCTAAAGCATTTTAATATTATAAAACTGTTCATTTTTTGATTGATTAGATGGATGATTAGATGGATGAAATTATTTTAAAAAATTAATTGTAAATGGATAGTTGTATACTTGTCCATCACGAGCTTTTAAACTAGCAATAACAATTAAAGCCAGTTCAATAATAAAACCGATAACTGCTAAAGCCCCTAAAGCACCTCCTATATAAAGTAAAGGGGATGGTTTGCCAATATTTAAATGAAAATCATGAAACCCATGAAAATCTATAAAGTCAATACCGTTGAATATTTTAAAAATAAAAAACGGAATAGTTAGTGTTCCTAATATAATAGCATACAAAAAAATGCTAATTTGAAAATTAATGGCTTGCTTGCCGTGCGTATCTATAAATTCCGATTTGTCTTTATTAATACTCCATAATACAATGGGACCAATAAAGTTTCCAAACGGAATAAAGAATCTACTAAAGGTAGATAAATGGATAAAAGTGGCGATGTTTTTTTTATGATTGTCTAACATGATTTTAAAACATATAATAGTTTCTTATGCAAATATATGTCTAAAAACAGGTACTTTGTTACGCATAGTACTAAAAATTAACAAAATTTTAACATTTTTAAGTGTGAAATTATTTCATAACTTAGTGAAAAAATAATTTTTGATAATGACGTTAACACCAAGAAAACTAAATGCTTACACAATGTTCAAGTTGCCTGCAGCTTACTTATGTGGTGTAAGGACTAAATATATTGATAATGATAAGTCGGTAGTAGGCGTAACTTATAAATGGATAAACCAAAATCCGTTTAAATCTATGTTTTGGGCGGTACAAGGTATGGCTGCAGAGTTTTCAACAGGGGCTTTAATGATTGGAAAAATCCAAGAATCTGGTAAACGCATATCCATGTTGGTAACCTCTAATAATGCAACATTTACAAAAAAGGCAACAGGGAAAATTAAGTTTACATGTAAAGATGGAAAAACCATTGATGCCGTATTAAAAAGAGCTATTGAAACCGGAGAAGGTCAAACCATATGGATGCAATCTGTTGGTGTAAATCAAGATGGAGATGTCGTTTCTACTTTTAATTTTGAATGGAGTGTTAAGGTAAAATAGTAGATAGTAGGCATTAGGTGGTAAACAGTAAGCAGTAGACAGTTATCAGTTTGGAATTTACTTTTTGGAATTTTAGAATTGTTTGTAACAAAACCATAAACAAATCAACATATAAACGAATCAACAAAAAATAGTAAAAAATGACAGCTCACGAAATTGACTATAGAATCTACGGCGAAGAAATGCAATACGTAGAAATTGAATTAGATCCACAAGAAGGCGTTGTAGCCGAAGCGGGAAGCTTTATGATGATGGATGATGGTATTAAAATGGAAACCATTTTTGGAGATGGTTCACAAAAAGACACAGGCTTTTTAGGAAAGATATTAGGTGCAGGGAAACGAATTCTTACTGGTGAGAGCTTATTTATGACTGCTTTCTATAACGACTTAGTAGGAAAACGTAAGGTCTCTTTTGCATCACCATATCCTGGTAAAATCATACCAATAGATTTGACTGCATTTGGCGGTAAATTTATATGCCAAAAAGATGCTTTTCTTTGTGCGGCAAAAGGTGTAAGTGTTGGTATCGAGTTTTCTAAAAAACTTGGGCGCGGGCTTTTTGGAGGCGAGGGCTTTATTATGCAAAAATTAGAAGGCGATGGTATGGCCTTTGTCCATGCCGGAGGAACAATGGCTAAAAAGGAATTATTAGCAGGCGAAACTTTAAGGGTAGATACAGGATGTATTGTCGGGTTTGATCAAACGGTGGATTATGACATAGAGTTTATAGGTGGTATAAAAAATACCGTATTTGGAGGCGAAGGCTTGTTTTTTGCAAAACTTCAAGGACCAGGAACCGTATATATACAATCATTGCCATTTAGTAGGTTGGCAGGCCGTGTTTTAGCAAGTGCCCCAAGAGGTGGTGGTAAAGATAAAGGAGAGGGTAGTATCCTTGGTGGTTTAGGTGATTTATTGGATGGCGATAATCGATTTTAAATGTTAATTTCGCCTAAAAATATAGAAAATATATAATTTTTCATTATTTTTAGAGTTCATTTGTATATATTAACAGCCTATTAATCAAATCTACATTAATTTCACAAACCTAAAATCCTTAACAAAACTATGGCAAGAGCAATGCTAGAGTACACAAAAACTATACTTAACAAAGTTAGTTTTGATACCACGTTGTTTTGCAAAGAAGTACAAAAGGCATTAGCCCGTTTATTACCTTATGAGATTGAAGAGCTTAAAATTTTTATTCAATCTTTAGTACAGCAAAACCCTGATTTAAATCAATGTTTAATTTATTTAAAACCATAAAAAAAGCGACCATAAGGTCGCTTTTTTAATAGAATCAAATTTATCTAGGTTTCAAGATATTCTTTATTGGGTATTATTTTGGTAGCGGACTGATAATTTTTACATTCTGAAAAGCAATTGCACCTCTTATAATGCCAGAAATAACATCCTGTAAAGCTTCTATAATCTGCATTTTTAATTCGCTTTTATGATAAATGATACTAACCTCTCTTGCAGGAGATGGTTCATTAAAATAATGCAAGTTTTCTTTTTCTCTGTTATTAATATCTAAAGTATGCAAATAGGGTAGAAGTGTCATTCCCAAACCTTCATTGGAGAGTTTAATAAGTGTTTCAATACTACCGCTTTCAAGTTGAAATTGATCATCTGTATGACTTTTAAACACTTTACATAAATTAATGACACCATCACGAAAACAATGGCCATCCTCAAGCAATAACATATCATTAATATCTAAATCAGAAACATCAATTTTAGTATTGGTATGTAAACGATGTCCCTTGGGTATATAGCTTACAAAAGGTTCGAAATAAAGAACACGCTCTTTAATACTGTCATCTTCTAAAGGTGTAGCAGCAATAGCAGCATCTAAATGGCCATCTTTAATTCTAGTAATAATTTCTTCAGTTGTTAACTCCTCAATTTTTAATTTAATTTTTGGATGTTTTTTAATAAAGCTTTTCAAAAACATAGGCAACAACGTTGGCATAACCGTAGGTATGATGCCTAATTTAAATTCGCCACCAATAAAACCTTTTTGCTGATCTACAATATCTTGAATTCTATAGGATTCATTAACAATGTTTCTGGCTTGAGTTACAATTTTTCTGCCAACATCAGTGAGCTCAATAGGTTTTTTACTTCGGTCAAAAATCAATACATCCAATTGATCTTCAAGCTTTTGTATTTGCATGCTTAATGTCGGTTGTGTAACAAAACATTTTTCTGCAGCTTTTGTGAAATTTTGGTTTTCGGCAACAGCCAAAACATAATATAATTGGGTTATTGTCATCTTTATCAATTTAGACTATAAAAATATAAAAACTATCAATAAAATCTATATAAAAACAGGTTTATTATAAATTAAATTTGTTGTTAACTTACAAAAAGAGATAAAAAACAGTATGGTTTTAGGAACCAAAAAATAGTTTGGATGATAAAAGCTTGGTTAAACGACGATATATAGTTGGTTAAAAAAATAGTATGGTAAACACTAAAGGAAAATTTCGATTTACATATTTTACTGATAAATATAAAGAAACATACAATTTCTATAAGAACACATTAGAATTTGATTTAGGGCACTCTTGGGATAGAAATGATCATGATAAAGGTGCGCTTTTTAAAGCAGGCGAGGGCTTGATTGAAATACTGCACCGTCGAAACGATGAAGCATATAAAAACCCAGGTTTAGACTACCGAATACCACAGGGTGTTTTTATGTGCATTCAAGTATGGAATATTGATGCATTATATAAAACCTATAAATTAATGGCAATCCCATTCAAACAGGAGATAGTAGACCAATCATGGGGACATAGAAGTTTTTCTATTCTGGAACCGAATGGATTAGTGCTCTTTTTTTTTCAAGAGCAATTTTAAATAACTGTTTTATAATAAATCGTAAAAAACAATAAAAATGGAATTTAGAAACGCAAGACATACAAATGATTTAAAACCTATAATTGAATTTTATTCAAATATTCTTGGATTGGAGGTTTTGTTCTCCTTTGAGAATCATAATGACTACAGTGGCGTATTTTTAGGTAAACCAGATCACCAATGGCATTTAGAGTTTACAGCCTCAGTTGGTAAAGCTGAACATAGTTTTGATGATGACGATGTATTGGTGTTTTATCCAACCGAGCATCGTGAATATGATGAAATTGTTGAGAGAATCCACGAGAAAAAAATTGAAAAACTAAAAGCAAAAAATCCCTTTTGGAATGATAACGGTATTACAATTAAAGACCCAGATGGATTTCATGTTATAATAAGTAATATGAAAATAAAAGGTTAATTTATCCCGTTAATTAAGTTTTTTTTAAAGTAAGAATCATCTAAGGTTTTAAAAGTTGGTGTAACCAAAAATAAGGTTTTGGTGTGTCATATGTGGTTTTAAGTTAGCATATTTGTGAAAATAATGAGCTTATGAAAAGGATTTAATTTTAAATATTGGTATTACCTTTATGTTGAATTTAGTTCAGTATAAACGTTGGACTTTAGTCGGTCGTATTTTTTGTTGCATAAAAGCAGCTAACAACACTATTTTAAAAGAATAAAGAAACCATGTTCTACATCATAGATATTTTAGGAACTATAGCTTTTGCTATTTCAGGCGTACTAGTTGCCATTCACAAAAAAATGGATTTATTTGGAATATTAATCATTGCTTTTGTTACAGCAGTAGGAGGTGGTACCTTACGCGATTTACTTATTGGCGACACCCCAGTAAGTTGGATGAAAGACATTACCTATACATATATAATTTTAGCCACTGCCGTATTTGCTATTATTTTTAGAAGTAAGATTAATTATTTAAGAACCTCATTGTTTTTGTTCGATACCATTGGTATTGGATTATATACTTTGGTAGGTATCGAAAAAGGACTTCATGCAGAATTACACCCAATTATTTGTATAGCATTAGGGACTATGACAGCTAGTTTTGGAGGCGTTATTCGAGATATTTTATGTAATGAAATCCCCGTTATTTTTAGAAAAGAAATTTATGCTACAGCATGTATACTAGGTGGAATCACTTATTTTCTTTTAAGAGAATTTCCAATACAAAACAATGTTGTTTTTATAATAGCAGGAATAGTTGTTATCGCAATACGGTTGTTAGCAGTAAAATATAAAATAGCTTTACCAACGATTTATTCGGAAAAGAAGAGATAGTTTTTAGTCACAATCTCAGAGTTTAGTTATGTTTCTCTTTAAATTTGGACCTTTGCAAGAGAAAATATTAAACCCTATATAACTGAATTTTAAAATTGCAAATTTCTAACCTCTATTATTCAATAATCTCAACATTCTTTATGAAAATATTGACTAATGGCCAATCACCTTCCTCGGTTTCAACGGCTGCAATTTTATCAACGACATCCATACCTCGAATTACACGGCCAAAAATGGTGTAATCGCCATCTAAAAAATGAGCGCCACCCTTTTGGCAGACAATAAAAAACTCAAAAGGAGATGCTAATTTGTGAGGATTATCAATATCGCTACTGGGCATGGAAATTACGCCTCTATCATGCTTAAATCCACGTTTAGTATCCGCAGGCAATAAATATTTACCTATGTACGCCCGTTTTCTAGCCGTTTTTTTATCATCGCTATTACCAGCTTGGACTATAAAATTATCAATGACTCGATAAAACTGTGTATCATTAAAATACTTCTGTTTGGTTAAAAAAATAAAATTAGAACGATGGAATCTAGTTTCATTATATAGTAAAATATCAATCGCTCCAAAGTCTGTAGTAATACGTACTTTATTCTCTTTGTGGTGTTTGTCATATTCCAAAAAGAATTCCATAGCACTTTTAGAATTTAGCTTTGGGAATTCGCGTTTAGGCTCTTCATAGGTTACTTTAGAAGCTTCTTTTTTAGTTGATTTTTGTACTTCAAAATTAGGTATGGTTTTCTTCTTAGATTGTTTATCTTCACAATTCAAAAACAAGAGAAAGAAACACAAAAGCAATACAATACGCATATCAATGAATTTTGATGAATTTTTAAAATCGCTATCAAAAATAAAAAATATACCGCTTCCAGCCGAGACATCTCACTTTAAAATGGTGCCACCGTTTCGTCAAAAACTTTTAAACCAGCAACAAAAAGCCATAAAAAAAGCTAAGCATGCTGGTGTTTTGGCATTGTTTTACCCTGATAGTAACCAGCAAACCAAGTTTGTATTGATTCTTAGAAAAACCTATAAAGGTGTACATTCTGCACAAGTGGCTTTTCCTGGGGGCAAATTAGAAGCCCAAGATATTTCGCTAGAAGTAGCGGCATTAAGAGAAACTTTTGAGGAAGTTGGCGTGCCTATAAAGACTATTGAGGTTGTTAGAAAAATATCGCAAGTGTACATACCACCAAGTAATTTTTATGTGCAACCATTTGTTGGAATTGTAAAAAGTACACCAAAGTTTGTTAAGCAAGATGATGAGGTTGAAGCCATTATAGAAGTAAATTTGCATCATTTTTTAGACGACAAATCTCTAGTTGTTAAAAAGGTAAAAACATCATATAGTTCTGAGGTTGAGGTGCCTGCGTTTAAATTAAATGACCATGTCGTTTGGGGGGCAACAGCTATGATGCTAAGTGAAATTAAAGACTTGATAAAACAACTTGTGTAATTTATAGATTTATTACATTTGTAGCAACTAACCAATTTGACGCGTGATTTATGGGATTGTTTAAAAGAAATCCATTCGGACATATACTAATTGTAAAAAAATGGCTTATTAGGGTCTTTGGAGCCCTAACACATAGGCGTTTTAGAGGGTTTAATGAATTACAAATAGAAGGTTCTGAAATTATTAAAGATTTACCAGATACCCATGTGCTTTTTATATCGAATCACCAAACCTATTTTGCCGATGTGGTTTCTATGTTTCATGTATTTAATGCCAGTTTAAGCGGTCGTACAGATTCTATAAAAAATATAGGCTACTTATGGAATCCTAAGTTAAATATTTATTACGTTGCCGCTAAAGAAACCATGAAAGCAGGGTTATTGCCAAAAATACTGGCCTATATGGGCTCAATTAGTATAGAGCGTACATGGAGGTCTGAAGGGAAAGATGTAAACAGACAGGTTAAAATGAGCGATATATCCAGTATAGGAAAGGCTTTGGATGATGGCTGGGTCATTACATTCCCACAAGGAACCACCACACCATTTAAGCCTATTAGAAAAGGAACAGCACATATTATAAAACGTTATAAACCCATTGTAGTGCCAATAGTTATTGATGGTTTTCGTAGGTCGTTTGATAAAAAAGGACTGCGTATAAAAAAGAAAAATATTCTTCAATCCTTTGAAATAAAAGCGCCTTTAGAGATTGACTACGATAACGAAACTACAGAAGAGATTGTAAAAAGAATCGAGTATGCTATCGAACAACATCCATCGTTCTTAAAAGTTATTCCACAAAAAGAATTGGAAGCCTTGGAAGAGCTTAATAAAAAACGTGAGTGGTAATTATATACTAAGACCATTGTTAAGTTCCTCACCAAATTAATTGTATATTTATTCGAGTATACGAGATATATTATTGTATGTAGTGATGGGGCAAATTATAGCTTCCTTAGATGTGTCCTTTAAATGCCATCATATTGTATGTTATAAACAACAGATACAAAAAAACAAAAGATAAATGGAAAGTACATCAAAAAAAGACCTATTACCAAAATTGATATTCTTGGTTGTTCTCATTTGGGCTCTATCAGCAGTATTGATTATGGTTTTTCTATCGAATTGGTCGGATAGAGGAACCTTTGGGGATTTATTTGGTGCCGTAAACGCCTTGTTTTCGGCACTTGCATTTGCAGTTCTTATTTATACAATTGTACTTCAAAGGGATGAAATTAAACAGAACAGAGAAGAAATTGTTTTAAATAGAAAGGAGCTGGCTAAAGGGTCAAAACTACAGCAAAAGGCACAGCAGGTTTTGATTCAACAAGTTGAGCAAATGCATTTAAGCGCAAAAATGAATGCAATGCGAACCCTTGTGGACTATTATAATAATCAAATATCGAACCCAAAAAGTACCGAAGAAATAATTGAAAAAGCGAAACAAAAAAGAAAGCAAATTATAATTCAAATTGACGAACTAATTGATGGGTTAAATGATTCAAACGTTGACTAAAAGTCTCAAAGAAACATATGTCTGAACATTTAACGATCATATTTTTTATTTTTACTGTTGTCGACCCGATTGGTTTTATTCCTGTGTACCTTGAAGCAATAAAAGAGTTTGACTTAATTCACAAGAAAAAAATCGGAAACTAAGGAATTACAGCTATAAGTAAAATTATGGGATTGATTTTAGCTTCATATGCTGTACAAAGTATGTTAAGTGGAATTAGCCACTTTTTTGTAAATGGTTAAAAAAATCACACTTATTTTCTCTTTATAATCCGTTAATAACTCCTAGCAATTCCTAATTAAAAACCACAACAAAATTCCTATTTTGCGTTTTAAAATCTAAACGCATATAAGTGAAAGTCTGCATAGCTGAGAAACCAAGTGTTGCCCGCGAAATTGCTACAGTATTAGGAGCTAATACAAAACGTGATGGCTATTATGAAGGTAATGGTTATGCGGTAACCTACACATTTGGACATTTGTGCACGCTAAAAGAACCTAATGATTATAAACCCTATTGGAAAAGTTGGGATTTAAATAATTTACCTATGCTTCCAGAAAAGTTTGAAACTAAAGTGGTGGCAAATTCGGGCATTCAAAAACAATTTAATATTGTGAAAAGCTTATTTGATAAAGCCGATGTGGTTATAAACTGCGGGGATGCTGGGCAAGAAGGGGAGCTTATTCAGCGTTGGGTGATGAACGAGGCTAATTATAAGGGTAAAGTACAACGTTTATGGATATCCTCATTAACGACCGAAGCTATTAAAGAAGGTTTTCAAAATTTAAAACCGTCAAAAGATTACGATAATTTATACTATGCTGGCTTTTCAAGAGCTATTGGCGATTGGTTGTTAGGTATGAACGCGACCAGATTATACACCGTAAAGCATGGTGGTTACAAGCAAGTGTTATCTGTTGGTCGTGTGCAAACGCCAACTTTAGCTATGGTTGTAAATCGTTTTAAAAGCATAGAAAATTTTAAGCCACAACCGTATTGGGAACTCCAAACATTATATCGAGATACGCTTTTTAGTTATGAAGACGGTCGTTTTCTTAAAAAAGAAGATGGAGAAGCTTTAGCAAATAAAGTAAAGGAAAGTGATTTTGAAATAGAATCCATTACCAAAAAGAAAGGCAAGGAATATGCGCCAAAGTTATTTGATTTAACAGGCTTGCAAGTCTATTGTAATACCAAGTTTGGGTTTTCGGCAGATGAAACCTTAAAGATTGTTCAAAAATTATACGAACAAAAAGTAGTGACCTACCCGAGAGTAGATACCACATTTTTACCTAATGATGTGTATCCTAAAGTTTCTGGAATACTCCAAAAACTAACAAATTACTCAAAATTAACGCAGCCGCTTTTAGGAAAGAAAATAAAAAAATCGAGCAGGGTTTTTAACGATAAGAAAGTCACCGATCACCATGCTATTATTCCAACGGGTATTCAAATAAATTTGCAATACAATCAGCAACGCGTTTACGATATTATTGTAAAACGTTTTATAGCTGTATTTTATGATGATTGTGCAGTATCAAACACCACGGTTTTAGGAAGTGCGGCTAAAGTGGTTTTTAAAACTACAGGTAAAGAAATATTAGAAAAGGGCTGGCGTATTGTATTTGAAAACCCCAATGCCAAAGAAAAAGAATCAGGGATTTTGCTGACGTTTGAAAAAGGTGAAAAAGGCCCGCACGTACCTTCGTTTTTAGAAAAGGAAACCAAACCGCAAAATCAGTTTACTGAAGCATCGTTGTTGCGAGCAATGGAAACCGCAGGAAAGCAAGTTGATGATGAAGAATTACGCGATCTAATGAAGGAAAATGGTATTGGACGACCATCTACACGAGCCAATATTATAGAAACCCTTTTTAAACGAAAGTATATAAAACGTAATAAAAAACAAGTCTTGCCAACGGTAACAGGTGTGCAATTAATTGATACTATTCAAAATAATTTGCTAAAATCTGCAGAACTCACGGGATCTTGGGAAAAGCAGTTAAAAGATATTGAAAAAGGTGAATTCAGTGCGGGAGCATTTATAAAAAACATGAAACGTATGGTAGATGCTTTGGTGTACGAAGTACGAAGTGAAACCAAACGAGCTAACATATCGCAGGACACTGTCATTAAAAATAGAGAAGCAAAAGCAACAATAAAACAAGCTGGACTTACTGTTGAGGTTTGTCCAAAATGTAAAAAAGGTCACCTTATAAAAGGAAAAAGTGCTTTTGGCTGTAGTGTATTTAAATCCGGCTGCGATTTTGTGTTACCGTTTAAATTTAGTGGTAAAAAAATATCAGAAAAGCAGTTTGTTAGATTGCTTAAAAAAGGATCAACCGTTAATTTAAAGGGCTTTAAGACTGAAAAGGGAACAGTTGAAGGGTTTTTGCGTTTTGACGAAGGTTTTAAGCTCAAATTAGAGCCTAAAAACACATCTGCGACTGCCTCGTCTGCAGGCAGTAAAGCGACACTAGACACGTTAGTTTGCCCTAAATGTAAAAAAGGAACAGTTATAAAAGGAAAAGCGGCTTATGGATGTAGTGCTTACAAAACAGGTTGCGATTTTAAAATGACTTTTGATATGCTTCGATCTAAAATGAACGGACAAAAACCGACCAAGGCATTGGTATATCGTATTTTGAATGGAAGTATTTAAAACAGAGCATAGGCATTTTATAATCTACAAACCTTATGGGTATTTAAGTCAGTTTTATAGTAATTCCAAACAGCAAAAATCTAAATTTTTTTTAGGAACACTTTATGATTTCCCTCAGAGTATCATGGCGATAGGGCGATTAGACGAAAAATCAGAAGGGCTGTTATTGCTCACTACCGATGGTATGATGAGTAATTATATAAATAGTCAAAAAGTTGAAAAAGAATATTATGCGCAAGTGGATGGTGATATTTCCCTGAAAGCAATAGAGACCCTAAAAGCTGGTGTTGAAATTGGTTTTGAAGGTAAAAAGTACATAACAAAACCATGTAAGGTATTTAAATTAGGAGCTGTTCCAGATTTACCCGTTCGCCAACAAAAAATAAGGGATGATAGGCATGGTCCAACATCATGGGTTTCGATTGTTTTAAATGAGGGGAAGTTTCGTCAAGTTCGAAAAATGACTTCCGCAGTTGGGTATCCAACGTTACGCTTAGTTCGGGTTAGAGTAGGAGCTATTGAAATTGGAAGTATGAGAAGTGGTGATGTTATTGAGGTTGAGGAGTTTTTGGGTTGAATAGTAAAGTGTTTGTTGAATATTTATTGTTAGAGAATAATTGTTAAAATAATTTAAGCTTCTAGCTTTTTTAATTCTTTATAATTACGGTTTAAACGCCTTAAAAGTAAACCGTAAATAAGTCTATAAAACAACCATATTAAAACCATAAAAACCCCAATAATTACAATAGAAACCACTGTAAAAACAGTCAATTGTTTATCGTTAAAATTAGAGATATCAGCAAGCTTTGGGTCATGGTTAATGGCGTAAATCACAGCTAATGCTGAGGATATGAAGACCATAACAAGGTTGTAAATAACATAATACCTGATAATTTTTCTTGTGTTGATAATGCTTTGCATTAATTTTTTAGCATTATCGGTCACAGAAACCGTTTTGTAAGATTTAAAAAGAAGATAAATAAAAAGCAGAATAACAACATAGCTAAAAATGGTTAAACCAGTAAGCATATCTTCATTAAAAATGGAATTTAAGCGATCCCTGTATTCAGTGGAAGAGAAATAAGGAATGGTATTTATTAAAATCCAAAAAACAAGCTCAGCGATACTGATGTAAAACAATATTTTTACAATAGACGATGATTTCTTATGTAGCATGGGGTAAATGTCATTTACCGATAGCTTTTTGTTTTCTGGTTGCTTGTTCCAGTCTTTCTTTAATAAATCTAATTCATCCATAATGTTACGGATTTAGTATGGTTCTAAGTTTCGTTTTAATTCTATTCATTTTCACGCGAGCATTCACTTCACTAATTCCCAGGGTTTCACTAATTTCTCTATAGTCCTTGTCTTCTAAATATAAAAACACAAGAGCTTTTTCAATATCATTTAATTGATGCACCGCTTTGTATAGCATTTTCAATTGTTGTTCTTCAGTATCGTCATAATCTTCCGCTTTCATTTTAAAAGCAACGCCTTCAAAATCTTGTGTATTAATGGTTCGTTTAGATTTTCTGTATAAGGTAATTGCGGTATTTAAACCAACACGATACATCCATGTACTGAACTTGGCATCGCCTCTAAATTTTGGATAAGCGCGCCAAAGCTGAATGGTTATTTCTTGAAATAAATCGTTATGTGCATCGTAATTATTGGTATACAAACGGCAAACTTTGTGTACAATATTTTGATGCTTTTCTAGCAATTCAACAAAACGATGTTCTAGCTCTTTATTCAATGTGATGGTTTAGTTATAATGTAAGTAGCTTAATATTTTAAAACGTTACAAGAATGTGGAAATAATATTTAGAAACCAAAATATAAATGAAGAAGGTTGTTGTTGAAATTCATTTTATTTTGTTCCTTTTCTATAGATTAGTTAAAAATACGCCTAAAAATCTGTTCTGTTCTAATTGTTAAAGTTTTGGATTAATTGAAGTTTTTTATATTTTGATTATTAATTACTTAAACAGTCACTATAGATAATGTCTATGATGCTTTTTAGCTTAAAAAAAACCATTTAAACGCGTTTGTTTCCTCTAATATATAAAAAAATAAATTACTGAAGAATAGCAAAAATTAATTTGATTTTAATTCTATTTTGAATGCTTGCTCATTTGATTTTTACTGTTGTTTTAAGTCCGTTTATTTTGTTTGACTTGAATTTGTTTTTTGTTTTAAATTTTCAATTCATCATGTATATTTTACAGTTCGGTATTTAAGAATTTTTACAGCCACCCTTCTGTTGCAAATTTGCATCATCAATTAATTTATTATTAACTCATGTTGAAAAAAACACAAGAAAAATAAGCAAATGAAATATTTACTAGCCATTATTATCGTCCTCATTTCAATTCAAATTAATGCACAAACCACCATTAGCGGAAAAGTTTTTAATACAAAAAACACACCGATTGTTGGAGCAAATATTTATTTAGAAGGCACCTACGATGGAAGCACATCTGATGACAATGGAGCCTTTTCGTTTACAACTACAGAAACAGGAACGCAAACTTTAATAGTTTCTTATTTGTCATATGAAACATTTACTATGGTGGGTGATATATCATATATGAAAGATCTTGAAGTCAAAATGCGAGAAGATGTCAATACTTTAGATGCGGTAGTACTATCTGCAGGAACATTTTCTGCAGGCGATAATAGTAAAGTAAATGCATTAAAACCTCTAGATGTCGTTACAACGGCAAGTGCTTTGGGCGATTTTGTTGGGGCACTGCAAACCTTGCCAGGAACAACTACAGTTGCTGAAGATGGACGATTATTTGTACGTGGAGGAGATGCTAATGAAACACAAATCTTTATTGATGGTATTCGAGTGTTTACACCATATACACCAACAACCAATAATGCACCAACACGAGGACGTTACTCGCCATTCTTATTTGATGGTATTACCTTTTCAACAGGTGGGTATTCGGCAGAGTTTGGTCAGGCTTTGTCTAGTGTATTACTTTTAAATACTATTGATGAACCCGACCAGGAAAAAACTGATATTGGTATTATGAGTGTTGGTGCAACGCTTGGTAATACACAAAAATGGAAAAAAAGTTCATTAAGTGTTAACGCCTCTTACATTAATTTAGCGCCTTATAATGCGGTTTTTACTAATAGAAATGATTGGATAAAGCCTTTTGAAACCGCTTCTGGTGAAACGGTTTTCAGAAAAAAAACCGATTCGGGCTTATTTAAACTATATGGCGCGTTTGATACTACAAAGTTTGAGTTAACCCAAGAAGATATTAATAACCCTGAGGGCATGTATTTTAAACTGAATAACAATAACGTTTATGTGAATGGCTCATATCAAGGTGTTTTGAGTGATACTTGGAAGTTTTTTGGAGGATTAAGTTATACACATGCTAAAAACAAGCTTAACATAGCTGATAGCGCTATTAAAGGAACTGAAAACTCTATGCATGCCAAATTGAAGTTTAGAAACAGAATCAATAACCGTTTTAAACTGTATTTTGGAGCTGAATATTTTGTAACAAACTTTAAAGAGAATTATATTGATGATACTACAGATAATACCGATTATGGTTTCGATAATAATATAGCAGCCGTATTTGCTGAGGCTGATATTTTTATATCTAAAAGTTTGGCGTTTAAAACAGGCATGCGAGCGGAGTATAGCCAGTTGTTTAAAGATTTCACACTAGCACCTAGGATGTCTTTGGCTTATAAAACATCAAGTAAAAGCCAAGTATCATTAGCTTATGGTAATTTTTATCAAAACCCTTCTAGTAATATTTTAAAGTTCAATCAAGATTTAAAAGCTCAAAATACGTCGCACTATATTTTTAATTACCAGCATAATGGCGATCGAAGATTGTTTAGGGCAGAAGCTTACTATAAAAAATATGATGATTTGGTAAAGTATGATACAGATTTCGCAAACTTTGATAGTACGTATAACAGTAATGGAAATGGTTTTGCGAAAGGTGTTGATTTCTTTTGGCGTGATAGTAAGAGTATCAAGAATTTCGATTATTGGTTAAGCTATTCCTTGTTAGATACTGAGCGTGATTATAATAATTATGAAACTAAATCACAACCTGATTTTGCGAATACGCACAACCTGTCGGTTGTTGGTAAATACTGGATTAACGATTGGAGAAGTCAAGTAGGCTTTAGTTATGCCTTTGCATCTGGTAGAACGTATACTAATCCAAACGAACCTGGTTTTTTAAATAATAAAACCAAAAGTTTTAATAGTTTGAGCATCAATTGGGCATATTTAATAAGTCCACAAAAAATATTGTATGCTTCGGTAAATAATGTTTTAGGGTTTAAAAATATTAATGGTTATCAGTACGCTGATACACCAGATTTAAATGGAAGTTTTAATAGGCGTGCCCTGCAACCGGCAACGGACCAGTTCTTTTTTGTAGGGTTCTTTTGGACGATTAGCGAGGATAAAAAGAGTAATCAGTTGGATAATTTGTAGAAGTAATAATAAACACTTTTACTTAAACAAGAAACACCATAGAGGTTGAGACTACTATGGGGTTTCTTAAATAAAACTTTAATTATTTAAAAACAACATCATCAAAATAAATATCATGGTTAACACCGGAACCACTTGAGAAAACAACCAATCCAGAACGGATACAGCTCATATCTAATTTTTTAAGCTTAATGGTGTATTGCTTCCATTTAGTGGATAATTTAACTTCTATAGATTTTTTAGCGGTATCTGGATAAGGCTTGTTTTTGCCAATTAATCCAAAACCTATGGTGGCTGTGACGTTTTTAGCACTGGCTTTTGCCCAAAAACTAAAGGTTTCTGCACCTCTAATATCATAACCTCCTAAAGTTTCTCCCCAGTCATCTGCTGGGTCAACCAATCCAAGTCCATACCAATCATATACCTGATTATAGCTAATTTTTAAAGAAGCTTCACCCGAATATACATCGGTTTTACTTTTAGTGTCTACATCTAATTTTTTGTAATTACCCATATATGCTGATGGGAAATAGGGCATGTCTTTACCATCTTTATAAACATAAAAAGGTAACGTAGCCTTTGGTACTAAATATTTTTGCTTTTTCTCTGTGCCATTATCTATGGCTATAGATGTTGAAGCGATACCCACATTGTTATAAGTGTCTTTAGCATTCACATACACTTTTATGGCTGAATCTACATTTGGTAATTGAATTAGGTAATTACCGTTAGCATTAGTTCTAAAATTAAGTGGCGTTAGTTGGTCTCGGAGTTTACGGCTTCCCATACGTTGGTTGTAATAAAAACTAATGTCTGTTTTTTCATTTTCAATATCTGAGACCTTTAATGTTACTGGAACCCAAATACCACTTTTATACTTAGATTCTGGCAATTCAAAAGTTTCAATTACAGGTACGTGGTTTATTGGTTTTGCTCCAGTAAAAGCTTCTCTAATAGCCCAATATTGTGGGCGAGTTAAACCGTCATGATGGGTTAGTAACCAAGGTGAAACAAAATTGTTTTCATTCCCATAATGGAATACATAAACACCTAAACAAGCAGGTTTGTTTTTAATCCAATCATGATACCCTTTGGCTATGGCATCATATTTTTGTTGGTCGTTAGGTTCTACTTTTATGCCGTTCTTTTTAAAATCGATATCCCATTCACCAGTCACACCAAATTCAGTAATCATATAAGGTTTATCAATACCTCTTTTTTCTAATTCAGCATCTAATATCCTTGCGCCAGCACCATAACTGTTTAGTCCGTAAATATCAATAGAAGGTACTAATTTATGCCACCAGTCCATTCCAAAAGTCCATGCTTCTACAGAAGTTATAGGATGATTTGGGTCTAATGCTTTAATTTTACTACAAATACGTTCCAGAAGCTTAGAATAGGCTTCTTTTTCAGGGTCTGTAGCAATGTTTAAGTATACTTCGTTACCAACACCCCATGATAGTACTGCCGGATGGTTTTTGTGTTTTTCGACAACTTCAATAGCGCCATTATACATATCTTCCATGCCCTTAGTATCTTCAAGGTAATTAAAATTATCATCACCCTCCATACCAGGTCTGCCGTGTCGCATCCAAATGCCCATAAGTATTTTAATATTATACTTATGAGCAGCGTCTAGTAATTTCATTGTATTATCATTGGTGCCCCAAAGCCTAATGGTGTTAACACCTAAAAACTGTAAGTCTTTAAAATAGGCATCATAGTTTTCTATATCATTGTCATAGCCAAATGTGGCGCCTTTAACCTCAAAAGGCTTTCCTTCAACCATCAAGGTCCAGGCATTATTTATTTTTTGTACAGTTACCTGTGCTTGTGTGTTAATGGCTAATAACCCAAAAACTAGCAGTGTTAGGATACTTTGCTTTTTAATTGATTTCATGCTAAAAAGTTTTAATTTTTAAGGTTGAACTTGTATGGTTTGTATAGCATTGGAATGCTTAGTTTTGTTTTTATCATAATGGAGATATTTTAGTGGGTTGGTTTTATAACTCTGTTTCTTTGTAAACTCTAACATAATCAACTTCCATAGTTTGAGGGAAGTAGGTGTTGTGTGCTGGTGAGCCTACATAGTTGCCACCAATAGCAATGTTTAGGATAATAAAAAAAGGTTTATTAAATACCCATTCACCAACGTCGTTTGATGTTATGCGTTGATAAACTTCACCATCAACAAAATAGTCTATATAATCCTGTCCCCATTCTATGGCAAAGACATGGAAGTCTTTATCAAATCGATCCTGTTCTAAAGTAAAACTTCTTGACAATGGTGAACCTCCATAGTTCCCTGGGCCATGTAAACTTCCGTGAGCTACTTGAGGTTCTTGACCTCTTAGTTCCATAATGTCTATTTCGCCACATTGTGGCCAACCAACAGTTTCTATGTTTTCTCCCAAAAGCCAGAATGCAGGCCAAATACCTTTACCAAAAGGTGTTTTTATTCTAGCTTCAAAACGTCCGTAAGTCTGACTAAAAAGCCCCTGAGTTTTTATTCGGGCAGAAGTATAAGGACTATTTCTTGCTTTAAGTTTTAAAACACCATTTTCAACGATTGAGTTGTCAGAATTAGCAGTATAACTTTGTAATTCATTGTTGCCCCAACCTGGGATACCTTGATCGCTACCATCACCAATTTCATGAGTCCATTTGGTGTCATCTACAGCACCATCTAGATCAAATTCATCTGACCACACTAGGTTCCATTCTGTACCTCTTGCTTCTAAATCGTCAACCGATTCTTCACAAGAGTAAAAGCACCCAATACTTATGGCTAAAAGACTGTATAATGATGCGTTGTTTTTTATTTTTTGTAATGATTTCATTTTATTATTGCTTTTATACTAGCATAAAACGCAGATGGTAGTATTAAACTGCCATCTACGTTTTTATGAACTATTTAATTTGTATAAAAATATATATTGTCAATGAAAAGTGTTCCCGTAAAATCAGGAGTACTCGCACCATTTTGAATTATAATTCTACCTATATGGCTCCTTTCTGGCGACCCGTTAAAATCAGTCAATGGAATATCATAGCTTTTCCATTGGTTTTGTTCTAGACCTTCTAAAACAATAGAAGCTTCAGAAAAAGAAGATCCATCTGCGCCATAATCCTTTAAAGTAATCCTCATGTCGTTATCAACTGGAGACCAAACATCAATATGCATCATGTCTGCCATTGAAGCGTCTATAGTGTTTGGTGCAAATTCTTGCTCAATAAAGTTGAGGTTTAAGTATTTTAAAACATTATTGCTTGCTATATTTTCTATTGTTAAAGTAGCTCCAAGAGGTGTAAAGTTTAATGATTCATTAGGTATATCTGTATACGCATCACTAAAGATTGAAATTACATTATTTGTAACCTCGTCTTCAGTTGGTGCTTCAGGTGCATCTTCAGGCACTAGCTTAGGGCCAACTACACCGTTGTCATAAAAATAAATATTGTCTAAGTAAAAATTTTCTAATTGCGAGCCATTTGTGTTTTCATAAATAATCAATGCCATATTTCTTCTATCACCTAAAGTTATAGGAATTTCTAGTGTACTCCATGTATTAGCTTCAAAATCTGATGCCTTAAAGGATATTCGTTGTCTAGTATCATCACCTCCGCCATCAACGCCATCTGGGCCAAAATTTATAATTGAAATTAAAAAGTCTAAATTTGAAGGGACTTCTCCAGGAATGTACATATTAAGATGCAAATTAGAGTAATTAGTGGCATCTATACTTGGGTTTGCAAATTGTGTGCCTACAAAATTAAAATTGGTATAATTGAGTACATTATCACCATTAACTACAAAATCGGCAGATTCTGTGGTTTGCCAAGGTTGCCAATAACCGTTATAAAAATCTACTGGAGCATTTGTATAATGATCGCTATAAATAGAAATGACCTTGCTAGCATCTCTTGTTGGTGTTGGAGCATGTACAAAGTCCCCTGACGAATTGATTATTAATGACCCTTTTGCATCTATTCCATTAAGGGTAGCTGTTATGATAGTTGTGCCTGTTCCAATAACATTTATTTTACCAAACTCATTTACTGTTGCAATACTAGGGTTTGAAGATGTGAAATCATAATAACCAGGAGCTACATTTAGCGTTTGCTCGATTCCAGATGTTAGGTTAAATGCTACTTTTAAGCCTTTTACTTCAAGTTCTACTCCAATAAAGGTGTCGATAACAAGATCTTGGCCTTCTGATAAAAATGGTCTTGGTTGGGATATTGTTCCAAGTTTTTCAAATTTGATCTCATCAAACCAAAGGGTATATGCAAAACCTCCAGTGCCTTGTGTACCTGCAGAATACCAGAACACTCCAAGTTCTTCTATTAGTTTTGATGCAACTGGGATAGGGATTGTGTATTTTGCCCATGCTGTTCCAATGCTCAAATCATTAGCATTAGCTTGGTGTTTGTCTTGCAAAAAGTCTAAGCCAAATCCAACTGACACATCACCCACACCTTGAGAAGCTTTCGCCCAAAAGGTCAGTGCGTCATAATTGGATAAGTCTCTCGGAGAACCGTCTATACGTAATATGGCTCCTGCATAATTGCCTGTTGGGTCATCAACATTGGGCACGTCAACACGGTAAGATTTAGAACCTTTATAGCCTGTACTGGTGTCGACCGAAAACGCATCTAATTTTGAATTTGCAAAAGGAAGGTAAAAATCACTTCCCATATCTACAAAAGTATTATTTGCAAACACCTCTGCTGTAGTTGGGAAAGATGCAGGAATAGCATCTTCCGACAAGTCTCTTTCGCAACTAAAAACTGTTATAAAAACCATACTTAAAATCAGTAGGGCTTTATTGTGTAAATTATCTATATTTTTCATTTCTTTTTTATTTTCCTATGTTAATATGAATGTAGGTTCTTATTTCCCACTCATTTCCATTTCCGAAGCCTATAGCGTCAGGGTCTGGAACAAGTTCGCCAAATACTGTTTTGTATGTTGGGGCATATCGTGCTGAATTGCTGTCTAAGGTCCTGTAAGTTCCTCTAATACCAATTTTTGTGTCTGGTAAAATAAACCAATCCGGTTTGCCTAATGACGTTGAAACATCCAACATAAATTGTTCTGGGAAGGTTAAGTTAAAATCTCTGTGATAATCAAAAGGGCCCCAATCATTTATTTTGGCTTGTGCGGTAACTTTAATTTTGTTGTAAATCATTCTTATATCGGCTCCAAAACGTTTTATAACACGCTCATCGTTACCGTTAGCTTGCCCGTTACCATAATGGAAGCGTCCTATAAATCCAAAATTAGGACTGAATTTAGAAACCATTCTAGAATGAACTTCCCATAGATCTTCAGCTTTTACTGAAGTATCAAAGGCAAAAGGTGTACGGTCTGCTAAAAATCCAATTGAAGCATCCATGGTATTTGGATGATGACGATAAACAAAACCAAGATTCATTGCAAACTTAGCGTCTTCAGCTCTGTCATTATCCCATTCGTACATCCATGTACCAGGTGTTGGGTCATAGGTAAAAAGAATTTCACCGGCTGTAGTTTCTCTATTTCCTCTAACAGCAAACGGGTCATCTTGTATATTTCTTAAAGGAACAGATATAGTGCGCCCCTCATCATTAACATAGCTAAAGTTGTTTGGTATGGCGTCAACTATAGGTTTTTGCCACAAAAAGTTTGGAGCAATTTGAAAATCGCCAATATTCATTGAAAACCCAGATAAGAAATTGGTTTGGTTTCCACTTCCTGAATCTTTAAGTTTCCAGCCTGTAAAGGTTTGGGTTAAATCTGCACCACCATTAGCAGCTAAGCCTTGTATAGCACCTTGAGCATACCAATTAAAAAGTCCTTTTTGGAATGTTATTTTGGTTTTTCCGCCCCAGTTATCTTCAGATTTAATTCTGTCAATGTAACCTCTGTTATTTTCTACTACATTGAATGTTCTCCCATTTAACGGTTGGCCTCCCCAAATGCCCCCAATTTCAAATCCTAAAGCACCAAGTTTTCTTTTAAAGTGAAGTGTAGCTCTTCTTGTTTTTGGTAAAGGAATAGCAATAGAGGTGACAGCTTGCCCAATGTCATCGACATCTTCATGATAAACACCAGTAACATCCCAGTGTCCTAGTTTAGTAGAGTATTTTAAAAGAATTGCTGGATTTGCTCCCCACCATAGTTGTGGTCCAAAAGCGGCTTTTAATCCATTTAGAGTTCCTTTTCCATCTAGTTCTAAACCTAAAATCTCTCCGTTATATATGTCTAAGTTAGGGCCATAATTGGCTTCTGGGTATAAACCAAAGAAATCGCCTTCATATCCCCAATGGTAGTGCCCTTTTCTGTAAAAACCTCGCGCATCTGCTACTTTGCCTTTCCATTCAAATTCTGCATTATAAACTTGTACTCTATTAGGGTCGCTAAGGATTATTTCATCTTCTTGGCCATTAACGGTTACTGGACGACCGCGGTTTTCATAGAAAATTTCATTAATCGGGTTGCCTGCAATATTTCCTAATATGTTAAAATTAATATTAGCACTCATGTTTGGAGCTGGGTTAGCGCCTACGCCTATAAAGTAGGACTGCATGTGGTCAAAACCAAGTTGATTCGGAAAATCATTTTTATCTGGATCTGCTGTATTTGGTATATCAACATACTTGCCACCAGTATTAAAGGTTGTAAATTCTGCTCTTAAATTACTAAGGCTTAATTTTTCGGTACCTCCCATGGCTGCTTTGTCTCCTCTAGCTCTTAAGACGGCATCCATTAAATTTAGGTTTTTAAAATAGTTTTTAATAAAACCTTCATCGATACCTGTTTCATACGGATTAAGATTATGAACTTCTTTCAAAGCATAATAGGCTGCTCTTGGGTATGAGGTATAAAGTCCTCTTGAATTACTAGGGCCTTTTGCACAGATACCAAACCACTCTTCGTTCATGTTGTTTTGACCTGGTTTATAGTCTAGGTAATAGCCACCATTGCTCCAAGATGCATTGTTGTCGTGAACTTCTAGATTTTTTGTTTGACCATATTTCCACCAACCATCGCTAAACTGGAATGTAAAACCACCTATAGCATTTTCTGCTTTGCCCAAGCCAGCAGCATTTTCGTAAATATCTTTCCAGTTATTCACCATATAGAATGCTTGTGCTTTTTGATCTTCCTGATTTTCAATAGCATTAAAGGCGTCAGAGCCAAACTCTGTTAATATTATTGGTTTATTGTATTTTTCTTTTACTGTGTCAAATAAATCTGTGAATGTTACGCCTCGGTAGGCATTTATACCTAGGATATCAACATCTTTACATTCTTCAGCTATTAAATCAATAAATAGAACATCTCCGTTACAAATCGCAACAGGGTGTGATGAATCGATGCTTTTCATTTTTACAGCAGCATCATTCATTAAGCTATACATTGGTCTGCCACGTGACTCTCCTATAAAATTTCGTTTTTCGTCGTCGTCAGGAAAATCTTCAGTTTCGGCACCAGCCCAAAAAAGACCATAGTTGTTTTCGTTGCCTAATAAGTAAAGTAGCAAGCCTGGTGTGTCTTTGTAGTTCTCGGCTAGTTTTGTTGCTTCAGATAATAGTAATGTTTTGGTGTCTTCGCCTCTATAATCTGTAACTGGTACCCAAGCGCCGTTAATGGTTAAACCATAGCGTCCAAAGGAATGGTTTAGCATGGTGTAAATGCCATAATTTTCATAGATGTATTTTATCCACTTAGGTTGTACACCTGTATACATTCTAACGGTATTTACCCCCATGTTTTGTAGTAATCCCATTTCGGCATCTAGAGCAGATTTGATGACATCATCTGACTGATTCCATAGACTGTATGAGTAATTGGTTCCTATTGGAAAGTAGTCCCAATTCATACCATTAATCATAAAGTCATTATCATTAATAGTCAATTTCATGCCTTGATTGTCCTTTTTTACAGCAACCACATCAGACTGAGCTGATAATGTTATTGCACATAAAAAAAGAAAGAGCCTTAATAGTGCTTTTTTCATTTTTTTTTTGTCTTAAAAAGATAGTTAGTAGTAGTTATAAATTTTGAAAGACAAACCTAGAGCTAGAGGTTTTAATATTTGAAAAAAACATGCCTACAAATAGTCTACATGAAAAAAAAGATTGTTATATATGCTATACATTGAGTAACTTCGATACTTCTTGTAATTTAATACTTTTTATTTGTGCAGAATTTAATTTTAAGCAGTATGCGTAAGCTATTTTTTGTGTTATTTCTTCTAATGAGTTGGTCTTATACTTTTTCTCAAAAAGGTTTACCAAATGGTATTAATTATGATAAGAATGACTATGGTGCAGGAAGGCAGAATTGGGATATTGATATTGATGAAGATGGCATAGTTTATTTTGGAAATTCTAACGGGTTGCTTTATAATGTTTTTGGCGATTGGGGACTAAAAACGATGACCGAGCCTGGGGATGTTAGGGCAGTTTTTGTGCATAACGACACCATATGGTGTGGGGGTAATGAGATTGGTTATTTTACGAAATTAAATGGAGACTACAAGTTTACAAGTCTTGGAAAAACGACTGGAGGACCAGTTTGGAATATTGAAGCTCTTGAAGATCATATTGTTTATCAATGTGAAAATCAAATTATTTACTACAACACAAATAATCAATCATTACATTACGAAAACTATTCAAAAATAGGTTCTATAGCAAAATGGGATACTGTTATTTGGATGGTTTTGAATGACGGTATATTAGGTTATTTAGAAAATTTGAGGTTTATATCTATAGGCACATTTAGTGAACTTAAGAATAGAGAGGTTAGAAAAATGTTTATTTATAATGACCTCTTGTATTTTGTCATGCTAGATGGCGAATTACTTAATTTTAATGGAACAAACATAAATAATGTTTTGCTTTCTGAAACCTTGCGAGGTAAGAGCTTGTTTACTGGAAACATATATAGCGACTCTTCATTTTGTTTAGGAACAGTTGCTGATGGCTTTGTGCAGATTGATGATAATGGTACTATTTTAAAGCATATAAATTCTGAAGTGGGGTTATTAGATGACACTGTTTTATCTATGATGACTGACAAAGAGGGCAATATATGGTTGGGGTTAGATTACGGTATTGCTAAAATAGATATTGAAAGCCCCATAAATTCTATTTTTAATAGTGCAGCTACTTATGATTTAATAGATTATAAAAACCATACTTATTTAGCAACCAACAAAGGGCTTTTTGTTTCGTCTAAAGATGGATTTAAGTTTGTAGAGAATACTGGTGGACAAGTATGGAAATTAAGAGTGATTAATAATGATTTATATGTTTGTCATAATAATGGCCTGTTTAAATTAGAAAATGACCAACTTAAGCAAGTAGAGTTCTTTACTGGTTTTATTGATATAGCTCATTTTGAAGCTACAGATTATTACCTTTTTTCAACATATATTGGTCTCATTTTGGTTAAAAGAGAAGGCGATCAGTTTATTAGTTTAAGGAAACTTAATCTTTGGTATCCGAAATTAGTATATGATAAGACTAATAATTGTATATGGGCTGAGATAAAAGATGATAAAATTTATAAATTATCTTTAAAAGAGAATTTTGAAATACTTCAGCAAGATTTTCCAGATATAAAAAAGGTTTTTGATACTGATAAAGGCGTGTTTTTTAGCAATGACAAAGAGATTTTAAAATATAAAAACCATCAATTTTCAAAAGTAACACAAAGCTTATTAGATGAGGTTGAAGGAGTGATTAAAAGCTTGAATATCAGTACTGACGGGAGGGCGATAGCTTATGTGCAAAATGATAAAATTAGGCATCAGGTATTACTGTCAGATGGTAATGTTCATTCTTTTGATGCGTCTTTGGAAATATTAAGTGATAATTTAATTAAGAATTCAGAATTTATAAAAATTAAAAATGATAAGCTGTTTATTGCTGAGGATAGAGGTGTTAAAACTTTCGATTATAATTATAAATACAACTTCAAGAAAAATAATAATCCTATAATATCTACGGCTACCATACTTAATGATAGTAATAAAAAATACTATTTTCCGTACTCAAAAGGCGGTATTTTTTTAAATTCTGGAAACAAAGACATTAATTTTAATTTCAATATTAATAAAACTGCTTTTGATTATGTAGAATATCGTTATCGTTTATTGCCTAAAGAAGAAACATGGACAAAGTGGGATGCAAACGCGCAAAGTGCATTATACACACAGCTAAAAGGAGGGAGGTATACTTTGCAACTTCAAAGTCGTTTGAATGGTGGGGAAACTAAGGAAACATTTTTAAAATTTACAATAGAAAAACTTTGGCATCAAACGGGGTTAATTATTATCCCAATTGCTCTCATTGTCTTGGTTTGGCTATTTGGAGTTGTAATTATTATGTCTCGAATTAATCGTAAAAAGCTAATTAAACAAGAGCGTGTATATAAGCAACAAAATATGCAAAAAACATTAGCAATGAAAAATGAACAATTGCTACAGTATACAGAAATTATAAGTCATAAAAATGAGTTTTTAAATAGAATTAAATTAGGCTTAGAAAAGATAAACGACCCAAAAATTAAAAGGTGGGTTAATACAATATCTAAGGAAGTAAATAATGAAAAGAAAGAATTTTTGTTTCATAAATTGTTTTCAGAAGTCCATCAAGATTTTATCTCAAGAATAACTAAAACCTACCCTTCTATTACATCCAATGATGTGCGTATGTTATCTTATATACGTATTAATTTGGACAAAATAGAAATTTCTAATCTCATGAACATCTCTCCAAGGAGTATAGATATGAGTAGGTATCGAATTAGAAAGAAGTTAAAGCTAGCAAAAGGAACAGATTTAAATCAATTTGTTAGAGAGTTTTAAAGTATAAATAGCTGTAATTTTATATTTGGTAGTAAAGGCTTAATGTATCCTATGGATAATGGATATAGGTAAGTTGTGATCGATCTTTTGCTTTTCGTTATATATACTAACTATTCTCAATATTACTAATATGATACTCTAAAGCTTTAACCAAGATTTGATTTTCTTTTATTAAAAGGGCTAATGAAATAATCAATAAAATAAGTGCTAATCCAAAAATCTAATCGCGATGATGAGTTGTTGTGTATAAATTAACAACAACCCGTAAGTGTTTTAATTTCATGCTTATGAGCAGCATTTAGTAAATTCATAGTATTCTTAACATTGGTACCCCAAAACCTAATAGTGTTAACACTTGAAACTAAAATAGGTGTTATGGTTTTGTATATCATAATCATGTCCAAATGTCGCTACTTTAATCTCAAAGGGATTCCCATTCATTAGTAATGCCCAAGTATTATCTGTTTTTTTACAGTTATTTGCGCTTGTATACTAAGGTTAACAAAACCTAGATAAACAGGGTTTTTAATCTAATTGTTTTTTTTATTCTAAATTTCTATTTTCTTAATTTGTGTAAAAGTATATGTTGTCAACAAAAAGTGTTCCCGTAAAATCAGGAGTGCTAGCACCGTTTTCAATTATAATTCTACCTATATGGCTTCTCTGTGGCGCACCGTTAAAATCGGCCAATGGAATATCATAGCTCTTCCATTGGTTTTGTTCTAGACCTTCTAAAACAATAGAAGATTCAGCAAAAGTAGATCCATTTTCACCATAATCCTTTAAAGTAATTCTCATGTCATTATTAACAGGAGACCAAACATCGATATGCATCGTGTCTGCCATTGAAATGTCTAAAGTGTTAGGTGCAAATTCTTGTTCAATAAAGTTTAAATTTAAGTATTCTAAAACATTATTATCCGCTATGTTTTTTATGGTTAAAGTAGCGCCAAGAGGTGTAAAGTTTAATGATTCATTAGGTACATCTGTATACGCATCACTAAAAATTGAAATCACATTATTTGTAACTTCATCTTCAGTTGGTGCCTCAGGTGCATCTTCAGGCGCTGCTTTAGGGCCTTCTATGCCATTATCATAAAAATAAATATTGTCTAAGTAAAAATTTCCTAGTTGAGAATCATTTACGTTTTCATAAATAATCAATGCCATATTGCTTCTGTCACCTAGAGTTATAGGAATATCTAGTGTGCTCCATGTGTTAGCCTCAAAATCTGAAGCTTTAAAGAATGCTCGTTGTCTAGTGTCATCACCTCCTCCATTAACGCCATCTGGGCCAAAGCTTACGAGCGAAACTAAAAAATCTAAATTTGAAGGAATTTCACCAGGAATGAACATGTTAAAGTGTAAATTGGAGTAATTAGTGGCATCTATAGTTGGGTTTGCAAATTGATTCCCCACAAAATTGAAATTGGTGTAATTGAGGATATTGTCACCATTAACAGAAAAGTCATCAGATTCCGTTGTTTGCCAAGGTTCCCAATAGCCATTATAGAAATCTACTGGAGCATTTGTGTAATAATCGCTAAAAACAGAAATGACACTGTCTGGATCTCTTGTTGGAGTAGGGGCAAATAAGAAGTCGCCTTCAGCCTCAATAGTTAGAGATCCTTGAGCTTCAAAAGTTCCTAAAGATGCTGTAATCACAGCTGATCCTTCGCTATTTATGGTAGCTACACCAAGATCGTTAACAGAGGCAACAACATCATCCGAAGAACTGAATGTAAAATAAGCTGGCGTTAAGCCAATAGTTTGACTCGTTCCATTAGGAAGGCTATATGATGCTCCTAGTCCTGTAAGTGCTATTTCAACAGCATTAAACCCTGTAGTGGTTTCATCATTCCCATTTAATATTAAGGGTTGGCCATGAGCAATGGTTCCCAATTTTTCAAACTGCAGTTCATCTATCCAAAACGTATAACCCTCGCCTTCTTCAGCACCTTCAAAATAATAGAATAAACCTTGTTCCGCTGTTAATTTTGATGCGTCAGGAATAGGAATATAATATTTTTTCCAATTTGAATTAACGGCTACATTTTTTAACGATACTCTGTATACACTGCCTTGATCTGGGTTTAAACCAAAACCAACTTCATCAATTTCTGCTGATTGTGAAGCTTTAGCCCAAAATGTTAATGCGTCAAATCCAGATAAATCACGACCGCCAGCATAAAAAGAAGATCCATCAGCATTTTGCCCGCCAGTATAAAAGTTGCCACCAGCAAAACTACCAGTTTCACCTTCAGCAGGAACGGCAAACCTCATAGAGGCCGTTCCTTTATATGTAACCTGATTATCAACTTCAAAATTAAAAATATCTCCAAAAGCGTCGAATTGCATCCCGCCGCTAAAGCCATCAAGAAATACTTCTGATGTGGCAGGAAATGAAGCTGGCACTGCATCGTCTGAAATATCTCTTTCACAGCTTAAGACTATCATAAAACCGATACTTAACAAGCCTATCGTTTTTGCGTAATTATTTTTTATATTTTTCATTTTCCAATATTAATGTCAATAAAATTTTGAATAAAAATAGCCTTTTAAAAACTCCAAGTCAATATATGCACCTCAACAAAAAATATACAAGGCATAACGGTCTTGCTTGTTTTAAAAGTATTTGATTGTTAACTGGTATTAATAGTGATGTTTTTTTTTTATTAAGTTGGCCAAAAATTGAGCCTATTCATCTGCATTTAGTGGTATTGTATAGGTGGGAAAAGGGTGTTTTGTGTAAAAAAAATTAAAACCATCACAAGCAGTGTGTTTATTTTGGAAATTCTAATAAGTTACTTTATGGTGTTTACGAAGATTGGGGTTTTAAAGTATAATGTAAAAAACATTAATTGAGTTGTTAACAATAATTAGTTTTTTATGCTCAGAGAATTGCTTGTTGTTATACCTATTAGTTATTTTCAATATCACTAATATGATGCTCTAAAGCTTTTACAGAAATTTGTATTTCCCAAACTAATAATATTAAGGACATAATTAATAAAATAAGTGCTAAGCCAAATACCCAAACCGCAATGGCATGCTGTTCTATATAAATTAAAAACATCGTAAAAACACAGAGTAGCAAGCTGGAAATTCCAAAAACTTGCATGGAACGTGTTAGGTAAAGGCGTTGTTTAATGTTTTTTATTTGAGCAATTAAAACGCTATCTTTTTTTTGAAGATATTTGTCATGCAAATTTCTAATAACCGCCGCATAGGCCAAAAACCTATTGGTGTATGCTAGCATAATTAATGATATTGCTGAAAATAAAAGTGCTGGTGTTGTAAGGGTAAGTTCTTCCATGAAGTTTTATCTTTTAATTAGGCTAAATTATAAATTCTGTTTTGGAATTTGGTATTTTTAAATTGAAATTTTATCTTTCAGCTATGCAAGAAGACTTCCTACATTATATTTGGAAATATAAAAAATTTGAGATTGCTAATTTAAAAACAACAACAGGGCAGTCCATTTTGGTTAACCATGTTGGGCAACATAATTTTAATTCAGGACCAGATTTTTTTAATGCAAAGCTTAAAATAGAAGAACAGCTTTGGGCTGGAAACGTAGAAATTCATGTGAAAGCTTCTGATTGGTTTTTGCATAACCATGAACAAGATAAAGCTTATGATAACATCATTTTACATGTGGTTTGGGAACATGACACCGATGTTTTTAGAAAAAATAATACATCAATACCAACATTACAGCTTAAAGATTTTATAGAAGAGACACTTTTTAATAATTACGAAAAGTTGTTTTCTAAACAAAGCAAATGGATTAATTGCGAAAATGATTTTGCTTTAGTAGACAATTTTGTTTTAAGTAATTGGTTAGAACGCTTATATTTTGAGCGTTTAGAACGAAAATCGAAGACTATAGAAACGCTTTTACAAGAATCAAAAAACGATTGGGAAGCCGTTTTGTTTATAATGCTGGCTAAAAATTTTGGATTAAATGTAAATGGCGAATCCTTTTTTAGTTTAGCAAAATCCATCGATTTTTCAATCCTAAGAAAAACACAATCCGATCAGCAAATTTTAGAAGCTTTATTGTTTGGACAAGCAGGTTTCTTGGATCAAGATATAGAAGAAACATATTATCTAAGTTTAGTAAACGAGTATTCATTTTTAAAACAAAAATTCAAACTAGAAAACCATCAAGTGCTACCCATTCAGTTTTTTAGATTACGACCACCAAATTTTCCAACAATCAGATTATCGCAATTGGCGAGTTTATACTATGAGCACCAAAACCTGTTTTCAAGAGTTATTGAAACCAATGCCTTAGATGATTTTTATGAACTTTTCAAGGTGTCGACTTCAGCGTTTTGGAAAACACACTACACCTTTCAAAAGGAATCAAAGGCATCAGTAAAAACAACTACAAAACCATTTGTGGGCTTATTACTAATAAATACGATACTTCCTATAAAGTTTTGTTATGCCAAACAAAAAGGAGAAGATGTAAATATCGATATCATAAAATTAGCATACGCGATTCATTCAGAAAAAAACAGCATTATCAAAGCGTTTAATGATTTAAAGAAAGTGTCTAAATCGGCATTAGATTCGCAGGCGCTCATTCAACTAAAAACAGAATACTGTGATAAAAATAAATGCCTACAATGTACAATAGGTAATACCGTTCTAAACAAACAAATTATATAGTTTATTTTGAATGATTATTAGTATAAGCTTTTAAACTAAAAAAGGAAATGTTAAATTGCAACATGAAAACGATTTACAAGCCATTATTATTTTTTCAAAAACACGGGTATTATGTATGTCAGCGTATTGCCGATCGTTTAGGTATACGCGCTAAAGTGGTGCGTACATCGTTTATGTACTTAACGTTTGTAACCGTGGGTTTTGGTTTTGCACTATATCTGTTTTTGGCTTTCTGGATGCGTATAAAAGATTTGGTTTACACAAAACGCTCATCTGTTTTTGATTTATGAATCCATTAATAAAATTTTTTAGAACCAAAATTTATACAGCCGTTTTTCTGTTGGTTGTTATTATGCTTATTGGTGTTTCAGGGTATAAAATGATTGCTGGTTATTCATGGGTTGATGCCTTTTATATGACTGTTATTACTATGACAACAGTTGGTTTTGGTGAAGTGGTTCCGCTTGATGATCAATCTAAAATTTTCACCATATTTTTAATTTTGGCAAGTGTAGTTATTGTGGGTTACGCACTTTCTATAATAACAGAGTATATTTTAAGTAAAGACCATATTGAAGAATTAAAACATAAGAAGATGCAAAAACAAATAGATAGTTTTAAAGACCATATCGTTATTTGTGGTTATGGTAGAAATGGTAAGCAGGCGGTAAAAAAACTAATGGCTTACAATAAACAATTTGTTGTTATTGAGAAAAACAAAGAAATGGAAGAGCGTTTCCAGATTGATGGTGTACCGTATGTTATTGGAAATGCTAATGAAGATGAAACGCTAGTTCAAGCTGGTGTAGACCGTGCATCATGTTTTATTTCGGCATTACCAAATGACGCTGACAATTTATTCGTGGTGCTTTCTGCAAGACAATTAAGTAAATCAATTAATATTATTAGCCGTGCATCTCAAGAATCATCATATAAAAAATTAAAATTTGCTGGAGCCAACAATGTTATTTTGCCGGATAATATAGGTGGAGACCACATGGCATCTTTAGTAGTCGTTCCTGGGTTAATGGAATTTATAGATAATTTATCAATAGTTGGTAAATCAAATATCAATATTGAGGAAGTTGCTGTTGAAAAACTATTTAATACAAATAAAGGCAGGACTATTAAGGATTTAGATTTACGTAAAAAAACGGGCTGCTCGGTTATTGGTTATAAAAATGAAAATGGGGAATATCTTGTAAATCCAGGGGCAGAATTAGAGTTGGCACCAAATTCAAGAATCATTGTTTTGGGAAGACCAGAACAAATAGAAGCCTTAAATTCTGAATACGATATCGATTAAGTAATCTGCTATTTTAACAAGCTTTGTTTTAAAAAATCAATTATTTTTAGCATCTTGCTAGCTTTTAATACGAATCTTTCAACAAACACTAACCAATAGAATTTCTTATGAGGAAATATGTTCTTTCAATTTTAGCTTTAATAATGCCATTTTTAACTTTTGCTCAAGAAGCAGCAGAAATGGGAATCGATGAAAAAATAGATAAAGTTTTTGGAGATGCAACAGGATGGTTTGTAAGTGCTATTTTTTATCAAATACCATTTACAGACGAAATAAGTGTGTATTGGGTGCTGTTTCCCCTAATTATTGGAGCTACCTATTTTACATTTTATTTCAATCTTATAAATTTTAGAGGCTTTTGGACATCCATTAATATTGTTAGAGGAAAGTATGATGATTTGGAAGACAGAGTAGATCATAAAGTAGAGATTTCAAAATCAGAATTTACAGATGAAGAAGATAATCCAGATACCATAAGAATAGAAGGACATGAAGGGGAAGTTACGCATTTTCAGGCCTTAACAGCGGCTTTGTCTGCAACAGTTGGTTTAGGGAATATAGCAGGTGTTGCTATAGCGGTTTCTATAGGTGGAGCAGGCGCTACATTTTGGATGATTGTAGCCGGTCTTATAGGTATGGCGTCTAAATTTGTAGAATGTACTTTAGGTGTAAAATACAGAGATATTGAAGCAGATGGAACCGTTTACGGTGGCCCAATGTACTACTTAACAAAAGGGTTAAAGTCGAAAGGTTTAGAAGGGCTAGGGAAAATTTTAGCTGTTTTATTCGCCATTTTTGTTATTGGAGGTTCCTTTGGTGGAGGTAATATGTTTCAGGTAAATCAAGCCTTTCAATTGGTTGAGAATATAACAGGAGGATCAGAATCCTTTATACATGGAAAAGGCTGGCTATTTGGATTAGTAATGGCTATTCTGGTTGGTATTGTTATTATTGGCGGCATTAAAAAAATAGCTAAAGTTACAGATAAGATTGTGCCATTTATGGTTGTTATTTATGTTGCAGCTTCCTTATTCGTAATATTTGCAAATTACACAATGATTGGCGATGCGTTTGTTCAAATTTTTAATGGTGCATTTAGTCCAGAAGGTGTTGCAGGTGGAGCAATGGGAGTTTTGGTGCAAGGATTTAGGCGTGCGGCATTTTCGAATGAAGCAGGCGTTGGTTCAGCATCAATAGCACATTCGGCTGTAAAAACTAAATACGCTGCAAGTGAGGGTATGGTGGCATTATTAGAGCCATTCATTGATACGGTTGTGGTTTGTACTATGACAGCTTTAGTGCTTATTATTACTGGGAATGTTACTGCGGAAAACGCCTCTTTAAACGATGCACAAGCTATTTTATTAACATCTGGTGCTTTTGAATCGGTTATTTCCTGGTTTCCATATGTGCTTACAATTGCCGTAGTGCTATTTGCTTTTAGTACCATGATTTCTTGGTCATATTATGGTTTTCAAGGATGGGCATATTTATTTGGAAGAACTAAAAAAATGGAATACGCATACAAATTATTGTTCTGTATATTCGTAGTTATTGGTGCAGCGGCAAGTTTAGGCTCTGTTATTGGTTTTTCTGATGCCATGATATTTGCCATGATGGTTCCAAATATGATAGGATTGGTGTTATTAGCACCAAAAGTTAAAAAGGAACTAAAGAAGTATATGGATGCCATAAAAAGCCTTAAAGAATAAGAAAAAGTAATGAAAAATTTTAAATCCCATGTTACGTTTTCTACAGAACAACGACATGGGATTTTTTTATTATTGATATTGATTATTGTATGTCAATGTCTTTGTTTTTTTGTCGTCCCAATTGCTATTGGGACTTCTTCCGAAGATGTTCGAGTTAAAAAAAAAGACTTAGCAAAATTCACTAAAGAAATAGATTCACTTAAATTAGTTGAACTCGAGGCTAGAAAACCAAAAACATATCCTTTCAATCCAAATTATATAACAGATTTTAAAGGGGAGATATTAGGAATGACCAATGAAGAAATTGATAGGTTGTTAACTTATAGAAAACAAGGTAAATGGATTAATACCAGTAAACAATTTCAAGAGGTGACAAAAGTGTCAGATTCACTTTTAAATGTAATATCCCCTTATTTTAAATTCCCAGAATGGGAAACGCATTCAAAAACTAAAGAAATTTCAAGCTATTCATATATTAATGCGTCAAAGACAATTGAGCAAAAACAAGATTTAAACACAGCTACAGTAAAACAGCTTCAGGGTATAAATGGTATTGGTAAATACTATTCAGAGCGTATTGTAAAATTCAGAAACACATTTAAAGGGGGTTTTATTGCAGATGTTCAGCTTCAAGATGTATATGGTTTGACACCAGAAGTAATTGAAAAAATAACAAATGATTTCACGGTAAAAACGCCAAGAGTTATTCGAAAAATTAATATCAATACAGCTACGGTTGATGAGCTAGTAACCATCCAACACATAGACTACAATTTAGCCCATGATATTATTGAGAAACGACAATTGAGAGAGGGTTATAAATCTTTAGACGAATTAACAAAAGTAAAAGACTTTCCAGTAAATAAATTCAAGATAATTGAATTATATTTGTCACTCAATTGATATATCCTTAAATTTTGATTGATTTCAAGAAGATTAATTGAATAAATAAAGAGAAAAACGTTGCGTTTATGAATAATATGTACTTCACAGAAGAGCATAACCTTTTTAGAGAAAGCCTTCAAGATTTTTTAAAAAAAGAAGTAGTCCCACATATAGAAGAATGGGAGAAAAAAGGAAGCATTGATAGATTTATTTGGAAAAAATTTGGTGATATGGGTTTTTTCGGGATTAATTATCCAGAAGCTTATGGTGGATTAAATCTTGATCTTTTTTACACAGTTATATTGCAAGAAGAACTGCAAAAAATCAATTCAGGTGGATTTGCAGCGGCCATATGGGCGCATGTATATTTGTCAATGACACATCTTAATGCTGAAGGAAACGAAACCATTAAGCAAAACTATTTAGCGCCAAGTATTACTGGCGATAAAATAGGATGTTTGTGTATTACTGAGCCTTCAGGAGGTAGTGATGTTGCAAGTATGCGTACAACAGCTATTAAAAATGATGATGATTATTATATAATAAACGGATCTAAAACATTCATTACCAATGGGGTTTATAGTGATTATTTAGTAGTAGCTGCAAAAACAAATCCAGAATTGGGTAATAAAGGCATGAGTATTTTTGTAGTCGATCGCGATACGCCTGGTATTACAGCTACCAAATTAGATAAATTGGGGTGGCGTGCTTCAGATACCGCAGAGATAGCCTTTGATGATGTTAAAGTTCCTGTTACTAATCTTCTAGGAGAAGAAAACCAAGGATTTGCATATATTATGCAACACTTTTCGTTAGAGCGTTTAGTCATGGGAGTTAATGCCCATGCTAGAGCTGAATACGCTTTAGAGTATGCACTCAACTATATGTCCGAACGTTCCGCTTTTGGAAATGCTTTAGATAAATATCAAGCATTAAGACATAAGTTTGTAGACCTTTTTTCCGATATGGAAATTTGCAAGCAATTCAACTATTCAGTAGCATATCGGTTAAGTAAAGGTGAATATGTAGTGAAAGAGGCGTCCATATCTAAACTAAAGTCTACCAAAATGGCCGATGAGGTTATTTATGAATGTTTACAATTTTTAGGAGGCTATGGTTATATGGAAGATTATCCAATGGCTAGACTGTTACGCGATAGTAGGTTAGGACCTATTGGAGGCGGAACTTCAGAAATTCTTCGCGAAATACTTGCTAAAATGATTATAGATAAAAAAGAATATAAGCCAGCAACATAAGTTACATTTAAACATTTTAGATTTTACAATTAATTAGATGTATTTAATCACGTATTAAAAAAAACGTAAATCGTATTTGTAATTCCAAAATAGTATATATATTCGCATCCTGAAAATTCTAAAAGAGAGGAGGTTAAGATACTATGTTGATAATTCCAGTTAAAGAAGGAGAAAATATAGATAGAGCGTTAAAACGTTACAAACGTAAGTTTGTAAAAACTACAGTTAAAAACCAGTTGCAAGAACGTAAACAATATAACAAGCCTTCAGTTGTGCGTAGAGCAGAAGTTCAAAAAGCACAATATATCCAAACATTAAGAGATGCAGAAGAAGTATAGGTAATTACTTTTTTAAAATTCATACAATCCCGCTTTATGTACTGAACTTGTTTCAGTATCTAGCGGGTTTTTTATTTAGGAATTAGTTATAAATAGCGTTTTGTCATGTCGACAGAGCGAAGCATGAGCAACGAGACATCTAATAAAGATGAGATTCCTCTTCTTACCTCTTTCGGAAGGGCATAGTTCTTTCATCAAAATATTTTAAAATTTGTAACTTAGTACTCTCAAACCCAATTATGTCTTTTCAGCACTTTACAGATTACTTACTACTAGAAAAAAAATATTCAGTATTAACAGTAAAGGCCTATCAAAAGGACTTAGAGGCTTTTTTAGAATTTATTAAAAAAGAATACGAAACAAATTCAATTAATAAGGTTAACTATTCGCAAATAAGAAGCTGGATTGTTCTTTTAGTGGAAAGTGACATCTCAAACCGAAGTATAAATAGAAAAGTATCGGCATTAAATACCTATTATAAATTTCTTTTAAAAGTAGGTGATATTGATGTCAATCCTTTATCAAAACACAAGGCCTTAAAGATAAGTAAGAAAGTTCAAGTGCCATTTTCAGAAATAGAAATTAAAACAGTTTTAGATAATTTAAATTTTGGAGATGATTTCGAAAGTGTTCGAAATAAACTTATTATAGAACTGTTTTATTCAACAGGTATAAGAAGAATAGAACTTGTTGAGCTTAAACTAGCTAGTATTGATTTAGATAATAAAACCTTAAAAGTACTAGGTAAGAGAAATAAAGAGCGCATAGTTCCGTTGTTAGAAACCGTGTTGCAAACCATACGTAAGTATTTTAAAATAAGAGATAAATTAGAACCTGTTTTAGATACCGATTACCTCTTTTTGACGAAAAAAGGCGTTAAAATATACGAAACACTTGTTTACAGAATAATAAATGATTATTTTAGTTTGGCATCTACAAAAGTAAAGAAGAGTCCACATATACTTAGGCACTCTTTTGCAACACATTTGTTAAACCAAGGTGCCGATTTAAATGCTGTTAAAGAACTCCTAGGACATTCAAGTTTAGCTGCTACACAAGTTTATACACACAATAGTATAGCAGAATTAAAAAAAGTACATATAAGTGCACACCCCAGAAGTAAAAAATAGCATAAATTATTGTCTAACCAAAAAACAGAAGTATGAAAGTAAACACACAATCAGTTAATTTTAATGCCGATCAAAAGTTAATAGGTTTCATTCAGCAACGAATGGATAAATTAGATATGTTTTATGATAAAGTTATAAAATCTGATGTTTTTTTAAAAGTTGAAAATACAAGTAATAAAGAAAATAAAATATTTGAAGCAAGAGTGAGTGTTCCTGGAGATAGTTTCATTGTAAAAAAGCAATGTAAAAGTTTTGAAGAAGGAGTAGATATGGCCGTTGCATCATTAGAAAGACAGCTTAAAAAGAGAAAAGAAAAATTAAGAGCACATTTATAGTAAAATTTCTCAAAAAATGTTTTGAATAAAATAAAAAAACTATACATTTGCAGTCCGTTAGAAATAACGGGCTTTTTTTATGTGTCAAAAACATAGAAAAATGCCGATGTAGCTCAGCTGGCTAGAGCAGCTGATTTGTAATCAGCAGGTCGTGGGTTCGAGTCCCTCCATCGGCTCAAGTTCTTTAAAAAATTGAAATAAGTTAATTGGGGAGATACTCAAGCGGCCAACGAGGGCAGACTGTAAATCTGCTGACTACGTCTTCGCAGGTTCGAATCCTGCTCTCCCCACAAACTTTTTTAGTTTTTTTTAAAATATTGAAACCTTATTAAAAATGATAAATCACATTTTTTTTAATTCCATTTTTGGATTTAGAATTTGTTTTTTTGAAATTTTTAATAGAATTGCGAGAGTAGCTCAGTTGGTAGAGCGTCAGCCTTCCAAGCTGAATGTCGCCGGTTCGAACCCGGTCTCTCGCTCTAAAATAATTTACGAATTACGAATTTCGATTTGCGAATCGTAAATCAATTAATCGGCAATCGTAAATTAATTGCCGGTGTAGCTCAGGGGTAGAGCGTTTCCTTGGTAAGGAAGAGGTCACGAGTTCAAATCTCGTCATTGGCTCTATTTAGATACAACAAAAATTAGAATACACTAATATTATTATATAACTAAGATTAAAATTATTTAAAAACATGGCAAAGGCAACTTTCGATCGTTCAAAACCACACTTAAACATTGGTACAATTGGACACGTAGATCACGGTAAAACAACTTTAACTGCTGCTATTACTAAAGTATTAGCTGATGCAGGTTTATCTGAAGCAAGAGATTTCGATCAAATTGATAACGCTCCAGAAGAAAAAGAAAGAGGTATTACAATTAATACTTCACACGTAGAATATCAAACACAAAATCGTCACTATGCACACGTTGACTGTCCAGGTCACGCCGATTATGTAAAGAACATGGTAACTGGTGCAGCACAAATGGATGGTGCTATTTTAGTAGTTGCGGCTACAGATGGTCCAATGCCACAAACGCGTGAGCACATCTTATTAGGACGTCAGGTAGGTATTCCTCGTATCGTTGTATTCATGAACAAAGTGGATATGGTTGATGATGAAGAATTACTTGAATTAGTAGATATGGAAATCAGAGATTTATTATCTTTCTATGAGTACGATGGAGATAATGGACCTGTAATTGCTGGTTCTGCTTTAGGTGCACTTAACGGTGAGCAAAAGTGGGTTGATACAGTAATGGAATTAATGGAAGCATGTGATACTTGGATAGAAGAGCCATTAAGAGAAGTTGACAAAGATTTCTTAATGCCTATCGAGGATGTATTCTCTATTACAGGTCGTGGTACTGTAGCAACTGGTCGTATTGAAACTGGTATTGCTAACACAGGAGATCCTGTAGAGATTATTGGTATGGGTGCTGAGAAATTAACATCTACTATTACAGGTATTGAAATGTTCCGTCAAATATTAGATAGAGGTGAAGCTGGTGATAATGCTGGTATCTTATTAAGAGGTATTGAGAAATCTCAAATCTCTAGAGGTATGGTAATTTGTAAGCCAGGTTCTGTAACACCACATGCTAAATTTAAAGCTGAGGTTTATATCCTTAAAAAAGAAGAAGGTGGACGTCATACGCCATTCCATAATAACTACCGTCCACAGTTCTACGTTCGTACAACTGATGTAACTGGAAACATTGCGCTTCCTGATGGAGTAGAAATGGTTATGCCTGGTGATAACTTAACTATTACTGTTGAGTTAATTAACACTATTGCAATGAACGTAGGTTTACGTTTCGCTATCCGTGAAGGCGGTAGAACAGTAGGAGCAGGTCAGGTAACTGAGATATTAGACTAATATAGTTTAAATAAATAATAAGCTAAGGTATTTCGTTTTTTACGGAATACCTTGACTTATATTTACGGGTTTAGCTCAGTTGGTAGAGCACTGGTCTCCAAAACCAGGTGTCGGGAGTTCGAGTCTCTCAACCCGTGCAATACAAAATTGAGTGTCATTTAGATTTAAAAGAAAATAATAACATGGCTGGAATTGTAAATTATATAAAAGAATCATTCGGAGAACTAAAAAATAATGTGACATGGCCGACTTGGGCAGAAGCACAAAGTTTAACAGTTTTAGTTGCTGTATTTTCAATTATATTTTCCCTAGCTATCTGGGGAGTAGATACAGTATTCAGTAAAGTTATTGCGGCTTACTTTCAATGGATTAACGGTTAAAAAGAAATTTTATGTCTGAGGTAAGTGAAAAAAAATGGTATGTTGTTCGTGCTGTAAGTGGTCAAGAAAACAAAATCAAAGCCTATATAGAGAGAGAAATCGAACGACTAGGTTTACAAGATTATGTTGATCAAGTTTTAGTGCCAACAGAACGTGTCATACAAATCCGTAATGGAAAAAAGATACACAAAGAAAAAGTGTTTTTTCCAGGTTATATTATGGTTCAAGCCAATTTAACAGGTGAAGTTCCGCATATCATAAGATCAGTAACAAATGTTATTGGATTTTTAGGTGAAACTAAAGGCGGCGATCCTGTGCCATTAAGACAATCTGAAGTAAACAGAATGTTAGGTAAGGTTGATGAATTATCTGTAGAAGAAAGTGCCATAGTTGCAATTCCTTTTACTAAAGGAGAAACCGTTAAAGTAATTGATGGGCCTTTCAATGGATTTGATGGAACGATAGAAAAGATAAATGAAGAAAAGCGTAAACTTGAAGTTATGGTTAAGATTTTTGGAAGAAAAACACCATTAGAGTTAAGTTATATGCAAGTAGAAAAAGTATAATAGTGTTACATTAAGATAGATGAATCTTTCGCTTCCAAAAGAAAGATAACATCAAAATTAAATTATTAAAAATGGCAAAAGAATTAGGTAAAGTAGTTAAGTTACAAGTTCGGGGAGGTGCTGCGAATCCATCGCCACCGGTTGGACCCGCTTTAGGAGCTGCAGGTGTTAACATCATGGAGTTCTGTAAGCAATTCAATGCCAGAACCCAAGATAAACCAGGTAAAGTATTACCAGTGGTTATATCTGTTTACAAAGACAAATCATTTGACTTTGTAATCAAAACACCTCCAGCTGCAGTTCAATTATTGGAAGCAGCAAAGGTGAAGAAAGGGTCTGGAGAGCCAAACCGAAAAAAAGTAGCTAAAGTATCTTGGGATCAGGTTAAAACCATCGCAGAAGACAAAATGGTAGATTTAAATGCATTTACTACAGAGTCTGCTATGAGAATGGTTGCCGGTACAGCAAGATCGATGGGAATAACTGTAACAGGAAAATTTCCTTCTTAATCTATAAAAGACATTAGAAAATGGCAAGATTAACAAAAAAGCAAAAAGAGGCTTTAGCAAAAATTGAAAAAGGTAAAATTTATTCTGTTGATGAAGCATCAGCATTAATAAAAGAAATTACCAATACTAAGTTCGATTCATCAATTGATTTAGCAGTACGTTTAGGAGTAGATCCTCGTAAAGCTAATCAAATGGTAAGAGGTGTGGTTTCATTACCACATGGAACTGGTAAGGATATGAAAGTATTAGCATTAGTAACACCAGATAAAGAAGCCGAAGCAAAAGAAGCTGGAGCCGATTACGTAGGTTTAGACGAGTATCTTGATAAAATCAAGAGCGGATGGACAGATGTTGATGTTATTATTACAATGCCTAGTGTTATGGGTAAATTAGGTCCTTTAGGACGTGTATTAGGACCGAGAGGTTTAATGCCTAACCCAAAAACAGGTACGGTAACTATGGATGTTGCTAAAGCTGTAACAGAAGTAAAAGCTGGTAAAATTGACTTTAAAGTTGACAAAACCGGTATTGTACATGCTGCTATAGGAAAAGCATCATTTAGCGCTGATAAAATTGCAGGTAATGCAAATGAATTATTAACAACATTAATGAAACTAAAACCGACAACCGCTAAAGGTGTTTATGTAAAAAGCATATTTATGTCTTCTACAATGAGCCCAAGTTTAGCAATTGATCCTAAAATTGGTTAATTAAGTTAAAACTTTAAATTATGACAAGAGAAGAAAAATCACAAGTAATTGAGGACTTAACTGCAGAATTAGCTAATAATGCAAATATCTATTTAACAGATATTTCAGGATTAAATGCAGGAACTACCTCAGATTTACGTCGTGCTGCTTTTAAAGCAAACGTAAAAATGGCAGTTGTTAAAAATACATTACTTGAAAAAGCAATGGAAGCTTCAGATAGAGAATTTGGAGAGCTTCCTACAGTTTTAAAAGGAAATACATCTGTGATGTATTCTGAAACTGGTAATGTGCCAGCTAAGTTAATTAAAACCTTCCGTAAAAAATCTGAAAAGCCTTTATTAAAAGGAGCATTTATTGAGGAAGCCGTTTATATTGGCGATGAACAATTAGACATGTTAGTAGATATCAAATCTAAAGAAGAATTGATTGGAGAGATTGTTACGTTATTACAATCGCCTGCTAAAAATGTTATTTCAGCACTTAAATCAGGTGGTGGAACAATAGCTGGAATTATTAAAACACTATCCGAAAAAGAAGGATAGAATTAAATAGTACGCACTTTATTACAAATATATTATTACAAAATTATTAAAACGATAGAAAAATGGCAGATTTAAAAGATTTCGCAGAACAATTAGTTAACCTTACTGTAAAAGAAGTAAATGAGTTAGCAACTATATTAAAAGATGAGTACGGTATCGAGCCTGCTGCTGCTGCTGCAGTTGCTGTTGCTGGTCCTGCTGGTGGTGGAGAAGCTGAAGAAGCTCAAACTGAATTTGATGTTATCTTAAAAGCAGCAGGTGGTTCTAAATTAGCTGTTGTAAAATTAGTTAAAGAATTAACTGGTTTAGGTTTAAAAGAAGCTAAAGGTTTAGTTGATGATGCACCAAGTGCTATCAAAGAAGCTGTAACTAAAGATGAAGCTGAGGCTTTAAAAGCATCTTTAGAAGAAGCTGGAGCTGAGGTTGAGCTTAAGTAAGCTTTACTAATCAACAATACAAAGGTTTAGGTCTATCCCGCATTATGGCGGGATAACACCTAGACCATTTTGCGTATATAAACATATACACAAATAAATTGAAAAAACAGCATTCTAAATAGGTTAGAATTTCGCTGTTTACTAGTGTCCAAAGCACTATCAAAATATTTTTTAATCAAAATTCCGTCCATTGATGTTATCAACACAAGCTGAAAGATTAAATTTCTCGTCTATTGTAAATAAGACAGAATACCCAGATTTCTTGGATATTCAGATTAAATCCTTCCAGGATTTTTTCCAATTAGAAACAAAATCTGAAGAAAGAGGAGATGAAGGTTTATATAATACCTTTATGGAAAACTTTCCAATTACAGATTCACGTAATCAATTCGTTTTAGAGTTTTTAGATTACTTCGTCGATCCACCAAGATATGCTATTGAAGAGTGTATTGAAAGAGGATTAACTTATAGCGTTCCGCTAAAAGCAAGGTTAAAGTTATATTGTACAGACCCTGAACATGAGGATTTTGAAACCATTGTTCAAGATGTGTACTTAGGAACGATTCCTTACATGACACCTTCTGGTACATTTTGTATCAACGGTGCTGAGCGCGTTGTTGTTTCTCAATTACACCGTTCACCAGGAGTTTTCTTTGGTCAATCTTTTCATGCCAATGGAACAAAACTATATTCTGCTAGAGTAATTCCTTTTAAAGGATCTTGGATTGAGTTTGCTACAGACATCAATCAAGTGATGTATGCATACATTGATAGAAAAAAGAAGTTACCTGTAACAACCCTTTTCCGTGCTATTGGATTTGAACGTGATAAAGATATTTTAGAGATTTTTGACTTAGCTGAAGAAGTTAAAGTATCAAAATCTGGATTAAAAAAGTACTTAGGAAGAAAGTTAGCAGCACGTGTGTTAAATACATGGCATGAAGATTTTGTTGATGAAGATACTGGTGAGGTTGTATCTATTGAGCGTAATGAAATTGTGCTTGATCGTGATACGGTTTTAGATAAAGAAAATATAGAAGAAATTCTTGAAGTTGATGTTAAAACGATTCTTTTACATAAAGAAAGTACAGAGCAAGGCGATTACGCTATTATTCATAACACACTTCAAAAAGATCCAACAAACTCTGAGAAAGAGGCTGTTGAACATATATACAGACAATTACGTAATGCTGAGCCGCCAGATGAGGAAACAGCGCGTGGAATTATTGATAAATTATTCTTTAGTGACCAACGTTACTCTTTAGGAGAAGTTGGACGTTATAGAATGAACAAGAAATTACAGTTAGATATCGGAATGGATAAGCAAGTGCTTACCAAAGAAGATATCATTACTATCATAAAATATTTAATCGAGCTTATCAATTCAAAAGCAGAGATAGATGATATTGATCACTTATCTAACCGTCGTGTACGTACTGTTGGTGAACAATTGTCATCTCAATTTGGAGTTGGTTTAGCACGTATGGCACGTACCATTCGTGAGCGTATGAACGTTCGTGATAATGAGGTGTTTACACCAATAGATTTGATTAATGCAAAGACCTTATCGTCAGTTATTAATTCATTCTTTGGAACAAACCAGTTATCTCAATTTATGGATCAAACCAATCCATTAGCAGAAATTACGCATAAGCGTCGTTTATCTGCATTAGGACCTGGAGGTTTGTCAAGAGAAAGAGCTGGATTTGAGGTACGTGATGTTCACTATACACACTACGGACGTTTATGTCCTATTGAAACACCAGAAGGACCAAATATTGGTTTAATATCATCACTTTCCGTATTTGCTAAAGTGAATTCCATGGGATTCATCGAAACACCATACAGAAAAGTAACCGATGGTGTTGTTGATATTAAAAACGCACCAACCTATTTAAGTGCAGAAGAAGAGGAAGAAAAGTTAATTGCACAAGCAACGGTTGAAGTTGATGATAGTGGAAAGATTTTACATGATAAGGTAATTGCTAGAATGGAAGGCGACTTCCCTGTAATAGATCCTTCAGGATTACATTATACAGATGTAGCACCAAATCAAATATCATCTATATCAGCATCCTTAATTCCATTCTTAGAGCATGATGATGCCAATAGAGCCTTAATGGGATCAAATATGATGCGTCAAGCAGTTCCATTATTGTTGCCACAAGCACCAATTGTAGGTACAGGTTTAGAGCGTCAAGTTGCTTCAGATTCTCGTGTATTAATTAATGCAGAAGGCGATGGAGAAGTCTTATATGTTGATGCTAACGAAATAAAAATTAAGTACAAACGTACTGAAGATGAAGCAAAAGTAAGTTTTGATAGCGATATTAAAATCTATGAATTAGTAAAATTCAGAAAAACAAACCAAGGAACGTCTATTAATTTAAAGCCAATTGTGGTTAAAGGCGATAAAGTTGCTAAAGGTCAAGTTTTATGTGAAGGTTATGCCACTCAAAAAGGAGAACTTGCTTTAGGTAGAAATATGAAAGTAGCCTTTATGCCTTGGAAAGGATATAACTTTGAGGATGCGATTGTAATTTCTGAAAAAGTAGTTCGTGAAGATATTTTTACATCAATTCATATCGATGAATATTCTCTTGAAGTTAGAGATACAAAATTAGGTAATGAAGAATTAACTAACGACATCCCTAACGTTTCAGAAGAAGCTACTAAAGATTTAGATGAACACGGAATGATTCGTGTTGGTGCCGAGGTTAAGCCTGGCGATATCCTAATTGGTAAAATTACACCAAAAGGAGAATCTGACCCAACACCAGAAGAAAAATTATTACGTGCTATTTTCGGTGATAAAGCAGGAGATGTAAAAGATGCATCATTAAAAGCGTCGCCTTCATTACATGGTGTAGTTATCGAAAAGAAACTCTTTGCAAGAGCCGTAAAAGATAAACGTAAGAGAGCCCAAGATAAAGATGATATCTTACAATTAGAAGGAATCTATGATGCCAAGTTTGATGATTTAAAAGATGTTTTAATCGAAAAGCTTTTTGCTATAGTAAATGGAAAAACAGCTCAAGGTATTTTTAATGATTTAGGAGAAGAAGTTTTGCCAAAAGGTAAAAAATTCACACTTAAAATGTTAAATGCGGTTGATGATTATGCACATTTAGTTTCTGGAAAATGGACAACTGATAACCATACAAATCAACTTGTTGCTGATTTAATTCATAACTATAAAATTAAAGAAAACGATTTACAAGGCGCTTTACGTCGTGAAAAGTTCACCATTTCTGTAGGTGATGAGTTGCCATCAGGAATTATCAAACTAGCTAAAGTTTACATTGCTAAAAAGCGTAAACTTAAAGTAGGTGATAAAATGGCAGGACGTCACGGTAACAAAGGTATTGTTGCTAGAATCGTTCGTCAGGAAGATATGCCATTCTTAGAAGATGGAACGCCTGTAGATATTGTATTAAATCCACTTGGTGTACCATCTCGTATGAATATCGGTCAGATTTATGAAACTGTACTAGGATGGGCCGGACAAAAATTAGATCGTAAATATGCAACCCCTATTTTTGATGGTGCTACGATAGATCAAATTAACGGATTTACAGATGAAGCTGGAATTCCAAGATACGGACATACTTATTTATATGATGGTGGAACAGGTAAGCGTTTCGATCAACCAGCAACTGTTGGTGTGATTTATATGCTTAAACTAGGACACATGGTTGACGATAAAATGCATGCACGTTCTATTGGACCTTACTCATTAATCACACAACAACCTCTTGGTGGTAAAGCACAATTTGGTGGTCAGCGTTTTGGTGAGATGGAAGTATGGGCACTTGAAGCTTATGGAGCATCAAGTACTTTACGTGAGATTTTAACTGTAAAATCTGATGATGTTATTGGTAGAGCCAAAACTTACGAAGCAATCGTAAAAGGAGAACCAATGCCAGATCCAGGATTGCCAGAATCATTCAACGTACTTATGCACGAATTGAAAGGTTTAGGATTGGATATCAGATTAGAAGAGTAGTTAATTAATTAAAATCATTTCAACCATATATTATGGCAAGAAAACAAGATAAGTACACAGTAAAGAGGTTTAATAAAATCTCCATTGGTTTAGCATCTCCAGAATCTATTTTAGCAGAGTCAAGAGGTGAAGTATTAAAGCCAGAAACTATCAATTATCGAACACACAAACCAGAACGTGATGGCTTGTTCTGTGAGCGCATTTTTGGGCCTGTAAAGGATTATGAGTGTGCATGTGGTAAATATAAAAGAATCCGTTACAAAGGTATCGTTTGCGACCGTTGTGGAGTAGAAGTAACCGAAAAGAAAGTACGTCGTGATAGAGTAGGACACATTAACCTTGTTGTTCCAGTTGCTCATATTTGGTATTTCCGTTCGTTACCAAACAAAATTGGTTATTTATTAGGCTTACCATCTAAGAAATTAGATATGATTATTTACTACGAGCGTTACGTAGTTATTCAGCCTGGCAATGCCAAAAATGAAGAAGGCGAACCATTACAAAAAATGGATTTCCTTACGGAAGAAGAATATTTAAATATTCTTGAAACACTTCCTCAAGATAATCAGTATTTAGACGATGAAGATCCAAATAAGTTTTTAGCTAAAATGGGTGCTGAGTGTTTAATTGATTTATTAGCAAGAATTGATTTACAAGCATTGTCTTATGAATTACGTCATAAAGCAAATACAGAAACGTCTAAACAACGTAAAACTGAAGCTTTAAAGCGCTTACAAGTTGTTGAAGCCTTACGTGAATCTAACAATAACAGAGAGAATCGTCCAGAATGGATGATTATGAAAGTTGTGCCAATTATTCCACCAGAATTACGTCCTTTAGTACCGTTAGATGGTGGTCGTTTTGCAACGTCTGATTTAAATGATTTATACCGTCGTGTAATTATCCGTAACAACCGTCTTAAAAGGTTGGTTGAGATAAAAGCACCAGAAGTAATTTTACGTAACGAAAAACGTATGTTACAAGAATCAGTAGATTCATTATTTGATAACACACGTAAATCATCTGCAGTAAAAACAGATTCTAACAGACCGTTAAAATCGTTATCCGATTCACTTAAAGGTAAGCAAGGGCGTTTTCGTCAAAACTTACTTGGTAAGCGTGTTGACTATTCTGCACGATCTGTAATTGTTGTTGGGCCAGAATTGAAATTATTTGAATGTGGATTGCCAAAAAATATGGCAGCTGAGTTATATAAACCTTTCGTTATTAGAAAATTAATAGAAAGAGGTATTGTTAAAACAGTAAAATCTGCAAAAAAGATTATAGATAAAAGAGAACCAGTTGTTTGGGATATATTAGAGAATGTTTTAAAAGGACATCCAGTGCTTTTAAATCGTGCTCCTACGTTACACAGACTTGGTATTCAAGCATTCCAACCAAAATTAATTGAGGGGAAAGCAATTCAATTACACCCATTAGTGTGTACAGCATTTAATGCGGATTTTGATGGTGACCAAATGGCAGTACATTTGCCTTTAGGACCAGAAGCTATTTTAGAATGTCAATTATTAATGTTGGCGTCTCATAATATCTTAAACCCAGCAAACGGATCTCCAGTTACGGTACCTTCGCAAGATATGGTACTTGGTTTATATTATATGACCAAGCTACGTAAGTCTACTCCAGAAGTGCCAATTAAAGGAGAAGGTTTAACATTTTATTCTCCAGAAGAAGTAGAAATTGCTTTTAATGAGCAACGTGTAGATTTAAATGCAGGTATAAAAGTAAGAACAATCGATTTAAATGAAGATGGTAAGCTTGACAGAATGATTGTTGAAACTACTGTTGGTCGTGTGTTGTTTAATCAACATGTTCCTCAAGCAGCAGGGTTCATTAATCAAGTATTAACCAAAAAATCTTTAAGAGATATTATTGGAGATATTTTGAAAGTGACATCTGTACCTGAAACGGCTAATTTCCTTGATAGTATTAGAACTTTAGGGTTCAAGTTTGCATTCCAAGGCGGGTTATCATTTAGTTTAGGAGATATTATCATACCACCAGAAAAGCAAGGTATGATTGATAAAGCTAATGGTTTAGTTGATGGTATTACTGGTAACTATAATATGGGACTTATTACCAATAATGAGCGTTACAACCAAGTAATTGATATCTGGACTTCTACAAATGCTGAATTGACTGAATTGTCAATGAAACGTATTAGAGAAGACCAACAAGGGTTCAACTCGGTGTTTATGATGCTTGATTCTGGAGCTCGTGGATCTAAAGAACAGATTCGTCAGCTTACAGGTATGCGTGGATTAATGGCAAAACCAAAAAAATCGAATGCAGGTGGAGGAGAGATTATTGAAAACCCAATTCTTTCTAACTTTAAAGAAGGGCTTTCAATTTTAGAATACTTTATTTCTACACACGGTGCACGTAAAGGTCTTGCAGATACGGCCCTTAAAACAGCCGATGCAGGTTACTTAACACGTCGTTTAGTAGATGTGTCTCAAGATGTTATTATCAATACAGAAGATTGTGGTACATTAAGAGGGGTTGAAGTTGAGCCATTAAAGAAAAATGATGAAGTTGTTGAAACTTTAGAAGAAAGAATTGTTGGTCGTGTATCACTAAACGATGTACATAACCCACTAACAGATGAGTTACTAGTATCAGCAGGTCAGTTAATTGAAGATGGTATAGCAAAAGCTATTGGAGATTCACCTATCGAAAGCCTAGAAGTGCGTTCAGCATTAACATGTGAGGCCTTAAAAGGTATTTGTTCTAAATGTTACGGACGTAACTTAGCAACAGGTAAGATGGTACAACGTGGTGAAGCTGTAGGTGTAGTTGCTGCACAATCTATTGGTGAACCAGGTACACAGTTAACATTACGTACGTTCCACGTAGGAGGTATTGCTGGTAACATATCTGAAGATAATAAATTAGCTGTTAAATTTGATGGTATTGCAGAAATTGAAGATTTAAAAACAGTTAAGGGTCAAGATAATGACGGTAATAATATTGATATCGTTATTTCTAGAACATCTGAACTTAAACTTATAGATAAGAAAACGGGTATTGTTTTAAGTACCAATAATATACCTTATGGATCGACCATTAATGTAAAGAATGGTGACCAATTAAGTAAAGGTGATGTGGTTTGTACTTGGGATCCATATAATGGTGTTATTATTTCAGAATTTGCGGGTAAAGTAAAATATGAAAACATCGAACAAGGGGTTACTTACCAAGTAGAAATTGATGAGCAAACAGGTTTCCAAGAGAAAGTAATTTCTGAATCTAGAAACAAAAAGCTTATTCCAACACTTCATATTGAAGATGCTAAGGGTGAAACAATTCGTTCTTATAACTTGCCAGTAGGAGCTCATTTAATGATTGATGACGGTGAGAAAATTAGTGTTGGTAAGATCTTAGTTAAGATTCCTCGTAAATCTGCAAAAGCAGGTGATATTACAGGAGGTCTTCCTCGTGTAACCGAGTTGTTTGAAGCGCGTAACCCTTCTAACCCTGCAGTTGTAAGTGCTATTGATGGCGTGGTTTCTTTTGGAAAAATAAAAAGAGGTAACCGCGAGATTATAGTAGAATCTAAATTAGGTGATATTAAGAAATACTTAGTGAAATTATCTAATCAAATTCTTGTACAAGAAAATGATTATGTAAAAGCAGGTATGCCTTTATCAGATGGTTCTATTACGCCAAATGATATCTTAAATATAAAAGGACCTTCAGCAGTTCAACAATACTTAGTTAATGAGGTGCAAGAAGTATATCGTTTACAAGGTGTGAAGATTAATGATAAACACTTTGAGGTTGTTGTAAGACAAATGATGCGTAAAGTTAGAATTATTGATTCTGGTGATACTATTTTCTTAGAAGATCAATTGGCTCATAAAGCTGACTTTATTAAAGAAAATGATGATATTTTTGGAATGAAAGTCATTGAAGATGCTGGAGATTCTACGAATCTTAATGCAGGACAAATTATTTCGCCTCGCGATTTAAGAGATGAAAATTCTATTTTACGTCGTGAAGATAAAAAACTTGTAGTAGCTAGAGATGCTCAACCGGCAACAGCTACACCAATATTACAAGGTATTACAAGAGCATCACTTCAAACTAAGTCATTTATTTCTGCGGCATCGTTCCAAGAAACAACTAAAGTTCTTAATGAAGCAGCAGTAGCTGGTAAAGTAGACTCTTTAGAAGGCTTGAAAGAGAATGTAATTGTTGGACACAGAATTCCAGCAGGAACAGGTATGCGAAATTATACAGACATTATTGTTGGCTCTAAAGAAGAGTTTGATGAAATGATGCAAGTAAAACAAGAATTGAATTATAATTAAATAAGACACAAGTTTTACGAACCTAAGGGGGAGTAAAACTTGTAAGTCGAATTTATCCCAACGCAGGTTGGGATCTGTTTAAAGATAACGAAAAGTCCTGCTAAGCATATAGTAGGGCTTTTTATTTTAAAGTCGATTATTAATAAGACTTCCACCTTCGTGTAAGTTAAAAAATAAAATTTTCAATGGCAGACAAAAAAGATAATAAAAAACAAGGACAAATAAACATTGAATTAGATGAGAAAGTTGCAGAAGGAACATATTCTAACTTAGCTATTATAAATCATTCAGTTTCAGAATTTGTAGTTGATTTTGTAAACATTATGCCCGGAGTCCCAAAAAGTAAGGTGAAATCTAGAATAATTTTAACGCCGCAGCACGCCAAACGTTTATTAAAAGCTTTAACAGATAATGTTAATAGGTTTGAAAATGCTCATGGTGAAATTAAAGATTACGAGCAACCGCCTATTCCATTAAATTTTGGACCTACAGGTCAAGCATAATATAAAAAAGCCTTTAAAAATTATTTTCAAAGGCTTTTTTATATTATAGAAGTTAAGCTTATTAAGCAACATCTTTTTTTACGTTAAACTGTAATGCACCAGAAGGGCATCGTTTTACCTGCTCTATTATTTTTTTGGTTGAAGCACCATCTATATCTACCCAAGGAATAACGGAAGTTCTAAAAACATTGGAAAGTTCCTTTGCACAAGTTTCAGATTGAATACATACACAAGGATCGTAGGTTACTGTAATATCAGCGTTACTGAATTTTTTAGCGTTAATTTTCATAATTTAATCATTTTGGGGTTATGATTCTTAGTTAAATTTAAAAACAGAAAAGTTTAGTATTTAGAATAATCGTTAAAAAGCATTTTTCAAGTCATTAATAGACGAAATACACCTGGTTTTAATCAAACTCAGAAGTAAAATGAAGTTTAATGTTTGGGTACTTTTGCTGAGTCATCTGTAATGAGAATGCCGAATCTGCTAAAAATACAAGCTGATTTTGCTTGTCTTTAGCTAAAAAACGTTGTTTAACTCTAACAAATTCTTTGTATTCATCAGTTTTAGAATTTTTTGGATCTACCCAACATGCTTTATATACATTCAAGTTTTCATAAGTACATTTAGCACCATACTCATGTTCCAACCTGTATTGAATAACCTCATATTGTAAGGCGCCAACAGTACCAATTACTTTTCTACCATTAAGTTCTAAAGTAAATAATTGTGCCACACCTTCATCCATAAGTTGATCGATTCCTTTAAACAATTGTTTAGATTTTAAAGGATCTGCATTATTAATATATCTAAAATGTTCAGGAGAAAAGCTAGGAACACCTTTATAGTTTAATATTTCTCCTTCCGTTAAGGTGTCTCCAATTTTAAAAGTTCCAGTATCTTGTAAACCAACAATATCACCTGGGAATGATATATCAACAATTTCCTTTTTTTCAGCAAAAAAAGCATTTGGACTAGAAAACTTCACTTTTTTCTTATTCCTAACATGCAAATAAGGGGAGTTACGTTTAAATTCTCCAGAAACAATTTTAACAAAAGCCAATCTATTTCTGTGATTTGGATCCATATTAGCATGTATTTTAAATACAAACCCGCTAAAATTAGATTCATCGGGTTTTACTAATCGCTCTTCACTTTGTTTTGGTCTTGGTTTTGGAGCAATATCAACAAAACAGTCCAATAATTCCCTAACCCCAAAATTATTTAAAGCAGAACCAAAGAAAACAGGTTGCTGTTCGCCGTTAAGGTATTTTTCTTTATCAAATTCAGGATAAATACCTTCCACTAATTCAATTTCCTCTCTAAGGGTATTAGCAGCTGTATCGCCAACTAAACTATCTAATTCTGGAGATGATAAATCCGATATTTCTACAGTTTCTTCAATATCTTTTCTACTATCACCACTAAAAAGATTGATGTTTTTCTCCCAAATATTATAAATACCTTTAAAATCATAACCCATACCAATCGGGAAACTTAAAGGCACCACTTTTAAACCTAATTTTTGCTCAACTTCATCCAATAAATCAAAGGCATCCTTTCCTTCTCTATCCATTTTGTTAATGAATACAATCATAGGAATGTTTCGCATACGACAAACTTCTACTAGTTTTTCAGTTTGTTCCTCAACACCTTTTGCCACATCAATGACTACAATAACACTATCAACAGCAGTTAATGTCCTAAAGGTGTCTTCAGCAAAGTCTTTATGACCAGGCGTGTCAAGAATATTGATTTTTATACCATTATATTCAAAAGCCAAAACGGACGTTGCAACCGAAATACCACGTTGACGCTCAATTTCCATAAAGTCACTAGTAGCCCCTTTCTTAATTTTATTACTTTTTACAGCACCTGCTTCTTGAATGGCACCACCGAAAAGAAGTAATTTTTCTGTTAACGTGGTTTTACCAGCATCTGGATGTGATATAATACCAAAAGTTCGTCTGCGTTCTATTTCTTTTAAAAAACTCATATTTGTCTTTGCAAATGGGTTGCAAAGATAATATTTATAACGCCAATAAGAATAGAAGTTTAAGCCACTTTTTAAATTTCTAATTAGAAACATGTTTTTTAAAAATTTACTTGGTATTTTTGTTTAACTATGAAAGAAGAAAAAGTAATTCTTGTTAACGAAAATGATGAACAGATTGGTTTGATGGCTAAATTAGAAGCCCATGAAAAGGCCTTATTACACCGTGCATTTTCTGTTTTTATTTTTAATAATGATAATGAGTTGATGTTGCAACAACGCGCCTTAGATAAATATCACTCACCAGGGCTTTGGACCAATACGTGTTGTAGTCATCAGAGAGATGGGGAAACTAACATTGAAGCAGGTATGAGACGTTTACAAGAAGAAATGGGATTTGTTGTAAATTTGCAAGAATCTATTTCTTTTATATATAAAGCACCGTTTGATAATGGTTTAACCGAGCATGAATATGATCATGTACTACTTGGGAAATACAATGATGAACCCATTATTAATACTGATGAAGTTGCTAGTTGGAAATGGATGCCTTTAGAAGATGTAAAAGTTGATATATCCTTACAGCCTGAACTTTATACAGAATGGTTTAAAGTGATTTTTGATAAATTCTACGAACACATAAATATAGTATCTTAAATGAAAGTAACGGTTAGTAGAAAAGCCCATTTTAATGCAGCCCATAGGCTGTATAGAAAAGATTGGAGCTTCGAAAAAAATGATGGCATCTTTGGAAAATGTAATAACCCTAATTTTCATGGTCATAATTATGAACTTATTGTAAGTGTTACTGGGATTATTGATGAAGAAACAGGTTATGTTATTGATATGAAGATTTTAAAAGATATTATTAAGAGCGAAGTTGAAGATGCTTTTGATCATAAAAATTTAAATGTTGAAGTTCCAGAATTTAAAGATTTAAACCCTACAGCTGAAAATATAGCTGTTGTAATTTTTAATAAAATAAGGCCTAAATTAGATGCCGAATTAGAACTTGAAATTACACTTTTTGAAACCCCTCGTAACTTTGTAACGTATTCTGGAAAATAAAATGAATAACACTTTATACCCAATTAAATTCACGCCTATCTTAAAAGATAAAATTTGGGGTGGACAAAAACTAAAAACACTTCTTAATAAAAAATCGGATTTACCTAATATAGGCGAAAGTTGGGAAATTAGCGATGTTGAAGGCGATACTTCCATCGTTTCAAATGGTCATTTAAAAGGACAATCTTTAAAAGGTTTATTAGAAACTTTAAAAGCCGATCTAATAGGAAGTAAAAATTATAAAACCTTTGGAAATAAATTTCCGCTTTTAATTAAATTTATTGATGCTGAGAAAGATTTGTCAATTCAGTTGCATCCCAATGATGAGCTAGCGGCCAAGCGCCATAATTCTTTTGGAAAAACTGAAATGTGGTATACTTTGCAAGCTGATGATGATGCCAATTTAATTGTTGGATTTAATCAGGATATGACTCCAGAAAAATATTTAAGTCATTTAAAAGCTAAAACACTTACAGACATCGTAAATTTTGATAAAGTAAAAGTTGGCGACACTTATTTTATTGAAGTTGGTCGTATTCATGCTATTGGAGCTGGCGTTATGGTTGCCGAAATACAGCAAACTAGTGATATTACCTATCGTGTTTATGATTGGGATAGAGTAGATGATAAAGGCAATGAAAGAGAATTGCATAACGATTTGGCTATTGATGCTTTCGATTTTAACATGCCAGATAATTTTAGAGTCAATTACTCAAAAGAAGAAAACAAGTCAAACCAAATGGTGAGTTGTCCATATTTTACAACAAGCTACTTAGAGGTAACTAAAACACTTAAAAAAGAGAATAAACAGGATTCCTTTTTCATTTATATGTGTGTTGAAGGTGAAGCAGAAGTTTCTGCAAACGGTGTTACTGAATATGTAAAAAAAGGTGAAACTGTATTGTTGCCTGCAGCAATTAAAGATTATCAAATCACTTCTAAAAAGGCTACATTATTAGAAGTTTATGTATAATCAAAAAATGAATCTTTATTTGAATTAAATACTTATTTTTGTTAAAATTTAAAACACACAAGATGGCAAATGTTAGAGACCTAAAAAAAGACATTAATTATGTTTTAGGCGATATTATAGAGGCAGTTTACGTTTGGGAATATACAAATACAGACAAAGACACTAAAAAGAGCGAAGCAATTATTGACGAAGCAATTGAGACTTTTGATGAATTAATAGCAAAAGTAAACGCTAAGCATGTTGATAGTGCTAAGGCTCATTTTAAAGCTATTAATAATGAGTTGGAAACTAAAGGCAGAGCTTTAATCGAGAAGATTAATAAACTATAATAAAATTTTTAATGGGGTGTTGTAAATATCATTTTTGCTTTTATATTTGCGCCCGTTAAAAGCCGATGTAGCTCAGCTGGCTAGAGCAGCTGATTTGTAATCAGCAGGTCGTGGGTTCGAGTCCCTCCATCGGCTCAAAAACCTCAATTAGTATGAGGTTTTTTTATGCCAATATTTTGTTTAGAAGACTTAAAAATTTTAAATGAGTTTATTAATTGGTTTCCTCGACTTTCTTTATTTTTTCAATAAAAGACTCTAATTCTTTTCCGTATTTGGATGCTTTAACTTTTGGGGTTAGTGAATTATTTATGGTGTCTAATAGTTTTATCTGGGCATTGTATATTTCGGTAAGTGCTAGATAAGGCGCAACTTCACTGTCTTTATTATTTAATGCAAAATTCACAGTGTATAAGTATTTTCGTTTTAAAGCACCATCAGCTTCTTTTTGAATAGTATTAAGTTTAGCTGTATCACCTTCTTTTTGAGCGTCAAACAGTTCTTTAATTAAATCTAGGTTTCTATTATTCAATTTAGAAATAACAGCTTGATATGCTTCTAATATTTTTTGTTGTTCCGAACCTTCAATTTTTGCATCAAAAACAAAGTTTTTAAGTGTTGTATTGATTTCTGTAACACCTCTATCTGCAAAAAAAGCAATCCTATCTTTTTCACTACTATGCTTATCTAAATATAAATAAAACATTTCTGGAGAATCTATAGGACTATACAGTTCAAACATTGAATTTCCATTTATAACTAATGAATCAATAGTTATTAGTGTAGTATCTTTTACTTTTTTAAGATAAACAGTTCCTTTTTTTAATCCTTTTATATTAGTTTTTACAATTAAGTCGTGTTTTTTCTCTCCGCATGCCAATATTAAAAAAGCAATAAGTATGAATGAGATTTTTTTCATGAAGTGGTCTGTTTTTTGAGAAACAAATATCCTATAATTAAATATTAAATACTAATAGGTCTTAATTATTTTTATTCAATTAGTTTTTTGCACTTTTATGTTAAATAAATCACAAAAAAATAGCTGAATTTAGTTTGGCATAAGGATTGCTTTATAAATTACAATTACATTCAAGTAAAAAGTTTATTGAGTGGTTACTTTAAACTTATGAATTGTAATTCATATTTTTGGTTGGTTAGTTAGTAAAAAAGCACCCTTTTTTAGGGTGCTTTTTTTGTGTTTATAGATTTTTATTAAAACCTTTTAAACTAAAAAAAGTGTATTTCATCGATAAAATAAATAAAATCGATTAAAAATGTTAAAATTTAATGTATTTCATCGATTTTAAATGTATTTAATCGTTGACGTAAAATTTATAATTATATATTTGGAGTGTACTAAATAACACACTTTTTAGTTCAATGGATTAATTAATTAATATTTGCATTATGTTGTTAAAAGCGGAAACCCCAAATCTAGCATCATAATATAAAAAGCAAATTGAAGAAAAGCCGAGTTTGAGGGAACTCGGCTTTTTTATGCAATAATTCTAAATGTTAGATTGATTCGCTTCCCAATAGTTTTTCGTGTTTTAGGTATTTGATGTTGCCAGTATGTTTGTGTGCCTCCTTGCATTAATAAAAGGCTTCCATGCTGTAAAATAAGTTTTGTTTTTTGGGTTTTGTCTAACTTATGCTTAAAATGAAATAGACGTTCGGCACCAAAAGAAACGGATGCTATTATTGGGTTTTTACCTAATTCTTTTTCATCATCGGCATGCCAACCATTACTATCTAGTCCATCACGATATAAATTTGCTAAGCAACTGGTGAAATTGATATTTAATCTTGTTTCTATAGCGTTTTTGGTTTTAAGTAAATCACCACTAAAAGCATTTGGGTGCATAATAATGGTACTATATTTATAAGCACTGCTATTGTTGGCATAGAAAGCTGTTAAACGAGGTTGTAAATGTGTTTTTCCGTAAACAGTTATTTTATCTTGTTTCCAGTTTATTTGATTTAACAAACTTGCAAAAAAAGAATCCGCTATATCTCGACTAAAGAAATTTGGGTAATAAACAACATCAGCATCTTTCAGATTTAAATTTATGGGATTTTCAAAAAGCATGTTCTTTTATTTTCTAAATTAGCATAATTCGAAATGAAAATGAAGTATAGTTTGTTTTTTTTAATCTACGTAACCTATGCAAGCGCATTTGCTCAATTGCCTGAAGGTTTTGTTTATGTTGAGCATGCTATTCCAGATTTGAAAGTAGAATTGCGTTATTATACTTCAAATAATTTTGTAGGCTCACCTGTTAAAGGTTATGAGTCCAATAAATTAATATTGACAGAAGCAACTACCAAAGCTTTAAAATTGGTTCATGAAGCCTTACAAAAGCAAAATTTATGTTTAATGGTTTATGATGGTTACCGGCCACAGCAAGCGGTAAATCATTTTGTATTATGGGCTAGAAAATTAAATGATACGATTAACAAACATATATTTTATCCTAATGTTAAAAAACGAAATTTATTCAAAGCAGGTTATATTGCTTCAAAATCAGGGCATAGTCGAGGAAGCACTTTGGATTTAACGATAATAAATGCTAATACAGGCGAACCTTTAGATATGGGAAGTCCATATGATTTTTTTGGAGAAGCGTCTTGGGTTGATTTTGATAGGATTACTGATAAACAAAAAGCAAATAGACAATTATTGCAATCTATAATGCTCAAACATAATTTTAGAAACTACCCTAAGGAATGGTGGCATTTTACACTCAGAAGCGAACCATTTCCTGATACTTATTTTGATTTTCCAATAAAATAAAAAACCTGCCTTCTTAAAAGAAAACAGGTTTTAGTGTTTTTTGATTGATGAATTTAATTGGTGTTATTCCTTATCTAAATCTTTAGTCATTTTAAACCCAATAAATAAACCCACACCTGCCATAAAGAAAATTGTAGCAGGATAGACGGCATCTTCATCTAAACTTGTATAGCTGTCTAATAAAGAGGCCATGAATACACCAAGACCAATGCCCATTAATAAAAGTGCTAAATTTAAAATAAGTACTTTCCAAATAGGTGCTGTTTGACTTTTACCTCTCATAAAAATACTGGCATCTACTCCTTTTTCTATAAGCGCTAAACGTTCTTTGTTTCTTGTTGACAAGTATAAATATACCATTCCGAATACAGCGATAAAAAAAGTGATGGGGATTAAAATTGCTTCCATAATTGTTTGTTTTTAATTGATTATTTTTAATGTGTTCATAACTTATGACGATGCGTTTTTAAATTTGGTTACACTTTTTTTTGGTTTTTTTTTGGATTATGGTGTAACCTTAAATAAAGCATAGTCGTCTTACATTTAAAATGACCATCAACGACCAACATTATATCAATTTAATTATTGAAGGCGATACAAATGCATTTACTGTATTAGTAGAACGTTATCAGGATTTAGTTTTTACTTTAACGTTTAGAATGCTTAAGAATAGAGAAGAAGCCGAAGAAGTGTCGCAAGATACTTTTGTAAAGGTTTATAAATCTTTGAACAAATTTAAGGGTGATTCTAAATTTTCTACGTGGATTTATAGAATAGCGTATAATACAAGCTTAGATAGAATAAAGAAGAATAAAAAGTTTCTTAATGATGTAGCCATTGATGAGTTTACCGAGCACCAAGTAAAAGCTATTGATAATGCCTTAGATAGGTTGGAAAATAAAGAACGTAAACAAACCATTCAAGATTGTATAGCTTTATTACCGGGTGATGATAGTTTTTTGTTAACCTTATATTATTTTGAAGACTTATCATTAGAAGAGATATCAAAGACCATTGGATTGACAGCTAATAATGTAAAGGTGAAATTGTTTAGAAGCAGAAAAAAACTAGCAACCATTTTAAAGGATAAATTAGAACCGGAATTAATCGAATATTATGAAAGAGAACGCAGATAAATATTTAGACGATTTAACAAAAAAAGTGATTAATGAAAGCGCTATCGAAACGCCGTCTTTTAATTTTACCGATGCAGTAATGTCACAAATTGAAGAACTCAATACAAGCCATGTAACAGTATATAAACCTTTAATTTCTAAAACAACTTGGGTTTTAGTTTTTATAGGATTTTTAGCTGTCATACTATATGTTTTATTGACTGGAGCGTCATCTGAAGGCTCGATTTGGTTAAATGAAATGGGTTTTAATGTGCTTTCAAGCCATAGCTTAATAGCGACTTTTACAGGCTTTAAAATGTCAAAAACATTAATGTATGCTGTGCTGCTTTTAGGGATAATGCTGAGTGTTCAAATTTCATTTTTAAAACACCATTTTGATCAAAGACTTCGATAAAAATGATGAGTTAAACCCTAGTAAGTTTTGTTATGATAGTTTTATGTTGCGGGAACTTAGTTATTAATGAAGCTCTTTCAGGAAGTTCGAAATCTTTAAAATCAAACCCAGGAGATACAGTACATCCCACCAAACTATAATCATCAGCGTTTATAACTTCAGCTGCAAACCAATATTTTTTAGGTACCACATACTGCGGTAATTCGCCTTTTTCCAAATCATTACCAATAATGATGGTTGAGTAAACGCCTTCATCAGAAATAATATGAAGTTTTATAGCAGATCCTTTATGGAAATGCCAGATTTCATCTTGATTAATTCTATGAAAAGCAGAAAAAGTATCAGAAGTTAAAAGAAAATAAATAGCAGTTGTATAGTTTCTATTTCCTGAAAAGTTCGAGCCTAGGTGCTTTTCATCAATAACACCAGCGCTTCTGTAGGTTTCCTTAAAATAACCACCTTCAGGATGCGGTTGAAGGCTTAACTGCGATATGATGGTTTGTATTTCTGTTTTCATTTAGTACCAGCGTTTCTTTTTCTTTTTTGAAGCTTCACTTTTACGCCCTTTTCTATGCTTACTTCCAGTTTTTTTTGATTTATGAACAATAGGTTTTGCTTTTGGATCTAGCGGATAAGGGTGATCTTCAATAATATCCAATTGTAACTGAATAAGTTGTTGGATGGTTTGCACATAACTTTTCTCATCTGCAGAACAAAAAGAATAAGCTATACCCTTTTTGCCAGCTCTAGCTGTTCTACCTATTCTATGGACATAAGTTTCGGGTACGTTAGGTAAATCAAAATTAACTACCACATCCAAATCATTAATATCAATGCCTCGAGCAGCCACATCTGTAGCAATTAAAATATTGATCTCGCCTTTTCTAAATTTGTTTAAAGCATCTTGTCTTCCTGTCTGACTTTTGTCACCATGGATACTATCGACTTTATAACCATTTTTCAAGAGTGTTTTTTCAAGTTTATCCACACCAAATTTGGTCCTCCTAAAAATGAGGATATTTCCTTTAATAGTGTTCCGTAATAAATGTAAACACAGTTCTATTTTATTGCGTTTAGGAACATAATATAATAATTGAACAACTTGTTTTGAGGTAGAAGAATTCTGAGCCACTTCAACACGTTCAGGAGCATTTAAAATGGAATTAGCCAATTGTTCTACTTTATATGGAATGGTTGCCGAAAACAAAAGTATTTGTTTCTCTTTGGTGCACAAGCGTTCAATTTTTTTGACATCATCAATAAACCCCATGTCTAACATTAAATCAGCTTCATCTAAAACTAATGTTTCAACATAATCAAGATTGACGATATCCTGTTTGTGTAAATCCAATAAGCGTCCAGGAGTAGCTATTAAAATATCAATACCCTTAGTTAAAATCTCTTTTTGAGGTTCAATAGAAGTGCCTCCATAAACAACAGTTGTTCTAAGGTTTGTATAGCTACTATATGTTTTAAAATTTGCTTCAATTTGAATGGCTAATTCTCTAGTTGGGCTAACAATTAGAGCTTTAATTGTCTTTCCTTTTTTAGGAGCGTCCTGTCGGTCAAATAATAATTGTAAAATAGGAAGCGCAAAAGCTGCAGTTTTTCCGGTACCGGTTTGTGCCGAAACGATAATGTCCTTTTTGTCTAAAACTAAAGGGATGGTTTTTTCTTGAACCAATGTAGGGTTGTTGTATCCAGATTCAGCAATGGCTCTTAATAAAGGTCGGTTTAATTTTAGGTCTTTGAATGACATTTAGAATAATTTGCAACAAAGATATAACAAACCAAATCAAACTTGCTTTATATACTGTTTCAATTTATCCCGCTTTCTTTGAGGTAAAGCATCATTCATTATAGCTTTTTCTATAAGTTCACGATTTTTATTTTTAGCAAAAAGTAAATTAAAAAACTGAGCTGTAGTTAGACTGTTTTCCTTATGTTCAATAAGTTTTATAGTATCTCCGGTTTTTACGAACCCTTCTTCTAAAACACGGACATAAGTGCCTGAAAAACCATGATCAATGAATTCTTTTAAAACACGTTGTGAGCCAAATTTAACACCAAATTTAACGCAAGGTTCTCGAGGTTGAGTAACTTGTACTAAGGTCTCGCCAATTCTATAGATATCACCAATATAAATTTGGGTTTCATCTAAATCAGATACGGTTAGGTTTTCTCCAAACATGCCCCAATTCCAGTCTAAATTTGGGTAAAGGTATTTCCAATATTGATAATGTACTTCTGAAAATAAATAGCAGGCCTTAAATTTACCACCATGTATACTTCGATTTGAAACTTCATCACCTTTTACAGATTCAGTTCCTAAATAAATAGGGCTAGAGGTCGGTTTTTTGTAAATACCTGTAGTAATTTCCTGATCGTTCCAAGTTATGGTTGTTGGCTTTGCTATGTTTGTAGAGATTATCTTCAAGGGTTATTTAAACTATTGTTTTTTTTATTTCTTTTCCTGAAAAGAACTTATTTTAATGGCACGGCAACTTTTATAGCATCCCAAGCCATAGTTAAAAACAGATTGTCTGTAGAGTTATCAAAAGCAATAGTAAACTGCTCTACGGGACCATCTAATTTTTGTACAGGGACTTCAATATTTATAACATCATAGTTGGGGTCCCACATGGGTTTCATTTCGGCATTTACACCCCATGAATATTGTTTTGAGTTAAATATAACCGTCCAAACAGAATCTTTTGGCACCGTCCATAATGTGTATTTTCCAGCAACTAATGGCATACCTTTTACCTCAAGGGTTTTGTTGGTTTCAAAAGTAGTAGCTTCATTAGCGCCAGTACGCCATACTTGGTTAAAAGGGACTAGGGCTCCGAAAATTTCTCTATCTTTTTTGAATGGTCTATTATAAAAGACTTCAAGCTTTAAATCGTTGAGTTTAAATTCGACTGTGTCTTTTGGACTTAATCGTTTTGCAAAAATATTTTCTATAAAAACGGAATATAAAAATAGCCCTAGAGCTATAATGGATAAAAAAATTAAGATGCGTTTTAAAAAGGTATTCATACAGAGCAATTTAATAAGGCATAAAGATAATTTAAAAGGTATAATTACTAAAGTGCAAACGTAGATTTATTTAGCTTTGTTGCGTTGTGAGAAAATGACAGATGATGGATGATTGATTTAAACAGAGGCTGTTACTATAAATAAAACCTATCATTTTCGGACAGACCTGCGTTAGAGGCAGTGTTGTAAAACCCTAAGGAACAAGGACTTGTGACATGTAGTCTGACCCTTGGGTCGTGCCCAAAAAGTAATTATTTTAAAAAAATGTATTTTATTTGCAACACTCTATTTTTTTTACAGTCTTTTAAACGAACTAACTTAAACCAAAAGTAGAATCGGCATGTTTAAAGTTGACATTATTGAACAATGTAAACAGAACAATCGGAAAGCGCAATTGCAGTTATACAACCAGTACTGCGATGGTATGTATATTGTTGCGAAACGATTTTTAAAAGATGCTGCAGATGCTGAAGATGTAGTGCAAGAAGCTTTTGTCAAGGCTTTTACGAAGCTACATCAATACAAAGCGGAGGTTACTTTTGGGGCTTGGTTAAAACGTATTGTTGTTAATAAAAGTATTGACTTTTTAAAATCTAAAAAACATCAACTTGTTGAATTAGATGAGGTGCACCTGAAAGTAGTTGATACTGATAAAAACGACAAATGGTTAGTAGAAGACGCTATTACATTGAATGAAGTAAAAGACGCGATCAATAAATTACCAGATAAGTACCAATACGTGGTGATGTTGTATTTAATAGAAGGATATGATCATCAAGAAATTTCGGAAATTTTAAATATTTCAGAGGTAGCGTCACGTACACAATTATCAAGAGGTAAAGGAAAATTAAAAGAACTGTTAACACTTAGAAAAGATGGCACGAGATATTAGAGAGTTATTTAAGAATGACCAAATAGCGAATGAGAAGATGCCTAAAAATCATCAAGAACGTTTTCTTGATAAGCTGGATGAAGCATTGCCAGTAGCAAAACGCATAACTTTTAGTTGGATGCAAATTGCCGCCAGTGTTGTGTTGCTTCTAGGTTTGAGTCTTGGGGCTTTTAAATATTTTCAACCACAAGTAACAGACTTACCAGTAACGGTTGCAACGAATGATACTGTTGAAACAAAAACTTTGGGCGATGTTTCTCCCGGATTAAAAAAGGTAGAAGATTATTATTTGGCAAGTATCAATTTAGAATTATCTAAAATGAAATATACGCCAGAAACCAAAGATTTGTTTGATGGTTATTTAGCACAATTAGATGCGCTTGATAAGGAGTACAAACGCTTATCGGTTGAATTAACAGAATCTGGACCGTCTGAATTAACGGTTAATGCTCTTATTGATAATTTGAAATTTCGTTTAAATCTGTTATATCGTTTAAGAGCACAATTAAAACAATTAAATACTTCTGATGTTAATGCAGATGGAGTAACACAATCAATCTAAAAAATCAAAAAATGAACACGACAACTATAAAAATGAAATTATTGGCTTTATGCTTTCTTATATCAGGAAGCTTAATAGCACAACAAAAATTGACTAAAGTATTGCAATCCATTAAGGTGGATAAGGATGTGACTATAGATTTAAATACCAGTCATTGCAATATTGTATTTGATACTTGGAATAAAGATACTGTTGAAATAGAAGCGTATATAGAAGGCGAGCAATTAAGTAAAGTCGAACTTGAAAACACTTTAAAATCTTGGGGTGTAGATATTGATGCTTCTAGTGATAACGTTTCAATTAGAACAACAGGAAAGCATTCAAATATATGGACTTATAATATACCTGGTCATGGTGATGATGATGCCGTTCATGCCGTAATAAAAGAGTTGAAGTTTGAATTAGCAGATATGCCAGATATGCCAGAGATGGACTTTGATTTTCATGTTGAAATGCCCGAAATGCCAGAGATGCCTGAATTACCTGAGCTACCAGAAGGTGTTAACAATATTGAATTTGACTATGACGCTTATAAAAAAGATGGTGAAAAGTACTTAGAGAAATATACCGAAAAGTTTGAGTCGCTATATGGTGAAGACTATGCTAAGAAAATGGAAGCCTGGGCTGAAAAGTTTGAAGATAAATGGAATGAAGAGGACTATGTAAAAAAAATGGAAGCTTGGGGAGAGAAATTTGATGAAGAGTGGGGCGAAGAATTTGGAGAGCGCATGGCCGAATGGGGCGAGCATTTTGCTAAAAAAATGGAAGGTCAAGTTGCCCGTATTGAAGCACAGGCTGAACGTATGGCAGCTAAAGCAGAACATGAAAACGCTCGTAAAGCGCATGTTATAAAACATAAAGAGCATATAAAAGAACGTTCTAAACTCGTTGAAGAACGTCAAAAGAAAATTGAAGAATTAGTGCATGGTAAAACCAATTCTAATGTTAAAAAAACTATTAAAATTAAAATGCCTAAAAAGGCAAAATTAAAGGTTAATGTTAGATATGGCGAGATTGAGTTTGCTGCAAATATTGATAATTTAAAAGCAGATCTATCACATACAAAATTCACAGCATATAGCATTAATGGAAGTTCAACTTCCATTAATGCTTCATATTCGCCAGTTTTCGTGACACACTGGAATTTGGGCGAACTAAATTTAAATTATGTTAGAAATGCTGAATTAGAAAATGTATCTCATTTGGTTTTAAATGCGATATCTTCTGAGGTCGACATACAAAACTTAACAGGTAGCGCTGTGGTTGATGGTAATATTGGGGATATAGAAATTTATAAAATAGCAGATTCCTTTAACAATCTGAATATTATTCTTCAGAATAGTAATGCTGTTATTTCATTACCTAAAGTAGATTGTAATATGCAGTATAAAGGTATACGCTCACGTTTGTCCCATCCTAAAAAAGGGTCAAAAGAAAACCCTACTAATTTTTCAACAGGAAATTTAGCTAGTGGTAAAAGTATTGTTGTAAATGCTAAGTACAGCAATGTAGTGATGCAATAAAAATAGTTGTTTCCTTCGGTTCTCTTTAAATAAAGTATAAAGTAGTTTTAGCTACTGACCTTCCAATATTGCATTTCTCTTCTAATTGTAAACCCTAGTTTTTTGTACAAAGCTATGGGGCCCAAATTGTTTTCGTCTACGTGTAAAAAAGGGATTTTGCCATCATCAAATATACGGTTTGCTGTATGTGTTATTAATTGTCTAGCATAACCATTACCTAAAAAATTGGGATGGGTTACAACAGCACTTATTTCAATAAAATTATTGGTTTGCATACGCTCACCTGTTACTGCAACTAGTTTTTGATTTTTGTAAATGCCATAATAACGCCCTAAAGCATTTGTTTTTTCTTTAAAGAACTCTGGGTATACGAGTTTAACTAAAGTTGTTAAATCTTGATAATTCGCTTCATTAAGTTCTATAATAGTTTCTGTAATTGGGTGCTTTATTTTATCATAAATAATCATTTGTAAACCCACATGTTTTATTGGTGGTTTAAAAGAAGCAGGGACTTTAGGTTTGTTGCCAACAATAAAAAAGGCTTTGATTAATTGTGCATACTTTTCAATAGCAAAGGCGGTGTCTTGATTGTTAATAAAAGCTCCAAAAGGAGCATAATCTGTTTGATAAAATTTTACATTGCCATAATCTATACATTGGTCAGAATGAATGTCTGTTAGGGAAAACCAAACAGGATTATCGAGAGCATCTTCGTTTATTTTCATTTTTAAACATTTAAGTGAGGCAGAAGCTGACTAATAATTTTTTCAGATGGTGTTGAATAATCAAACCAAAGCGTGTCTTTATTCTTTTTAAACCAGGTTAGTTGACGTTTTGCAAAACGGCGGGTATTCTTTTTAATTTCTGAAATGGCAAAATCTAATTCCCATTCACTGTTTAAATAATGGAACAATTCTTTATAGCCAACAGTATTTAATGCGTTTAAATCCTTATTAGGAAGTAATGTTATAACTTCGTCTAATAAACCTTCTTGTACCATAATATCAACACGCTGGTTGATGCGCTCGTATATTAATGCCCTTTCGGCAGTTAGTCCAACGGTTATGGTTTTAAAAGGGCGGTTTTCTTTGTCTTTATTTAAAAATGAAGCGTAAGGTTTACCAGTACCAATGCAGATTTCTAAAGCTCGAATAACACGATGTGGATTATCTATGGCAATGGTGTTGTAAGAAACCAAATCTCGCTCTTTTAATAGGTTTTGCAAATATTTCAAGCCTTTAGTCTCTAAATCTTTGTTTAAAGATGCTCTTATACTTTTGTCTACTTTAGGGAAATGGTCAAGGCCTTTGGTAACAGCATCAACATATAAACCTGAACCACCAACCATGATAACAACATCATGGACTTTAAAAAGTGTATTTAAGCATTTTATAGCGTCTTTTTCAAAAGCACCAACATTGTAATGGTCTTTTATGGACTTATGATGAATAAAATGATGTTTAGCTGCTCGTAATTCTTCTGCACTAGGTGCGGCAGTTCCTATTTGCATCTCTTTAAAAAATTGACGAGAATCTGCTGATAGAATCTCAGTATTAAAATGCTGAGCTAGTTTAATACTGAAAGTGGTTTTCCCAATGGCAGTAGGCCCTATTATAGAAATGAGGTATTTAGTTTTTGAATTAATGAGTTGATTTATTTATTGAATTCAAATTTAGTTAAAAGGATGTATTTAATTTTAGCTTTTTGAAAATTTTAACCCGAATTTTAAAAAAATATGACGAATTTAAAGACTAAAAACCTATTGTGAGTGAAATATTAAAATTAACTATAAAGTTTTTCGCCACAGTTATAGCAGTAATCGGCTTTATCTTTATGGTTTTCGGCTAGACAATTTTCACAAGATTGCGAGTTTAGTGATATACTGTCATTAGGTTGAGAATTGTTGTTTTTCTTGTTTTGAGCCGTGTATTCTGCAGATACAATACCAGTTGGCACAGCTATAATCCCATAACCTAAAATCATAATTAGAGAAGCAATAAATTGCCCTAAGGGCGTTTGTGGTGCAATATCTCCAAAACCAACTGTAGTTAGTGTTACAATACACCAATATACACTTTTTGGGATGTTGGAGAATCCATTTTCTTCGCCTTCAACTAAATACATAATGGTGCCTAGGATAATGGCTATGATTATAACTGCAAATAGAAATACAGAAATTTTTGCGCGACTTGCTTTTAATGCCGTTACTAAGTTATTTGACGCACCAAGATACCGCGCCAGTTTTAGTATCCTGAAAATGCGTAACAAACGTAGGGCACGTAAAGCTGCAAGTGCATGTACGCCACCAAATATTAACGAGATATATTTTGGAATGGTTGACAGCAAATCTATAATACCATAAAAGCTTGTAATATACCTTATGGGTTTTTTTACGGTAATAATCCTGGCTATATACTCTATACTAAAAAGGATGGTAATTACCCATTCCGATATATTTAAAAAATTATGGTAATTTTTGTCTATGCTATTAACACTTTCCAGCATAACGAGTAGTATGCTAGCAATAATGACTATAAATAAAACAACATCAAAAAATTTTCCTGCTGGGGTGTCTGCTTCATAAATAATATCATGAAGTTTTGATTTCCAGTTTTTTTTTGATGGGCTGTTCATTTATTCAAAAGTAAGAAAAGATTAATTGTTTTTCCTGAGAAGTATAACTGAATTGGTTTGAATGTTAACAATTTTATTCATAAACTCTTTTAAGTACGGGTAGTACTCTGCATCATATATAGCTTTTTTAAAGTTGATTTTTAGCATGATATTAAGCGTGTTTCCAATTTTTTTAGATGAAAATAATAATCGACCTGATTCGTTTGGAAGACTTACGTTTAAATCTTGAGGCGTTTCAATTATAGTATAGTTGTCGTTAAGGGTTAGTTTAAAAGAATAGAAATAGGTGTCTTTATAACCAAAGTCTATAGGATAGGTTCTTTCTTGAAGTTTAAAAGGATTTTCTTTGAAGAACGTTACAAAAAACGGGTTTAAATACATGTTATTTCCAGCGCTATCATAATTGTATTCGATATTATATGATTCTCTAAAATCCAAACTGTTTATAGCATTACTGGCAACTTCAAAACCTGAAATTTCTAAATATGGATATCTGTTTTCTAACTTTTCCAAAAATTCATTCTCATTTTTGTGATACTTCTTTTTTCTGTTTATAGCATGATAACCAGTTCTTCTTGAATTTACAACCCCTGAAATTATATTGTTTTCATCTATTTGCAAGTCGGCTTTATAATAAATATTTGAGGGTTTACTTGGTTTTAAATTTATCCATTCACTTCCGTTTTTAAAATCTAACAACCTTCCATATTGATTAAGACATCTAAAAGGAATATCGCCAAAGTTTAGATAGCTATCAGTAGCATCCAATAAATATGATTTTTCATTTATTGTAGCTTGCACGATTAAATAATTGAAATCTGAAATAACAGGGAATATTTTAGTCGGAAAGCCATTGTTGCGTGTTGATACTAAAATAGGTTTAGCATTAATATTGCTTTCTTTTAAAAGGTTGTGTAATAAAATATTGATAGAAGAAACATTTCCAGATTTGTTTTTTAAAAGATTTTTTATAGAAACATCTTTAAAAATTCGATAACGATCATTCCAAGTATAAGTGTTTTGGACATACTTATAAATAGCTTGTGCTTTTTTAAAAAGATCTGTTTCATTAATAATATCTGAACTTAGAAGTGTTTCTATTTCTATTGATTTTTTAAGCTGCTTTCCAATTTCCTTATCAGTTCTAAACTCTTTATCAACATCTTTCCATGTTTTTGTATAGTGTTTTATGGTTCCGTCCATGTCTCTAAAGGTTTCTAACTCATATTCTATTCGAGCTAAATAGTTACTTTTGGTAGTCATGTAATCCTCTTCAATAAAAGCAGGGATATCTTTCATGGCAAAGATACTGTTGCCACAATCGGCTGATGCTCCATTGAACATTTGCAAGCACCCCTTTTTTATTTCATAATCATTTATTGTAAGCTTTTTTCCGCCAACAAGCTTAATATGGTATAGCCAGTTTGCAGGTATACTAGTTTTGTATTCACTGTATAGCTTTGGTATTTCATCTTGGAAATCCCATCCTTTGTATTTAAACATAAATGGAGAGATAAGTTTATAGCTATAGGTAATAACTGAGCCTTCTTTTATGTTTGGCAATGTAAATTTTACAAGTGTATAATTCTCGTTGTATTCTTCTCTAAAAATATTTTTTACTGTTAAATTACTTTTAGTAACCTTTCCGTTTACTTTGTTGTAGGTTGTAGCAATAATATCTTCTACTTTTTGTTTTCTGTCTTTTGATTTGTATAGGTATATGGTTACATTGGCATTATCAAAACCTTCTTTATTGAGTATTTTTATTTTATGCTTTATTTCGGTTCTTAGGTCGTATTTCTGTTTGTCTACATAGCTGTTTCCTTGTTCATAAATAACCAAAGCATTTGCCGTAGAGTCTTTTTTAAAAGTATTGGTTTCAATATCTCCTAGTGTCACATTATATGTTTCAGAATTATAATTTTCTTGTGAAAAGCTGGTTAAGGATATTATTAAAAAAAGGATAAGGATAATTTGCTTCATTTTTAGTCTAATTCAACTATTTTTAATCGGTTATTTCTACGGATATAACTTTGGATAATATGTTGGGTATCCCTATTATTTTGCATAGGTGTAATTATAGATTCTAAAACTTCAATAGTGTTTATTTGATAATTTAAGTTGAAGAAGCCTAAGCCTTTAAAAACACCATTTTCTATTAATATAGCGCTGCGTTCATCGACATCGCGACCTCTATCAATAATAACCATGTTTTTATTTGAATAGCTGTTTTTTGTTATTAAAGCTTCTACGCGTTTGTTGTACAATTCTGAAGGCTCTTTTTGTATACAAGCTCCTTCGCAGGTTTTTATATCATAATTAAAACAACTTGTTTTGGTTTTATAAAGCCCTGTTAGTTTTTGACATAAACCATAATCTTCAACCGCTTTGGTTATAAAGCTTTTGCCACTTTGGCGATTACTGAAGGTCGTAATTGGTTTTTTGCGTCCGTCTGTTATATCAATCTTTAAATTTAGATAACCTCCTTCGTCTGTAAAAGAGTATAGGGCATGTGTAAATATGGAACGACGCAAAGCTCTATTGAATATCGGTTTAATACGCTTTATTTCTTCGCTTTCTTTTAAAAGTGCTACAAGTTCACTTCCAGTAGCTTGGTATGTTACAGAAGTTACTTGTGCTTGAATTTTTTTTGACTTTTGATTGGTTCCAGTAAAATGCTGATTGATACGTTTTTTTATATTATTGCTCTTGCCTATATAGATAATCTCGCCATCGGCTTTATGAATATAATACACGCCAGTTATGGAGGGTAATTCAGCAATAATGTCAATATGTCTTGGTTCTAATTGATGTTTTGGATTTAACCTTATGGATTGTTGGATAATACTTTTTGAAGTGTCTTTATCTAACAACATTTTAAACAACTTTACTGTTGCCAAAGCATCACCTGAAGCACGATGCCTATCGGTTACAGGAATTCCAAGGGCACGTACCAATTTGCCCAAACTATATGAGAGTTGATCTGGTATTAAATCTTTTGAAAGTTCGACAGTGCAAAGCGATTTACGTTCAAACTCAAATCCTAGGCGCCTAAATTCCGTACACAAAATACGGTAATCAAATTGAGCGTTATGTGCTACTAAAATACAATCTTCTGTAATTTCAACAATACGTTTTGCTACCTCATAAAATTTAGGAGCGTTGCGCAGCATATTGCTGTTTATACCTGTTAGATTGACTACAAAGGGCTGGATTTCTCGCTCTGGATTTATCAGACTTATAAATTGATCGACAACCTCATGACCATCATATTTATAAATTGCAATTTCTGTAATGCCTTCTTCATTATACTTGCCTCCAGTAGTCTCTATGTCTAAAATTGCGTAAATAATATGCTCTTCTTAGTTTATTGATTTGAATAATTACGTGAACCAAATATACTACTTCCAACGCGAATCATAGTACTTCCACAATCAATTGCTAATGGGTAATCTCCACTCATGCCCATACTTACAGTTTGTAACTCACAGTTTGGGATTTTTAGTTTTTTTAAATCTTCAAAAGTTGATTTTAATAGTTTGAATTCTTGTTTTATTTGACTTTCGTTATCTGTAAAAGTTGCCATTCCCATAACACCAGTAATTCTTATATTCTGAAATTCTGAAAAATCTTTTGATTGAAGTATTTCTAAAGCTTCGTTTGGTGTCATTCCAAATTTTGAATCTTCTGAAGCTATTTTTATTTGAAGTAAGCAATCAATAATTCGATCATGCTTTTTTGCTTGTTTATTTATTTCACTTAATAATTTAAAATTATCAACACCATGAATTAAAGACACAAACCCAGCCATATATTTTACTTTATTGCGCTGTACATGGCCAATCATATGCCATTCAATATCTTTTGGCATAATGTCATGTTTATCTACCATTTCTTGGATTTTATTTTCTCCAAAAACACGTTGATCAGCATGGTAAGCTTCCATTAAATCGCTTACAGGTTTTGTTTTAGAAACGGCCACAAGTGTAACGTGCTCTGGTAATATGGATTTTATGTTGTTGAGGTTTTTTGAAATACTCATTAATAAGTTTATTTGTTTACGCGTTTATTTGTTTAGTTGAAAAGGTATAAACCACTTAACAAATCAACATATTTTCAAAATTCATAAATGGTTATACCGCTTCTTAATTTCGGTAAAATGTAAGTGCTTTTAGGAGGCATTTTTAAACCTTCATCAGCAATATGTTTCATTTGTTTAATATTTGCAGGGCACATTCCAAATCCAACTTTAAATTCACCACTATCTACACTGCTTTTAATGGTAATCATTTCATGCCTGCCATTTACATATTCAATGCGGTTATCGTCACGTAAGTCGTTGATACCCAAAATAGGCTGCAGAATGGTTTTATATAACAAATGCGCATCAAGTTCATCTAGTGCGGTGTTAAATGCATATCTTTTTTTTCTTAAATATAACGAGTAAAACTCGCCATCTAGGTACATACTAAAGTGATGCGGTTTTGATGGGTGATAAGGAATGTTTCCTCTATTTTCAATTCGGTATAAACTGTCTAATTGAATTAAAAAGGCTTCTTTGGTTAAACCATTTAAATCTTTTACTAAACGATTGAATTCGTGAATTACTAAATCTGATTCGGGTATAAGGTAAGACATGAAAAAATTGTACGGTTCACTACCATCATGATTTGCATTTTTAGTTTTTTCATCTGCATATAATAGGTGTGAGGACGCCGATCTGTGATGACCATCTGCTATGTAAATGGTTTCCATGTTATCAAACTCACTTTGAATTGTTGCTATGGTAGCTTCATCATCTACTTTCCATAAATAATGCGTGTCTTTATAGGTCATAGTAAACTCAAATTCAGCATGACTTTTTTGGGTGTCTTTTATTATTGATAAAATAACATCATTATCTGGATAAGTTAACAATACAGGTTCAGCGTTAAAGCCTACTGTTTGTAAATAGGTTTTAAATGTTTTTTCACGTTTTGCAATCGTGTTTTCGTGTTTTTTTATGATATCCTTTTCATAATCCTCGGCACTTGTTGCTGCAATAATACCATTGAATTCTTGACCAAACCGATTGACTATTTTATAGACATAGAATGACGGTTTTTTATCTTGTATGAAAACACCATCTTCTTTAAATTCTAAATAACGATTCCGAACCAGTTTATAACGTTCTTCACCAGTAATTACCTGATCGTATTTATACCCTGGATTTATGATATGAAGAAAGCTATAAGGGTTATAATCCATTCTGGATTCCCGTTCGTTTACGGTATAACTTTGGTATGGACGTGCAGCAACTAAACCAACAATAGCTCTAGTTGGTCTGACTGCTTTAAATGGAATTATTTTTGCCATGAATTAGACGTTAGGTGTTAGGTTTTAGACGCTAGATTTCTATCGGCTAAAGACTAACAACTATTTAAACTGTTTAGAAACTTTTTCAGCTTTTCTGCTTTCTGAGTAATCATAAAAGCCTTCTCCAGATTTAACACCTAGTTTGCCAGCTCTGACCATATTGACCAATAGCGGACATGGTGCGTATTTAGGGTATTTAAAACCGTCGTACATCACATTTAAAATAGATAAACAGACATCTAGCCCTATAAAATCTGCTAATTGTAATGGTCCCATAGGATGCGCCATACCTAGCATCATTACAGTATCGATTTCTTGAACACCAGCAACATCATTATAAAGCGTTTCAATAGATTCATTTATCATGGGCATTAAAATACGATTGGCAACAAACCCAGGATAATCATTAACTTCAACAGGTACTTTCCCTAAAGCTTTAGAAAGCTCCATGATTGTATGTGTAACATCATCTGTGGTATTGTAACCACGAATAATTTCCACTAATTTCATAATTGGAACGGGGTTCATAAAATGCATACCAATAACCTGATCTGGTCTTGAAGTAACAGCAGCAATTTGTGTTATGGATATGGAAGAAGTATTGGTTGCTAAAATAGTATTTTCATCACAAGCTTCATCTAATTGCTTAAAAATATTGAGTTTTAAATCAACGTTTTCTGTCGCTGCTTCAACGACTAAATCAACGTTTTTAACGCCATTATCAATAGATGTATGTGTGTTTATGTTTGCTAAAATTTTAGTTTTTTCTGCTTCAGAAATTTTTTCCTTAACAATCATTCTATCTAAATTTTTAGCAATAGTGGCTACACCACGACTAAGGGATGCTTCACTTATATCAATAAGTTGAACTTGGAATCCACTTTGAGCAAAGGTGTGAGCAATGCCATTTCCCATTGTACCTGCTCCTATAACTGCAATGTTTTTCATTTTAAAAACAATTTATTATTTGAGTAGCTACACGAAGTGCTTCAGTGCCATCATGCAATGTAACAACTGGTGTTGTATTGTTGTTTATTGCATCTGCAAAAGTTTCCAGTTCATCTAAAATAGAATTATTATCTGGTACAGGTGGATTGTCAAAATATATTTGTTTTTTAATACCCTCTGCATTTTGTAAAATCATATCAAAATCGCCAGGGTTTTCTGGGGCATTCTTCATTTTTACAACTTCACATTTTTTAGTTAAAAAGTCAACAGATATATAAGCGTCTTTTTGAAAGAAACGCGCTTTACGCATTTTTTTAAGTGAAATTCTACTAGCTGTTAAATTTGCTACACAGCCATTTTCAAATTCTAATCTGGCATTGGCAATATCCGGTGTGTCGCTAATAACTGCTACACCGCTAGCTGAAACATGTTTCACTTTTGATTTTACTGTACTTAAAACAATATCAATATCATGGATCATTAGATCTAGAATAACGGGTACATCCGTACCTCTTGGATTGAATTCTGCCAGACGATGGGTTTCAATAAACATAGGGGATTTAATATCCTCTTTAACTGCCAAAAATGCTGGGTTAAAACGTTCTACATGCCCTACCTGTCCACGTAAGTTGTTTTCTGCTAAAAGCTCTCTAATGTGTTCAGCTTCTTCTACCGTATTGGTAATCGGTTTTTCAATAAAAATATGTTTACCTTTTGCTATAGCTTGTTTAGCACAATTATAATGGGAAAGTGTTGGTGTTACAATATCAACCATATCCACAGCATCAATAAGCGCTTCAATTGAGTTGAAAAATTTATATCCGAATTCAGATTCAACGTTCTTACCATTAGTTTCGTCGGCATCATAAAATCCAACTAGATCATATTTTTCAGATTGATTTAGAAGTCTTAAATGAATTTTACCTAAGTGACCCGCACCAAGTACTCCAGCTTTTAGCATAATTTTTACATTTTTAACAAAAATAAGATAATTAAAACATGAAGTTAAGTAAATGATACTAAATTTTAGGATAAAGAATATGAAAAATAAATTCTGAATAAATTGTTTCAAGCTTAAAAATGTTTGCCTAATTTTAGCAAACTAAACGCTACCAAAATTGAAAGACACTTTTAAACACCAAGGATTAAGACAACAGCTTGTTAACATAATAAAAAACAAAGGCATAACGGATAATGCTGTTTTGAAAGCCATTGGAAAGATACCAAGACATTTATTTATGGATTCTAGTTTTTTAGACCATGCTTATCAAGACAAAGCATTCCCTATTGCTGCTAACCAAACCATTTCACAGCCATATACTGTGGCTTTTCAAACAGAACTATTGCAGATAAAAAAAGGAGATAAAATTCTTGAAATTGGTACGGGTAGTGGCTATCAAACCGCTGTTTTATGTGAATTAGGAGCCAAAGTTTATAGTATAGAACGCCAAAACGAATTGTTTAAAAAAACCAGTAAGTTTTTACCTAAGTTAGGGTATCGTGCTAAGAAACTTATTTTTGGTGATGGTTATATTGGTCTTGAAGAAGAAGCACCTTTTGATGGTATTATTGTCACTGCTGGTGCACCTTTTGTACCCAAACCTTTATTAAGCCAGTTGAAAATAGGAGGAAGGTTGGTCATTCCTGTTGGCGATGATGTGCAAGTCATGACTATGTTTACTAGAAAAGGACCAAAGTCCTTTGAACAGGAAGAATTTGGCGAGTTTAGGTTTGTGCCCTTGTTGGAGGATAAAAATTAGAGTATTAGTTGTTAGTTGGAAGATATGTTTTAGGAATTGGGTTTTCATCACTCTCTTGCGTCCAATAAATATTAATAATCCACCAACGTTTGCCGTCATTAAGTAATTGAATACTATTAATGCCTCGCATAAAAGGTTTTTCATCTGTTTCACTATGGAAGGATTCATAAGTACTGAATAGTTGTGTTATGTTTCCAAAAGTATCCACTTTTCGATTGATTTCTTTTTCAAAAAAACCATTTTCAACCAGCCATGATCCAGAGCTATTAATATAATCATCTGGAGACATATAACGTACTTGGTAAGTTCCATTTTTATCTTTGCCTGATGGAATTAGTTTAGCATTTGGTTTGAATAAATATCTAAACTGTGCCCAATTGCGTTCTTCTCCTTTTTCACCTGAAATAACAGCATATAAGGTTTTAATCGTACTATCTAACGTTAAAACCGAAGTGCTATCTGTTTTAAATTCAATAACTTCTTTGCTTTCCGCTTTTGGTATGTCTTGGGCTTGAACATTAAAAGAAAAGATACTAATAAATAAAAATGCAAATAGTTTTTTCATCATGGAAGTTTTAAAGTGGTAAATTATAGAATATCAATAAAATAAAGCGTTAAGGAATGCTTAAAGTTATTTATAGGCTTTCTTAATTCTGTCAAGGTCACGTTTATTATCCCTGTCTTTAATGGTTTCACGTTTATCATAAAGCTTTTTACCCTTAGCTAAAGCAATGTCTAGTTTGGCATAGCCTTTGTCATTAATAAACAAGCGTAACGGAATGATGGTCAATCCTGTATTCTGAACTTCTTTATTTAATTTTTTAAGCTCTCTTTTATTTAAAAGTAACTTTCTAGTAGCCTTTGGTTTGTGGTTGTAGTAATTCCCGAACGCATATTCTTGTATGGTCATATTGACTACAAAAAGTTCTCCATTTTCGCTAAATTCACAAAAACTTTCGGCAATTGAGGCTTTGCTACTTCTAATCGATTTTATTTCAGTACCAGTTAATACAATGCCAGCAGTATACTTATCTAAAATTTCGTATTGAAAGCGTGCTTTTTTGTTTTGTATGTTAATGTTCTTTTGCATAAAGCACAAAATTACATAATTTATTATGAGAATTTCATTTAGCGTTGCTTAAAAGTTAAAGAAAGACTAATCCGTTTTAGATTCAATGTAATTACTATTATTTTAGCCAATATGAAGAAACTATTTTGGGTTGTTATTATTTTAATACTGGTATCTTCTTGCCATAGTGTTAAAAAATATAATGAGCAGATTACGGCGTTGCATTCAGTTGAAGATTTACACCATGATATAGATGAATTATACAAGCAATTAAAACGTCATCATCCAAAACTGTATCAATATATTTCAAAATCCGATTTAGAATTTAAATTTGATAGTTTAAAAAAATCGATAACAAAGCCTGCTACTTCAAGAGAATTTTACAAAAAACTAGCTCCCGTGGTAACTAATGTAAAACAGGGTCATATATCTGTAGGTTCAGCAAACAAAGCATTTACAAAAAAAGAACACAAGCAACTTCTTAAAAAAAAATTTGAGTTTTATGATTTAGATTTTGAGTATTTAGAAAACAAGCTTTGGATTAAAAGTACACGAGGAAAGGATTCCACGATCATAGGAAGTGAAGTTGTGAGTATTGACGGAGAACCCGCTTCAAAACTAGTTAACACTTACAAAAAACGGTTTGCTTCTGACGGTTATAATACCACGCTCTATAATAGAGCAGTAGGAAAGGCATTTTCAAATCTATATTATAGAGATAAAGGGTATTTGGACAGTTTGGAAATTACTTTTAAAAATAAAGACTCCATATTTATTAAAACCTTCAGAAGAATTTCAAAAGAAGAAAAGAAAAATAAAGCAGATTCTGTTTCAGTAAAAAAAGCTGAACCTAAAAAGGTGTCAAAAGCTAAAAAAAAGGCGAATAAATTAGCAAAAAAGAAAAAGCGGAAGGCTAATAAAAAGTATGGATTCATATCAAAAAGAAAACATTACACGCGGAATTTTAGCTTTATCGGAAAGGACAGTGCCGTAGCTTTCATGAAGCTAAGAAGTTTTACTAACGGAAAATACAAGAAATTTTATAAAGAAAGTTTTGCAAAATTAGACGCAGTAAAAACCAATTATTTAGTCCTAGATTTAAGAGATAATGGCGGTGGGCGCATTGCTGAAATTGAAAAACTGTATTCCTATTTAACAAATATTGACTATCAGTTCATTACAGAAAGTGAAGTGAATAGCAGAATCCCTTTTTTAAAGTTTTTTATGAGTAATACCACACCTAATAGTTTAAAGGTTTTGGGAGGATTATTATCGCCATTTGTAATTGTCCAGAATGTATTAAAGGTTAAGAAAAAAGACAGGAAGTTTTATTATAAACTTAAAGAAGCTAAAATAAGGCAGCCTAATCCATTAAACTATCAAGGTAAACTATATGTTTTAATAAACGGGAATTCATTTTCGGCATCCTCATTACTTTCCACACATTTAAAAGCCACAAAAAGAGCCACTTTTGTTGGAGAAGAAACTGGTGGTGCTTTTAATGGTTGTGTTGCAGGAATATATAAAGTCTATCAATTACCAAGCTCTAAGCTAAAAATAAGAATGGGTTTAATGCAAATTGAAGCACCATATAGGCAAGAACCCGATGGTTATGGTATAAAACCAGATATAGAACTTGTACCAACAGTAAAAGATAGAAATGAAAATATAGATACCGAATTGGAATGGGTTTTAACTGATATAGATCAAACAAAATGATTTGTTTTAAAAAACTGGAATTCCTATAAACTTCATGAATCTAAATTTGTATTTTTGTTTTTCGATTTTTAAATAGAAAACTTCAAAATTATTATATGAATTCATACGATGTAGCCATTATTGGCTCAGGCCCTGGAGGATATGTGGCAGCTATCCGTTGCGCACAATTAGGCATGAAAACTGCCATTATAGAAAAATATGCCACGCTTGGAGGAACGTGTTTAAATGTAGGGTGTATACCGAGCAAAGCACTTTTAGATTCATCGCATCATTATGAAGATGCTGTAAAACATTTTGAAACCCATGGTATTGAAATCCCAGGTGATATTAAAGTGAATTTGGAGAAAATGATAGCTCGTAAACAATCTGTTGTCGATCAAACAACAGGCGGTATTGATTTTTTAATGAAGAAAAACAATATTGATGTGTATCAAGGCTTAGGAAGTTTTAAAGATGCCACACATATTACGATTGCAGGAGAAGAAACTATTGAAATTGAAGCAAAAAACACCATTATTGCTACTGGAAGTAAACCATCCAACTTACCATTTATTGAGCTTGATAAAGAGCGTATCATAACATCAACAGAAGCTTTGAAACTAAAGGAAATCCCTAAGCATATGATTGTTATTGGAGGTGGTGTTATAGGTTTGGAATTAGGGCAAGTTTATAGACGATTAGGTGCAGAAGTAACCGTTGTTGAGTATATGGATAGAATTATTCCAACAATGGATGCAGGCTTATCTAAAGAATTAAATAAGGTTTTTAAGAAAGCCAAGTTTAAAATGCAAGTGTCTCATAAGGTTAAATCTGTTGAGCGTGTTGGTAACGAGGTTATTGTAAAAGCCGATAATAAAAAAGGCGAAGAAGTAGAATTTAAAGGCGATTATTGTTTAGTGTCAGTGGGGCGTCGTCCATATACCGATGGATTAAATGCGGAGTCTGCCGGAGTAAAATTAGACAATAGAGGTCGAGTAGAAGTTAACGCCCATTTGCAGACATCTACAAGCAATATTTATGCGATTGGTGATGTGGTTAAAGGGGCTATGTTAGCACATAAAGCGGAAGAAGAAGGTGTTTTTGTAGCAGAAACTATAGCAGGACAAAAACCGCATATAGATTATAACTTAATACCAGGCGTGGTTTATACATGGCCAGAAGTTGCTGCTGTTGGTAAAACAGAAGAAGAACTTAAAGAAGCAGGTGTAGCTTATAAAACAGGATCTTTCCCAATGCGTGCATTAGGTAGAAGTAGAGCCAGTATGGATTTAGATGGGTTTGTTAAAATTCTAGCCGATAAAACCACAGATGAAATTTTAGGTGTGCACATGATTGGAGCACGTGCAGCAGATATGATTGCCGAAGCAGTTGTTGCTATGGAATATCGTGCCTCTGCGGAAGATGTATCCAGAATGTCTCATGCGCACCCAACATTTACAGAAGCTATTAAAGAAGCAGCTTTAGCAGCTACTGATGATAGGGCATTGCATATTTAAATTGGTTTATTATAAATCAGGAATCTAATCATATTAAAGCAGCCTAAAAAAGGTTGCTTTTTTTATTCCTGTTTTTAAAACATATAGAATATTCCCATTCCTGTAAGTAGTATTGCTTTAATAGTTTTTATAAGCATTATCATAAATAATGTTTAAATACTGGTTGAATTATTCAGGCTATATAATTAACACATTTAGTCAACCAGTCACTCAGAATCTTTTATTTTGTAGTTTTTGTCTTATTTTTTGTATTGTTTTTGCTGTTTTTTAATATTCCTTATAAGTATTACTGGTTTTATAACTATATTACAATACAACCGCCATCATGCTTAATCTAGTAATTGGATGACTTAAACAATTTTATGATAGAATCTAATTCTAGTTCTGAAGATTCAATTTCTGATCAGTTTCGCCAAAACATAACCAAAACACTTGAGAATTGTATAGTAGATAAAAAAAATTCAAGAGTATAAAAAATTTCCCATTAATACATAGTAAACAATCTATGTACATTATGGATTGGAAACAATCACGAATAACCTTTTCAAGTGGCGTATATGAAATGTTAGGATATAACTCCGAAGAGTTTAATATGTATGCTGCCTTAAGTTTTATTCATCCAGATGATATTAAAATAGTTAACAGAATCATTCAAGGTGTTATTAGCCATAGTGTAAATACAAGTTTGTTGAGTAACAAACAATATTTAAAAATAACCTTTAGAGCTCTAAAAAAAGACGGTACTTATATTAAAGTTTTGAGACAGTCTTCGCCATATCAAATGGATATAGACGGTAAGTTTATTAGCAATTTAACGTTTCTAACAGATATTTCATTTATAAAGTCTCATAGCAATAGGGTTGAATGGACTCTTTTTTCCGAGGATATGGATGTTTCAAAATTTAAAGAAAATATTTATAGAGAATTCATTGGTTTTTTTACATCAAGAGAACTGGAAATCGTATACCTTATCCATAATAATTTCACCAATAAAGAAATAGCATCCCAACTATTCATTAGCGCCCATACCGTGGTGGCTCATCGCAAAAACATTCTTAGAAAAAGTAACTGTCATAACAGTAGAGAGCTATTAGAGTTTTGTCAACTTAATGGTATTACTTATGATGATCAATTTTATTCAGCCTGTGGCCTGGCAACAGGAGGGACAACAGGAACAGCAGATTGTGGTGCTGAACCAGGAACACAATTTTTAAACGACACTTTTGAAAGTAATGGAGCAACATTATCAAATTCAAATTTTGAATTATTAGCAGGTGTAACTTTATATCCAAACCCTGCCAGAGAGGTTATATTCATATCTTCAGACCAAATAATTGAAAAGATAGAACTATATGATATTATAGGTAAACAGATATTAACAACTAAAGAAACCTTAGAAGTGAGAGTAAACTATTTACAAAAAGGTTTGTATTTACTAAAGTTATATTCAGGTAATACCAGTGTAACTAAAAAAATAACTATAGAATAAAAAAATATAAAAAAAATATCATAAGAAAAGCAACCTATCAGGTTGCTTTTTTGTTTTAAAATAACTCATTTAAAACTTTAGCCAAACGAATCCCCGCAATTTGTAACTGACTTCTAACCGTTTTAAAATGGTCATAAGAATAACGATATCTCAAATTCTCATCAGGCTCAGCAGACGCATATACCTTTTTAGTTAATTGATGTGTTTCATTTACCCAATCTATAATAGAACCTTCTCGGATAGATTTAATTTGTTTATTGCTTAAAACATCGGCGTTTTCTGCTAATTCATTGTAGCTCATATCAAACTCATTAATCATTTCTGTATCCCAAACTCTATGTAAATTAGAGTCTTTGTAAAACCATTGCACTTTAAAGTCATTGCCGCCTTTATCTTCTAGTAAGCCAATATGCATGGGCTGATGTAGGTCTCCAATAAGGTGAATTAAAAGCTTTAAATAAAAAGCTTTGTCTTCATCTGAAGCCTTTTTATCTGTTATAACACTTTTACAGTATTCAATTCCAGTAACTAAATCACCTTTACTGTTCTTTTTAGAATCCTCATAATTTTTATCCAAAGGCATATTAATGTAATGCCAACTATAATATTTGTTATAGCGTTTATCTGATTTTATTTCATCAGCAAACGTAGAAACAAAGGCTAATGATTTTCTGTTTAATAATCGTCTAACTTCTCTTTTAGCTTTGCCATATAAATAATTATCTGCTATTTTCCCAACAACACGATGTCCTGTTGCGCCCCAAAAATCATCAGTGGCATGACTTTGAAAAGGCATAATAAAAAGAATCGTAATCAGAAAGATGTATAGTGATTTCATAAATTTATTTTTTGCTAATTTATAAATAACATATGGAAGAATTGAAAATAACATTATGCTTAACAAAAGTTTAATGGTTTACTATATATCGTAATCGGCATAAGCCCAACTTTCAGAAATAAGTTCATCCATTTTGGTTGTATTTTTGGAGTCGTTTAACGCGGTGTAGGCTTGTTTTAAACCATGATGTGCCCATCCGTTATTTGGAAAATTTTTCAAATCTTCTAGATATAATTCAATGGCAACTCTGTTTTGACCATTCATCATAAGTATAGGCCCTAAATGATGCCGAACTGAAAAAAACCAATCTGGTGGCTCATTATAGTTTAATGCATCTTCCATAATAACAGCTTCTCTTAAAAGAGCAATACTAGCTTTGTAATTTTTTTCATGAGCTAAAATTTCAGCTTTTAAAACGTTTTTGGCTATGCCAACTAAATTGTAAACGGAGTTAATATCCCAGATGGTTACATTATTTAGGCTTTCATCTTTGGATAAAACCTCTAGAGCGGATAATTCTGTTTTAGCCTTATCAATAGAGCCTTTTCCTAAATACGCCATGCCCTCGGCATAATGACGAATAGCTTTAGGGTATTTTAAATCGTGAGTTTCTAGTTTCATGTCTAAAATAGCATCCCACATTTTGAACTTTACTGCCACATAATAAGGTATCGTATAATAGTGCTGTAAAGTCCCCCAACCTGGTTCTTTCATAATTTCTGGGTAAACGTATTTAGATACTTTATTGGCACCGATCATTGCCCAATGACTATTACCTTCAAGCGTTGCTGTAGCAGCCATAAAATGATAATTGTGAGGATAATAACCTAATGGATATGCACCCTGAGCATGACAATTGCTAACATAGGTACTGTCTGCTTTTACAGCGGCTATATTTGATAAAGTGCCTTTGTGATATTCACCCGTTCTGATGTAGGTATGTGAGGGCATATGTAACAAATGGCCTGAACCAGGAACCAAACCATCATCAAACACTTTTGCTGAAGCATCAGAACGTTCTGGTGTATTCGACATTTCAACAGCATGAATATAAAAATGATGAGCCCCTGGATGTTTAGGGTTCTTTTCAATCAGCGTTTCAAGTAAATTAACAATTTCTGGTGTCCAAGGTTTAGCATTGCCCACTTTATCAAATAAATCCCAAGGATGTAAATTCATCATAGACTCTACATAAAGCGCTGCTATTTCTGAGTCATCAGGATATTTATGGTTTAGAGTCTTTAAAGCTTTAGAATATGCTATGTCCAATTCACTTCTATCTTCTGGAGGTTTAGGGGCGTAACGTATAGCCATAGCTTCTATGAATTCCTTTTCTTTTTTGGTAGTGTTTGCCGAAAGTGCTTTGGCTTTTTGAATAGCATCATAGGCGCGTTCATAATTGTCAGGCTCCATACCAGCATTGTAGTTTGGGCCTAATACATAGGCGAACCCCCAAAAAGCCATAGCGCAACTAGGGTCTAATCTTGAAGCATAATGAAACGATCGAGCTGCTTCAGCATGATTAAAAGCATAAGCCAATGCCATACCTTGATTAAAATATTGCTGCACTAAACTGTTTTCAGTAGTTATAGGATAATTAATGACATCATAACCATCTAAAAGTGGTGCCATATTATCTTCTTTGTACCACTTAGCGTCAGTAACAGGAGGAACGCATGCATATTTAGAAGCAAACGTTTTAGTTAGAATAAGTTCCTCAGGTTGTTTGTTCGTTTTTTTACAAGAAAAAAATAGATTGAGGGCAATCAAAGTTAGAATTACATTTTTCATTTTGTAAAATTTTGATTGTTAAGACTTTATTGTGATACAATGTACTAATTTTTTAATTCTTTCAGGAAAAAGCGTATTTAAATTGTTATATATATGTGTACGAGCTTATGTCATTTTCAGTGTTTTAGATTTGCTTACAAAATATTAGATTCAATATCATTAAAGATTATAGATAGTTTGCGTAGTAAATGCGTATTAAACAGACATTATTTTAGTACAAAATAATATTATTTTTATTTTTTTTCAATTTACATGTGACCTTTTAAAAAAGCATGTGTCTTATAACACAATAACAATTAAATAGCGCAAGCTAAATTTGAAAACCCTAGACAATATTAATAAGCTATCTGATGAAGATCTGATTGAAGCTATTGTGAAAACCAATAACACATTGCTTTTTGAGATACTTTATGATAGGTATGCTATGTTAGTATATAATAAGTGTTTTGGTTTTGCAAAGGATGCCGATGAAGCTAAAGATTTAACACAAGATGTATTTTTAAAGTTGTTTGTTAAATTGGCTAGTTTTAAAGGAAAATCGAAATTTTCAACGTGGTTATATGCATTTACTTATAATCATTGCGTAAATTATGTGACTAGAAATACGGCTAAGAAATTTGAAAAACAGTCGGTAGATTATAAAGATATTGAAAACCTTTCAGAAAAGGAAGACGATAATAGTTTTCTAGATATGAAAGTTGATAAATTAAAAGTGGCATTGGAACTCATTTCTCCAGAAGAGAAAATGATATTGTTACTAAAATATCAAGATTTTCTTTCAATAAAGGAAATTGAAAGTGTTTTAGGAATTGGAGAAAGTGCTGTTAAAATGAGAATAAAACGTGCCAAGGATAAACTTGTAAGCGTTTATAATGATAACCTTAAGTAATGGAGAATCCGTTTAAACATATAAATCAGCCGCTTAAGGAAGTTCCACCGGAACTTAAGGCTAAGGTTATGAGTGATATTGCCATGGCAAAACTCATAATGGACTTGGCTGCTCTGTTTTCTTATAATTTTAGTCATGTAATAGAAACAGTTATTAGTAAAAGAGAAACGAATAACAAAAATTAGTAACCCGAAAAAACAACCAATTATAACCCGATAATTATGAATTTTTTAGAACAAATAAAGGAATCATTACAAAAAATATGGCTTGATATTGCTGCTGCTGCACCCAAAGTTTTAGGTGTCCTTGCATTAATTATTATTTTTTTAATCGTTACGAAGATAATTACGAGCGTATTGAAAAAAGTGCTTACAAAGGCGAATATTAACAAGTTAGGAGATAAGCTAAATGAAATTGAATTATCGGAAGGTAAGACACTTAATATTAATTTAGTAAACATTCTTGTAAAGACAGTTAAATGGCTACTATATGTTGTTTTAATTACCATTGTTGCTGATATTCTTGAGTTAACCATGGTATCTGAGGGCTTAAAAAGCTTTATAGGGTATTTGCCAAAGCTTTTTACTGCATTAGTTATAGTAACATTAGGTCTATTGTTTGCAACTTTTGTTAAAAAATCATTACATAGTTTATTTGAGTCTGTAGAGCTATCTGGAGGCAAATTAATAAGTCAGTTGGTGTTTATATTGTTAATGGTTTTAATAAGTGTTACCGCATTAAACCAAGCAGAAATAAATACGGATATTATTACGAGTAATATAAAAATGATACTCGCAGCATTTTTGTTAGCCTTTGCATTGGCCTTTGGCTTAGGAGCCCGAAATGTTATTGAAAAAGTATTAAACACCTTTTATACTAGAAAGTTATATGAGGTTGGAAAGGTAATTGAGTTTAATGGTATACGCGGTGAGATTGAATCTATAAACAGTATATCGGTTACAATGAAAACAAAAAAAGGAAAATTAGTAGTACCCATTAAAGATATTGTAGAGAGTCAAGTAAGTATACAGGATTAACTTTAAGTTAGGGTTAAAATTTGGTTGGTTACTTTTCTGTAAACCCAAAAACTCTCTACATGTTACAATCCCTTTTCATTCATTTGGAAAGGGATTTTTTTTAGAATTTTTCAAGAATTTGTAACACATCCTTTTTATAACTTCTACTAATGGTTAAAGCCGTGTTATTGATGATTATTTCCTCGTTAGTGAATGAAGTAATATGTTTTAAGGCTATAATGTACGAACGATGAATTCTTAAAAATCGTTTACTAGGTAGTTTTGCTTCAATGGCACTTATAGTTTCTCTGGTAACAATAGTTTCATTAGCTAAATGAATTTTAATATAGTCGCTATAGCTTTCAATATAAATGACAGCTTCAAAATCAATTTTAATCATGCGGCGGTCAGCTCTTACAAACATAAAATCGTTGTCGACATTATCTTGACTTTCGTAATGTTTTGTTTCAGCATGTATATCAAAATAAGTATTCACAGCTTTTAGTAATCTATCAAAAGAAATAGGTTTTAAACAAATCTAAAAATGCGATTTACTGCAACTTAATACTGATACTAAAACCTACTTCCTTTTATTCCGCTTATTATAATTCTTATCGCCTCGTGTTTTAGGCTTTTTATACTTGGCAGCAATTTTAAATTTATAGCTTCCGCCTAAATTTTCTTTTTGGTTCTTTTCGGATTTTTCATGAAATGCTGGACCAGGAGCATCTTCGTCTCTGCGCTTGTTAGGATTATTGCGCTCTTTTATTTGCGGACGTTCCTCTTCAATAAGTTCGGTAGAAATCTCAACAGCCTCAGGAATGTTTAAAACAGGAATGGTCATTTTCATTAAAGCTTCAATACCTTCGATAGCCTCTTGTTCCTTTTCAGTAGAAAACACAAGGGCTTCACCTTTACGCTCGGCACGACCCGTTCTACCAATTCGGTGCATGTAGTTTTCAGGAAAAGCAGGGGTGTCAAAATTAATAACGTGGGATACATTATCAATATCCAAACCACGTGCCATAACATCGGTGGCAATTAAAATACGGTTTTCACCGTTTCTAAATTGCTCAATACTGCGTAACCTGTAATTCTGTGTTTTATTAGAGTGAATGACGCATAATTCATCATGAAACTGTTCATCTAACTTTTCAAACAAGCGGTCAGCCATACGCTTAAAAGCCACAAAAATCAACACTCTATTAAAGCGTTCCGTATCATTCAGTAAATGTGTCAATACATTTACTTTCGTGTAAAAGTTAGGCACATTATAGCGTTGTTGTGATATATTTTCTAGCGGAGTACCCGAAACCGCTATAGAAACACGTTCTGGACTCTTAAAGAAATCGTTAATCAACAAATCCACATCTTGAGTCATGGTAGCCGAAAACATAATGTTTTGTCTACGTTCAGGTAGCATATCAAAAATGTTAATCAATTGGTGTCTAAACCCTAAATCGAGCATCACATCCACTTCATCAATCACTAATTTTTGTATGGATTTAAGCTGTAAAACACGGCTTAAAGCCAAATCATATAAACGTCCAGGTGTAGCTACTAAAATATCTAAACCTTCAGCTATAGCCTGCTTTTGGGTATTGATGTTAGTGCCGCCATAAACCCCTAAAACACGGTTGTTAATGTATTTGGATAGCTTTTCAATCTCATCAACCACTTGCACGACCAATTCGCGGGTAGGTACTAAAACTAAAACCCGAGGGTTTTCTTGTTCAGAATACTTCAAGTTTTTCAAAATAGGCAGCATATAGGCAAAGGTTTTTCCTGTACCTGTTTGCGCAATACCAACCACATCTTTTCCAGAAGCCACCACATTAAAAGCTTGCTCTTGAATGGGTGTAGGTGTTGTAAAGCCTAAATCGTCTAAGGCATTAAAAAGAGGCGTGTTTATATTTAAATCGGAAAACGTCAAAATGCTACTATTTTAGTGGCAAAGTTACACTTATTCTTGGCTTTAGACTAAATGCTTATGGTGTATTTCAATACTATAGGTCGCTTTAAACGATTTGTTAGCATCTAAACTCAAAATACCTTCCTTGTCTTTAAGGTTTTGGTTAGTCGCTTCACTATCAGCTATGCCCAGCCAAGGCTCAATACAAACGTAATTGCCGTTTGGTTTTGCCCAAATACCTAAATACGGAAAACCATCGTAATGCACAGAAAGAATCGAATCGTGTTCACTACTTTTTAACGTGATTTTCCTGGATTTTATATCTTTAAAAACAAGCGCATCTTCATTAAATAAATCGTGAGTTAACGGAAGTTTGTTAGCGTTATTAAAAACAGGTTCTGTTTTAGATGAAATAAGCCCATTATCCATATTAATTAAATGCCTTTTAGAGTTTTCTTTATGTTCAAATTCTAAAAAGTAATCCTCATAATTTTCATTATCATAAACAGGACATTTAAAAGCAGGGTGTCCGCCAACCGAAAAATACATGGTTTTAGTATCTATGTTTTTAATGGTGTGGCAAACTTCAATAGTGTTATCCGTTAAGGTGTAAGTCATAAAAAACTCAAACTTAAAAGGATAGATATTTAATAGACTTTCATTGTATGCTAACTTAAAAGTCAAACTATTTTCGGTTTGTTCATGTAAAACAACATTGTCATTATGTCGAACAAAACCATGTTTAGGGAGCTCGTAGGCTTCGTTATCAAAAGTATAGGTGTCCTCTTTTAAAGCGCCGATAATAGGAAATAAATTAGGCGCGTAACTTCCCCAAATAGTTGGGTCAGCATGCCACATAAAATCTGTTTTAGTTTTAACAGCAGTTATTTTACAGAGTTCAGCACCAGTTTTTTTTATAGATATTTCAAGTTTATCGTTTTTTAATGTATACATCATAATTCCTATTTAAACTTATGTGCAAAAATCTTAATTTTTTAAGGATTCTAACTAACTTTGCTGTAGAATAATTTTTTTTGAGGACAAAACACATTCATACTTTCGAGGATATCGAAAATTTTAAGAATCAGCTACTGAGTTGGGCACAGCAATTTGATGATGTGGTTTGGCTAGATTCAAATAATTACCATCAAAAATATTCTAGTTACGATGCCGTTTTAGCAGCAGATGCGTTTACATGCATTCAAACAGATTACAATCAGGGGTTTGAAAAACTTAAAGAATATCAAACTATTACTAAAGATTGGATTTTCGGTTATTTAGCTTATGATTTAAAGAACGATGTTGAGGATTTAAAATCTACTAATTATGATGCTTTAAGCTTTCCCGATTTATATTTTTTTCAACCTAAAAAGTTGTTTTTATTAAAAGGAAATCAAGTTGAAATTAAATATTTAAATTGTGTTGATGATGAATTAGAAACCGATTTAATTCAGATTAATAATTTAGAAGATGAGTCTCGCGATCATTTATGCAGTGCTATAAAAATAAAACTCCGCATTCATAAAGATGAATATTTTGATAAAGTAAATACCATGCTTGCTCATATTCATCGAGGCGATATTTATGAGGCTAATTTTTGCCAAGAGTTTTTTGCCGAAAACACCTGTATAAATCCTCTTGAAACCTATAAAAAGCTCAACACCATATCCAAACCACCATTAGCGTCTTTTGTTAAGTTACAAGACAAATATGTTTTGAGTGCTTCACCAGAGCGTTATATTAAAAAAGTGGGTAATACTATAATTTCGCAACCCATAAAAGGCACGGCAAAACGTTCGGAAAATAAGGCAGAAGATAATCAGCTAAAAACAGATTTATCAAAGGACCAAAAGGAGCGTAGCGAAAACATTATGATTGTTGATTTGGTACGTAATGATTTATCAAAAACGGCATTAAAAGGTAGTGTAAAGGTTGAAGAGTTATGTAAGGTTTACACCTTTGATCAAGTACATCAAATGATTTCTACGGTTACTTCAAAAGTAGAACCAGAAACACATGCGGTTGATATTATAAAAAGTACTTTCCCTATGGGTAGTATGACAGGCGCTCCAAAAATTTCAGCAATGAAAATTATTGAAGATTTAGAAGAAACAAAGCGTGGTGTGTATTCAGGAGCTATTGGCTATTTTTCTCCAGAAGGAGATTTTGATTTCAATGTTGTAATCAGGAGTATTCTCTATAACGAAAGCAATCAATATGTGTCTTATTCCGTTGGTGGTGCTATTACGGCCAAAAGTAATCCGTTAAAAGAGTACGAGGAGTGTTTGGTTAAAGCTAAAGCCATGCGAGAAGTTTTGGAGGGTTAGACTATTTCAGTAGTATGGTGTTCAGGAAAACTTTGTGTCTTTGCGGCTTTGCGAGATTAAAATAAAACTTAACTTTGAGCGTGCTTAAAATTCTAGAAAAACATATCAATAAAAAGCTGTCTTTTTTAAAAGAAAGCAAACTCCTCATCGCCATTTCCGGGGGCATTGATAGTGTGGTTTTAACATATTTATGCAAAGAATTAAAACTTGATATATCACTAGCCCATTGTAATTTTAGCTTACGAGGACAAGAAAGTGATGCCGACGAAGATTTTGTATTGCAATTAGCAGAAGATTTAGATTTAGAAGTTTTTGTACAACGTTTTGATACCGAGCAATATGCTGAAGGTAATAAGCAGTCTATCCAAATGGCAGCACGCGAATTACGATACAATTGGTTTAGTGATTTAGCAGAACAATTACAGTTTGATTATATCTTAACCGCGCATCATGCCGATGATAATTTGGAAACTTTTCTAATTAATTTTACTAGGGGAACTGGATTGGAAGGTTTAACAGGGATTCCAGAAGTTAATAGCGTTTTTGTACGCCCGTTATTACCATTTTCAAGTGAAGACATAGAAACTCATGCTAAAGAAAATAAGATTAAATGGCGAGATGATAGTAGTAACAAATCGGTCAAATACCTAAGGAATAAATTGCGTCATGAAGTCATTCCGATATTAAAAGAAATCAATCCAAGTTTGTTACAAAGCTTTCAATCTACTTTAAATAACTTAAACGATACCGCTGATATTGTTGAAGAAAGCACAAATGCCGTTTTAAAAAGAGCTATTGAAACTATAGATGATAACCATATAGCGTTTAAAATTTCTGAATTTAAAAAAGTAAACAACCCCAAAGCCTATTTATTTGAAGTTTTTAAAGACTACGGATTTACCGAATGGCAAGACGTTTTAAATTTATTGGATGCAGAAACAGGCAAACAAGTGTATTCATCAACACACCGTTTAATTAAAAATAGAGCACATTTACTTTTAAGTGAAATTAATTCAGGAGTAAATAAAACCATTTCTGTTTTAGAAGAAGAAAAGCAAGTTGAAACCCCTTTTGGGACGTTGTTTTTTGATGAAGCTGACGCTATTTTTGGAAACCGAAGCAACATTATTTTTGTTGATAAAATGCTATTGAAATTTCCATTAACCATTAGAAAATATAGCGAAGGCGATGTGCTTTATCCGTTAGGAATGACAGGGAAAAAGAAAGTGAGTAAATACTTTAAAGATGAAAAACTCTCGCTATTAGATAAAGAAAACACATGGTTATTATGCTCTGGAAATGATGTTGTTTGGGTGATTAATAGAAGAGCAGATAACCGTTTTAGAGTAACAGAAAACACGAAGCAAATCCTGAAAATTGAATTAAAATAAAACTGTCACACTGAGCAGGCAAGAATCCACTATATAGGGGATAACTTTAAATGAAAAAACGAATGTCACACTGAGCTTGTCGAAGTGTCTCATTAAGCGAGATTAAAATAACTTTGTCATTCCGCACGTGATGCGGAATCCACAAAAAACGAATAACACTGTCATGCTGAGCGTAGTCGAAGCATCTCATTAAACTTATAACTTGAAACTACAAGGTAACATAGTCGACATACAAAACAAACGCATTTATAAAGGCGAAATTACTTTTGAAAATGGTAAAATTCTATCCATTCAAGAGAAAACACATGATGTAAACCATTATATTCTTCCTGGTTTTGTAGATGCCCATATCCATATAGAAAGCTCGATGCTTGTTCCGAGTGAATTTGCAAGATTAGCAGTTAAGCATGGCACAGTTGCAACAGTTTCAGACCCGCATGAAATAGCCAACGTATTAGGAATAGAAGGTGTTGAGTTTATGATTCAAAACGGAAAAGAAGTACCGTTTAAATTCAATTTTGGAGCACCATCCTGTGTGCCAGCTACAAACTTTGAATCTGCAGGCGCTGTAATTGATTCAAAGGGAATAAAATCACTTCTAGAAAATCCAGATATCAAATATCTAGCAGAAATGATGAATTACCCGGGTGTACTTTTTGATGACGATGAGGTCATGAAAAAAATAGCTTGGGCAAAACACTATAACAAGCCTGTAGATGGTCATGCTCCAGGATTAAGAGGTGATGCTGTTTCAAGATACATTAATGCTGGAATCTCCACAGATCACGAATGTTTTACTTATGAAGAAGCTTTGGAGAAACTTCAAAAAGGCATGAAAATTCTAATTAGAGAAGGTAGTGCTGCCAAAAACTTTGAAGCGTTAATTGATTTGCTACCAGAACATTTTGAAAGCATGATGTTTTGTAGTGATGATAAACACCCAGATGATTTGATTGTCGGGCACATTAATCAGTTATGTGAAAGAGCGGTAGCAAAAGGAATTGATGTTTTTAAAGTATTACAGGTAGCTTGTATAAATCCAACAAACCATTATAATTTAGATGTTGGTTTATTACAAGAAGGTGATGCAGCAGATTTTATTATTGTTGAAGATTTAAAAGCATTTAAAACGCTTCAAACCTATATAAATGGCGAATTGGTTTTTGATAAAGGAACATCTTTAATAAAGCAAGTGCCTTTTGAGAACCTAAATAATTTCAATTGTAATAAAAAAGAAGCCTCAGATTTTAGAGTAACATCTTCAGTATCACAAATTAGAGTTATTGAAGCATTAGAAGGTCAGTTGGTTACAAACGAATTGATTGAAGCGGCAAAAATTGAAAACGGAAATCTCGTTTCGAATACAGAAACCGATATTTTGAAAATGACTGTGGTTAATCGCTATCATCCCGATAGCGATCGGGATCAAAAACCTGCTATAGCGTTTATTAAAAATTTTGGATTAAAAGAAGGTTCTATCGCATCATCAGTAGGTCACGATTCGCATAATATTATAGCAGTTGGTGTCTCGGACGACGCTATTTGTAAAGCTGTGAATCTAATCATAGAAAATAAAGGGGGTATTTGTGCAATTTCCAATTCAGAAGAAAAAATAGTGCCACTTCCCGTAGCTGGAATCATGAGCGATAAAGATGGACAAACCATAGGAAAACAATACGCAGAACTTGATAAAATAGCTAAAGCATTAGGGAGTAAATTGTATGCGCCCTATATGACACTATCGTTTATGGCTTTATTAGTTATCCCATCCCTTAAATTAAGTGATAAAGGATTGTTCGATGGCAATACATTTAAGTTTACACCTCTAGAGCTTGAGTGAGCCTGATAATTATTAACTAACAACTACTAACTGAATACATGCCAATAATAGAATCAACTTACAAACCACGTTTTTATTTTAAAAACGGATTCATATCAACCGTATATTCGGGTTTAGTAAGACGGGTTTCATTGAAACAAGAACGTGAACGCATCATATTAAAAGATGAAGATTTTTTAGATTTAGATTGGAGTTTTGCTAAGGTTAAAAGCGATAAGCTTATCATTTTATTGCATGGTTTGGAAGGAAACGGACAGCGACCTTATATGACGGGAACTGCAAAGCTATTTAATGAAAATGATATTGATGCCGTTTGTGTAAACTTTAGAGGTTGTAGTGGAGAAGATAACTTGAAGTATTACAGTTACCATTCAGGAGCTACAGGAGATTTAGAAGAAATAATTAATCATGTAGTTTCAAATAAAAAATATTCAAAAATTTATTTAAAAGGCATTAGTCTTGGCGCAAACATTATTCTCAAATACTTAGGAGAACGGCATATTGTTCCTGCTCAAATTAAAGCAGCAATTGCTGTTTCTGTACCGTGTTACCTAATGGGTTCAGCCAAGGAATTACATACGTTTAAAAACAAGTTATATCATGACAGATTTTTAAAACACTTAGTAAGTAAGTTAAAAGCAAAGCAAAAGCGTTTTCCAGAATTATTAAGTAATGAAAAACTAAATTCAATAAAAACCTTAACAAGTTTTGATAATATATATACCTCAAAAGCACATGGTTTTGAAGATGCTTTAGACTATTATTTTAGATGTAGTAGTTTGCAGTTTCTATCAAACATAAAAACACCAACCCTTATTATTAATGCTTTAAATGATTCATTTTTATCTCCAGAATGCTTTCCGGTAAAAGAAGCTAAAAGTAGTTCAAATTTACATTTAGAAATGCCTAACCATGGTGGGCATGCTGGCTTTATTGATAAAAAGAATGTGTACTATAATGAAAAACGCGCATTAGAGTTTATAAATAACGTGAGTTCGATATAAATTTTAATGAATGATTTGTATGTAGCGTAGAAAAACAGTCTTTTGTCATGTCGACAGAACAAAGTATGAGTGACCAGACATCTCAGAAAGATAAGATTCCTCCATGGTCCTGGTTTGGATGACAATTTTTCTTTGTTAAAAGAATTAAATGTTTGATAACTAGATGGTAACATGTCAAATTTACATTAAATAATAATGACTAGTTTTTCAAACTCTCAGGAAAGCCTTCAATAACAATATTCCACAATTCAGGAAGTACAAAATATACAAATAGTGTTAGAATTATTATCGAAATAATGTTCATAACAATCCCTTTACGTACCATATCAGGAATTCGTAAATATCCAGAGCCAAAAACAACAGCATTTGGAGGTGTAGCAACGGGTAACATAAAGGCACAAGAGGCAGCCACAGCAGCACCCACCATTAAAATAAAAGGATGAATGTCAATAGTTAAAGCCATTGGTGCTAAAACAGGTAAAAGCATGGCGGTTGTTGCTAAATTAGATGTTATTTCAGTTAAAAAATTAACCGCAGCAATCAGCAATAAAATTAAAATAATAGTGCTTACTCCAGCAAGCGTTGTCATTTGATTTCCAATCCATGATGCTAATCCACTAGACTCAAAACCTTTGGCTAGAGCCATGCCACCACCAAATAAAAGAATAATGCCCCAAGGCAAATTTGTAGTGTCCTGCCAAGAGATTATTTTTTTATGCTTTGTTTTGGATGGAATTAAAAATAAGATCAAAGCGAACAAAATAGCAATAATAGTATCATCAATTTGAGGAACTATTTTTTTCAATAAGAATGAACGTGTAATCCAGCAAAATGCTGTAGCAGCAAAAACAATAGCAACCGTTTTTTCTTCGTAAGTCATTTTTCCAAGGGCTTTTAACAAGCGTTTTATTTCTTGTTTACCGCCAGGGAATTCTTTTTGCTTAAAAGAAAATGCAAATGATGTCAAATATTTCCAGCATATAATCAATAGGATAATAGAAATCGGAAACCCAAAAATAAACCATTGTGAAAACGTAATTTCATAACCATACGTTTCAGATAGGATACCCGCTAAAACTAAATTTGGTGGTGTGCCGATTAAAGTTGAAATACCACCAATAGAAGCACTGTATGCTATGGCAAGCATCAAGGCTTTGCCGAAAATTAAATTCTCATCTTCGTCGGTTTTAGGATTGTCTTTGAGTTGCTTGATTATGGCAATACCAATAGGAAGCATCATAACTGAAGTGGCTGTGTTTGATATCCACATAGATAAAAACGCAGTAGCTACCATAAAACCTAAAATAATTTTTTGAACGTTAGAACCAATAATATTAATGATATTAAGAGCAATACGTTTATGTAAATTCCACTTTTCAATAGCTATGGCAATAATAAAACCACCCAAGTATAAAAACACAAATTTATGTCCAAAAGAAGCAGTGGTGGAGCCAATATTTAAACTTCCCGAAAGCGGAAATAAAACAATAGGCAATAATGCTGTTGCTGCTATGGGGATAGCCTCGGTAATCCACCAAACAGCTATCCAAGCAGTTGATGCTAAAATACCATTGGCTTCATCTGATAAGCCTTCAGGAGTAAAAAATAATCGAATTAATATAAATAGCAAAGGACCTAGTAATAATCCAATGCGTTTTGAATTGATCATGCAGCAATTTTAAAGTAGTTCAACCCTTAAAAATAGTTTTTTATTTCATTTTATGGACAAAATAAAAATTGTTTTATATCATTAAAAACATCCTTTTATTATCTTCTAAAAGGTTATTTTTATGCTAAATAAATGTAAGATTAAACTAATAAATGGGTAAATCATCAATAGATAAAGCATTAACTCCAGAAAAGTTTGAAAATTTAAAAACCAAAAAACCACCTAAAAACAGTGTGGGTTTTGGAGGGATTAAGGCTACGCTTAATCAAGTTTCAAAATACATGAATCCTGCCGATGCTTTAAAACTTTCTTTTAAAATAAATCAAAAAGGCGGTTTTGATTGCCCGGGCTGTGCATGGCCAGATCCTGATGATGAACGATCTTCGCTTGGAGAGTTTTGTGAAAACGGTATTAAAGCTATTGCCGAAGAAGCTCAAAACAAAACCATTGGAACTGATTTTTTTGCAAAATATGCTGTAGATGAATTAGCAAGTTGGACTGATTTTAAAATTGGTAAATCGGGCCGTTTGGCAGAGCCTATGTTTCTTCCAGAAGGCGCAACACATTATCAACCCATATCTTGGGAAGATGCTTTTAAAAAAGTAGGCAAACATTTAAACGCTTTAAATCATCCAGATGAAGCCGTGTTTTATACTTCAGGGAGAACGACAAATGAAGCTGCATTTCTATATCAATTGTTTGTTAGGGAGTTTGGTACAGCCAATTTACCCGATTGCTCAAACATGTGTCATGAAGCAAGCGGAAGTGCGCTATCTGAAACCTTAGGGATAGGCAAAGGCTCAGTAACATTAGATGATTTGTATAAAGCAGAGGTCGTTATGGTGGTGGGACAAAACCCCGCAACTAACCATCCTAGAATGCTCACTGCTTTAGAAAAAACTAAAAAGAACGGCGGTAAAATAATAGCAGTAAATCCACTACCAGAAGCGGGATTAATAAAGTTTACCAATCCACAAAATCCAATAAAATTAATAACAGGAGGCACGCAAATAGCAGATGTTTTTGTGCCAATAAATATTAATGGTGACGTTGCTTTTTTTAAAGCCATACTTTTAAAATTATTAGAGCAAGAAGAAATTCAAGGTAATGTATTAGATAAGGAGTTTATTGAAACACATACAAGTGGCTATGATGCCTTTATTTCAGATTTAAAAAGACATAGTTTTGATGAATGCCTTAAAGCTTCAGGTGTTTCAAAAGACATATTTAAGGAAGTGTTTGACTTAATTTTAAACAACAAAAAAATTATTATTTGTTGGGCCATGGGCTTAACGCAGCATGAAAACGCCGTTGATAATATTCGTGAATTAGTAAATCTACTATTACTAAAAGGAAGTATAGGAAAAGAAGGCGCAGGAACGTGTCCGGTGCGCGGGCATTCCAATGTACAAGGCGATAGAACAGTTGGTATTTGGGAATCAGCACCACAAGCTTTTTTAGATAAAATAGAAGCCAAATACGGTTTTAAGCCTACAACCAAACATGGCTATTCCGTTATAGACGCCATTAAGGCGATGTATGATAAAAAAGCGAAAGTGTTTTTTGGATTAGGCGGTAATTTTATTTCGGCAGTTCCAGATACGAGCTATTCGGCTCAAGCATTAGCAAATTGTAATTTAACAGTTCATGTAAGTACAAAATTAAACCGATCGCACTTGGTTACAGGAAAAGAAGCGTTGATTTTGCCATGTTTAGGACGAACCGAAAAAGACTATCAAAAAACAGGGTTACAAACTCAAAGCGTAGAAAACTCAATGGGTGTGATATCCTCAACCAAAGGGATTTTAGAACCCTGCTCAGAAAAATTATTAAGTGAGGTTGCTGTAGTTTGTGGTATAGCAAATGCGACTTTAAAAGCACGCTCTCGAGTTAATTGGTTGACTTATAGAAACGATTATAATTTAGTTCGCGATGATATTGAAGAAGTCGTTTCAGGATTTGAAAATTATAATAAACGGTTAAAGAATCCATCAGGTTTTTATTTGCCAAACGGTGCTCGAGTCAGAGAATTTAAAACCAAAACAGGAAAAGCGAATTTTTCCATTAATAAGCTCCCAGAATGGCAACTTAAAGCTGACGAACTAATCATGATGACCATACGTAGTCATGACCAATTTAACACCACTATTTATGGCTTAGATGATAGATATCGTGGCGTTTTTAATGAACGACGTGTCATTTTTATGAATAAAGAAGATATGAAAGTTCGTCATTTAAAAGAACACGATGTTGTAAATTTAAAGTCAGAATATAACCATACCATTCGTAAAGCCAATAACTTCAAGGTCGTAGGCTATGATATTCCAAAAAACTGTTGTGCAACCTATTTTCCAGAAACTAATGTCTTAGTGCCACTTGATAGTTTTGCGCACACCGCTAAAACACCAGCTTCAAAAAGCGTGAAAATTACGATTGAAAAGCTTTAAGATTTCAGTAAAAACTAAACCTTTAATTTTTCTAATAATCAATTTTTCTTATTGCAATTTGTGAAATTGACAATAATAAGGGTTCTACGTAAGTTTCTTAGTTTTGAATACATAAAAATACGTATAAATACTTAGTTTTGTGTTTAAATACGTAATTATGCAGCATATTATTATCGTTGGAAATGGAATGGTTGGTTACAAGTTTTGTGAAAAATTTGTAGAAAAAGAAGAAGCAAAAGATTTTAAAATTACAGTTTTTGGCGAAGAACCAAGACCAGCTTATGACCGGGTTCACTTGAGTGAATTCTTCGAAAATCAAGATGCTAAAGCTCTTGAAATGGCTCCTGCTGAATGGTATGCCGATAATAATGTAGATTTAATTACAGGCGAACGTGTTGCAGATATCAATAGAACATCAAAAATAATAAAAACAGCTAAAGACCGTGAGTTTTCTTATGATTATTTAGTGTTAGCTACAGGGTCTGCGCCCTTTGTGCCGCCCATTAAAGGTATTGAAAAAGAAGGCGTCTTTGTATATAGAACTATTGAAGATTTAGAAGGTATGCTGGCTTATGCCGCTAAACTTAAGGCAGAAAAACCTAATAGTAGGGCAGCAGTGCTTGGTGGGGGATTATTAGGTTTGGAAGCTGGTAAAGCGGTCATGGATATGGGCTTAGAACCACATATTGTAGAGTTTGCTCCTAAATTAATGCCAAGACAATTAGATTCAAGAAGTAGTCAAGTATTACAATTAAAATTAGAATCCATTGGTTTAAATATCCATTTAAGTAAAGCCACAAATCAAATTTTAGGCGATAAGTGTATTACAGGAATGGAGTTTGGAGAAGACGATGTTTTAGATGTCGATATGCTTGTAGTTTCAGCAGGTATTCGTCCAAGAGATGAATTAGGAAAAGCCTGTGGATTAGATGTTGGTGTTCGTGGCGGTATCGTCGTGGATAACAAAATGCAGACTTCAGACGAGTATATATATGCCATAGGCGAAATAGCCTTATACAACCAAATGATATACGGTTTAGTAGCTCCAGGGTATGATATGGCTGCAATAGCGGTAGAGCAAATTATAGGAAACACAGAATCTGTAATGCCAGCAGATATCGATATGTCTACCAAATTAAAATTAATAGGTGTCGATGTGGCGAGTTTTGGAGAACCATTTATGCCAGCGGCAAAAGGACACTCAATCATTTTTGAAAATAAAACACAGCACCTATATAAACGAATTAACGTAAGCCTTGATGGCAAATCATTGCTAGGTGGTATTTTAGTTGGCGATGCTTCAGATTATAATATGCTACATCAAGTGTATTTAAACGGGATGGCTATTCCAGAAGACCCATCACAATTAATATTACCAGCAAGCGAAGGCGGTTCATCATTTGGAAGTGTTTTAGATTTACCAGATACAGCACAAGTGTGTTCTTGCGAAAGCGTATCCAAAGGCGATATCTGTTGCTCAATTACCGAAGGCGATTGTGCTAATTTTGGTGATGTGGTAGCCAAAACCAAAGCAACATCAGGATGTGGAGGATGTAAACCTATGGTAACAGATTTAGTAAACGAAACATTAAAATCGCTTGGAAAAGAAGTAAAAGAAACCATTTGCGAGCACTTTAGCTTTAACAGGCAAGAGCTTTACGATTTAATAAAAGTCAATAAAGTAGCTGATTATGATGAAGCTTTAAATTTATTTGGCGATGGACATGGTTGTGAAACTTGTAAACCCTTAGTAGCTTCTATTTTTGCAACCATTACCATGGAAACAGCTAATCGCCAACCTACAATTCAAGATACCAACGATAGATTTTTAGCAAACATCCAACGTAACGGTACCTATTCAGTAGTGCCGAGAGTTGCAGGAGGCGAAATCACACCACAACAATTAATAGTCATTGGCGAAGTCGCTAAGAAATACGATTTATATACAAAAATAACAGGCGGACAGCGTATTGATTTATTTGGAGCGCAAATTCATGAACTACCAATGATCTGGAAAGAATTAATTGATGCTGGTTTTGAAAGCGGTCATGCTTATGGAAAATCATTGCGTACAGTAAAAAGTTGTGTAGGCTCAACATGGTGTCGCTACGGTATGCACGAAAGTGTAACCTTTGCCATAGATATCGAGAATAGATACAGAGGCTTACGCTCACCACATAAATTAAAAGGTGGTGTATCAGGATGTATTAGAGAATGTGCAGAAGCAAGAGGAAAGGATTTTGGACTGATTGCCGTAGAAGGCGGATGGAATCTTTACGTCTGTGGAAATGGAGGAGCAACACCAAAGCATGCTGTATTATTAGCCGAACAATTAGATGATAAAACTGTTGTAAAATATCTAGATAGATTCCTGATGTTTTATATCAGAACTGCTGGACCATTAGTAAGAACAGCACCTTGGTTAGATAAATTAGAAGGCGGTATAGATTACCTAAAGCAAGTGGTTGTTGAAGATTCTTTAGGCATAGCAGAAGATTTAGAAATAGAAATGCAAGGGCTTGTAAATAAATATGAATGTGAGTGGAAGGAAGCTATAGAAAATCCAGAAATGATGAAACGTTTTAAGCATTTTGTAAACTCTGATGATACAGACGATAATTTAGAATTTGTACCAATGCGTGGCCAAAAAATGCCAAAAGCTTGGGGTTAGAAAGTAGAATCTTTTAACTGTTTAATCGTGAGGTTTCGGTTAAAAAAAATCAGCAAATTAACAAAAACAATATATATGCAAGATATACTTAGTCAATATGAAACAGTTACAAAAGATGAGGTGAAAACGTGGTTTAAAGTAGGAGATGTAACTGATTTTCCTGAAAACAGTGGCGCATGCATCAAATACAAAACCAAACAAATAGCAGTATATAATTTTGCAAGAACAGGCAAGTGGTATGCATGTCAAAACTTATGTCCACATAAAATGGAAATGGTTTTGTCTTTAGGTATGATTGGCGATAAAGAAGGAATTCCAAAAGTAGCTTGCCCGATGCATAAAAAGAATTTTTCGTTGGAAGATGGTACTAATTTAGGAGGCGACGATTTAAAAATTGCAACTTATCCTATTAAAATTGAAAACAGAAATGTGTATATTGGCTTTTCAGATTAAAAAATGAAATATGAAGCCCACAAGATTTGAAACCGCCATTGCATTAATTGATAAAAAAAACGCTGAAGATATAAATACCTATCCCGTTGCTGGAATAGACTACCCCAAGGAATTATTGTATTCTCAGCGAATGTCCAGAAAGTTATTACAGTTTAATCCTAATGCATCAAAAGCCCTTCAAATTGCAGCACGCGCACAACATATATGCCGATGGAAAATAGCTAGAGATGAGTACCCAATGGACCGCGTAGGTTACTTAAAATGGCGCGAAACCTTAAAGCGAATGCATGCCGATTTAACAACCGATATTTTAAAGCAAGTAGGCTATGATGACCAGTTTGCAGATCGCGTTAAATCTATAATTCTTAAAAAACTCATTAAGAAAAACGAAGAATCTCAAACCCTAGAAGATACTATTTGTTTGGTGTTTTTAGACTACTATTTTGAAGAGTTTGCAGCGAAACACAACGATGAAAAAATCATTGATATCCTAAAAAAAACCTGGGTTAAAATGTCTGATAAAGGCCATGAAGAAGCGCTTAAATTAAACTTTTCAGAAAAAAGTTTAGCCTTGGTAAAACAGGCCATTTCATAAACCTAAACACATGACTAAATCGAGTAATTCATTAGACCAACGCACGTTTGATAAATTACGCCGTTTATACATTATAGCTTTAAGCACCATTGCGCTTTCAGTAATAATTAGTCAGATATTAATCCGAACACATCTTAGCGGGCAAGAAAGCGATTCTACAGTAATAAATGTAGCCGGTAGGCAACGGATGCTAAGCCAGAAACTAACCAAGGATATCGTATCCCTTTCAGTAGAATCCAATCAAACCAATAGAATTCTCCTAAAAGACAAAATTAAAGAAACCTTGCACCTATGGGAGCTGTCTCATCATGCCCTTCAGAACGGCAATGATAGCTTAGGATTACCTAAAAAGAACAGTATAAAAGTCGCCTCAAAGTTTAAGGTATTAAACCCTGTGTTTGATACGATTAATGAGGCCTCAAAATCGATTATTGATAAATTAGAAAATAATCCGTTCTTAGCTATAGAAAGTTATATAGTAGACATTGAAAAGGTGAAAGCCAATGAAGATAATTTTTTGATGATGATGGATGATATTGTAAACCAATATGATTTAGAAGCAGATGAAAAAGTAGAATGGTTACGAAAATTAGAATTATGGCTCACAGGATTGACCCTATTAATATTATTGGGCGAGTTCCTGTTTATATTCTGGCCAGCCGCAAAATCGGTAAAAACCACATTAGCAGAACTGTTATCAGCTGAAAAGCGCGCCAAAAAAATGGCATTCGATGCCGATGAATTGAGTGCAGCCAAGGAAAAATCCATTAGAGAATTACGGGCCTTAAGTCACGCCATGGACGACACCCTATTGTTTGCGCGTATTTTACCAAATGGACATGTGTTGCACATGGGGAATAAGTTTTCGCGTTTGTTTGGGTTTTCTAAGTTTAATCAATCCGCCATGTTTTGGGACGTTTTGTCCATTGACGAACAAGAGCAAATGGCTATAGAAGAACTAATCAATAAGTTTAAGAAAACAGGCTGGCAGGGCGAGTTTAAAGCCACAGCAAAAAATGGCGATGCCATTTGGTTAGAAATGGCTATTATTCCATTCAGTCCAACAGACGAAAAGTCGGAGTTACTCATTATCGCTCAGGAAATTACAGAACGAAAAGCGGGACAGTTGGAAATAGAGCGCCTTACCGAAAAGAGTTTCGAGGAGAAAATGAATCAGCAGAAAGTCATCTCCAGTAAAATTATCGAAAACCAGGAAAAAGAGCAGAATCGTATAGCAAAAGATGTACATGACGGTATTGGCCAAATGCTAACCGGATTAAAATATAATTTGGAGAGTATTGATATTAAAGACATCGATAAAACAGCTTCAAAAATTGAGCATTTAAAGGAATTGACAGCTAATATTATAAAAGGTGTTAGAACAGCCACATTTAATCTAACACCACCAGAATTAACAGACCATGGTATAGTGCCAGCCATTACAAAGCTCACCCAAGAACTCGCTAGACTAACAGGAAAAGACATTGTTTTTTTTAATAAAACCAATTTTAGTCAACGGTTAGATTCATTAGCAGAAATTAATATTTATAGAATCACACAAGAAGCCATAAACAATGCCATAAAATATGCAGAATCCACACATATTTTAGTGTCCTTATCGCATAGCGAAAAGATGCTGAGTATAGTTATAGATGATAATGGAAAAGGCTTTGAACCAGAAAAAGTAAAGCACGTTAAAAATGGCGATGGCGGTATGGGAATGACCTTTATGCGAGAACGTATAAAATATATAGAAGGCCGTTTATTTTTAACTTCAGAAAAAGGGAAAGGGACTCGGGTTACATTGAATATTCCTTTGACAAACACTTAGGTGTTTATTATTCTGAACGTGTTTCAGAACCTGATTATACTGTCCCCTCGAGCGCAGTCGAGAGGTTTTTAAGATTATAGAGATGTTAAGTAGGTCTCGACTGCGCTCGACCTGACAATAAGTATTCAATCATGAAAAGAAAACTAATAAGTTCAGGGTCTTCATTCGAAGAAAAAATAGGGTATTCAAGAGCAGTTGTACAAGGCAATTGGGTATTTGTATCAGGCACTACAGGTTATAATTATAAAGATATGACGATTAGTTATGATATAGCAAAACAAACCGAGCAGTGTCTTTTAAATATAGAAAGTGCTTTGGAACAAGCCAATGCTAGTTTGTCTGATGTCGTGCGAGTAACCTATATTTTGCCTGAAGCTAATGAATTTGAAAAATGCTGGCCAGTTTTAAAACATTTTTTTGGAGATATTAGACCAGCAGCAACTATGATTTCAGCTGGACTAGCTGATGATAAAATGAAAATTGAAATTGAGGTAACGGCGCTTAAGAATTAAGAATACGTAGTATTACGTAATTTTGTTACATTTGCTTTATAATTATTAGTTATGGATACAATCAATGTTGTACTTGCAGACGACCACGTTTTGGTAAGAGACGGTATAAAAGCCCTTTTAGAAGACCAATCTGGAGTAGTAGTGATAGATGAAGCCTCTAACGGAAAAGAAGCTTTAGAAGTACTTAAAACCAATAAGCCCCATGTACTGATTATTGATATCCGAATGCCAGAAATGAATGGTATTGATGCCGTTAAAGAAGTTAACAAACTTTATACCGATGTTAGGACTTTAGTACTATCCATGCACGATTCAGAAGAATACGTAGTACAAGCCATTCAAGCGGGAGCCGATGGCTATTTATTAAAAGGCGCCAGTAAAGAAGAATTTTTAAAAGCGGTGCATAAAGTCGCATCAGGCGGAAAATATTTTACGGGTGATGTATCAGCCATCATCATGAATAATTTTGTAAACGGCAACACCAATACGGCAGTAACTTCAAAAAATACCCCAGTAGAAGACCCGTTTAAACTCACCAAGCGCGAAAAGCAAATACTTAGTTTAGTATTGCAATTAAAAAACAATAAAGATATTGCTGACGAACTTCAAATTAGCAAGCGTACCGCTGAAGTTCATCGTTTTAACCTGATGAAAAAACTAGAAGTTAAAAACTTAATGGAATTGAGTAATAAGGCTAAGGAGTTTGGCTTGGTTTAGTAGTATTTAAGATTTAATTCTCTGTTATATCAGTTATTAATTTATAAACTGTTTTATTCTTTTCTCCTATTTTTTTGAATAAATTTAGTTCTAATCCTTGTTTTAAATCTCTACTTGCCGTTGCAGAAGAAATAGCTTTAAAAACATTCATATAATCTTTTCTGGAGAATTCTGTTTTGGATAATGAAACAAAATATTCAAGTCTATCTTTTTCGCTTAATGTTCTATTATTAAAATTTAAAAGCTCGCTAATTGTAATATCAATAACATTAAGCATATATTCAATAAAGGCTGTAGATTGTCCAGATTTATCACTTTCAGATAGTGCTTTGTAATATTTATCTTGATCTTTACTAATAAGTGTTTCAAAAGGAAGAAATTCAAAAACTGGATATTTTTCCATTAATATTAGAGTTTGCCATAATCTGCCCATTCTGCCATTTCCATCTAAAAATGGATGAATAAATTCCATTTCATAATGAAAAACACAACTTTTAATGAGTTCAATATCATCCTCATTTTTCAAGTAATTAAATAAGTCCTTCATTAAGAAAGGCACGTTTTCATAAGGAGGTGCAAGATGTTCTACTTTTGAGCCTTTTACAATGCCAACGCTTTTTTTTCTATATTCTCCAGGATTTTCAATTAAATTTTGCATTAATTGCTGATGCGCTTTTAGAAAAAACGTTTCACTCCTAGGGCTGTACGTACCTAGATTTTCATAAATATCTATAGCGTTTAAAACTTCAACAACATCTTTTTTAGGACCAATAATCCTTTTGTTTTCTAATAGTGCTGTAATCTGTTGTTCGGTTAGTGTATTGCCCTCAATTTTTAATGAAGAATGAATTGTTTTAATTCTATTTTGTTTTCTTAATTTAGGTGAAGGTCTGTTTAAAAAATTTGCGTTTACCTCTCCAATTTTTTCGGAAATAGCAGTAATTAAACTTAAAATCTTTGGTGTTATCTCGTAAGGAGGTTTCATTTAATAGTATCATTTGATACTATCAAAGATATAATTATTTATTTTGGAATTATAATATGAAAGCGGATTATATAACTTAAATAGTAAAAAAACAATGATGAACTTCAAATAAGCAAGCGTACCGCTGAAGTTCATCGCTTTAACCTCATGAAAAAACTAGAAGTTGAAAACTTAATGGAACTTAGTAATAAGGCTAAGGAGTTTGGGTTGGTTTAGGCGTAACTCGGTTCTTTGTTGGCTTTAGTTTTTTGTTTTTTACCGCTCATTAGACAACATACGTATTTGTATAAAAATATTTTAAATTATACAAATAAGTATATTTTTTTAATGTTGTAAGCGTGCTTTTAAAATTAAAGTTAAAGGTCTTGTGTATGAAACGTAGCGAATAAATAAATGCTAACTTTTCGGATTTAGCATGAACCGAATTTTTAATATTTAAATTTTTTTTTATAAATATAACCAAATTAAAAATTTGGTTCACTTTCTAAATATACAAAAATCTCTGATAAAGCCCTATAATAGCTGTGTTTTATACACGTCTTTGGCAAACGTTATTCTTTAATACATCTAATGCCAGCTCCAATTTGTATAGCATTGTTAGCATAAAGCATTGTTGTTTCATCAAAAAGATTAATAGAAGTTCTTGTTCCATTCTGTATATTCACTTCAGTAGTTGCCCAAGTGCATATACCACCCCCTAAAGTAGGTCCTCCAAATGCATTGATGTAACCATTTGGAAGTCCTTTAAAGCCAATTGCATCAGTACCATTTCCAGAGAAATCAAACCATCCTGTAGTTGTTTTAAGTGCTTCTCCTTCAGTTCCAGACTGTCCGTTGTTAGTAAGATGATTTTCTAACTCCATGAAATCTTCAATTGTTGGAATTCTCCATCCTTCAGGTGCCAGCTTACCAGATTCAATCGCAAAATGATTATACATACCACCATAAAAATCAAACGGTAACTCCTCGTCAAATTGATTGTTTAAATCAAACGTGTCAGCCCATTGATAATAATCAATTTGAGTATTGTTATTATGCCAATCATCTCCAAAAACATATTCATTGATTGGTGTTCCATCATTGTAGGTTGTTGTCTTTAAATTTTCGAGCATCCAAACTTGATTTCCAATGGTTATTGTATTATACACATTACCATCTATATCAGTTACTGTTAATATTTGTGGAGTCTCATTTGTGTTTGTGTCGTCATCATTTGAACAACCAAAATTAAGTAGTGTAAATAATATAATAATATTAATTCTAGTAAGTAATTTCATGATTTGTTTTTTTATATATAACAACTTCATTTAATTTTATCCTGAAATTGCATGTGTAATTTTAATTATTAATGTTAGCCAATAATTTTATAGTAACTATTAGTTTTTTTTATGACTTTAAACATAAGAATTATTTGACTGAAAAATCATATTTTGAATTCAGTGTTTTTTAAATTACTTAAATTTTAAACCCACAACAACCCCATTTTTACCAAATCCACAAAATCCCCTTCCCTAAATTGTCAACATCACAATTTTTATCAATTACGTAATTTTAATATTTAAAATTAAGTATAAATACGTAGTTTTGTACGTATAAAAGTGCTTAATTATGGACACAACAACACAAACTAAATCAACCACATTACAATTACTCAATTTAAAAAGCTTACCCATACGTACATTTTGGATAACCGCTATATCATTTTTCATGTGTTTCTTCGCATGGTTTGGTATCGTGCCATTTATGCCAGATGTGGTTAAGGATTTAGGTTTAACACCAGACCAAAAATGGAACTCCATTATTTTAGCAGTTTCAGGAACCGTATTTGCACGTTTACTAATAGGTAAATTATGTGATAAATATGGGCCAAGATTATGTTATACCTGGTTGTTAATGCTAGGAGCCATTCCAGTAATACTATGTGGTTTGGTACAAACACCAACACAGTTTTTGGTATGTAGGCTATTTATTGGATTTATAGGCGCTTCTTTTGTGATTACCCAAGTGCATACCTCTTTAATGTTTGCGCCAAATATTGTGGGAACAGCCAATGCAACATCAGCAGGATGGGGAAACCTTGGTGGTGGTGCTAACCGTTTGGGTATGCCCTTAATAGCAGCAGCCGTAGTTGGTTTTGGAGTTGCCGATGCCGACGCTTGGCGATATGCTATGGTCATTGCAGGTATTGTCTGTTTTATAATGGGTATTGTATATTACTTCTTTACACAAGATACACCAGAAGGGAACTTTAAAGCATTAAGAGCTTCGGGAGATATGGTAAATACTAAAAAAGACCAAGTCGGTTTTTTAACAGTAATTAAAGATTACAGAACTTGGATTCTTTTTGTAGTATATGCAGCATGTTTTGGTATAGAATTAACCGTCTATGGTACCATGGATGACTATCTGCAAAACACCTTCCAGTTAGAACGGGTAACTGCAGGAAACATCGTGCTGTCATTTGCTTTAATGAATATTTTTGCACGAACGTTAGGTGGTTTCTTTGGTGATAAATTTGGAAAACTAAAAGGCCTAAGAGGTCGCGTTTTGTTTTTGTCTTTTATATTAACCATACAAGGCTTGATGTTAATCACGTTTTCAACAACAACCAGTATAATTGTAGGTGTATTCTTTTTGATTTTATTTAGTTTATCCGTTCAAATGGCAGAAGGCGCCACGTTTTCAGTTGTACCATTTATAAATAAAAAAGCTATTGGATCGGTTTCAGGAATTGTAGGAGCTGGCGGAAATGTAGGGGCGTTTTTAGCGGCTATGTTGTTAAAGTCGCAATCTGCAGTTGCAGAAAAAGCAGCCATTACAGCAAATCAAGGTTTAGGAGAAGATGTTATTAGTGTAGCACAATCGGCTGCATCGGCTTCAGCAGTGTCTAATGGATATTTTATTATTGGTTTTGTAGTTGTCGCAACAGCAATAGCAGCTTTGACCATTAAGTTTTCTGATGAAGATGAAGGATTAGCCAATACAGGTTTAGGTAAAACAAACGAGGACTTGATTCCTATTAAAGTAAAAGCTAATTGAGGACGCTGTTTTTTGTCAATTTGAAGATTTAGAAGCCTTTTTTTAAGGTATTCAGAATAATAAATAGCGTGCTTGTTTAGTACAAAAATATTGTCTTATTTAGTATAAAAAGTTGGTCTAAATGATAAAAAGCGAAGTAAAAACAACCTGTTCGTATTGTGGCGTAGGCTGCGGCATTATTGTTAAAAAAGACAACAACGATAAGGTCTATGTAGAAGGCGATAAAGACCATCCCGTTAACAAAGGGATGTTGTGTTCCAAAGGCATGAATTTGCACTACGTTGCCAATGATGTTTCCGATAGAATCCTATATCCAGAAATGCGTTGGAGCCGTTCACACCCTCGTGAACGTGTAAATTGGGATGATGCTTTAGACCGAGCAGCAAGCGTTTTTAAATCCATTATAAAAAAGTACGGCCCAGATAGTGTGGGGTTTTATGTTTCAGGTCAAAGTTTAACCGAAGAATATTACATTGCCAATAAGCTAACCAAAGGTTTTATTGGAACTAACAATATCGACACCAACTCACGCTTATGTATGAGTTCTGCTGTAGTTGGATATAAAAAGACCTTTGGAGAAGATTCCGTTCCAATTTCATATGCAGATATAGAATTGGCAGATACTTTTTTGATTACAGGTGCAAATCCAGCGTGGTGTCATCCTATTTTATTTCGTCGTTTAGAAAAGCGTAAAGAGGAAAATCCCGATGTTAAAATTATTGTGGTTGACCCCAGAAAAACAGATACCGCCAATTTTGCCGATTTGCACTTGCAAGTATTACCGGGAATGGATGTGGTTTTATATAATGCCATCGGACGATGCCTGTACAAACGGGGTTTAATAGACGAAAAATTCATTAAAGAGCACACCGAAGGTTTTCAGGATTATAAAGCCTTAATCTTTAAAACATCTTTAAGGCAAGCCTCAAAATTATGTGGTGTAGACGAAAAAGACATTAGAAAAGCTGCTGATATAATTGGACTTTCAAAAGGGTTTATCAGTATGTGGGCTATGGGACTTAACCAAAGTGTGGTGGGAACCGACAAGAATGTATCGCTCTTAAATTTATCATTAATTACTGGTCAGGTAGGAAAACCTGGAGCAGGCCCCTTTTCATTAACTGGGCAGCCAAATGCTATGGGTGGACGTGAAGTTGGTGGTATGGCAAATTTATTGGCTGTTCATAAAGATTTAATGAATGAAGAACATCGTCGTGAAGTCGCCCAATTTTGGGGTGTCGATAAAATTAATCCAAAGCCAGGATTAACAGCAACCGAAATGTTTGACGCGCTAGAAAGTGGAAAGTTAAAAGCCGTTTGGATTGTATGTACCAATCCTTTAGTGAGTTTGCCCAATTTAAACCGTGTTGAAAAAGCCATGAAAAACGCCAAGTTTGTAGTGGTTCAAGATATATCCCATAAGTCTGATACTGTCGCTTTCGCCGATTTGGTATTACCAGCAGCAGGATGGTTAGAGAAGGAGGGAACCATGACGAATTCTGAAAGGCGAATTTCATATTTACCAAAAGAAATAGATGCCCCTGGTGAAGCTAGGCCAGATGTAGAAATCTTCTGTGATTTTGCACAACGTATGGGATTCCGTGGATTTAACTACAATAGTGCTTCAGAAATTTATGATGAATATGCCTCAATGACCAAAGGCACCAATATAGATGTGTCGTTTTTAAATTACGATAGACTAAAAAACGAAGGCACCTTCCAATGGCCAGTACCAGAATACAGGCATCAAGGAACGCCACGTTTGTTTGAGGATAAAAAGTTTTACACACCATCACAAAAAGCACAGTTCAATTTACCAAGTACCATTGAAAACACATCGGTTTTACCAAATGCCGATTTCCCTTTAATTTTAACTACAGGGCGTGTTCGAGACCAGTGGCATACCATGACCAAAACAGGAAAAGTATCGCGTTTAAAAACACATTATCCAACACCCGTTTTAGAAATCAATCCAGTGGACGCTTATTTAAATAAAATTAAGGACAGCGATATTACTGAAATTAAAAGTGAAAATGGTGTTGTAAGAGTACGTGCTAGTATTACAGATAACATTAAAAAAGGCGTTGTGTTTTTACCGATGCATTGGGGGAAACAGTTGCAGAGTAATTTAAACAGGGCCAATAATTTAACCAATACCCATGTAGACCCCACATCAAAAGAACCAGATTTCAAGTTTACACGTGTATCGGTTTCAAAATATAAAAAAGAAGTAGACAAAATTATTATTGCTGGAGCAGGAGCTGCAGCCTTTAGATTTGTACAGAATTATAGAGAGCAAAATGAAACTGATGAAATCCATGTGTTTTCAAAAGAACCTAACTTATTTTATAACCGCGTATTATTGCCAGAGTATGTTACCGAAGAATTAAGTTGGGAGCAATTGCTTAAAATAAAAGAAAAAGAGCTAAATAAACTTAACATTCATTTACATCCTGAGACCTATATAACTAAAATAGATAAAGCCGATAAAGTAGTAACGGATAGTAATGGTGAGCTACATAATTTTGATAAATTAATATTGGCAACTGGAAGTCGTGCTTTTATTCCAAAAGATGTTCAGATAGATTTACCAGGTCGTTTTACCATGCGTAATAAAAGCGATGCAGATAGCTTTAAAACCTACTTAGATGCTACAGGCTTACCTCCAGAAGAACAGCATGTGGTTATTGTTGGTGGCGGATTGCTCGGTTTAGAGCTAGCAGCAGCCATGAAGCATAAGAATGCTAAAATTACTATTGTACAACGTGCATCACGTTTAATGGAGCGTCAGTTAGACAAAATATCTAGTAAGCTACTGGCTTTAGATGTGCAAGAACGAGGCATTCAAATATATTTTGATAATGAAGTAAGTACGGTATTTGATGATGACGATACTGGCGAGTTAAACATTACGCTAAAAAGTGGAAAATTAATAACCGCTAATGCCATTGTTTATGCCATTGGTACCATACCAAATATAGATATTGCCAGAGCAAACGGTATAGCATGTAGTAGAGGTGTTAAAGTAAACCAGCATTTACAATCGTCGCATCCAGATATTTTTGCCATTGGAGAAATAGCAGAATTTAATAATCAGTTATTCGGAATTACATCAGCAGCAGAAGAGCAAGCTAATATTTTGGCTAATTTTATTGCGGGCGATATTAGTTGTGCTTACAATGGCTCTGTACTGATGAATATTTTGAAATTCAACGATTTAAATCTGTGTAGTATTGGCGATATTAACGTGCCTGATAATGATGATAGTTATGAAGAAATCATTTTTACAGATATCAAAAAACGCTATTATAAAAAGTGTATTGTTAAAGATGATTTATTGATTGGTGCCGTTTTAATGGGTGATAAGAATGAATTTGCCGAATTTAAAACGATGATTGAAAGTAAAATTGAAATGGCTGAAAAGCGCGATAAATTACTTCGCGGTTCATCAAATGATGTTCCTGTTATAGGTAAGTTGGTTTGTTCATGTAGTCAAGTTGGCGTAGGTAATGTAGAAGAGGCTATTTCAAAAGGCTGTACTGATTTTACAGCATTGTGTAACAAAACAGGAGCAGGCTTAGGTTGCGGAAGTTGTAAAACTGAAGTTAGGGAAATTCTTCAAAATTCAAAAGTATTAGCATAATGGAACCATATAGATTAATGATTAATGGTGGCGTGTTGTCACCAGGAGAATTAAAATACATTTGCGAAGCAGCAGAAAGTTTGGGATTAGATGCCATATCTTTTGGTTCCCGACAAGATATTATTTTTCCTGAGAAAATAGATGAAAGTAAGTTTAGTCAGTTTGATAAAATACAATTTGTAAAGCCCAAAGCTCAGGGTATTGAAAATATAGCCTCATCGTATGTGTCGGCAGAAATTTTGCCTAGCACCTCGTGGTTAACAAGTGATCGTTATTTATATGTTTTAGAGCAGTTTAAACATAATCCAAAACTTCGTATAAATGTTATAGATCCAAAGCAACGTTTGGTGCCTTTATTTACTGGGAATGTGAATTTTATAGCTTCGGAACATGAAGATTATTGGTATTTATATGTTAGGCTTCCAGGCTGGAAGCAAACACAAATGTATCCCGCACTTATTTATAGTTGGGATATGGATAAGGTAGAATTGGCCATTGAAAATATTTTGATTGAAGAACCAGAAACCATCGAAACCATTTTTGAGTTGGTCACTGATGCTGTAGATGCCAATAATAGAACCGTTGATAAACCTTTAGAGGTTCCATTCTATCCCTTCCCGTATTATGAAGGCATGAATCGTATTGGAACAGATAGGTATTGGTTAGGATTGTATTGGAGAAACAATAGGTATGATATTCCTTTTTTAAAGGCCATGTGCGTGTTGTGTTCAGAAAATAAAATAGGGAAAATTTCTATTACCCCATGGAAATCTTTTATAGTAAAAGGAATTCCATTGCATTCAAAACTCAAATGGGAAAAATTCCTAGGTAAATACGGTATCAATGTCCGCCATTCCATGTTAGAAATGAATTGGCATTTACCTGTGAATGATAAAGACGCCTTAAGCTTAAAAAAATACTTAGTGACAAATTTTGATCAAAATGATATAAGTACTTATGGCTTAACTTTTGGAATTACAAGTTATGATAGCGATACATATAACTTCACATCAATCGTTATAGAAAAGAATAGACAACCAGAGTCTGTTGGTGATTTCAAAATAAGAGATACCTATAATTTGCTATATGCTAAAAATTTCGACCCTAATACACGCCACTATATCATGCATGTTCAAGATGTCGATAAGGTAGAATTACCAGGTTTGCTGATGGAATTAAGTCAGTTGTATTTTGAGCAGTTAGGAACCGAAAGAGAAGAAGAAAAACCACTAGAAACTAAAAAGGAAACTTTTGAGGAAGAGGTGTATCAATGTAAAGATTGCTTAACCGTTTACAATGAACTTTATGGTGATATAACCCAGAATATAGAACCGCATACATCTTTTAAAAACCTTCCCGAAACTTATGAGTGCTCGCTTTGCGAAGCTCCAAAATCTAGTTTTGAGAAGATGGTATTGGTTAAATAAATAATTTTTAAAAATACCATTCGTCGACACTTAAGTGTTATTCATCTACACTTAAATATTCACCTACCGAAATACAGTTTGCATTACATCTAATTACTTTAATTTCACTAACTAAAAGTGGATTAAATATAAAAACAAATGAAATCTTTAAACATATTACTAATCGAAGATGATATGATCGAGGTCATGAAATTAAACAGAACAATTTCATCACTTAAACTTAGTCATAATATAATAGAAGCTAATAACGGTGAAGATGCTTTGAAAGTTTTAGAAAAAAAAGATGAATTACCTGACATAATTTTACTAGATTTAAACATGCCAAAAATTAATGGTATAGAATTTTTAAATATTCTTAAATCCGATAGTGTTTTAAAGTATATACCAACAATAATTTTAACAACATCTAATAATCAAAAAGATTTATTGGAATGTTATGAAATAGGAATCGCAGGTTATGTTTTAAAGCCCTTAAAGTATGAAGATTATGTTTCTAAAATTGAAAAAATTTTGGCCTATTGGAGTATTAATGAGTTAAAAAAAATATAGATGAAAGGTATTGTATTTACAGAGTTTTTAGACTTAGTGGAAAACAAATTTGGATTAGAAATGGTTGATGAAATAATCAACGCATCTAACTTAGAGTCCGAAGGAATTTATACATCTGTAGGAACATATAAGTTTTCAGAAATGCTTCAATTATTGCAGCATTTAAGTGCCAATACTGGAATATCTATTGATGATTTATTGTTGGTTTATGCAGAGCACTTTTTTAGTGTTTTAGAAGATAGCTATTCAGGACTTTTAGCTACTTATAAAGACCCTATAGAAATGATTTCTTCAATAGAAAATCATATACATGTAGAAGTTAGAAAAATATACCCAGACGCCGAGTTACCAACTTTTGAGGTTATTGAAAAAACGGATAATTCCTTAGTAATGATTTATAAATCAAGCCGAGCCATGCATCATTTTGGTTTAGGATTAATGAATAAAACGTTTGAGCATTTTAACTCAAAAGCAAGTATAGTTTTAGAGAAATTAAAGGCAGATGGTACAGAAGTTAAGTTTTTAATTAATAAAAACTAATGGACCAAAATAAAGTTGACATCCTTCAACGTGCACTCGCACGAGAAAAAGCAGCTAGAAAACAAGCAGAAAAAATTCTTGAAAGTAAAGCCGCAGAACTTTATGATGCCAAGCAAAAGCTAGAAAAATCATATTCAGAGTTAGAAGCATTACTCAATAAAACAGATTCGCAATTACAAGGTGTTTTTGAAAATATAGTCGATGCCTATGTCATTATGGATTTAATGGGTAACATTTTAAAAATGAATGATGCCGCGGTAAGTCTGTTAGGTTTTAATGATGCCAAGCAAGATTATAATCTTCTTGAAATGATAAACCCAAAAGAGGCAGAACGTGTTGCAGAATCCTTTAAGTTGTTATTAAAGAAAGGCGCACTCACCGATTTTCATGTCAATATAATTACAATACAAAAAGAAGAGAAGTTAGTTCATATTAATGCAAGTATTATTTATGATAAAGGTGTTCCTGTTGCTGCTCAGGGTATTGTTAGAGATATAACCTTAGATAATAAATATAAAAAAAGCCTAGAGGCCGAAAGAGAAAAATATAGAGCCATAACAGCAAACATGAACTTAGGTTTATTAGAGGTTGATAATGATGATGTTATTTTAATGAGTAATCAGAGTTTTGCAGAAATGTCTGGATATACAGAAGCGGAACTTAGCGGTAAAATGGCAAGTCGTTTATTTCTTGATAGTGAAGGTTCTAAAATTATTCAAAATGAAAATTCAAAACGATTAAAAGGGAAGACCAACTCTTATGAATTAAAAATAAAAAATAAGTTAGGACAAACAAAACATTGGTTAGTTAGTGGTGCGCCTAATTATAATTTAAATGGAGACGTTGTTGGTTCCATAGGTATTCATTTAGATATAACAGATTTAAAAAGTTTAGAACTTCAAAAAGAAAGACTATTATCTAAACTAGAAAAAAGTAATGATGAATTGCAAGAGTATGCTCATATAGTATCTCATGATTTAAAATCACCTTTACGAAGTATTAATGCGTTAGTTAGCTGGCTTAAAGAAGATAATGCCGGTAAATTAGATGAAACCAGTTTGCGAAATTTTGCGCTGATAGAAACCACATTAGAAAAAATGGAACAGCTTATTTCAGATGTGCTGAGTTACTCAAGTGTAGGAACTAATGAAGGCGAAAAAACAGATATTAATTTGAATGATTTGGTTACAGATTTAATTCAGATTATGTACAAGCCAGAACATATAACCATTGAAATTTTAAATACACTTCCAACACTTAAAGGCGATAAAACAAAGCTGCAACAAGTGTTTCAAAACTTAATAGGTAATGCTATTAAATTTATAGATAAAGAAGCCGGTTTTGTTAAGATAAACCTTGAAGATCAAGAAACCCATTATAAGTTTTCAATAGCAGATAATGGTGTTGGTATAGAAAAACAAAACCATAATAAGATATTTAAAATATTTCATGCACTAAACAAAAGTAAAGATTCTACTGGTATAGGTTTATCTATAGTTAAAAAAATTGTTGAGTTACACGAAGGTGAGATTTGGTTAGAAAGTGAACATGGAAAAGGAACAACATTCTTTTTTACTTTAAAAAAATAGCATATATGAAGACGGTACAAATAAAGAAATATAAAACGGATGGCAGATGGCAATATCTAACAGAAAACATACCATTACAAAATCCTTTGGTTTTAGTATTGGGAAATAGGTATATGTTAGAAAACGAAACCATTTATAATGATGTTAAAGCGTTGTATCCAGATGGCGAAATTGTATTTGGCTCAACAAGCGGCGATATTACTTCAAATATCGTTGACGATGAGGCGATTACTATAACAGCAACAGAATTTGAAAAAAGTCAGTTTTTAATCAAAACCAGTAATATTATAAATTCCGACAGTTATAAAACAGGTGTAGATTTAGTTAATCAATTTCCTGAAGAAGGATTAAAATACATTTTTGTTTTATCAGAAGGGAGTTTTGTAAATGGTAGCCAGTTAACAAAAGGCATGAATGTTTCTAGTAAAGACAATATTTTGATAACAGGCGGTCTTTGTGGTGATGCCGCACGTTTTGAAAAAACAATTGCCTCGTATAATGAAAATCCAAAACCAGGAGAAATCATTGCTATAGGTTTTTATGGTGAAACACTAGAAGTTTCATTTTCAATTCATGGCGGTTGGACACCCTTTGGACCAGAACGCTTAGTTACCAAATCGAGTTCTAATGTACTTTATGAATTAGATAATCAGCCAGCTTTAGATTTGTATAAAAAATATTTGGGAGAGAAATCTACTGAATTGCCCGCAGCGGCATTACTATATCCGCTTAATGTAAAATCAATTGAGGAAAAACAATCCTTTGTGAGAACGATTTTGAATATTAATGAAAAAGAAAATACCATGATTCTTGCCGGCGATATTCCAGAAAACTCAAAAGTACAGCTCATGATGACTAATGTGGATAATATTGCAAATGCATCAGAACGTGCAGCAAAGCAAGCCTTGGAGTTGCGTGCCAATAAACCGCAATTAGCTTTATTGGTAAGTTGTATAGGGAGGAAGTTAGTTTTAGACCAGCGTGTAGAAGAAGAAATAGAAGAGGTTGTTACCGTGTTAGGTGACCAAACAGCTATATGTGGTTTTTATTCCTATGGAGAAATAGCCCCTTTTCATGGCGAAAATAACTGCCAGTTACATAACCAAACCATGACCATAACGCTAATAAGCGAATAATGAACTCATTGCTTAAACGACAAATTCGAAAGTATTTATCACAAGAACAAGCTTCTTCAGGAGATTTAGAACAATTTCTGGATGCTGTAAATCGGTCTTATGCCAATTTTGATGAACAATACGTGATGCAACAACGCGCCATGTCAATTAGTTCAGAAGAATTGTTTGTCGCTAATGAGCAATTAAAACTAGAAGCCAAAGCTCAAAAAGAAGTTATTGACAAGTTAAAACACGTTATAGAAACACTTAAGTTTTATGAGCTACCAGAAAAAGAAAAACTAGAGAATATTGATTTAGATGGTTTGAAATTAGTTGAATTTATTGATAATCAGACTAAGGAAATTATTCAGATCAATAAACAGCGAGAAAAATTGTTAACTGAATTAGCTTATCAAAACCAAGAATTAAGTGATTATGCCCATATGGTTTCACATGATTTAAAATCCCCGTTACGAAGTATAGATGCTTTAACCTCTTGGTTAAAAGAAGATTATAAAGATAAACTAGATGGTAGTGGAAATGATAGTATTAATTTAATTAGGAATAATGTTGAAAAAATGGATACCTTAATCAAAGGTATTTTAGATTATTCAACTATTAGCAAAAATCAAACAGAGTTTTATGATGTCGATATTGATAAATTAGTTGAAGATATTATTACCATCATGCATTTGCCATCAAAAATATCAATAAAAAAGCTGTCAAATTTACCTGTAGTAAAAGGTGATAAATATAGGTTGCAACAACTCTTTCAAAATTTAATAGACAATGCTGTTAAGTATAATGATAAAGAAGAAGGTACCATTGAAATTGGAGTTGAAGATGAAAATGATTTTTGGAAATTTTCCATTAAGGATAATGGAAAAGGTATAGAAGCACCATACTTTGATAAAATATTTAAAACGTTTCAGAAACTAGAAAATAATCCAGAATCTTCTGGAATAGGCTTATCCATTGTAAAAAAAATAGTTAACCTGTATGGCGGAAATATTTGGTTGGAATCTGAAATTAATCAAGGCACAACCTTTTATTTTACACTTAGAAAATAGATATGGAACAACCCAATTTATCCTATATAAATAAATTGTCTGGAGGCGATAAAGCCTTTGAAGACAAGCTTATTGCTATAATAAAAGCAGAGTATCCTAAAGAAAAAACAGTCTACATGAAAAATGTAGAATGCAATAATTTTAAAGAAGCTGCAGAAAATGTCCACAAACTTAAACATAAAATTAGTATTTTAGGACTTGAAAAAAGTTATGAAGTGGCTAATGGTTTCGAAGAAAATTTAAAAGAGAACAGTTTAGCTGGTAAACAAGATTTTGAAATCATACTTAAAAACATTACCGACTTTTTAGCTACCATATAATGTTATTTTATGAACTGTATTATTATTGATGATGAAGCAACGGCAAGGGCTATAATAGAGCAACTTTGTTCCAACATTCCAAGTTTAAACGTTTTAGAGGCATTTCCTAATGCCATGCAAGCCATAAAATATTTAAATCAAAATGAAGTTGACCTTATTTTTTTAGACATCCATATGCCAGATTTTACAGGATTTGATTTTATTCAAACTTTAAAAAATCCACCAAAAATTATTCTAACAACAAGTGATTCCAAATTTGCAATAGAAGCTTTTGAGTACGATTGTATTGTCGATTATCTAGTCAAACCTATTGCATTGCCCCGTTTTGAAAAAGCTATTCAGAAAGCAAGTGCCATAAAAGAACAACCAGTAAAGACAACAAATGACATATCTGAAAACCTTGTAGAAACCACTTCAGGAAATGATTTATATATAAATATAGATCGCCGCTTAATAAAAATAGATATTCCAAGTATATACTTAATAGAGGCCAAAGGCGATTATATTAATGTAAAGACTGAAGAGAAAAACTATACGGTACATTCCACACTAAAAAAGATAGAAGAAAAATTACCAAACGATTTGTTTTTAAAAGTACACCGCTCTTATATTATCAACGTTCAAAAAATAATAGATATTGAAGATAATAGTGTGCTAATTAAAAAGGATGTCATTCCCGTAAGTCGTTCAAACCGACCCGAATTAATGAAGCGATTAAATTTGCTTTAACCTATTTTTAGTTTGTAGTAAAACTAAGCCTTTCTTTCCAAAAGGGCCATATAAAACCCATCAAACCCAGATGTATGCGCCAATACTTTTTTATCTTTCACTAAAGTAAAGTTTGCACCTGCCTCAGAAACTAAAAAGGTTTTAACCTGTTCTTGGTTTTCAGATGGCAATACTGAGCAAGTTGCATAAACCAATTGCCCGCCAGCTTTTACCATTTTAGAATATTGTTGTAAAATGTCTTGCTGTGTGTGTTTTATTTTATCAAGAAAATCAGGTTGCAGTTTCCATTTAGCATCAGGGTTTCTGCGTAAAACTCCTAAACCAGAACATGGAGCATCAATTAAAACGCGGTCGGCTTTATCATAAAGCTTTTTTATCACTTTAGTGGATTCTATAACTCGGTTTTCGATATTATGGGCACCGTTTCGCTTGGCACGTCGTTTTAATTCATGGAGTTTATTGGCATAAATATCCATCGCAATAATTTGCCCTTTATTTTCCATTAATGACGCTAGATGTAATGTTTTTCCACCAGCACCAGCACAAGTATCTACGACCCGCATACCAGGTTTTACATTTAAAAACTCAGCCACTAGTTGTGATGAAGCATCTTGAACCTCAAAATGACCACTTTTAAATGCTTCGGTAGAAAACACATTAGCACGTTCTCGCAATTTTAAAGCATTTGGATGACCTTTTATAAACTCAGTTTCAATATCTAAATCAAATAATGCAGCTTGTAATTTTTCCTTGTTTGTTTTAAGGGTGTTTACTCTTAAAATAACATCGGCTTGTTGGTTTAATGCCGCAATTTCTTTATTCCAAATGGTATCACCTAATTCTTTTCTTCCAATCTCATCCATCCAATCTGGAATAGATTCTTTAAATCTTCTAACTTTAGAAAGCTCATCGTAGCGACCTTTGATTTTACGCAATGGTGTGCCTTCAAAATATTTCCAATCAGGTAGTTTAATTCCTTTTAAAGTGGCCCAAACGGCAAACATACGCCACAGGTTATCGCGGTCAAAAGGTTCTTTTACTTCAGCAATTTCAGCATATAAGCGTTTCCAACGTACCATGTCGTATGTGGTTTCGGCAACAAAACCTCTATCTCTAGCTCCCCAACGTTTATCGCGTTTTAAAAGTTGTTGAATAACCTTGTCGGCATACTTACCTTCGTTAAAAATTAAGGTTAAACCATCAATAACGGCAAAGCATAAATTTCTGTGTAATCGCATCGTGTGTAAATAAGGCTGCAAAGTTACGTTTTAAATGTGTATTTGATAAGTGGTTAATAACTTATTTCGTTACCTAGTGTCATTCCAGTAATTTATTTTTTGACTGAAAATGAATTTATAGAAGACATACAAAATAATAATGCTAATGCGTATGGGAAGTTGATTGACGATTTTTTGCATACCGAAAACTTTTTGTTAATAGATAAAAACAAACATATTAGAGGAATTTATAATGGTTTGAACAGGGCGTCTATTGCCCAAATGATAACAGATACCAAAGCCTTATTGTTAGAAAATTAAGAGGATAATACAAGAGGTTTGATTTGATTGATAGTTCTTTTGACTAAAAGCTTCGGGTTTATTCCTGAAGCTTTTCTATTTTTATGGAAATTTGATAATACAATGAAAAGAATAATAAATTTCGTATTGGGTATTGGTTTAATTATAGGCATAGTAAGTTTTGGTGTCACGAATAAAAATAAGCCAGTAGAAAAACCAAACAATAAAAATTTTTCTAAAGTAAAAATTGAAACTTTGATAGCAGATTCCACTTTAAATATTAGGGCTTTAGAAATAGTAAAATCAGAATTCACTTTTCCTGTTTACTTAACTTCAAAAGGAGAATTAGGAATTTTAATGCCAAATTCTACTTTTAATCATGTAGATTCTTTAAAAAATAAATCGTTTTATATTCATAAAGTTGATTTGTCAAATGATACTCTAAAATTAAATTTTAGAGCTTTAGCGATACAAAAAAATAGTGGTTACGGAATAACAATTGGTAGTCCAGCAATGCTATTCAGATTAGATGCAGATTTAGAAAAGAACAAACTAGTCTATCAAGAAAATCACCCCAATACCTTTTATGATTCTATGGATTTTTGGAATGAGCAAGAAGGCATTGCCATTGGCGACCCTACAGACGATTGTATGAGTATCATTATTACGCGAGATGGTGGTAGTACTTGGACTAAATTATCTTGTGATGTTTTACCAAAAGTCAAAGCAGGCGAAGCCGCTTTTGCAGCTAGCGACACCAATATTGCTATAGTCGGTAACCATACTTGGGTTGCCACAGGCGGAAAGGCTAGCAGGGTTTTGTATTCACCAGATAAAGGAAAAACATGGGTGATTTACAATACGCCAATTGTTCAAGGTAAGGAAACAACAGGCATGTATTCTATTGATTTTTATGATGAATTACATGGTTTTGCTATTGGAGGCGATTACACCAAACCAAACAATAATACAGCTAATAAAATCCGAACTCAAGATGGTGGAAAAACTTGGGCATTAGTTGCTGGAAATCAAAGCCCAGGCTACAGAAGTTGTGTGCAATATATTCCAAATAGAAAAGGGAAGGAGCTTGTTGCTATTGGTTTTAAGGGTATTGATTATAGTAATGATTCTGGTAGCACATGGAAACATATAAGTGATGAAGGTTTCTACACCATTCGTTTTTTAAATGATTCGGTAGCTTATGCTGCTGGTGCTGGTAGAATTTCTAAACTAACTTTTAAGGAATAAAAGAGAAAATAACTAATTGCCTTGCTCTTTTTTTCTTTTTTTATATTCATGGAGCATTTTCTTTTTAAAATCTTCTTCTACTATTTTGAGCAAAATAATTTTTTTAGAAGGAATAATACTTCTGAGCTTATTTGAAAATTCCATGCGTAAATTATGCATGCTATCTTCAGCTTTGTTAAGCCTGTTTAAAAGTTTGTCTGCTTTATCATCAGACATGGTCTCTATGTTAGTCCTTATCTCTTTACGAATGGATCTTATATCTTCAAATCGAATTTTAGAAGTTTCCTTTTCATAGGCATTGTAAACCGGCCAGAATTGTTGTGCTTCTTTTTCGGATAGGTCTAGTTTTTCAGTAATTAAAGACACTTTTAGTGCTTTTATGCGTTCTCTTTTATTATTTTGCGCCATTAGGTTTAATGACGTAAATAATAAGAAAATAAGAAGTAGTTTTTTCATTTTATATATGTTTATTCTATCATTAAAGCTTCTATATCGGCATTGTTTAATAAATAGTCTTCAATATGATCGTTGTTAAAATCATGCTCAATATTAATACTTTCTATAATTTGCTCATCACTTAGTAATGCCGCAAGTTCGTATGAGCTAATATTTTCCTCAATAATATAATTTTCAACGGTTTCAATATCTAAATTACTAAAAGAAGGGTTGTTATCAAAAATAGAAAGGTTGAATAATAATAAAATTGCAGCAGCAATACTTGAAATATAAACCAAGTTTTTTTTGCTGAATAACGAAATCAATTTTGATTCTTCTGTATTTAAAATATCCTTTGTTAGAATTTTATCATCAAAAGATTCAAAATAATTATCAGGAACTTTAAATCCCGTTTTTTTAATGGATTCTAAATGGTTTTCATTATTCAATTTACTTAAAAATTTCTCGTCAAAAGACTCAAAATAATCGTCAGGTGTTTTAAACCCTGTAGATTTAATGTTATGTAAACTGCTTTTTTTCATTATGATACTATTGCTTCTTTGACTAAAATAGGCTTAAAAGGTTTAATTATTAGTTAAATAGGTTTCAATTTTCTTTACTGCTATATGGTAAGATGCTTTTAAGGCACCTTCGCTAGTTTCTAAGATTTCGGACATATCTTTATACTTTAGATCTTCAAAATATTTCATATTAAAAACCAATTGTTGTTTTTCTGGTAATGTAGCAATGGCTTCTTGCAATTTAAGTTGAATGGTATCGCCCTCAAAGTAAACATCGGATTTTAAATTAAGTATTGCTAAGTTTTGAACCTCTTCATTACTTATTTGTAATCGTTTAGCTTTTTTATTTATAAATGTAATGGATTCGTTAGTTGCTATACGATACATCCAGGAAAATAATTTACTATCGCCTTTAAAATTATTAATGTTCTTATAAACTTTTATAAACATGTTTTGAAGTACATCATTGGCATCATCATGAGATTTTACAATATTTCGTATATGCCAATATAAACGTTCCTTATAAAGCGCTAAAAGCGCTTTAAAGGCTTGGTCTTTATGGGTTTCAGATTTTAATTGTACTAACAGTTGCGCTTCGTCGGTCACAAAAAATGTTTAGTCATTAGACTATTAAATATACTAAAAGTTTAAATCATTTTTTTTTGTTTTTCAGGCAATATGTTAATGTGTTGATATTTAGTGATTTGAAATACATTTTATCGATTAAGTGTATTTAAAATACGATTAAATGCATTTTTTCTTGCGTAGTATGTTTTTATAATATATGTTTGTATCAGAAACCTACTTATGTTGTTAGTCGTCCCCAAGTCTAACAAAAACAAAAAAAAGGATAGAAGCCCAAATCTCTATCCTTTTTTATATTTATAATAAGAACTAATTAAATAAGTTCTTATTGTTGTTATTCAAAACTTTGCATATCTACAAGCTTTTTATAAATCCCGTTTTTAGCGATAAGCTCGTTATGTTTTCCTTGTTCGGCTATTTCTCCTTTACTAAGTACAACAATTTCATCTGCACTTTGTATGGTAGATAATCTATGTGCAATAACAATAGATGTTCTATTTTTCATCATATTCTCCAAAGCGACTTGTACTAGCCGTTCGCTTTCTGTATCTAGGGCAGAGGTTGCTTCGTCTAAAACCATAATAGGTGGGCTTTTAAGAACGGCTCGTGCGATGCTTAAACGTTGTTTTTGTCCACCAGAAAGTTTATTGCCGGAATCACCAATATTGGTGTTTATGCCTTTTGGTAAATCTTTTACAAATTCCCAAGCATTGGCCACTTTTAGGGCTTCTATAATATCTTCATCTGTAGCATTATTGTTCCCAATACGTATATTGTTCTTAACCGTATCATTAAATAAAATAGAATCTTGAGTAACCAATCCCATTAAGCTTCTAAGGGAGTGTTTTGTGATACTTTTAATGTCTTTTCCATCTATTGTAATGCTTCCTTTGTTAACATCATAAAAGCGAGTTACTAAATTGGCTATTGTAGATTTTCCGCTACCAGATTGCCCAACTAATGCCACACTTTTGCCTTTTGGGATGTTAATACTAAAGTTCTTTAAAACAAATTCATTTTCATACTTAAAGGACACATTATTAAATGCTATTTTAGATTCGAAATCTAATTTCTTTATGGCATTGGGCTTGTCTTCAAGAGGGCTTTTAGTTTCTAAAATTTCAAGAACGCGCTCTGCTGCTGCATTACCACGTTTAACACTATATGTAGCTTTGCTAATAGCTTTTGCTGGTGTTAATATTTGATATGCGAGTGCCATAAAACCAATAAATGCACCTCCTGATAATGTTTTATCTATTAAAACCATACTACCGCCATACCATAACAAAATGGCAATGGTAACAATGCCAAGAAATTCACTTGTGGGTGATGCTAAATTTTGTCGATGAACTAGTTGATTAGAAAACAGAAAAAAGCGCTTAGTAGATTCGTTAAATTTTGAAATAAATTTGTTTTCAGCATTAAAACTTTTAATGACTTTTAAAGAACCTAGTGTTTCTTCTAAGGTTGATAAAAATAAACCTTGTTCTTTTTGTACGTTTTCAGAATGTTTTTTGAGTCTTTTACCAATAGCAGAAATAATGAATCCAGAAATCGGAATAAAAAGAAAGACAAAAATAGTGAGCTTTACACTAGTTAAAAACATGGCAATTATTGCAAATATAATAGTTAGTGGTTCTTTAACTATCAATTCCAGTATTGATAAAAATGATGTTTGTACTTCGTTTACATCTCCAGAAATTCTAGCTATGATATCGCCTTTACGCTTTTCAGAAAAAAAAGAAATAGGTAGTCTTAGTGTTTTTTCATAAATCTCATTTCTTAAATCTTTTAAAATTCCATTTCTTAAATAGGTAATATAATACAGCCCTAGATAATTGAATAAGTTTTTAAGCAGAAATAAGGTAATAATTATAACAACCATAAAGGTTAATGTGGCACTTGGTCCTTCAACTTCTAATTTATTTGTTACAAAAAAGTTGAAGTAATCAATAACCTTGTCTTTACTGAAATAATCAGAAAAAGTTATAAACTCAGGTTTGTTAGAAGTCTGTGAGGTTTCATTAAATAAAATATTAATCATTGGCATGAGCGATACCATAGCCAATGTGCCAAAAAGTGCATAAAAAATATTTGCTATAATATTTAAAATGGCATACCTTTTATATGGTAGTGCAAATTTTAATATCTTTTTGATATAATCCATTAAATAAGATTCATATCTCTTAAAATAGCATCAACCTTAGCGTCAAGTTTAGCTTCTACATCATCATAATCTTCTGTTGCTTGTAATGCTGTATTTACACTGACATAGAATTTGATTTTTGGTTCGGTTCCACTGGGCCTTAAAGCGACTTGACTGCCATCTTCTGTATAATAAATTAATACGTTTGATTTTGGTACTTCAATTTCGCTTTCCTCTCCTGTAATCATATTTTTTGCTATTGAAGATTCGTAATCTTCAATTTTAATGACGTTAGAGCCATTAGCAACTTTAATTGGGTTTTTGCGGGCATCAGTCATCATTTGTTTGATTTCTTCAGCACCTTCAATCCCCTTTTTTGTTAAGGACACTAATTTTTCTTTGTAACAACCATGTTCTGCATATAACTGAACAAGTTCATTGTAGAACGAACTACCATTTGATTTTGTTATAGCTGCGATTTCACAAGCTAAAAGGGTAGAAGTTACAGCGTCTTTATCACGAACAAACTCACCTACCATAAAGCCGAAACTTTCTTCGCCACCACCAATAAAGTCCAGTTCAGGGAAATCATGGATAAGTTTAGCAATCCATTTAAAACCTGTTAATACTATTTTGCTTTCTACACCATATGCTTTTGCTAGTTTGGTTAACATAGGGGTTGATACGATAGTTGATGCAATAAACTCTTTACCTTGTATTTTGCCTTCAGACTTCCATTGTTTTAACAGGAAATCGGTCATCATCAGCATGGTTTGGTTTCCGTTAAGTAGTTGTAATTCATTTTTGGAATTACGAACGGCAACACCTAATCTGTCACAATCGGGGTCGGTACCAATAACAATATCTGCATTTACTTTTTCAGCTAATTCTAAAGCCATTTTTAAAGCAGCTGGTTCTTCCGGGTTTGGTGATTTTACCGTTGGAAAATCGCCATCAGGGACTTCTTGTTCTTTTACAATATGTACATTTTTATACCCTGCGCGTTTTAAGGTTTCAGGAACTGCAGTAATTGAAGTGCCGTGAAGTGATGTAAAAACTATAGTTAAATCATCTTTAGCGCTTTGTGTTGCACCAACAGAACCATTTTCAACGGAAGCATTAATAAACACATCATCAACATCTTTTCCTATATAATGAATAAGATCATTGTTGGCTTCAAATTTAATATTAGCATAATCTAAATCATTAATCAAATTAATAACACCACTATCATGTGGTGGGACCAATTGTCCGCCATCTTGCCAATATACTTTATAACCATTATATTCTGGTGGATTATGTGATGCCGTTAAAACAATACCACAATGACAGTTTAAATGTTTTACAGCAAATGATAATTCTGGAGTTGCTCTTAAATCTTCAAACAAATAAACCTCAATACCGTTTGCAGAAAATACATCAGCTACTACTTTAGCTAAGGTTTTACTGTTATGTCTACAATCATAAGCAATAACAGCTTTTAGTGTTTCGTTAGGAAATGATTGGTATAAATAATCACTTAAGCCTTGGGTGCTTTTTCCTAAAGTGTATTTGTTTATACGATTTGTTCCTATGCCCATTATACCTCGCATACCACCTGTGCCAAATTCTAAATCCTTATAAAAGCTTTCCTGAATTTCTTTTGGGTTGTTAGCGATACTATCTTTAATAGATGCTTGTGTATTTTCATCAAAAGCAGGTGTTAGCCATGCATTTATTCTGTTTAAAATTTTTGGTTCAATGTGTATCATAAGTTGTATAATAGTAGATTGCAAAAGTAATAAATTGTGAAAGAATACCTTTTAAAAAGTTGCCCTTTTGAAAAAAATGAAACCATTTTTGATGTATTCTAACTTAAATTCAATTCATCTTTAATTAAATAACGTTTTTTGTCGGTTTTGTTACGTAAAACGATTTCGCCTAAAAAGCCAGCTACAAAAAACTGAGTTCCAATAATCATGGTAGCTAGCGAAATATAGAATTGAGGACGTTGGGTAATAAGTCGACCACCTGTGTTTAAAAATAATTTGTCAATACCTAAATATAGAGCAAATGCAAACCCAATGGCAAACATAATAAACCCTAATGCTCCAAATAAATGCATGGGACGTTTACCAAAACGCGATAAAAACCAAATAGTTATTAAGTCAAGAAAACCATGTATAAAACGGTTCATTCCAAATTTAGTAACGCCATATTTTCGTGCTTGATGTTTTACGACCTTTTCACCAATTTTTGTAAACCCTGCATTTTTAGAAAGTACGGGTATGTAACGATGCATTTCGCCATTAACATCAATATGTTTTACGACTTCAAGTTTATAGGCTTTTAAGCCACAATTAAAATCATTTAACTTAACACCCGATGTTTTTCTTGCGGCCCAATTGAATAATTTTGAAGGTAAGTTTTTTGAAATAACCGAGTCGTATCGTTTCTTTTTCCAGCCAGAAACCAAATCGAACCCATCATTTATAATCATGTTATAAAGTTCTGGAATTTCATCTGGATTATCTTGTAGATCAGCATCCATGGTAATCACCACATTGCCTAGAGCTTTTTCAAAACCGGCATGTAAAGCTTGGGATTTGCCAAAGTTTTTTAAAAACCGAATGCCTTTTACGCTTTTATTTTTTGAAGATAATTTAGAGATAATCTGCCAAGAATTATCAGTACTACCATCATCAATAAAAATAATTTCATATGTTAAATGATTGGAAAGCATCACTTTTGCAATCCAATCATGTAATTCTTGTAAAGACTCTTGTTCGTTAAGTAGTGGTATAACTACAGATATGTTCATTCAGAATTGTTTGAAAAATAATATTCAAAAATACTGAATTTATTCGGCGTCTGGATTACTTTTTTTCATTGCTGCGGCTACAATCAATCCAATTACACTAAAAAAGACAAGGTAACCAGCTAATCCTTTTGCAATGTTTCCTAAAGAATATTGGTTTTGAGATTCAATTTGTTCAACAGTTTCAGCAATAACATCAGAAGAGGAGTTAAAGCCTTCCATCATTTCAACTGTTTTTTCTATAGTTTTTTCTTTTAAAATTTCAGAAGCTTCAGGATCAATAAAATTAAATAGTAAATATGAAACAAAAGTACTAATCAATAGTCCTATAAGAACAGTTATAAAGTATGCTGTAAAAGCTTGTTTAAAAGAAGCAAAACCGTTTTGTACCTGTTTTATTTTTGCTACAGAAATAATACCTAAAACAATTATAGCTATCATGATAAATATGCCCATCCACATATTAGTCAGTAATTCTAAGTTAACAGCATAAGCAAGAACAGTTATTAAAGCTAATAATGCGCCTAAATACAAGCCATAATTTGTTGCAATAGATTTTAAAGATTTTTCCATAATATTTTAATTAATTTGTTAGTTGTTAGTTAGTAACCAAAGATAGGGAAACGTTACATTTTTATTGAAAAAGAATATATTATAATATTGTCTTGAGGTTTCCATTATAATTGTCATTACCATGGAAAAAGGAAACAAAATAAAAAACAATAAAAAGTATTGTGATTTTATAAAAAATACTTAAATTTGCACTTCCAAAATTGAAAAGAATTAAAGTATTTAGTGATGAGAAAAGGTATACACCCAGAAAATTATAGATTAGTAGCATTTAAAGATATGTCTAACGATGATGTGTTTTTAACAAAATCTACTGCAGATACTAACGAAACCCTTGAGGTTGATGGTGTTGAATATCCGTTAGTTAAAATGGAAATTTCTAGAACATCTCATCCATATTACACTGGTAAATCTAAATTAGTTGATACAGCCGGACGTATTGATAAGTTCAAAACGAAATATGCTAAGTTTAAAAAATAAACTTCTGCTTAAAAATATATTTATAAAAAGTCTTTCTACTATAGAAAGGCTTTTTTATTTTTACAAGAATCTATTTTCAACCTTCAGTTTTAAGATAAGAGTATAAAACTTTTAACTTTTAACTTTTAATTATTTTAACTTTTTATGAATTATATTCTATTTGATGGTCCTTCGCGTAATAATTTATTGCCCTTTACATTTACTAGACCAGTTGCGGATATACGTGTTGGAATTTTGACCATTAGGGAGAAATGGGAGTCTTTTTTAGAGACTACGACAACTACGATTACCGAAGATTATCTATCTGATAAATATCCGATGGTAGAAATGGATGAAAATATTATGATTAATGCATCTTATCTGCCCAATTTAGAATTGTTGGAAAAAATAAAGGGTTTAAAAGCAAACCAAGCTATTTTTAAAGATGAAGATGTGATTGCTTTTTTTACTATGGAAGCACAAGATAACATTGATTTTGATGCCTATGAAGCTATTGAGTTTAATGAATCCATTATTAAAATTGAAAACACTTGGGATATTTTTTCTAAAAATGGAGAGGCTATTCATGAGGATTTTAACTTAATAACCAAGAATAGAACATCGCAGCCTATCCCTGAAAGTAATAACTTTATAGCTGCCGAGAATATTTTTATAGAAGAAGGTGCTAAGCTTGAATTTACAACGCTTAACGCGAGCAGTGGCCCTATATATATAGGTAAACATGCCGAGATTATGGAAGGCTCAATTGTGCGCGGCCCCTTAGCATTATGTGAAAATGCTACAATAAAAATGGGAGCAAAAATTTATGGACCTACAACTGTTGGCCCTTATAGCAAGGTTGGTGGAGAAGTTAATAATTCTGTTCTTTTTGCCTACTCAAACAAAGGACACGATGGCTTTTTAGGAAATTCCGTGTTAGGCGAATGGTGTAATTTAGGAGCAGACACAAACAATTCGAATTTAAAAAACAATTATGCCGAAGTCCGTTTATGGGATTACCAAACCGAAGGTTTTGCTAAAACAGGATTACAGTTTTGCGGTCTTATGATGGGAGACCATAGTAAATGTGGTATAAATGTTATGTTTAATACAGGTACTGTTGTAGGCGTAAGTGCCAATATTTTTGGTAGTGGATTTCCAAGAAATTTTGTGCCTAGCTTTAGCTGGGGAGGCAATAGCGGTTTCACAACTTACTTGACAAAAAAAGCTTTTGAAGTAGCTAAAGTAGTGATGTCAAGACGAAGTGTTGCGTTCTCAGAACAAGACCAAGCTATTTTAGAACATGTATTTGAAGAAACTAAAAAATACAGAAGAGAGTAGTAGTTCGTATACCATTTAAATTTTCAGTATTTAAGTTTTGTATTAAGCTTTAGCCAAATTTATACTAACTAAAGATTTGTATATTTGTTTAAAGTACAACACTTTATGTTAAAAAAATTCTGTTATATCATCTTTTTAAGTGGACTGTTGAGTTTTTCTCAAGCAGAAGATTATAACGTTAAAAATTTAAAAGTAAATACCGAAAACACGCATTTTGGTTTGATGCCTTTTGGGAATGATAAAATCATTTTCACTTCATATTTTATTGATAGTAGAGGTAAAGTAAAGCGGTATGAGGGCAATCCTGTATTAACTGTTTTTGAAGGTGATTTGTCTGATGATGGAAATATCATAAATATCAGCCCCATCCAAATCGCTGGAAAAAAGGAAATTGCCGGAATTACTAGTGCTACAATATCACCAGATGGAAAATTTATATATATAACAACTCAATACACAAGAAAAAATAGGCCTAAAGGCGATTTTAAAGACACTAACTTTCATATTAAAGTTGGTGAATTTAAAGCAAGTTTAGGCTGGACTAACTTTAAAGTATTGCCTTTTTGTAAACCGAGATATTCCTATGCACACCCTACGTTAAGCCATGATGGAAAAACACTCTATTTTACTGCTAATATTAGAGGAGGAAAAGAAACAACTAAAGGAGGTTCAGATATTTTTAAGGTGGATGTTTTGGGAGAAAACAAATATGGTGAACCAAAAAACCTAGGAAGCAAAGTAAACTCGTACAGTAGAGAAATGTTTCCATTTATGAGTGCAGATAACATTCTATATTTTGCTTCAAATAGACCTAGTGGTTTTGGCGGCTTCGATATTTACAAAAGCCATATGAATGTGTCTGGAGTTTTTGAAAAAGCTGAAAAACTACCCAAACCTTTTAATAGCAAACAAGATGATTTCTCTTTAATCATGAATCCAGATAACACTTCTGGTTATTTTGTATCTAAACGAATAGGTGGAAAAGGTGATGACGATATTTATTATTTTTTAAAAATATAATGCTTTATAATCCGTTTAATTTTTTAATTCAAGTTTAGGTAAAAAACACTACTAATTTAGTCAATTATGTGTTTTATGTTAAAAAAACATGTATTTTATCTAAAAAATATGCATTTAATAGATTAAGACTATTTTTGTTTAATATATTATGCTCTACTGATAGGCAACCTATATGATATTAAATGTTTTTAGAAACCCTAAAAGGTTTGTTGTATTATTTTTATTAATTCTTTTAATAGATATTTTAGTAAAGTTATATGCTTCTATTTCTTTGTATAGGTTTTTTTCAAAACCCTTTGTACTGATACTTTTGTTTGTGTATTATAGAATGCATAATAACGGAAGAACATATGGTAGTGTAGAATTGGGACTAATATGTTTTTTTCTTGGTGATTTGTTTATTATAAGTCATAAAAATGTAACTTGTTTAGGCTTAAGCATCATTTTCTTTTCTCTTGGTAAAGTTTGTTTTGGTTTAAGGTTTTCTCATAAAACAGATTTTAACGTTTCTAGATTAATTCCCTTTTCATTGGTTATGTTTGTATATACCGTATTTCTTGTAAGTCAGGTTTTTGAGAATCTTAAGGATTTTTTTGTCCCAGCTTTGATTAGTTTCTTCCTATCCTTATTAATGTTTCAATTTGCTTTTTTAAGAAAAGGTGTTTTTAACAAAAAGAGCTATTTGTATATATTTTATGGAGTTATGATGTTTATTTTTAGTGAAGGTATTATGGCAATAAAAACATTTAAAATGGAATTGCCTTTTCAAGATGTTTTAATTATGTTGCTTTATGGCCTATCTGTATATTTTATTATTGAGGGGCTTAATAACGAGCGTGAAATTAATGCTTCTTTACCCGTCTTAAATCCAAAAGATTAATAGGGTTAATACCCAAACCTTTTACATCTTTTTTAGTAAAGCGTACCACTTCATCATAAAATAAAGGCACCATAAGTGCTTTTTCCATAGCTAAGGAATCCATGCTTGTATATAAATGTTTACGCTCTTCAATATTTGTAATGCTAAATGCTTTATTGTATAAACTATCAAACTGAGCATTCTTATAGTGAAAATAGTTAGAGCCCTTAGGCGCAAAATTCTTGCTGTAAAATATAGATAAATAGTTTTCGGCATCCAGATAATCAGCAACCCAAGAACTTCTAAACATATCTACTTTTCCGTTGGATCTCGCAGATCTTAACGTTGCTTCAGGCATTACATCCACATTAATAGTCAATCCAGTTTTTTCTAATTCACGTTGAATGAATTCACAAAAACTCAAATAGTTACTGGTGGTGACTAAACTAATTTCAGGATTTGTTTTACCACTTTCTTTTTTAAACTGTTTGACTAATTGTTTGGCCTTTTCAGGCTGATAAGTAAAACCAATGGATTTATTATAACCTGGAAGCCCAATAGGAATAAATCCGCCATTTGCAGGATTGCCAATACCATTTCGTAAATAAATCATCATTTTTTTTCTGTCAAAGCCATAATTTATAGCTTTTCGTATTAATTCAGATTGTATTTCTGGGGTTTCAGAGTCCAAATAGAATCCTAAGTATTCCGTGTTTAAATAAGGCCCTCTAATCATATTCACAGTCTTGGTATATTTATCGCGAAGCCTTCCGTCAGCTGTTAAGAGTTCATCTTTATAAGATGCATCTAAACCAGAAATATAATCGATATTGCCTTGAGCAAACTGCAAAAATTCACTTTGTTTATCAGGTAAAAAAGTAACAGCTACAGCTTCTAGGTAAGGTAGCGATTGCCCAAGTTCGTCTTTCTCAAAGTAGTGGTGGTTTTTTCTAAAAACAAGTTTAATGTTTTCTTCCCAACGTTTGAATTTAAAAGGTCCAGTTCCGATGGGTTGAGAACGGAATTCCGTACCATAATGTTCTACAATTTCTTTGGGTACAACTGAGCAATATTTCATGGTTAATAAACCTATAAAAGCTGGAAATGGTTGTTTTAAAGTAATCTCAAAGAGGCTATCGTTAATGGCTTCAAAATAATCAACTTTGTTTAAAACCCAACTCCCAGGCGCTACAATTTTTTTGTCTCTTAAGCGGTTGAGACTATATTCGAAATCCTTAGCATTTACTGCTCTTGTAGAGTCCTTTCCAAATAAAATATGCTTATGAAAATAGACATCGTTACGTAATGAAAACGAGTATTTTAATCCATTATCAGAAACTACCCAGTTTTTGGCTATACAAGGTAAAATATTTAGATGGCTATCCAATTGCACTAAACCATTGAATAATTGATTGCAAACGGAATTGTCTTGCAAAGTTCTTGAAAACGCAGGGTCTAAAGTATTCACATTAGCGTATTCATTATATCTAAAAACTAAATGGTCTTTATTGGAGTTGGAATTGTTCCCGCAGGAAAAAAATAATAAGGCAATACAACTAATTGATAAGTAGTTTATTATTTGTGATGAAACATGTTTTATCATATAATTTATTAGTTGTAAATTTGCGGTCTTTTAAAGAGTAAAGATAAATATTAAATGACTCCAAAACAATTCTAATAGATACTGGAACAGGAGGGTAAAACATAATGAATAAAAAAGTTGCATTTTATACTTTAGGTTGTAAGCTGAATTTTTCGGAAACCTCTACCATTGCCAGGAATTTTAATAGTGAAGGTTTTGATAGAGTTGATTTTTCTGAAAAAGCAGATATCTACGTAATAAATACCTGCTCGGTTACAGAGAATGCAGATAAACGTTTTAAAACCATTGTAAAACAGGCTCAAAAAGCAAATCCTGATGCCTTTTTGGTTGCCATTGGATGTTATGCCCAATTGAAACCACAAGAATTAGCTGATGTTAATGGTGTGGATTTAGTGCTAGGCGCTACTGAAAAATTTAAGATTACAGATTATATAAATGACCTTTCTAAAAACGATTTAGGAGAAGTACATTCTTGTGAAATTGAAGAGGTTGATTTTTACGTTGGAAGTTATTCCATAGGTGATAGAACCCGAGCCTTTTTAAAAGTACAAGATGGTTGTGATTATAAATGCACCTATTGTACGATTCCTTTAGCAAGAGGTATTTCACGAAGTGATACAATGGAAAATGTTCTAGAAAATGCACAAGACATTTCAAAACAAAACATTAAAGAAATTGTATTAACGGGCGTAAATATAGGGGATTATGGTAAAGGAGAGTTTGGTAATAAAAAGCACAAGCATACCTTTTTAGATTTAGTTGCCGAATTAGATAAAGTTAAGGGCATTGAGCGATTGCGTATTTCATCTATTGAGCCTAACCTTTTAAAAAATGAAACGATTGATTTAGTTTCAAAATCAAGAGCGTTTGTTCCTCATTTTCATATACCATTACAATCGGGAAACAATGAGATTCTTAAAAAAATGAAACGTCGTTATATGCGTGAATTGTATGTAGATAGAGTTTCTAAAATAAAGGAAGTCATGCCAAATGCATGTATTGGTGTTGATGTTATTGTTGGGTTTCCAGGTGAAACAGATACGCATTTTTTAGAAACGTATAATTTCCTAAACGAATTAAATATTTCATATTTACACGTCTTTACGTATTCAGAGCGCGATAATACTGAAGCTGCTGAAATGGATGGAGTAGTACCCAATAATATAAGACGTAAACGCAGTAAAATGTTACGTGGTTTATCGGTAAAAAAACGACGTGCGTTTTATGAAAGTCAGATTGGGACAACAAGAACCGTTTTATTTGAAAGTGAAAATAAAGAAGGTTTTATTCAAGGGTTTACGGAGAACTATGTAAAAGTTAAAACGCCATGGAACCCTCAATTAGTAAATACGTTGCATCAAGTAGAGCTTACTAAAATTGATGATGATGGCTTGGTAAGATTTGAATTTGCAAATGAATTGGTAGTATAAAAAAAACCTGAAGCGATTAACTTCAGGTCTTATATTTTTCTACTAACGTCTTATATCCTTACCCCAACAGGAAGCATACGCTTGTATTTTCTATTACTTCTCACAAATTTTGCAATTTCAGGGCTGGTAGGAACGACACTTAAGTTTCTTTCGCCTATTTGCTCGAAAACTAAAGCTAAAAATTCTTTTTTAAAACCTTCATTTTTAATGCTTTCGGGGATAATTAGTTTGGTTAAAAAAATCTTTCGTTCTTGCAATGAGTATTCAATTTTTGCTAAATTATTATCAATTTTAATTTCAAATTGACGTAAAAAATCATTGTCAATCAATTCTGCAGCTTCAACCATGGTAATTTTTTGTTTTATTTCTTAGGAATCTAAAATAGTGAGCACTATTTCTCTAACTTTGTGCAAAAGTACAAAAAAAAATCATTAAAATAAAGCAAATTAAAGGTTAATACCTTATGGTTCAAGAGCTAATACAAGTCTATTTTATGCCAGGAATGGCAGCTAGCCCCAAAATTTTTGAGCATATTAAGTTGCCTGATGATCAATTTGAAGTTCATTTTTTAGAATGGATAATGCCTGTCGATAATGAGCCTATTAGTGATTATGCATTACGTATATCAAAAAAAATAAAGCACGATAATATCGCATTGCTAGGTGTGTCTTTTGGAGGCGTATTAGCACAAGAAATAGGCAAGCATATTAAGCTCAGAAAGCTTATTATAGTATCTAGTGTAAAGTCGATGCATGAATTGCCAAAACGTATGCTTTTAGCAAAAACGACCAAAGCATATAAACTGTTGCCAACGCAATTAGCAAGCAATATAGATGTATTTGCTAAATATGCTTTTGGTAATAATGCAACTAAACGTTTAGACTTGTATAAAAAATATTTATCAGTTAATGATAGTAAATATTTGAGTTGGGCAATAGAGCAAATGGTTTGTTGGAACCAAGAAACCTATACCCCAGATATTGTTCATATTCATGGCGATAATGACCCCGTGTTTCCAATTAAAAACATATCAAATTGTATGATTATAAAAAATGGCTCACATATTATGATTCTTAATAAATATAAATGGTTTAATACCAATTTACCTCGTATTATTTTGGAGGACTAATCCATTCATTTCAATTATTTTATTTAACTTTAAACCAAACTTAATTAGTGATGAAGACCATACAGAAATTATTGGCGTTTGTAGGATTATTAAGTTTATGCGCGTTATTTATTTATGCCCTACAAGACGCTCCAACTGATGAAAATTTTGAAACAAAGCTTATAAATGATTATAATGTTTATGCGCTTCAAGTTCCTGATAATTTAGATTTTGCCGGTGAGCCCTTACCACTTAAAAATCCAGATATTTTAGAGCGTATGGACCGTGAGTTGTTAGTAAATACCTATTGGCAATCAAACGGGTTGTTAATGTTTAAGCGCGCTAAAAAATATTTTCCAATTATAGAACCTATTTTGGCAAAGTATGAGGTGCCAGATGATTTTAAATACTTAGCAGTTATTGAAAGTGGACTTACAAACGCAGTTTCTCCAGCAGGAGCTCGAGGTGTTTGGCAAATTATGCCTACAACAGGTCGAGAAAATGGTTTAGAGGTAAATAAAAATGTAGATGAACGTTATAACCTTGAAAAAGCAACAGAAGTGGCTTGCAAATATCTTTTAAATTCCAAATCTAAATTAGGGTCTTGGACTCTAGCGGCAGCAGCTTATAACGCTGGTAATGCAGGGGTGTCGAGACGTTTAAAAGAACAAGGTGTAACAGGTTATTATGATTTATTGTTAGGAGAGGAAACCGGACGTTATTTGTTTAGAATAGTGGCTTTAAAAGAAATTTTATCGAACCCTACTAAATATGGCTTCAATTTTAGGGATAAAGATCTATATAATAATATACCAACTTATAAAGTTGAAGTGGATACTGTGGTAACAGACTTTTCAAAGTTTGCACAAAACTTCGGGATTAATTACAAAATTTTAAAATTACATAACCCTTGGTTAAGAGAACCTCATTTGAATAATAAGAGCAGAAAGTCTTATTTAATTGATATCCCTGAAAAAGGATATTATGATTAAGTCTTGTTAGAAAAAAAATAGAAACTATTTACCACGACGTTTTTGAGATCTAACAGAACCTCCAGAACCATAATGTTGATTTGGACCAACGGCTTGTTTCATATTTTGTTTCATCATTTTAATTTGATCGGTAAGCATGCCCTGTTTATCTAGTTTAGTAGCTTCAGTAAGTAGCTTTTGAGCTTCTTGTTTTCTGCGTTTAGAAAAAGCAATACCCGCTAAGTTTAATTTTGCCATAGCCAAATCATGATCCATAGACAAGCCTAAAGAAATGGCTTTTTTGAAATATTTTTCAGCTTCATTCATATTATCTTGAGATACCATAATACCGTGCAGATAATTGTAATAACCTTGTTGCTTAGTTACCAATGCAGCTTCTGGGTTTTTAATTTTGTTTAACCATTTTTTTGCTCCCTCAAAATCTTGTTTACGTAGCTTTAAGAATGCGAGTAAAATAAATTCATTTTTAAAATAAAGGAATATAAAGATGAGCGATAAAAGGATAAACATAATGCCATTGCCAATATAGCCTTCAATAAATTGATAAACAGCAAAAACGATGATACCGGCAGCAATGATAAGTTTTATGATTTTATTGTACATGATATTTGATTTCGAATCCTATAAAAGTGTTGCTTATGTTAAAATTTAAACAACTTTATTGTTTTATGACTGCAAAGAAACTAAAATTTTATTAAAATCTATCTATAGATATTTAACAAAAACCATCTGCTAACCCAAATAAATAAAGGTCTGGCGTGAGATTTTTTATAGTATAAAAATAATTCAATTTTTTTTAAATTACTTTTGTCAAAGTTATAAAGGGTTTGTATATTTGCCCTCGGTTTTGAGGAAAGCCATAGTTTTAAAAATACAATTCAGTTAAAGATACAAGATAATGAGTAAAAGAACATTTCAGCCTTCTAAAAGAAAGAGAAGAAACAAGCACGGTTTCAGAGAAAGAATGGCTTCTGCTAACGGTAGAAAGGTATTAGCACGTAGAAGAGCTAAAGGAAGAAAAAAAATATCTGTGTCATCTGAAACTAGACATAAAAAATAATGATTAACAATTGTTGATAATTTAAAGGTGTTACTTAATGGTAACGCCTTTTTTTATATCTACTGATTGCTATTTTTGTAAAAAATTGAAATACACCATATAACCAATAAAAAATGCCAAAAAATCCAAAACTTAAATCGATACTAATTATTGGCTCGGGTCCTATTGTCATTGGGCAAGCATGTGAATTTGATTATTCAGGATCTCAATCTTTAAGATCGCTTACAGAAGATGGAATTGAAACTATCTTAATCAATTCTAATCCGGCAACTATCATGACAGATCCTTCAATGGCAGATCATGTGTATTTGTTACCTCTAAACACAAAGTCTATTATTAAAATTTTAAAAGAGCACCCTCAAATTGATGCTGTATTGCCAACTATGGGAGGACAAACTGCTCTTAATTTATGTATTGAGGCTGATGAAAAGGGTATTTGGAAAGATTTTAATGTAGAATTAATAGGAGTCGATATCAACGCTATTAATATTACGGAAGATAGGGAGCAGTTTAGAGAATTAATGGGGAAAATAGGTGTTGATATGGCACCACAAGCTACAGCAACTTCATTCTTAAAAGGAAAAGAAATTGCTCAGGAGTTTGGTTTTCCATTATGTATTCGTTCTTCTTTTACTTTAGGAGGCGCTGGTGCAGCAATTGTTTATGAAGAAGCCGATTTTGATAAATTATTGCGTCGCGGATTAGAAATTTCTCCTATTCACGAGGTTATGATCGATAAAGCCATGATGGGTTGGAAAGAGTATGAACTAGAGTTGTTACGCGACAAAAATGATAACGTCGTTATTATTTGTTCTATAGAAAACATGGACCCGATGGGGATTCATACAGGAGATTCCATTACTGTTGCTCCAGCTATGACATTGAGCGATAGAACATATCAAAGGATGCGAGATATGGCTATTAAAATGATGCGAAGTATCGGTGATTTTGAAGGCGGTTGTAACGTGCAATTTGCAGTAAGTCCAGATGAAAGAGAAGATATAATTGCCATTGAAATAAACCCTAGAGTATCGCGTTCATCTGCATTAGCAAGTAAAGCTACGGGGTATCCAATTGCTAAAATTGCAACAAAACTTGCTATTGGTTATACGTTGGATGAATTAGATAATCAAATTACAAAATCTACATCAGCTTTATTTGAGCCAACATTAGATTATGTTATCGTAAAAATTCCACGTTGGAATTTTGATAAATTTGAAGGCTCTGATAGAACTTTAGGCTTACAAATGAAAGCCGTTGGTGAGGTTATGGGAATAGGTCGTTCTTTCCAAGAAGCCTTACATAAAGCAACACAGTCGTTGGAGATAAAGCGTAATGGACTAGGAGCCGATGGCAAAGGGTATAAAGATTACAATCAAATTATTGATAAATTGACCCATGCCTCTTGGGATCGTGTATTTGTTATTTATGATGCGATTGCTATGGGGATTCCTTTAAGTCAGATTTATGATATCACAAAAATAGATATGTGGTATTTAAAGCAATATGAAGAATTGTTTCAATTAGAAAAAGAAATATCAACTTATACCATTGAGACTTTAGATAAAGATTTATTACTCGAAGCAAAACAAAAAGGATATGGTGACCGCCAGATTGCTCACATGTTGGGCTGTTTAGAAAGTCAAGTATATAATAAAAGAGAAGCGTTTAATATTCAGCGTGTATTTAAGTTAGTTGATACTTGTGCAGCTGAATTTACAGCAAAAACACCATATTACTACTCAACTTTCGAAAATGTAGTTGAAACGGCTTCAGGTGAAATATATACACATAATGAAAGTGTTGTTAGTGATAAAAAGAAAATCGTTGTTCTTGGTTCAGGACCAAATAGAATAGGTCAAGGTATTGAGTTTGATTACTGCTGTGTCCACGGGGTTTTAGCTGCTGCTGAATGCGGTTATGAAACCATTATGATTAACTGCAATCCTGAAACAGTTTCTACCGATTTTGATACAGCAGACAAGTTGTATTTTGAACCAGTATTTTGGGAACATATTTATGATATCATTCGTCATGAAAAACCGGAAGGTGTTATTGTTCAGTTGGGTGGTCAAACGGCATTAAAACTTGCAGAAAAACTAACCAAGTACGGTATTAAAATTATCGGAACTAGTTTTGAATCTCTAGATTTAGCCGAAGATAGAGGAAGTTTTTCTAGCTTATTAAAGGAAAACAATATTCCTTATCCAGAGTTTGGGATTGCAGAAAATGCTGATGAAGCTTTAGTTTTGGCTGATAAATTAGATTTCCCGATTTTGGTTAGGCCATCTTATGTTTTAGGAGGACAAGGAATGAAGATTGTAATTAATAAGGAAGACTTAATAGAGCACGTTGTTGATTTATTAAGAAGAATGCCAAATAATAAACTCTTGCTAGATCATTATTTAGATGGTGCTATTGAAGCTGAAGCTGATGCGATTTGTGATGCAGATGGTAACGTTTATATTATTGGTATCATGGAACATATTGAGCCTTGTGGTGTACACTCAGGAGATTCTAATGCAACCTTACCAGCCTTTAATTTAGGAGATTTGGTTATGCAACAAATTATAGATCACACACATACTATCGCTAGGGCATTAAATACAGTTGGTTTGATTAATATTCAATTTGCCATAAAAGATGATACAGTGTACATTATAGAAGCCAATCCAAGAGCTTCTAGAACAGTACCTTTTATTGCAAAGGCATACAAAGAACCTTATGTTAATTACGCCACTAAAGTGATGCTAGGAGAGAAGAAAGTAACAGACTTTGACTTTAACCCAAAATTAGATGGTTATGCGATTAAGCAACCTGTGTTCTCTTTTAATAAATTTCCTAATGTAGATAAAAGGTTAGGCCCTGAAATGAAGAGTACAGGAGAGAGTATTTTATTTATTGATAGCTTAAAAGATGATGACTTCTACGATTTGTATTCTAGACGAAAAATGTATTTGAGTAAATAGTATTTTTGAAATATTTGATAATAAGAAAGCCGCTTTTAAGCGGCTTTCTTATTATTTCTTTTTTAAGTTAAAGTCAAATGAAACTTCTACACTTTTGGAGATTTTATCCTGGACTATCTTAGGAATTTTAATATTAAAATCCGAAACACTTACTTTAAAGTTGCCAGAGATTAAAATGGTATCTTCTTCTTTGGTAATATTTAAAACAACACCTTTTAGTTGCTTTGTTTTTCCATGAAAACTCAATACGCCATCAGTTTCAAATAGGGTTGTTGAATCTATTTTATCAACATAAAAGTCTTTTATTTTACCTTTAAAAGTCGCTTTTGGATACGTGTCCGACTCAGCATAGTTTTCGTTAAAATGTTCTTCCATTAAAGCATTTTTAAATCGGAACCCTTTAACCAATACTAATGCTGCAAACTCGCCATTGTCTGAGTTTATAATGGCGGTTACAGCATTATTGGTGGCTTTGACTTCTTCAACAGAAGGCACCGAAGCTTCAAAATTAACTATCCCTGTTTTTGTTAAGTATTTTGTCTGAGAGCATATATTTATGCTTATAAAGGCGATTAAATAGACTAACTTTTTCATACTTATAATTGTTTTCTATGAGATTAAATACAATATATCTGCCAAGTTTTTAAAAATTAGTTTTCTAATAACCCATCATCTTTCCATTGTTGAATATCATCTCTTAATGCTTGAGACATCAGACCACCTTGTGGCATTGGATTCGAAGCATTATTAATACGGCTAATAATACTATTTATTGAGTTTACTACTTGTGCGTAAGTTACATAGGATGTTGGTGCACCATTTGTAGGTGTGCTGCCATGACACTGTGTACAATTATTACTGAAAATACTTTTAATATCTGCATCATATGTTAGTGCATTAGGACTAGGATTCATTTCTTCTTCCTCTTGAGGGATTAAATCATCATTACTATCACTAGAACAATTAAATAGTAATACCGATATTACTAAAACACAAATTAAGTTTTTAAATTTCATAGCTTTTATTTTTATTAGTTATTAAATTGTCTTAATTAATTCCGTAGCACATTTAAAAAGTCCTACTTAAATTAAATCCAAAAAATATATTTCCGTCAGACCAATCCCCAGTAGCCTGACCTAAAAACCCGTTGGTATTCATAGCTTGAGCATTGGTAAAATGCATTTGGAATACATGGCCACCAGTTTCTAAATCTAAGCCTATGGATAAAGGGTTTTTAAAAGGCGAATTACTAGCTCTATTTAAATGCAATCCATAATCGGCATTTATAGACCAGCGGTTAGTAAGTTTGTAACGTCCACCTAGACCTATAGCAAACTGAGAGTTGTTTTGTTGATTAAAAGCAACCAAATTGTCATGAAAAAAAGTGGGAGCTAATGCTATAGAAAAATCGGTATTTATTTTTCTAGATATAAGAAATTGCATGGTATAGCCTAAACGATGTTTAAACTCCAGAAGCGGTAAATTATCTTTTTCCAGGGCAGTATTTATTAGTACGGAATTGTACCCAACAATGGTAAACGGAAAACCGTTTTCTTCCTGTCTTAATAATCTGTATTTAGCAGAGATATCAAAAACCTTTAAAAATGAACTTCGAGAAATACCAATATTGATCCCTTCTGAAACTCCGTAAACAAAGTTTAACCTTGTTACAGCTTCGTCTAAACCAAAAAAGGTGTCAATACCATTTTTTAAACTTCCGAACCTGTGTGATACTATAAGTGTGAATTCTTTGTCGGCTACAAGCTTAGTGGATTCAAAATTTACAATTTTTAGGCCTTTAAATGCAGCCGTTACATATTGTATTTCGTTGGATTCTGTATCGATTTCATTCAGTAAATCTTCTTCTTGCGAAAAAATAAAAAATGGAAGGCATAAAAATAGAATTTGTATGTGTTTCATATCAAGTGACTATTTATGGTTGTTAATGAAAAACAGTTTACAGTTTTATTATTCGTTTTGTTTTTGCTTTTCCTAAAGCAGATACTTTAAGTAAATATATACCGCTATTGAGGTTAGCTATATTAATTTTTTCATCATTAAGAATTGTGGTCGTACTGTATACTTCTTTGCCAAGCATATCATAGACATTCACGGTGGCTTTGCTAATGGCTTTTGGTAGTTTTAAATGGATGTAATTAGCACTTGGATTTGGGTAAATAGAAAGATTATTTAAAGAAAAATTGTCGATACTTAAAGTACTTGCCCAATTGGAAACCCCATTTTCCGAACCCGTTCCAGTATATTCAAAAGGCGGCGATACAGATATAAACGTGCCTGCTACCCATATATTTGCAGCATTTGCAACTGGTTCACGTTGGTGGCCAAAAGAGCCCCATTGTAAATAATCTATCATATCATTGGTAAAACCGGAGGCATTTGTTGTGTATAATCCAAATTCTCCATCAGAAGCATCAAAATTTATTGAGCTAGTAATGTTTACCTCTTCGCCCGAGGCTAAGTTTGTTGATCCTGAATTAACAGTCATTGAACTTATAGATGCATAAGCTGGAAAGTTGCAAAACCAATATGAGGAAATGTTTATGGTGCTTCCCCCATAATTATGGATTACTACAGTATTATTTGTAGGGTCTAACATTTTAATTCTAATCTGAGCATTTGAACTGAATATTCCTAAGAATATAAAAGCAAGTAAAATTTTTTTCATAATATTTTTTTAAGGTTATTTAATTATATAACATTGGTCTAATTTGACTTGCTCAAGCAAATCGTCATAGCCTATAACACGTCCTTTTATTTTTATTTTGGTATGTCTTTTTAAAACGATGTTAATTGAATCATCAAATGCACAAAAAACATGGTTATTTAAAGTCAAGTTATTTTTATTTATTTCAGATAGTGTTCCTGAAATCTCGATAGTTTTATTCAGGTATTTCTGTTCTGAACCCTCCAGGTTTTTTATAAATTCATAATGAATTTCAGTTGAGTTTATACTAAAACTAGAAGTCTCTGTTTTTATATCTCTATGGTCTTGATAGATATAATTATAACCAACAACAATTGATATGATGAGTATAATAAGAATGATCCATTTACGCATAAACTTCAGTTTGATTTTTTAAAACTGCTCCAAAATTAATTGAAGCAGTTTTGTTTAAACATTAAATAGGTTTTAACAAGGCATCAATATTTTGATGTTGTAACTTTTCTTTTTCATTTAATGCTTCTCTTTATATTTTTTCGAATGTTAACAGGTCTTCTGTGCCATCCGCACGACTTATATCCCTTAAACTAATGCTGTTGCTTGTTATTTCAACAACGTCCCAGTCTTCAGTGATTTCTCTTAACATATAAACATATCCGAAGTTGAGGTTTAATTCTAATTCAAAATCATTACCTGTAGTGGTATTCCAATTGCCACTATTAGTGTCTGATGAACTAGTAATACTTATTTGACCATTATTGAAAAAACGGAAGGTATAATCATTAAAAACTAAGGTTTCATCATTATCATTAAAATAGTAGTTAACGCGCCAGTTTCCATCCGTTAGAGTTTGAACAAGCAGAGTATCATTTACAGCACTAGTACTACAGCCACTTTCATATCTTAGTTTATGATTCCCCAAATTTAGGTCAAATTCGGTGTATTCAGAATCTTGTTTTATTTCATGAAGAATCCAATTATTATTACAATCTGGTAAACTAGGAATATTAATAGCTACAATAATATTGTTATCCGTCCCAGAGGCTTCCCAAGTTCCACTATAGTTCCAGTTTGGATTTATGGCTGTCATAGTACCATTTGCCATGAAATTGAATTTATAGCCTACATAATAATCTTCAGTATTCGTATTTCTGTCTAGGTTGTTAACGGTCCAATCACTACAATTTAGTAGACACTCTCTTAATTGTTCTACGGTACAGTCGTTACAATCATCATCATTATAATTGTAGTCATCATCCTCATCGCAAGTATCTATAGCATTCGAAATAGCCATTTCAAGATTTGATATGGTATTGATGCTACTTTGAGAGCCATCAGATAAAATTACAACAACAGGGAAATCAATAGTAACAATATCTGAGTCATCTAATGTAGAAATAAAATTATAAAGTTGCGCATCATTGGTTATTGATACGGTATCTAAAAATTCATTATTGTTGTTAAATAACTTAGCGGTTATAGGATATTGGAAGTCAATACATTCAATGTCGTCATCCACTTCGTTTTCACCATGGCAATTATTGGAATAGGAGTTCAGTTCGCTTGTGTTATTTACAGTAACTTCCGAAAAATCGTTTAAAATAATGGTAACGGGGTATATAATATTTACCACATCATCATCTTCATCAAAACTATCAAATACAGTTTCAATAGTATTGTATTTTTCTTGAGAATCTACTTTAACTGCCATACCATTATTAATTTCAACGTCTACGGGGAATTTCATTTTAAAACAGTTGGCTTTGTCTATAATATTATCAATAGAGCCATCATTCATACTCGTTCTCTGTAATAGGTCAGTTATGGTAGTATTTGGAGCTAATTTGGTTTCTTCGGGGGTTTCAATAAATTCCATTTCTTCTTTTCTGCAAGACGTTAATGCTATGCATATAAGGAGGAAACTAATAGTAAGAATGTTAATTAATATCTTCATATAAAAATGAGGTCTGTTGTCCCGATTTTATTATATAACAACTAACTTTTAAAAATCCCTGAATTTTTTTATAAAATATTTATATACCTTTATAAAAATATTTTTGAAACTTGCCTAAAGACCCTGCCAACAATATTTGTCAAACCCATATTTTTGAAGGTATTTATAATAAATACTCCAAAGGGCTGCATGACTTTTTATATTATAAATATGGAGTGCAAACTAACCCTAAGGACAAAACACAAGAAGCATTTATTAAGCTTTGGGATAATTGCAAAAATGTAACTTTAGCTAAGGCTAAATCGTTTTTGTTTACGGTGGCCAATAATATGGTGCTCAATGAGATTAAGCATCAAAAAGTAGTTTTGAATTACCAAAAAAAGCCGCAACGAACCTACACGAATGAAACTCCCGAATTTCTTTTAGAGGAAACTCAATTTCTAGAAAAGTATAAAATAGCACTGGCTAATTTATCGGAAGAACAGCGTGTTGCTTTTTTGTTAAATAAGGTTGAAGGTAAAAAACATAGCGACATTGCAGAGCAGTTAGGGGTGACAAATAAGGTGGTTGAGTATAGGATTTATACGGCTTTTAGTAAGCTTAAAGCTGAATTAGAAAATTTTAATATAAAATAATCAGGAATTTCAAAGCCTAAGTTGTTTTATTTTAAAGGATTAAGTAATGAATAAAGAACATTTGATAAAAAAATGGCTTAATAATGAGTTGACAGATGCTGAAAAAAAAGCATTTGAAGACCTTGATGATTATAAGTTAAATACAAATATTCTTGAGGCAGCTAATTGTTTTAAAGCATCAAATTTTTCTAATGCTGATGATTTTGAAGCTTTTAAACAGCAATATGAATCCAATAAAAAACCAGTTAAAAAGTTAAACTGGATAAAACCCTTAATTCGTATTGCGGCTGTTATAGTGATTTCATTCGGAATTTATTTTTTTGGATTTAATGATAGTATGACCTCCATTGAAACATTAGCTAGTGAAAAAAGAACCGTAGAGCTCCCAGATCATTCAAAGGTTGCATTAAATGTGCTTACTCAAATAGCTTTTAATAAAAAGGATTGGTCAGAAGATAGACATGTTACGCTCAATGGCGAAGCTTATTTTATAGTAGAAAAGGGGAGTAAGTTTGATGTCATAACTTCAACGGGAATTGTGTCTGTAGTAGGTACACAATTTAATGTAAAACAACGCAAAAATTATTTTGAAGTAAAATGTTTTGAAGGTGTAGTAAAAGTAGTTTCAAATACATTAACCAGAACGTTACGGGCAGGCGATACATTTCAAATTTTAAATGGTATCTTTATAGAACACAAGACTATTTTTAAAGAACCACAATGGGTTAACGCTATAAGTAGTTTTAATGATGTTCCTTTTACTGTTGTAATTGATGAGTTAGAGAGGCAATATAATGTTAAAATTACGCTTAAAAACGTTAACACAGCTAGAAAATTCTCAGGCGGATTTAATCACAATAATTTAGAAGAAGCACTCATTTCTATTACAAAGCCAATGGGTTTAACCTATCAAGTTAGTTCATCGAATGATGTTGTAATCCATGAAAATACAAAGTAGCCCGTACTTTTTATTTGTATTAATATTTTTAAAATTTTCTTTAGTGTTGCAAGCACAAGAAGATGATAAAAAACGTCCTCTTATTTCCGTTTTCAGTAATATACAAGCTCAGTATGGCTATCAATTTAACTATGCTAAGGATATTATAGAAAATTATCAAATCGTTCCACCTTCAGAAGATTTAACGTTTACAGAAACTTTAGTGTATTTACATAAGGTTACAGACTTAAAGTATACGCTTATTAGTAACCGTTTTGTTTTGGTTAATACACAAAAGAATGTTGTCCAAAAGCAAGATTTACAATTACTCCCCGAAATTATTGTTCCAAGCTATATTATAAGAGGAGTCAGTAAATTAAATAATGGGTCATTTAACATTGATTTTTCAAATTTCAGTATGCTTCCTGGATTAATTGAAACCGATGTATTGCAATCTATACAGGCATTTCCTGGTATACAAAGCATCAATGAAAATGTTTCTAATATTAATATAAGAGGCGGAAGTCACGACCAAAATTTAATTTTGTGGGATGGTATTAAAATGTATCAATCTGGACACTTTTTTGGGCTTATTTCTATGTATAACCCGCAAATAACCCAAAATGTTTTATTGTTAAAAAATGGGTCGGATGTTAGTTATACCGATGGCGTTTCAGGATCCATTTTAATGCAAACGACTAAGGATGTTAATACTACATTTAAAGGTAATATAAGCGTTAACTTTATTGATACTAATGGCTTTGCAGATATACCTATAAATAAAAAGTCGTCAATTCAATTGGCTTTAAGAAAATCTATAAGTGATTTTGTTGAAACCCCAGCCTATGATAATTTTTTTAATAAAATTTCAGAGGATACCGAAGTAGAGAACAGCATGAATACCGTCATGAATACGGATAAAGAATTCGATTTTTACGATGCTTCTTTTCGTTGGATTTATAAAATGAGCGATAAAGAAGAGTTGCGAGTAAACTTTATTAATGTAGCCAATGAACTAATATTCAATGAAAATGATTTAGAAGAATCTCGAAGAAGCAGCGTGACTCAAAACAGTATTGCGGGTGCTATATATTATGACAGGGTTTGGAATGATACATGGCAAACATCATTAGAACTTTATGAAACGGATTATAAGCTAAAGGCTATTAATGTTAATATTAAAGATTCGCAACGTTTTTTACAAGAGAACATTGTTTCTGAAACAAGTTTTAAATTAAAGGCTAATTATAAATTAAACAAAAACATTAATTTACTCAATGGGTATCATGTTGTTGAAACTAAAGTGACTAATTTGGATGATGTTGATGCTCCAATTTTTAGATCATTGGTTTCTGAAGTATTAAGAACACATGGCCTGTTTTCTCAATTTAATTATTCATCTTTTAATAGGCTTACAAATATATCGGCAGGTATAAGGTTTAATTATATTGATAAATTTAAAAAGCAAATTTGGGAACCACGTTTTAGTTTTACACACAAATTTCGTAACAATTTTAGTGTTGAGGTTTTAGGGGAAATGAAACATCAAAACACATCGCAGGTCATTAATTTTCAAAATGATTTTTTAGGTGTTGAAAAGCGTAGATGGCAACTTTCTAACAATAGTGATATTCCAATAATAAAAAGTAAACAAGTTTCAATAGGCGTTAATTATAACAGAAAAGGTTGGCAATTAAGTGTCGAAGCTTACCATAAAAAAGTAAATGGAATAACCTCACAAAGCCAAGGGTTTCAAAATCAATATGAATTTGTTCAAACCAGTGGAAGTTATCAAGCTAATGGTCTAGACTTTATTTTAAGAAAGCAAATGCGTAATTTTAATACGTGGTTAAGTTATGCATATTTAAACAGTGACTACACATTTAAATCTTGGCCAGAATATAAATTCCCGAGTAATTATGATATTAGTCATGCACTAACTTTAGGAAGTACTTATGCTTTAAAAAACTTAAGGATTTCAACTGGATTTAATTGGTTTTCCGGTAAGCCAACAACGCTTCCAGTTGCGGATAATGCGGTTATTGATAACAATATTAATTTTGGAGCAAGTAATAGTAGTATGTTGAATGACTATTTTAAAGTGGACATATCAGCATTATATGGATTTAAGATTAAACAAAAAACGAAAGTTGATTTAGGAGCATCCATCTGGAATGTGTTTAATAGAGATAATCAAATCAATAACTTTTTTAGGGTTAATGACGGTCAGGTTGATGAAACCCTACAAACGTCGTTAGGCTTTTCTCCAAATATTGTTATGAGGGTTTATTTTTAGCCTAGCTCTATCTTGGCATTTTGGGTTTTAATAAATTCTAAATGCTCTTCAATTTTAAATTCTGAAGATTTAAAATTATTGGAACGTTTTCTAGCTTGTTCTTGTCTGGCAATACTTCTTGCAAAACGTCTAATGCTTTGCTCATTATCCAAAATTAAACCAGGAACAGATACGTTTTTACCAGATTCGTCTTTGGCCACCATAGTAAAATATGAAGAATTACAATGTTTCTTTTTACCCGTTTGAATATTTTCTGACTCCACTCGAAGACCAACAACCATAGAGGTTCTACCTGTATAGTTAACAGATGCTTTAAGTGTAACGAGCTCGCCAACTTCAATGGGATTTAAAAAATCGACTTTGTTTACAGAAGCAGTCACACAATAATTTCTGGAATGTTTAGAAGCACAGGCAAAGGCAATTTGATCCATTAGATTTAAAATATGCCCACCATGAATTTTTCCACTAAAATTGGAGTGGGATGGTAGCATGAGTTCGGTTATGGTTACTCGTGATTCTTTGGCGTGTTTAAACATAAGTGATTAATCTTTAATAGTAATAATAAGTCGTTGAACCCAAAATAACAATATATATATCAAAACTTCAAAACAGACTATTATTTTTGATAAGTTGTAAATGATTTTGGATATAAAAGCGATTTTAATAATTTTTAAGGCCCAGTAAATGAAATCCTAAATTTAGAAATTAAATTTAAGGCATTAAAAAAAATTATTCGTCTTCTTGAGCACGCTTTATAATAGCTTCTGGGAGTGATTTTTTAGCTTTAGCTCCCATTTTTTTAAGTTTTTCAACACTAGTGATGAGGTTTCCTCGACCTTCAACGAGTTTATTCATAGCAGACGAATAGTCGCTTTTTGCAGCGTCAATCTTTTTTCCAACACCAGTAAGGTCAGAAACCAAACCTTCAAATTTATCATATAGAGCACCAGCTTGCCGTGCAATTTCTATAGCATTTCGTTGCTGTTTTTCGTTGTTCCACATACTATCTATGGTACGGAGTGTAGCTAAAAGGGTAGAAGGTGTTACGATAACAATATTTTTTTCAAAGGCTTTATTATAAATGGTGTTATCTTCATTAACAACTACTGCAAATGCAGGTTCAATTGGGATAAACATAAGCACAAAATCTGGCGATTCGATATCATATAAATCTTGATAATTTTTATCTGAAAGTTGATCGACGTGTTTTCTAATAGAATTAACATGTGCTTTTAGAAATTGAATTTTATCGTCATCATCAGCATTTACTAAGCGTTCATAATCTGTTAAAGATACTTTACTATCAATAATCATTTTTTTACCGTCAGGAAGATGTAAAACCACATCGGGTAAAACACGAGAACCATCGTCTCTTGTAAAATTTTGTTGTACAAAATACTCTCTATCCTTTTCTAAGCCTGATTTTTCTAAAACACGTTCTAAAACCAATTCGCCCCAATTCCCTTGCATTTTACTGTCGCCTTTTAAGGCTCTAGTTAAGTTAGTAGCTTCCTTTGTCATTTGTTGGTTTAGGTCTTTTAAACCTAGTAATTGCTCTTTTAAAGCGGAATGCATACTAATGCTTTCTTTTTGAGTTAAATCTACTTTTTCTTCAAAGACTTTAATTTTTTCTTGAAGCGGATTTAAAATATTTTTGATATTTTCTTTATTCTGAAGGGTGAATTTTTCAGACTTTTCATCTAAAATTTTAGTGGCTAATAACTCAAAATCTTTACGGAGTTGTTCTTGGCGTTCCTCTAGCTCTTTATCGCGTTTAAGGTTTTGCTCCTGAAGGTTTTCATATTCCGAATTTTTTCGAGCTAATTCTGTATTTAAAAAATCTTTTTCACGACGAATGTTTTCGCGTTCAGTTTCAATTTTAGATAAATTTTGCTTTAACCCATCAATAGTTAAACCCATTTGATTTTGGCGTTCTTCAAGAGTACTTTTTTCACTTTTGCTCTTTAGTTTTGTAAAAAGGATACCTAAATATCCACCAATACTAGCAGAAATAAGAATAGCGAGAATAAGAATAAGACTGTCGTTCATTTTAGATGAGAAATATATTCAAAGATAAATGTTTTGGTTGCTCTTACAAAGGTGTAAAGGTGCAAAGTTGTATGGAGCATATCAAATTATTCTCCACAAGGTTTTTTTATTGATTTAAACTGCAACTGAAAATTATTTTTTAACTCGAAAACTACCTGTTTTCTTATCAAAGCCAATTAAATCTTTTGGGAAAAGCGTTTCGAAAACACCATTTTCAATAAGGTTACAAGGCTCGTCAGAAAGAACCGTGTCATTAGTCATAACAATTAGATTATCACATAATTGAATGGCTAAATCTATTTCATGGGAAGAAAATAGAATTGTTTTATTGGTTTCTTTGGCTAGCCTTTGAAGTAGTTTTAAAATATAGGCTTTATGATACATATCGAGATGTGTGGTAGGTTCATCTAGAATGATTAAATCAGTATCTTGGGCTAAGGCGCGTGCAATCATAACTTTTTGTAATTGTCCATCACTTAACTCAAAACATTTTTTGTTTTTTAAATCGGATAAATTCGTTTGGTTTAAAGCGTTGTCAACAATTTTAATATCTTTTCCAGATAAGTTTCCAACCCAATTGGTATAAGGCTGTCTTCCCAAAGCCACCAATTCAAAAACCGATAAATTCTTAGAAGTAATTTGTTCGGTTAAAACCAAACTCATCACTTTTGCTAAGTCTATAGGGTTATAGTCTAAAATATTTTTTTCATTCAAAAGTATAGAACCTCTTAAAGGGTTTTGAATTTGTGTTAATGTCCTTAATAATGTAGATTTTCCAATACCATTAGCACCTATTAATCCAACCAGTTCGCCCTTTTTTAATTCAATATTGATGTTTGTGGCCACAACAGTTTTTGCTTTTTTTGAGGCATAACCAATGGATAAGTCATTCGTTTTTAAAATGATATGTTTATTTTTTTCTAACATGGATTGTGTTTTAAAAAAAACAAATTCCAATGACTAAATTCCAAAACCTTGCTCATACTTAAAAAGTACGAATTTTGGAATTTTGTTTTTATTGTTTTGGAATTTATATTCATATCAAAATATCATTTTTCGTTTTCTGACTAATAACCAAATAACTACGGGAGCGCCTACAAGCGAAGTGATAGCATTAATTGGTAAAGTTAAATCACTATTGGGTAATTGCGCAATAGTATCGCAAATAAGCATCACTATAGCACCAAATATAAAAACAGCAGGTAATAGTATTTTATGATTTGAGGTATTAAAAACTTGTCTAGTTATATGTGGAATAGCTAGACCAATAAATGCAATTGGTCCTGTAAAAGCCGTAATGGTTCCTGCTAATAAACTTGTTGCTATGATAATAGTTAAACGACTTTTTTTAATGTTCAAGCCTAAACTTTTGGCATAATTCTCTCCTAAAAGTAGTGTGTTTAAAGGTTTTATAGAAATAATACTTATAATGACTCCTAACCCATAAATGAGTAGCAAAATGAATAAATCGTTCCATGATAAATTTCCAAGACTTCCAAAGCCCCAAAAAATGTATTGTTGTAATTGTTCTGCAGAACCAAAATAGGAGAGTACACTAACAATTGCGGCGGTAATGCTAGCAAACATTAATCCAATTATTAAAATAGCCATGGTATCTCTAACTTTTATAGACACCATTAAAACAGCCAATAATACTAAAAAACTTCCTAAGCTAGCTGCAATAACAATACCCCATTTTGAAACAAAAAGCGATGCAAAAATACCACCAAAAAGTCCTGAACCTAAAATAACCAAAGCCACGCCCAAACTGGCTCCAGAACTAATTCCTAAAACAAAAGGCCCAGCTAAAGGGTTTTTAAACAAGGTTTGCATAAGTAACCCTGAAATGCCTAAGCCAGAACCTACAATAATGGCTGTAAATGCTTTTGGTAATCTGTAGTTTTGAATAATAAGTTGCCAAGTATCATGCTCAGTAGTATTTCCAATAAGACTATTAAAAATAGACTTTACAGGAATAAATACAGAGCCTAAGCTTATATTTATAAAAAAACAAAGTATTAAAACAGCTATTAAAACTATAAATGAAACTTGATATGTTTTTTGATTTACCAATTATTCTAAAGGTTTAAAAAAATAAGGTTTGTAATTTTTTAATACTTCTGGGTGACAAATTTTTATAAGGTCTTTTAAAACCATATCTGGTCTGGTCATTCCTAATTCATAATATAAAACACCACCGGTGGCACCAGTTGTATTTGTAAAGGTGTAAATGTTTTTGTTTTGAAATGCTTTGAATATGGTATGGTTTTCATTAGCATTTTTTAAAGATTCTAAGCTAGAATAATTAGAGGGGTTTAGCCAGATGTCTGCATCTTTTGCTTTTACAAGAACAGATTCAAAATTTAATTTCAAACTACCAGAACCTTTAGTATCGCTCCAAAGATAATTTACATTGGCATCCTTTAAAAGTTGAGCTTCTGTGCTAGTTCCGTTTGGTAAATACCAAATATCGCTGTGCATGGCTCCACTCAAAATACTTGGTTTGGTTTTTACATTTTGGGCTAATAACTTTGCATCCATATAGTTCTTTTCAATATGGTTAAAAATAGAATCAGCTTCCTTTTCTTTATTGAATAAAGCACCAAAAAACTTTATCCATTCAGCTTTTGCTAAAGGTGAATTTTCAACCCAATCGCCATTAAAAACTACAGGAATTCCTGATTTTTTAATAGTTTCTAAAGAACGATTATTACCATCAATGCCAAAGCCTACAACCAAATCGGGATTTAATTCTAATAGTATTTCGGTGTTTAATCCATCATTTTTTCCAAGCTCTCTTATCTTTTTCTTATGTATTAGCTGCCTTACTTTTTTAGATGAAATAAAATCTATTCCAGGAAACCCAATTAAAGTTTGCGCTTCATTCAATAATTCTAAAGCAGGAATATGTGTGGTAGAAGTAACTACTATTTTTCTGATTGGTAGATGTATGATATTATCAAAACGGTTTTTTTTAGAATCCCAAAAAGCAACATCAGAATTATCTTTTAATAAAGCAAAACGATATTCTTTTTCTGATTGAGGCCATGGCCTTTTTATTTCTAAAACTTTATAGGTTCCGTAATCTTTGATAGAAAAACCTTTGGCATACTTTAGATTAAGAGTAGTGCTTTTTACGGGTTTTTTTGATTGTTTTCCAAGTTCGTTTTTACAAGAAATAACCAGCAATACTATTAATATAAAAGTAATCTTCTTCAATGTTAATTTTTTTATTGATTCAAAAGTAAGATTATTTAATGTTTTTAATGAAAGATTAAACATAATGTTTACTTTCGCAGAGAATTTTGGTTTCGTTCAATTTTAATTGAATGAATTAAAAGGGAATCTGGTGAAGCCATTTACGATTACCGATTTTAGATTTACGATTTTTATTGAGTATTAATTCGAAAATCGTATATCGTAATTTCTAATTCCAGAACTGTTCCCGCAACTGTAAGCTATCAAGCTTCATGTTCAACTTCAAGTCACTGAAGATTTATGCTTTGGGAAGACAAACATGAAGACGCAAGTCAGGAGACCTGCCATTTTTCACAATTCAAAACAACTTTCGGGAGAAAAGTATTTGAGATTATGAAATTAATTATTGGCATCTTATTTATTTCTGTTTTTAGCATATCAATTCATGCTCAAACTTTTGTGGATTCTATTCAGAAGCTAGATGAAGTTGTATTGAGTGATGTTAAACTAAAACGTTATGCTACAGGGTATAAAGTAACAGTGCTTAGCGATTCAATTCTTAAAAAAAACAATACGTCTTTAACAGATGTTCTGCGGTTTAACTCAAATATTTATTTAAAAGAAAATGGTTATGGTATGGTGTCATCTCCCTCATTTAGAGGGACTAATGCCTCACAAACTGCCGTTGTTTGGAATGGTATAAATATTAATTCTCAACTTAATGGGCAAACGGACTTTAATACCGTAAGTACATCAAATTATAATGCCATAGCTATTAGAAGTGGAGGTGGAAGTGTACAATATGGTAGTGGTGCTATTGGAGGAAGTATTCATTTAAATAATGAATTAAAGTTTTATTCACATGCTGAAAACAGATTAAAATTGGCTTATGGAAGTTTTAACACCAAACAAATCGCATTAAATTCTTCTTTTGGTAACAACTTATGGACTGCCACTATTGGTGCCGCTTATAATCATTCAGATAATGATTATAAGTTTTTAGGAACAAATATGAAAAACGAAAATGCGGCATTTGATAATTTAGATTTAAACTTCAATCTTGGTTATGTGGTTTCCAAAAAAGATGTTTTAAAATTGTATCATCAAAATTTTAAAAGTGACAGGGAGTTTTCATCAACATTAGTAGCGCCCTCAGATAGTAAATATATAAGCAAAGACTATCGTACCATGCTGGAGTGGGTAAGAATTTCTGGGAGTGTAAGTTCTAAGTTGAAAGCTGTTAATTTACTAGAAGAGTTTAAGTATTTTGAAAATAAAAATAGTTCTAATTTTTCCAAAGGAAAGGCAAATACATGGTTGTTTAAGTATAATTTTAACTATAAGTTTTCTGAAACTCTAGAGTTAAATGCTATTTCAGATTACAGCTATATTACAGCAAGAGGAAATAGTTTTAGTAATCCCAAACGCAATGCATTTTCCGTTACTACTATTTTAAGTCATAGACCCTTACCAAAACTACAATATGCGTTAAGTGTTAGACAAGATGTTATTTCGAATTTTAAAAGCCCACTTGTTTATTCCGTTGATGCTAGTTTTAAAGCAACAAAGCATTATACCTTAAAAATCAATGCTTCTAAAAATTATAGAGTACCAACATTTAATGATTTGTATTGGCAACCTGGTGGCAATTTGGATTTAAAACCAGAATCATCCTTTCAAATAGATTTAGGTCAGGAGGTTTTTGTTAAAGATTTTAATTTTAGCCTGAATGGATTTTACATCAAGAGTTCAGATTTAATTCAATGGCGCCCAAATAGTAGTTTAGGTTATTGGAACCCTGTTAATATTGCAAATGCCGACCATTATGGAATCGAATTTGGCTTAGATGTTAATAAGAAAATTAATAAACATAGTCTTAATCTAAATTCTAATTACTCCTATACGATTGCAAGAGATTTAGATAAAGCACAAGATTTATTTTATGTGCCAACTCATAAGGCAAATGCAGCTGTTTCGTATAACTACAAATTCTTCACAATGTTTTACCAGCATTTATATAATGGAGAAGTTACCATTATTGGCGATGAATTAAAGGGTTTTGATGTGGGTAATCTTGGACTTTCTTATGCATTTAATGCAAATAATTCCTGGGAGTATATATTGGATTTTAAGCTTAACAATTTATATAACGTCTATTACGAAAATGTGTCATTAAGACCCATGCCAAACAGAAATTTTACTATACAATTAACATTTAAATTTTAAACTATGAATTTTAAAAGAATTACAGTATTACTATTAACAATAACATTTATTTTTACGTCTTGTAGTAGTGATGATGATGCGAATATACCAGTTCCTAAGGGCGATTATGAAAATGGTATTTTAATTTCTCATGAAGGGAATTTTGGACAAGGAAATGCTTCAGTTTCATTTGTGTCTTATGATTTAGACACCGTTGAAAACAATTTATTTAACACCATTAATGGTTCGCTTTTAGGAGATACTGCGCAAAGTGTAGCATTTTATAATGATTTGGCATATATCGTTTTAAATGTTTCTAATACAATAGAAATTGTTAACCGTTATACGTTTGAATCGGTTGCAACGATTAATTCTGGATTAAGCAACCCAAGATACATTGCTTTTTCAAACGAAAAAGGCTATGTTACGAATTGGGGAGATGGAGGTAATGCAGCAGATGATTATGTGGCTATTATAAATTTAAGCACGAATACTTTAGAGGCTAATTCCATTTCAGTTGTTGAAGGACCAGAAGAAATTATTGCCACAGGTAATACAATTTATGTAGCGCAACAAGGAGGGTTTAGCCAAAATGATAAAGTATCTGTTATTGATACAACAACCGATACCGTTACAGCAACTATTACTGTAGGTGATGTTCCTAACTCCTTGCAATTTGATACTTCTGGAAATTTGTGGGTACTTTGCGGTGGGAAACCTTCATGGACAGGAAGTGAAACTGCTGGAAAACTATTTAAAATAAATACAGCTAATAATGATACGACGTCAATAGATTTTGCTACTACAGAGCATCCAAATTTTTTATCTGTTGAAAATGATAATATATACTATCTTCTTGGTGGGGCTGTATATAAAATGGCTGCTTCTTCAACCGTTTTACCAAATGCTTCAGAGATTACAGGACTTAATTTATATAATATGAATGTAAATAATGGAATATTATATGGTGTTGATGCAGGAGATTTTACAAGTAATGGAACGGTAACATCTTACGATTTATCCACAAATACATTAATCAATACAGCTACTGTAAATATTATTCCAGGAGGTATATATTTTAATTAAAAGTCTAAGATTAAATATAAATTGATAACCTACAGGGGATTAAAGCCTTGTAGGTTTTTTATTTTAGGAGTCTTTAAAACTTTAAATAATTTTGATTTATAACGATTCAGGAATCAAATCACAATACCAAACCCCATATTTTTCAGAATCACTTTTACAAATAGAATCGTTATTAGATTTAGGGGCGTTATATTCACGATACACTTTTTCGCCTATGCTAAAAGCTATAGGGTTTTTAAAAATAGGACCATCAAAACAAAAGGTGTGAAATTCGCCATTTTCCCCACAAGGGTCAACGCCTTCCGGTAAATTATCAATAAAGTGTTTGTCTATAATTGTTCCAACAAATTCTTTGCCAAAATATTTAGAATTGGCACAAACAATAATGGTTTTAAACCCCAAATCTAAAAACGTATTAAGAAGTTCTTTAGTGTCTCGTTTCCAAATAGGGAAAACAGCTTTAAAACCTTGTTTGTCTAATTGTTCTTCTCTATAAACCCTGAGGTCTTCAAGAAAAATATCACCAAAAGCACTATGGGTATAACCATCGTTTTTTAACTTGGTAACAGTTTCAAGCATTTTTTGTTCATAGATGTTCATACTTGGCATTTCTGGCAATTCTATTAAACTGGCAGGAATATTTAAAGCCTTGGTTTGGTCTATTAAGAGTTCTTTTCTTAGCCCATGCATAGACACCCGATTATAATGGCCATTTACAGTGGTAATCAGCTCACCAACACTATAATGTTCATCTTGCAATAAATAATATAATGCTAAAGCGGAATCTTTGCCTGAACTCCAGTTGAAATAGGTTTTGTGTTTATTCAACTAAAAAGCGATTTAAAAGATCTAATGGTATTTCTTTTTCAGTATACATGCCTACTTCAAAAGGTTCAAAATCTTCACTTCCATGGGTGACTTTAAGAAAACTGGATTTTAATTTAGGAAAACGTCCCGTACCCATAATACGAGAAATAGCAGCTGCCAAAAGTGGTTCATTTACATTTCCTAAAATACCTAAATTATTAAATTGTTCCCCTAAAACAATATCAGGATCAAGACCATTAAAATAGTCTGTAACCCCATTAATATTAAGTGATTTGTAAATTAAAGGCTGCATAGCATAAGCATGACGCTGATTAACACCTTGTCGTCTAAAATTTGGGGAGTCATATACGGTAATTGACGCTTGGTATTTTCCAGCCGTTGCTGTACCTATTTGAACAACATCAATATAAGGCCTTAACGAATTAATAACCAGTTCGCTTGCAGAAGCACTGCTTTTAGTTGTTAAGACATAAACTTTAGTAAGGTTTAAGTTATTTAAAGACGCGTCATTATCATTATTTAAAAATCTATTTATTAATTGCTCAGGATTTTGGTCTTGTAACGCTTCTTGGAACTCTGGATTCCACTGTTCCGTATTAAAAATAGCGCCAGCAAATTGTCCAGTAATTAAACTTGATAGCAAAGTGGCTGTGTATACAGACCCACCAGGGTTATAGCGTAGATCTAAAACCAATTCATTGATGTTGCCACTTTTAAATGTTCCAAAAACAGCATTTAATTCAGAATTAAATTGGTCTGTACCTGTAAATCCATTATACATTAAATATCCAATTTTTGTGTTACTAAGATCTAGAATGGAATGTATTAGAATTGGATTTTCAGTATAAGTTGATTTTGATAACGAAATACTTTCTGAGGTTTGATTTACAGAATCATCATTGGTTTCAGGGGTGCTATTATCATCATAAGCCCCTAAATTGATAGTGTAACTGTTCTGCCTTAAAAGTTGTGAGGAATTGCTGCTTGTAAGCGGTATACCGTCAATTCCATAAAAAATATCACCGCGTTTAATGCCCTTAGATTCGGCATCCGTATTCGGTAATACATGCGTAACAACACCATATCGATTGGTATCTGTTTCCGAAAATTTAAAAAGCTGATACTCCATACCATTATTGCTTGTAGTACCACTTAAGAATTGCTCTAAAGCAATATAATCATCAACGATCCAACTAAACCTATCTACATTTTCTCGATTATAAATTAAGTCTTCAAATAAGCTTTTGGGGTTTTGAAAACCATCCAAATAATCTAAATAGTCATTACTGGTCGAAAAACGATTATTTGCTAAATTGGGAACATCCTCTTTATATAAATAATAAAGGTTCATCCCTTTCCATACAAAGTCATTTATTTCAGCTGTAGTAATTGGAATATCATCATTATCTTCAAAACAACCAATATTAGAATATGTAACTAAAAGGAGTAGGGCCAGGGCTTTAAAATTTTTCATAGCGTTTTCAATTTCAAGTTTAGTCCTTAAAACCCTAAATTTACTTACATTATTGTTTAATACCAATTATTATTTAAAATTGTTATTTAAGACTATTTAACCAATACACGAGGACTTAGAGTGATTGATGGTGTTTAACCATAACCTTTAGGCAGCCCTCTGCGTAAGGGATTGAGCAATTGTTGGAGCTCCTCGCAGAGAGCGACTTGTGAAAGCCCGACCCGATAGGGTTACGCCCTAATATTTATTTTTTTTATTAGTGATGTAACAAAACATATATGTGGTCGTCGTAATATCAAATAGCCATAACTAAGCTGTTTTAATTAAACCAAACCAAAATGACTCAAACAGAGTTTTTAAATATTGTAATGCCTTTTAAGGATAAAGTATTTCGTTTAGCTAAGCGATTGCTCGTATCTACAGAAGAAGCTGAAGATGCAACGCAAGAGGTTTTGTTGAAATTATGGAAAAATAAAGCAAAAATACAAGATTATAAAAATGTAGAAGCGTTTTCGATGACCATGACCAAGAATTTTTGTTTTGATAAATTAAAATCTAAACAAGCACAAAACTTAAAAATTGTTCATAGTAATTATGAAGAGAAAAATACACCATTACAAAAACAAGTTGAATTAAATGATAGTGTAAACTGGGTAGCAAAAATTATAGAAGATTTACCTGAACAACAAAAAATGATCATTCAACTTAGAGATATAGAAGAATATGATTATGATGAGATTGCCAAAATGCTGGATATGAACAATACAGCAGTACGTGTAAACTTATCTAGAGCAAGAAAAACAATACGAGAAAAATTAACTAATACACATAATTATGGTATTAAATAATATAGAAAATTTACTTGAAAAATACGAGAACGGGGAAACCACTCTACAAGAAGAGCAAGTGTTGAAAAACTATTTTTCCAGCGACACTGTAGCACCTCATTTAGAAATGTACAAACCCATGTTCGACTATTTTTTGGTAAACCAGCAAGAACAATTTACTAAAGACGTTCCATTAAAAACTAAGACAATTTTTAATTACAAATGGATTTCTGTTGCAGCAGTAGTAGTTCTTACATTAGGGTTTTATTTTGGCAAATCATTTAACAATGATTTAGGTACCATTGAAGACCCACAATTAGCTTTTAACGAAGTTTCAAAATCATTAGAAATGATTTCCAGTCACTTTAATAAAGGCACATCAACCGTTGGATATTTAAATGAAGTCAATAAAGGTACTTCAACACTTGGGTATCTTAACGAAATTGAAAACACAACAGGTATAATTTTTAAAAATTAGTTAATCAAAAAATGATGAAAAATTTAAATACATTAAAAACAAGAACAATGAAAAATAAATTAATAGTATTCGTAATGGCCATAATGTTATTACCATTAACAGGGATGGCTCAAAAAAATATCTTTGAAAAATATAGTGATGACTCAGATGTTACCTATGTGTCTATAAAACCCAAAATGTTTCAAATGATAGCCAAAATGGGTATTAATGTTGAAGATGAAGAAGCAAAGGCGTATATGGATATGGTAAAAAGTATCACGAGTTTTAAAACTATAGTAACAGATAATACATCCATTTCAGCAGATATTTCAAAGTGGGTAAAATCGCGTTCAAGTGCCTTAGAAGAATTAATGGAAGTTAAGGATGATGGTACCGAAGTGAAGTTTTATGTAAAAGAAGGTAAAGATGCAGACCATGTAAAAGAACTTTTAATTTTTGTAAATGGTGTTGATAAAGTTATGGAAGATAAGATTGAAATTAACGGAAAGGAACGTAAAATTGAAACCGTAATAGTTTCACTTACTGGCGATATTGATCTTAATGAAATATCTAAGCTTACCGATAAAATGAATATCCCAGGCGGAAAGCATTTAAACAAAGCTAACTAAGTAAGTCATCAATCATGAAACGAACAATCATATATTTAGTATACACCTTATTAACCGCAGTTGTTTTAACAAGCTGCGGTAAAGGTGAAAGCTTACAGCGTTATTATGTAGACCATCAAGAGGCAAAAAACTTTATATCGCAAGATATTCCTCTGTCTATGATGAAAATCGATAAGACCAATTTTACAGAAGATCAAAACGAAGCTTATAAGTCTGTAAGTAAGTTGAATTTTTTGGGTTACAAAACCAATGAAACAGATACTGAAACATTTAACGCAGAATTTGCAAAAGTTAAAACGATTTTAAGTGATAGTAAGTATAACGATTTAATGGAGTTTAGCGATAAAGGCAATAAAATTTCAGTAAAGTATATTGGTACAGATGATACTGCCGATGAAGTGATTGTTTTTGGAAGCTCTAAAGAACTAGGTTTTGGAATTGTTAGGATTTTAGGTGATGATATGAGTCCTGATAAAATGGTAACCTTAATAGGAGCGTTACAAGAAGCCAATATTGGCGAAGATCAAATAGAAGATATTATGAATTTCTTTAAGTAATTTATAGTCCATTATATCAATAAAAAAGCTTCCATTTTGGAAGCTTTTTTATTTTATCTCTTTTTGTTTATCAACATCTTTTTTGGGTTTGTAGTTCAAATAAAAAAGGTTGATAATAATGCTAAAAAATATAATGGTAAGAGCTGTTAAAACCACAAAATTATTTAGAACATCTAGTATGCCGAACACAAAAAAACTTATGGTCAAAATACCCGTAAGAATTAAAGCTTGCTTATCGTTTAACATAAATATTATATTCCAGTATAGTTACTAGGTGTAATACGCTTTAATTCTTCTTTTATTGTATCAGAGACCTCTAAAGTGTCAATAAAATTGGAAATAGAATCTTTATTTATTTTAGAATTTGTTCGCGTTAAGCCTTTTAAAGCTTCATAAGGATTTGGGTAAGCCTCACGACGCAAAATGGTTTGAATGGCCTCGGCCACAACAGCCCAGTTGTTTTCTAAATCCTCAGCAAACTTACTTTCATTTAGCAATAACTTATTTAAGCCTTTTAAAGTAGATTTAAAGCCAATTAGAGTATGCCCAAATGGAACACCAACATTACGTAAAACGGTGCTGTCCGTTAAATCACGTTGTAATCTAGAAACAGGTAGTTTAGCAGAAAGGTGTTCGAAAATGGCATTGGCAATCCCTAAGTTTCCTTCAGAATTTTCAAAATCTATAGGGTTTACTTTGTGCGGCATTGCCGAACTTCCAACTTCACCAGCTTTAATCTTTTGCTTAAAGTAATCCATAGACACGTAAGTCCATATGTCTCGGTCTAAATCAAGGATAATGGTATTAATACGTTTTAAAGTATCAAACAGGGCAGCCATGTGGTCGTAATGCTCAATTTGAGTTGTTGGGAACGAGTGCTGTAACCCTAGTTTTTCTTGTACAAATGTACGACCAAAAGCTTTCCAGTCAATATTAGGATAAGCCACATGATGTGCATTAAAATTACCCGTTGCACCTCCAAATTTTGCTGCGCTTGGTATATCATTTAATAAATTAAATTGTTCTTCAAGACGTACTACAAAAACCTCAATTTCTTTACCAAGTCGCGTTGGGGAGGCTGGTTGCCCGTGTGTTCTTGCCAACATGGACACTTCAGTCCAATCTTTAGATAATTCCTTAAGTTTCCTTAAAACTATTAAATATTCAGGAACATAAACCGTGTTCATGGCTTCCTTAATACTTAAAGGAATAGCTGTATTGTTAATATCTTGAGAGGTAAGTCCAAAATGAATAAACTCTTTGTATTCTGATAAACCTAAGGCGTCAAATTTTTCTTTTATAAAGTACTCAACCGCCTTAACATCATGGTTAGTAATGCTTTCGATTTTTTTAATAGCCAGCGCATCTTCCGATGAGAAATCGTTATAAATAGCTCTTAAATTATCAAAAATATTAGTATCAACAGATTGAAGTTGTGGTAACGGGATTTCACAAAGTGCAATAAAATATTCTATTTCAACTAAAACACGATATTTTATTAAGGCTTCCTCAGAAAAATAAGGAGCTAACTCGCTAACTTTACTTCTATATCGTCCATCAATTGGAGAGATGGCGTTTAATGCTGATAATGACATATTAGTTTGATTTTTTAAAGTTGCAAAGATACGTTTTTGATTTACGTTTTACACTTTTTGATTTACGATTTTTGACTCAAATATTGGAATGAATAGAATTTGATATTTAAGGCTTGGGATTTTTTTTGATTTTTTTTAAAATATGTTTGGCTCTGGCCTTAAAACCAGAACTTTGCATTTGGAAATCGCGTTCAAGAATAAGTGCCAATTCAGGATGTACCCAATCGTATTCTTTTCCAAATAAAAATAAGGTATTCATAGAATAAGCCTTTGGTGCGATTTTTTCATCATTAATCATGTAATCAAAACAGGTTTCAATAATACGCTCCTTGTGTATTTCGGTAAGTGCTTTTTTGATGTTATTATCTGTTTTAGAGGTGTAGGCTTTTGCCAGAAATTCACAAATTTTAGCCACTGGTCGAACCGCAGAGTCTAAATGAATTTTTTGCATGTTTTTGGTAAATATATCTAAGTACGGTATTATGGTGTCAATATCATTGTTACACATAAATTCAAAGACCCATGCGGCTCGAGGCGATATTTTGTCATCAACCATAAAGAGAATCTCCAATAATTTGGGAACCAAACTAGGATTGTTTTGCATTAAATGGGCATAATGTAACCGTTTTTCACGTGAGTGATTTACATAGTTTAATTCTTTGTATAGTTCAGTTGTAGTCAAAACGATTTTCTTATTTTTATACAATAAAAGTATTAAAATGAAAATTATAAAAAAAGGAGGCATTCTATTGTTAATTGTGTTTGTGCTAATCCAATGTTTTGGCCCTGAAAAAAATGTTGGTGATTTAAGTTCTATAGATGCTTTCTTAGTTGAAACTAATCCGCCAGAAGACGTAAAAAATATTTTAAAAGAAACGTGTTACGATTGCCATAGTAATGTAACCAGATACCCTTGGTATAATAGTATAACTCCAGTAAATTATTGGTTGGCAGGACATATAAAGGACGGGAAAAAGCATTTTAATATGTCTAACTGGGCAGACAATTCTACAAATCGAAAAGACCATAAATTTGAAGAACTTATAGAAATGGTTGAAGCTAAAAACATGCCTTTAAAATCATATACATGGACGCATACTAAAGCCAAATTGACAGATCAACAAATAAAATCTGTTTTGAATTGGGCCAAACTCGTGAGGCTAAAATACACTTTAGCCCCCAAACCTGAGTAAAGCTCTAATATCAAAAATATAAACTTTAAACTCCAATATGGACTGTTTTTCATTTTGAATTTAGTTTTTTTGAAATTTGGATATTTTGGAATTTTTTATGAATAAAAAATTATTGATTATAGGTTTTGTATGGCCAGAGCCCAAAAGTTCTGCAGCTGGTAGTAGGATGATGCAGCTTATTGAAGTTTTTCAATCTGAAAACTATCAAATAACTTTTGCGAGCCCTTGTGCGAAAAGTGATAATGCTTTTAATTTAGAGAGTATTGGTATTTTACAAGCGGCTATAGAATTAAATAATTCTTCTTTTGATGGTTTTGTAAAAGGCTTAAATCCCGATGTGGTTCTGTTTGACCGTTTTATGATGGAGGAACAATTTGGATGGCGAGTTGTGGAGCATTGCCCTAATGCTTTACGACTTTTAGATACCGAAGATTTACATGGTTTAAGAAAAGGGAGACAACAAGCTTTTAAGGATGGTAAACCATTCGATACAACCTATTTATTCAATGATACCGCAAAACGCGAAATAGCAAGTATTTATAGATGTGATTTAAGTTTGATTATTTCTGAAGCTGAAATGGATATTCTTAAAAATGATTTTAAAGTTGATGAATCCTTATTGTTTTATTTACCTTTTATGTTAGACAAAATTTCAGATGAAGCCATTAAAAGCTTACTAGAATTTGAAGACCGAAGTCATTTTGTAACTATTGGTAATTTTTTGCATGCCCCCAATTATAATGCCGTTTTGTATTTAAAAGAAACTATTTGGCCATTAATTAGAAAGCAATTACCTGAGGTTAATTTAAAAATATATGGCGCTTATGCATCTCAAAAAGTAAATCAGCTTCATAACGAAAAGGAAGGTTTTTTAATTATGGGTTTTACTGAAGATGCAAGTGAAGTTATGCAACAGGCTAAAATTTGTTTGGCACCCGTTCGTTTTGGAGCAGGTTTAAAAGGCAAATTAGTAGATGCTATGCAAAATGGAACACCATGTATTACATCAACAGTTGGAGCAGAAGGGATGTTTGGTGATATTGAAACTAATGGTTTTGTTGAGGACAGTCCACAAGAATTTGCAAATAAAGCTCTACTGTTATATGAAAATAAAAACCTTTGGAATGAAAAGCAGGCAAATGGGTTTAGTATTATTAATACACGTTTTTGGAAAGCAGCACATCAAAACAAATTTTTAATTTCAATTGAAGAAACGGTTCAACAACTCAATGAAAAACGACTTAACAATTTTACAGGTCAAATGTTGCAACACCATACCTTACAAAGCACTAAGTTTATGAGTAAATGGATTGAAGAGAAAAATAAAAATTAGACACCGAATTGTAATGAAAAACACATTGTTTATCCTTAGTTTTTTGATTTTATCGTCATGTGCTTCATATAAATTAAAAACTATTAAAGTTGTTAAATTAGCCGAGACTTCTAAAAGTTGGAATGGTGATGTGCTTCCTAATTATCCAAAGGGTAAACCAAAAATTACTGTACTAAAAATCACTATTCCTCCTAAAACAAAACTTCATAAACACTATCACCCAGTAATTAACTCAGGGGTTTTGCTAAAAGGAGAATTAAAGGTTGTAGATATTAATAATAATATTTTAATTTTAAAGGAAGGTGATGTTATTGTTGAACTTGTAAATAAAATACATTATGGTATAAATGAAGGTAAAAAACCTACTGAAATTGTTGTGTTTTATGCAGGCACACAAGATTTGCCCATTACTGTTTTAGAAGTAGATTAATTTTTTAAAAAGGTATTTAATATTTTCATTCCAACCGTAGCGGTTTCAGCAATAACCGTTAAACCTGTTTTGCTATCTATATTAGGTTTGGGATCAATAAAATAAGCAGGTGTATTTTCAGGAACATAATGCATCAAACTTGCTGCTGGGTAGACTTGCATAGACGTTCCAATAATGATTAATATATCAGCGGTTTCACAAATGCTTACTGCTTTTTCAATCATGGGAACATCTTCACCAAACCAAACAATATGAGGTCTAAGTTGATGCCCTTTATCACATAAATCACCTAAAACTAAATCAGATTTCCATTCCTGTATAGCGTTTGTATCAATAGTACTTCTAGCTTTAAGCAATTCGCCGTGCAAATGAATCACATTCGTGCTTCCGGCACGTTCATGTAAATCATCAACATTTTGGGTAATAACAGTGACTTTAAAATCGGTTTCAAGTTCAGCTAACTCATAGTGTGCTTGGTTGGGTTTAACTTCAAAAAGCTGCCTTCTGCGTTGATTATAAAAATCTAAAACCAATTCTGGATTTGTAGCAAAACCTTCAGGTGTAGCAACTTCCATAACATCGTGACCTTCCCACAACCCATCAGCATCCCTGAAGGTTTTAATACCGCTTTCTGCACTTATACCAGCTCCTGTAAGTACTATGATGTGTTTCATAAAATTGTTCTTTTGTCATTCCTGTGACGATGATAATCTCATCAAATTTAATAACTTAGATAAAATTTTACTAATAATGACAGACTTAAAGCTCCTAAATCATCTCGAATCTTATCTAACTGAACATAGAAAAGATCGCTTTGAAAGCGTTTTATTGCAGCGTACCAAGCATTTTACGGTAGCTACAGAAGATGTGTATCAGCTCCATAACACAAGTGCGGTAATACGCAGTTGTGATGTATTTGGTATACAGGAAGTCAATATTGTGGAAGAACAAAATTCAAAACGTATTGATAAGGAAATTGCTATGGGAGCTCAAAAGTGGGTTGATTTAAACCGATATCATTCTGTAAATAATTGTATTTCGGATTTAAAAAATAAAGGTTATCAAATTGTGGCAACAACACCGCATGCTAATAATTGTGAATTACAAGATTTTGATGTTACTAAAAAATCATGTTTTTTCTTTGGAAGAGAAACGGAAGGGTTATCTCAAGACGTTTTGGACGCTGCCGATTGTTTTTTAAAAATACCTATGGTTGGTTTTACCGAGAGTTTGAATATTTCGGTATCTGCAGCTATAATTTTACAGTATGTTACTTCAAAACTAAGACAAACGGATGTTAATTGGCAATTATCTAAAAACGAAATGCATGATAAGCGTTTAGATTGGTGTGAAAAAACAATAAAGAGTTATGATGATATTGTAGATCGTTTTTATAATCCGTAATAAATTTATTAACTTTAAAGCTTTAATTAACAAGTTGTTATCATGTATATTGTGCTTTATGCTATTATTGTCATTGTTACTGTATTTGTGTTTTTAGTGTTAATAGCACCGAAAAGTTATGAGGTGAATAGAAGTATTGTTATTAAAAGGCGACTTTCGGAAGTGTTTCAATATTTAAAGTATATTAAGAACCAAGACTATTGGTCGCCTTGGAAAAGAAAGGATCCAAATATGAAACAAGAGTATTTGGGAAATGATGGGGAAGTAGGGTTTATTGTAAAATGGGAAGGTAATCATGATGTTGGAATTGGTGAGCAGGAAATACTTGAAATTAAAGATAATGAAGAAATAAAATCGCAATTAAGGTTTTTTAAACCTTGGAAATCAGTTTCAGAGGCCCATATAAGGGTTCTTAAACTCGACAGAAACCAAACTGAGGTTACTTGGGGCTTTTCTGGAAATAACCCTATTCCGTTTAATATTTTCATGTTGTTTTTTAACTTTGAAAAAACAGTTGGAAAAGATTTTGAGGAGGGTTTAGCTAGCCTAAAAAACATATTAGAAGATAACTAATTAAGCAATGAATATGCTAGGCTAGTTTCAAGACATACTTTCTTAAATGTTTTTTAGAATTATAATCTTTTACTTCGGCCTCTACTAAGTAATTTATACTCTTCATAACATTCGCTAATGGCATCTAGAATTTGTAAATCGTTAGCAGTTTGTATAAACCCTTTTGAATAGTTGCACTGGCTTACAATTTCATCTAAATCAACACGATCCACTTGGAGTAGTACGGTAAGCATTTCCCTATCAAATCGCGATGCTAATAAATTTCTTATTTCATCATCTTGCTTCATTTTTTTAAGTTTACGCAACTCGTTTGGTTTCTTACCAAACATACGATGTAAAAAGTCTGCAGGGTTAAAAATAGAACCTATGACTTTGGTTAAACCCGATTTTTTGCTAGCTTCATATCCAGTACCTTCTAATCCAGAAATACTGTAGCGGTAATTATCATTAATGATAGGGACTTGTTTTATATCAACTTCTAGATAACCTGTTAATTTTAATTGATTTACAACAACTTCTTCAAGAGCAAGCGCTAATTCCGTTAATTCAATTTTTGAACTTCCAAATTTTAACCAGTCATTGGTTACCCTAACTTTAATGGATTTAAAACCTAAATATGAAAAGTGAAGAGTATCGTTAACTTCAGCAGAAATACTAAATTCTCCTTTATTATTAGTAGTTGTACCTATAACCTGATTAAGATTAACGATGTTTACGCTTTCAAGAGCGGAATCGTCTGCTGAATTAATTACAACTCCTAAGACTTTGTCTGCTTCTTGAGCTATACAAATAGTAGAAGTTAACAGAAAAGTAACGAATAAGATGTAATTCTTCATAGGCTTAAGTTCAATACCAAAAATACTAAACAAAACGGCAAAAAATACGGTAATGTTTTATTTTTGACTTAAAATTAACAAAAAAGTTTAGGCTTATCTTCTAGAACGCCTCGGTCTAGAGCTTCCAAAATCACTAGAATTTGAACGTCTAGGTTTTGAGTCGCTTTCGTTTCTGCGTCTATCACCTCGGTTTCCAGAAGCTCCTTTTTTATCATCGCGTTTACCACCACGTCTATCGTCACGTCTTCTTCCATCATCACGTTTTCCACCTCGTTTTCCGTCACGACGTCTTCCGCCGCCGCCACGGTTTTCAGACACTTCAACATTTACAAAACGCCCTTCGTGCTTAAAGTCGGTAAAATGTGCTAAGACTTTCTCTTTTAATTCATTTTCAGTATTAAAAAATGAGAAGCTATCTTTAGTTTCCACTTTAAAAACATCATCTCTACCCAGGTTTAATTGTTCTTTTAAGAAGTCTTTTAACTTCATCCAATCAAAGCCATCTTTACCGCCAACATTTATAAAATAGCGCGTAGAATTTTTACTGCCTCCAAAATCGCGTCCGCCTTCTCTGTCTCTAGAGTCTTCAGAAACATTTAAGTTTTTAGATTTGTTATAGTAGTTATAAAAACGTGTAAACTCAACCGAGAAGAATTTTTTAATCAATTCATCTTTATCCGTATCAGCAAATAGCTCGTTAATGTTAGCTAAATGTTTATCAATTTCATGATTAATCTCTGTGTTGTGTATTTTGTTAGCAAGTGACATTAATTGCACTTCGCAAATATCAGCACCATCAGGAATTTCTTTTTTATCAAATTGGCGTTTAATAATGCGCTCAATACTTTTAATTTTACGCACTTCACTTTTAGAAACAATGACCATTGAAATCCCGTTTTTACCAGCACGTCCAGTTCTACCAGAACGGTGAGTGTAGGTTTCAATCTCGTCAGGTAATTGGTAATTTATAACGTGTGTAATATCATCAACATCAATACCACGAGCAGCTACATCTGTAGCTACCAACATTTGGATTTGTTTATTTCTAAACGATTTCATCACGATATCACGCTGATTTTGACTCAAATCTCCATGTAACGCCCCAGCGCTATACCCATCTTCAATCAGTTTTTCAGCAACCTTTTGTGTATCACGTTTTGTTCTACAAAAAATAACCGAAAATATATCAGGATTAGCATCACTTAAACGTTTCAACGCTTGGTATCTATCTCTAGCATTTACTAAATAATATTCATGAGACACATTACTTGTACTCTCATTCTTATTTCCAACAGTAATTTCCTGTGGGTTATGCATAAAGTTTTTAGCAATTCTAGATACTTCTCTGGGCATAGTTGCTGAAAATAACCACGTGTTTTTATCTTCTGGTGTGTGCGATAAAATATCAGTAATATCCTCTTTAAAGCCCATGTTTAACATCTCATCAGCCTCATCTAAAACCGAATACTGGATTTTAGAAATATCAACCAAACGTCTGTTAATCATATCTTTCATACGTCCCGGAGTCGCCACAATAATTTGTGCACCACGTTTAATCTCACGTGCTTGGTCTGTAATACTAGACCCACCGTAAACTGCCACCACGTTAAGTCCTTTACAATATTTACCATACAATTTCATCTCGTTGGTAATCTGTAAACAAAGCTCTCTGGTAGGCGATAAAATTAAACCCTGCGTGGTTCTGCTAGCCACATCAATTTTCTCTAACATCGGAAAACCAAATGCTGCTGTTTTGCCTGTTCCTGTTTGGGCTAAAGCCACTAAGTCGGTTTCAGATTCTAATAAAATGGGGATTGCTTTTTCTTGTACTTCACTAGGTTTTTCAAATCCTAAATCTGTAATAGCTTGTAATAGGTCGTCATTAAGACCTAAATCTTGGAATGTGCTCATTCTTGTTTAATGTATGCGATTATGTTATGTTGTGTTACATAAAGAAGTGCATCGACATACTTAACCTTAAACTTCTAGCAACACATCCTCACCCTGAGGAATTTAAACTCGTCTTGAGTTTCAAGGCGCAAAGATACACTATTATTTGGATTATTTTTATTTGGGTGTTTTAACACGCTTTACTCATAGATTTCTATTGTAAATTTTGGAATTTGTGAATATGAATATTTCACTACTCAATCTTTTTGCTGAAAAGTAAAAAGAATTTCAAACATGCCGTTCAATCGTTAACGCACTTGTCCGCTAACCAATAGTTTTAATTATATGTATTTTCCTTTATAGAGGGGGTTCGTTTAGTGCAAAGATAAAGTTTCATTTCAATGAACTTTATCGATTGTTAAACGAAGTTAGCCGAATTTTTTTATAAAACTAAATTTCAACCAAAACAAAAACGACTTAGCTAAGCACATATGCACTAGAAATCTACTTTCTCAAATTCATAATTCGTTCCAAAAGCGTTGGATGCGAATAATGCATAAATACATAAGCAGGATGTGGTGTTAAGTTGCTTAAGCTGTTTTTAGAGAGTTTTTTAAGCGAGGTAATAAGTGGTTCGCCTTTATAGGTGTTTTTAGCATAATCGTCTGCTTGGTACTCAAACCTTCTAGAAAACAGATTCATAACTAAACCTGTAATTTCAGAAATAGGTGAGTAGAGGAGTCCAAAAGCAATCAATCCAATATGAAAACTAGGCGTCTCAACACCCAAAGCCTGAGATAATAAAGGGTTCGAAATAAATAAGGATAAAATATATAGTGTTAATCCTGTCAATAAAATAGAGGCGAACAAGTTAAAAATGATGTGTTTCTTTTTATAATGTCCAACTTCATGTGCTAAAACAGCAACAATTTCTTCATCATCTAAATCATTAATCAAAGTGTCGTAAAGTGTAACGCGTTTTTCACTGCCAAATCCAGAAAAATAGGCATTGGCTTTGGTACTGCGTTTAGAACCATCAATCACAAAAATTTTATCCAGCTTAAAACCAACTGTTTTGGCATAGGCTGAAATTTTATTACGTAAAGTCCCTGCTTCTAAGGGCACTTGCTTATTAAAAAGTGGTACAATAAGTTTAGAATAAAACATATTCATAAACAAGGTAAAAACGGCAACTAATGCCCAAGCATATAACCAAAAGTGTTTACCTGTTACTTGATAAAACCAAATAATCAAAGCTAAAATACCACCACCAACAATAGCCATCATAAGCCACCCTTTTATCTTATCTAATAGGAATGTTTTAATGGTTGTTTTGTTAAATCCAAATCGTTCTTCAATAACAAAGGTGCTGTAATAGGAGAAAGGTGTGGTTAAAATATCGCTACCAATCATAATAATACCAAAGAACATAAGGGCAACTATAATTGGGTTTTCGCTGTAACCTCTAGCTATGTTATCTACAAATTCAAAGCCATCAAATAGTAAAAATCCTAAGGTTAATAAAATAGAAAAGGTTGATGTAAGTAATCCAAACTTATAATTAGTCGCTTTATAATTTTGCGATTTTTTATATTCTGATTCATCATAAACATCCTGTAAATCTTCAGGAAGTGTATCGTTAAAATGTTTGGCGTTTAGGGCATCTAAAATTTTATCAACTATGAAATTGATTATAATAATACCGATGATTATATAAAATAAAGTGTTTGCTGTCATATAGTTCAAATTCCAATGATTAAATTCCAAACTCCAAAAGTGTACTTAATTGAAATTTGTATTTTGGTTATTACGATATTTTCAAATAAAATTTCGCTGTCTTTTGGCTTCAAAAATAAGAATTCCTGCAGCAACAGATACATTCATAGAATCTATTTCACCTTGCATTGGAATAATAATGTTTTGAGTAGCATGTTCCAGCCATTCGTCACTTAAGCCTGTAGCTTCAGTTCCCACAATAATAGCTGTAGGTTTCTTGAAATCTTGAGTATGATAATTTACAGAAGCTTGTAACGCAGCACAGTAAATATTAATGTTTTTGGATTTCAAAAATGTAATAATTTCAGATGTATTTCCAGTAGCAATTTGATTTGTAAACAGACAACCCACACTAGAACGAATAATGTTTGGGTTGTATAAATCGGTTTTTGGGTTGGCTATAATAACCGCATCCACATTAGCTGCATCTGCAGTTCGCAAAATCGCACCTATGTTCCCAGGTTTTTCTGGAGCTTCAGCAACTAACACTAATGGTTTTTTAGTTTTGAATTCTATATCTGAAACCGAATGACTTTTGTTTTTTGCTATAGCTAAAACACCTTCAGTAGTATCTCGATAAGCCAGTTTTTGATACACTTCTTTTGAGATCTCAATAGTATTAATTTGTTTATTGGTTAAATCATTTAATTGTTCATGAGAAAATAAATCGGGATAAAACAAAATAGTTTCCAATTCATAACTACCTTTTATAGCTAATGAAATTTCGCGTTTGCCTTCAATTAAAAACTGACCTGCTTTTTTACGCTCGCGCGACTTGTCTTTTAATTGAGCAAGTTGTCGAATAAGGGGGTTTTGTATGCTTGTAATCTGTTTGTTCATTGGAGCAAAGGTAGATTATTTTTTAGCTAAATATTCTACAAATTAGTAGAGTCAAAATAATTAACCAATAAGGCCACCACATAGTTATAGCTTTGCATACCCTTATCCTGTTTGTTTGCTTTTAAAAAGTTACTGTAAAAACCTTTAAAGAAGGGTTCTGCTGGATTTTGGTGTGCATCCCAAAAGTCTCGGACTTCTTTATAGTTTTTTAGAATTCCTGGATTGACTGTTTCTACTATGGTTTCATATAAGGCCTCATCGCGTCTGTAAATTTCATTCAAACAGAAACGCAAACTAAAGGTATAGCCTGCGTATTTAAAATACATATTATCATGATTAATAGTTGCCATAAAACCAATAAAATTAGCTTCGTTTTCTGCAGCATAGCCAAGTTGATGTGCGATTTCGTGAGCCGATGTTGTTGGAAATTTATAAATAGGGATTAAACCATCAACTTGAGCTTCGTTGGTAAAAGGGTTTAAATACCCGCTAAAGCCCATATAAGTTAGTGGGTAGCTATATATGGATGTTTTGATACTTTTTGGGCAGTATTTAAAATGTGGAAAATGGATTTTTAAATTATCATAACCAATTGATGTCATTTTAAAAATCTCATTTTTACTAAAAGGCAAATCTATTTTAATCGTATCGTTTTTTGATAGTTTAGAATGTAATGTATTTGATTTTTTAATCAACATATTAGTTACTTCTACTAATTGTTCAGTTGTGTATTTACTTTCAATATTTAAACTTTTATGCAATGGCAAACGATGATAATTCATACCCCAAAATAAGTGAAATGCAAAATAAAAAATCGCCAAGGCAGCAAATACATCAGTCAGCCAGTTTTTGGTATTTGTTCTAAAGCGTTTTCTATTTAAGTAAAACCATCTTATGGCATAAATTATGGTAAACGTATACACTAAATCACCAAATGAAAACGGAAACCATCCTAATATAAATCTAAAAATTTTTGAAATATATTGGTACAAACCATTACTGTAATACTGCTCTATAAATTTAGGAAAATTTGAAAGTAACTTCACCAAAAAGTATTGAGGTATTAAGCTTATAGCGATTAGTAATTTTGTGTTCTTCAGCATACATCAAAAATAGGAAAATGTTTATTAATCCTATGAAGTAAAATGTATCTTTGTGCTACTATAATTTTTAAGATTATGAGCTCTGAGATAAGACAACTTCAACCCCAACAACTTTGGAATAAATTTGCCGATTTAAACGCCGTACCTCGTGCATCAAAAAAAGAAGAGCGTGTTATAGCTTTTATGAAAGGTTTTGGTGAAACTTTAGGTTTAGAAACCATTGAAGATGAAGTTGGAAATGTGATTATAAAAAAACCAGCAACTACAGGCATGGAAAACAGGACTACTGTGGTTATGCAATCACATTTGGATATGGTACACCAAAAAAATAACGATACCGAGTTTGATTTTGAAACCCAAGGTATTGATATGTTTGTAGAAGGCGATTGGGTTCGAGCAAAAGGGACTACGTTAGGTGCTGATAACGGACTGGGTGTTGCTACTATTATGGCCATTTTAGAAAGCACTGACATTCCGCATCCTCCTATTGAAGCTTTGTTTACTATTGATGAGGAAACAGGTATGACAGGCGCTATGGGATTAAAAGGAGGGCTATTAAACGGCGAGATTCTTCTAAATTTAGATACTGAAGAAGATGATGAAATAGGTGTTGGTTGTGCAGGCGGTATTGATGTAACCGCAACTAGAACTTATGAAGAAGAGGATACCCCCGAATTTAAAATAGGGTTTTTAGTTACTGTTAAAGGTTTGCAAGGCGGACATTCTGGTATGCAAATCCATGAAGGTTTAGGGAATGCTAATAAAATTATGAATCGTTTGCTTTTTGATGGTTTTGAGAATTTTGGGCTACGTATTTCTGAAATTAATGGCGGTAGTTTAAGAAATGCTATTCCACGCGAAAGTAATGCCATTCTGGCTATTGATGCTATTCATGAAGAAGTATTTTTATCGGAAATGAAATTACAAACAGAAACCATAAAAGTAGAACTAAAAACTATGGAGCCTGATTTGGAAATTACTATTTCTAAAACTGAAACACCAAAGTCAATTATGGATTTAGGTGTTCAAGAAGGTTTAACCAGAGCATTGTATGCGGCTTTAAATGGGGTTTACAGAATGAGTGCTGATATTCCTGAATTGGTAGAGACCTCAAACAATATAGCTAGAGTTATAGTTAAAGAAGGACATATTAAAATAGAGTGCTTAACACGCTCATCGGTAGAGAGTTCTAAAATGGATTTAGCAAATACACTTCGTGCTACTTTTGAACTTACTGGTTGTGAGGTTAAATTCTCCGGAGATTATCCTGGTTGGGCACCAAATATGGATTCTGATATTTTAAAGGTCATGGCAAAACTTTATGAAGAGTTAAATGGCCAAAAACCTCATGTAGCTGCCTGTCATGCAGGATTGGAATGTGGTATTCTAGGGACTAATTATCCAGATATGGATATGATTAGTTTTGGTCCTAATATAAAGGGTGCACACTCACCAGATGAACGTGCGCAAATATCATCTGTTCAAAAGTATTGGAACTTTGTTTTGGAGATTTTAAAGCAGATTCCAGAGCATTAGAACAAGATAAAAATTGCGTTTAATCGATATTATTTGTATTTCAGCTGATTTTTGTATATGTTTGATAAATGATATCATTAAAAACTTTAAAAGCATTATTTGCGTGAAACATAAAGTAAGCACCCCAAATCGCCTCTAAAAAGAAACATTAAATAATAATGCTTTTGTGTTTTTATTCATTTTAGTTCTAAGGAACCGAATCATGACCAAAACCTTGCTATAGGTTATAAGCTAAATTGCTTATTGTTCTAAAACAACTTGTATAGCTTTTTCTAAAAACTCATCCTTACCAGATTTTACACCTTCAATAGTTTTATTAACATATATATTTGGTAATATGCCAATGGCATGATGTTGAGACCCATCATGTTTTATAACCTTCATGCCTGTCCAATTAACATTAAAGTTCCCTAGAAGTTTAAAAGGATTTATATTACCATTTGTTCCAGCTGTGGGTTGTCCGACAATGGTAGCCAGTTTGTAACCTTCAATGAAACTCATGTAGCTTTCGGCATAACTTATTGCTCTACTATCTATAATAAACACAATTTTCTTGTCACCTAGGTAGGGCTCTTTAGTCTCGATTTCCCAACCTGTATCTTCATACCCAACAATTTTATTTTGATTTGGATAGATGATTTTTGGGATTCTTAGCCACGCTTTTGAGGTGTCATTTTCTTTCAACAAATGAGAAATGAAATCGTGGTTACTGTTTGGGTAGCCCCTCATATCGCATATAATACCTTTTGATGTTTTTAATTGAGGCATAAGGCTAGTAATGGTGTCCATTTCAATGGTATCTAGATTGAGATAGAATATATTATTGTCTAATAATTTGTATTTGTTTTTTTGTATGGGTATGCTTACGCTTGTATACGTATAGTTTTTATCGCGTTTTAAGTTTATAGTTTTACCATTTACTTCTAAAACCAATTTACTGTCTTTTTTACCAAATAGGCTTAAATCTTGTGCTTTAAAATCTAAAGATCCTTTTGTTCCTGCTGAAATTCTTGAATTAATGTCTTCAAAATAGTTTTTAGGTAATTGCTTATCAATCTTGGTAACGATATCTCCAACTTTAATGTTTAAAGTATCGTTTTTTACTTCTGTAATGATTAATTTGTCTTCTACCCATTCCCAATTAATAGCTGGTACATAAGGAACAGCATTGCCCATCCAAACACGTACATGTCCGTCTTTTAAGGGCGCCATAAATTTTTGTAATGTTATTAAGTGGTCGTCAGCAGTTTGGTCACTGAAACTTTGTTTTAAAGCTGTTTCTAATGCTTTGTCCCAATTTGTTTCCGCTTCTTCAAAATAGGGATAAAAATGTTGAATAACATTATATGTGTTTATAAAATTGCCTATACGCATTGCTAAATTTTCAGGACTGTTGTCTAAAACTTTTAGACTGTCTTGAAGCGTACTTGCTATCTTGCTTTTAGGAAAAGTGTTTTTATCATCGCCAAATAAGTTTAAGGGTATTTGGCAGTATATTCCTTTGCCAATTTCTTCTTCTATAAGTTCGCCAAATTTTGGATGTGCTTTGAATATGGCTTCGCCTTTTACTTTTTTAATTGCGCCTTCGTAGCTTATAACAAGGCAATTTTTACCTTCCATATTTTCAGAGCTTGAAACATTATACGTATAGCCTTTACTTTTGCCTATCCATTCAGACTGTTCTGTTTTTTCTCCAATACTACTCGCTTCAAAATCACTATTTTTTATTGGTATTTCTACCCATTCATTATTGTCTTTATAATATAAGTGTACATCATCTAAATATAAGGTCCCTTTGCCACTTACATAACTACCAAAAGCTAGCTTTGATCCAAGTGTATCTATTTTTCCGATAATTTCATATGGCTTCCAATCACTACTTTTTATAGGTTTGGCATCCATAGTTTCATAGAAACCAAGTGACCTATCCGTGTTTTCAACCCACAAGGATAAGTGCCCAGAAGCATTAGCGTTTTTGTTAAGCTTTACCCAACCTGTATATTTAATTTCCTTACCTCTATATTTTTTAGCATTGATTGACATTGAGATGTTCCCGTAATTACTTGACTCATCAATTTCTGAATACCGATTTACTCTAACACTACTGTAAACATAATTTTGATATGTCATATCTTTAGAGACACCTTTATGTTGCCAATAGGTTGGTTTAAAGTTCTCTGGGCTTTCTGGTGTTATGGTATTTAAATTAAATGCTTGCTTTTCTTCTGAAAACACCACACTTGGTGCAATAGGTTTGAATAAGCTATTTAATGTGTTAATGACTTCGGTTTTGCTTTGGCACTTTACAATTTGTTCAGCACCATAAGCGGCAAAGCTATTCCAATCTATTGCAGAAGCTTCATCACTTGGATGAAAATATTTTACATAGCCATAGGCTTTTGCAAATGTTTTTAGATTATTGATAGTATCTTGCTTTTTTTTACAGGAAATAGTCATTATTAATAATGAGCATACTAAAAAAAATGTTCTTTTCATAGATTATAACTTTGTTGCTAATTTTGTAAAAATGAGTTGTTTTTTACCAAAAACAATATGGTATTGGGGTTTATTTCCGGTGTTAACGAAGTTATCATTTTTTTCTGACTAAGTCAATTCTATAATTAATGGTGTATTTTAAAGATTAGGGTACAGGGTCATGACCTGATCCGCCCCAAGGATGACAGCTAAAAATGCGTTTTATAGCTAACCAACCTCCTTTAAATAACCCATGTTTTTGTAATGCCTCTTTAGAGTAATGTGAGCATGTTGGATTGTATCTACACGTTGCTGGGGTTAATGGCGATATTAAAGTTTGATATACTTTTATTAGAAGCAAAAATGGAGCTATGAGTAGTTTTTTTAGCATTTATTTGTCATTTCCTTACCTGTTGGCAAACAGGATAAGGCTTGTTATTTTGAGTCTGAATTGTAATAGATTCTGTATCAATCGAATAATGACAGAGCGATCTAATTTGTAGAGAACGTTGTGCCGTCCTTACCATCTTTAAGTTGAATACCAACTTCTGCCAATTCATCACGAATTTTATCAGATAAAGTAAAATCTTTATTTGCTCTAGCCTCTTGTCTCAATCGAATTAAAACATCAACAGCACCTGAAAGCTTATCGGTTCCAGAATCACTTTTTACAGTGTTTTTAAGACCTAAAATATCATAAACAAAAATGTTTATGGTTTCTTTTAATGTATTTAAATCTTCAGTGGACAAGGTTTCTGAACCTTCCTTAACTTGATTAATATATTTTGCAGCTTCAAATAAATGAGCGATTAAGATTGGGGAATTAAAATCATCGTTCATAGCATCATAACATTTCTGTTTCCATGCCGTGATGTCAATCGATGATGCAGTTGAAGCTTTTAAATCGTCTAAAAGGTTAACAGCATCTATTAATCTGTAAAACCCTTTTTCGCTTGCTAATAATCCATCGTCAGTTAAATCTAAAATACTTCTGTAAGATGATTGTGCATTAAAAAACCGAATGACACTTGGGCCATAAGCTTTACTAAAGAACGAATTGTTTCCAGATAGTAATTCATCTGGATTAACTGTATTGCCTGTTGTTTTAGACATACGCTGCCCATTCAGTTCCAACATATTGGCATGCATCCAATAGTTGACAGGGCTTTTTCCTATAGCAGCTTCATTTTGAGCAATTTCACATTCGTGATGTGGAAATTTTAAATCCATACCACCACCGTGAATATCAAATTGTTCGCCTAAATATTTAGTACTCATAGCTGTACACTCTAAATGCCAGCCAGGAAAACCATCACTCCAAGGCGAAGGCCAGCGCATAATGTGCTGAGGTTCTGCTTTTTTCCAAAGGGCAAAATCCTGTGGATTTTTTTTATCACTTTGTCCGTCTAGTGTTCTTGTATTATGTATTAAATCTTCAAGTTTGCGCTTGCTTAATTTACCGTATTCGTTTGTTTCATTAAACTTATGGACATCAAAATATACAGAGCCATTAACTTCATAAGCAAAACCATTTTCAATAATTTTACTAATTAATTCTATTTGTTCTATGATATGTCCAGTCGCAGTAGGCTCTATACTTGGAGGTAAAAAATTTAATGTGTTTAATATATTGTGAAAATCAACTGTATAACGCTGAACCACTTCCATGGGTTCAATTTGCTCTAAACGTGCTTTCTTAGTGATTTTATCTTCACCAACATCGGCGTCATTTTCTAAATGACCAGCATCAGTAATGTTACGAACATAACGCACTTTATAACCTAAGTGCTTAAGGTACCTGAAAATCATATCAAAAGACATGAAGGTTCTAACATTACCTAAATGAACATTACTGTAAACCGTAGGTCCACAAACATACATACCAATATGACCTTCGTTAATAGGTTTGAAAGTTTCTTTTTTTCCAGTTAGTGAATTGTATATTTTAATTGGATTGGATTGGTATAACTGCATTTTGATTTGTTGATGAGTTATTAAAAAGGCGGTTTATTTTAAAACTTTGTATCTAATTTTATATAATCAAGAAACTCGCGACGAGTAGCCATATCTTTAAATTTACCTCCAAATTCAGAAGTAACCGTGCTGCTTTCTATATCTCTTATCCCTCTTGAATTAACGCAAAGATGCTTGGCATCAATAACACAAGCTACATCTTTTGTACCTAAAACATCTTGAAGTTCTCTAACCACTTGAATGGTTAAACGTTCTTGTACTTGTGGACGTTTTGCAAAATAATCAACAATACGATTCATTTTAGATAAGCCTACTACGGTTCCATTAGAAATATAAGCAATATGAGCACGTCCTACTATGGGTAATAAATGATGCTCGCAAGTTGAATACACCGTAATGTTCTTTTCAACCAACATTTCGCCGTACTTATATTTGTTTTCAAATGTTGAAGCACTTGGTTTTTTATCAGGGTCTAAGCCTCCAAAAATTTCATTAACAAACATTTTAGCGACACGGTTTGGGGTGCCGTTTAAACTATCATCAGTTAAATCTAAACCTAAGGTTTCCATGATGTGACGTACATCATCTTTTATAATGTCTATTTTTTCCTCGCTATTTAATTTAAAAGCATCATTTCGCATTGGTGTATTTTCAGATGTACCAATATGTTCGTTTCCTAATGCATCAAAATCTTCTATATTACTGTCAAACGCCATGATTTATAAGTCAAATTTTAATTTGCAAAGATAAGCATTTCACTTTTTGTTATACTTTTTGTTTGCAAATAATTAATTATTTAAGTTTTTATCGAATCGAGGTTTCGATTGAACCTGCCTGCTTGCCTACAGGATTTTTATTCTCGCAAAAGCAAGAAAACAATTTAGTCTCATATTTTGTTATGAAATTACACCAAATCAAAAAAAGCTCGAACCTTATTAGGTGCAAGCTTTTTTGTAATGTTTGCTTATGATTAAATATTAAAACTTAAAGATAATGTAATGTTAGAGTTTGTTTGATCTATACTTGCGGTATCGATTAATCCAACATTATATAATGGTGTTGCAAAAGAGCGCTCGGATTGATCATAAGTAATATCTAATTTTGTGTTTCCAAAGTTAAAACCTAAACCTAACGAATAACCATTTAAATCGCTAACGGTAACACCATCTTCATAAGGGCTTTCTTCAAAACGGTAACCACCTCTAAAGCTAAACTGTTTGTGCTTGTATTCGCCACCAATTCGATATGTTGCCGCATCTGTTAATACATTGCCAATACCTGCATTTAAGTCTGTATAATCAGATTCTGGCTTAAACTTTGTATTGCCATAATTCTTTTTAGAGTAATCAAAACTAATCAAGCCTTTTTTTGCAAAAATGTAAGCTAAACTTCCCGTTATTTTTGCTGGAGTTTGGAGTTTATATCGTGGGTAAATGTTTACTACATCTGGGTTGATGACTTGAGTAGCATTAGTGCCGTTATCGTCTCTTACAGTAGCTAAATATTGAGTTGTCTCTTCTTCTATAGTGTACCAAGTTGGAGAATCATAGGTTACACCAACTCTAAACTCCGGACTTAATTTCATAATACCACCTAGTTGAAACGAAAATCCAGTACCTGTGGTTGATAGATTGTTTTCGAACTCTACAGCACTTACAATAGATCCTGGATTTGAATTATTTTCAAATAAAAGTGTTGAACGTTGATAGTCTATAAAATGTGAATTTAAGTTTATTCCTAAATATAAATTGTCTTCATATTGCGTAGCCACATTAAAGGTGATTTTTCCATTATATCCTGTAGCTAGATATGAATAATCATGATTGAAGTTCCCAGGAGATATATTTGAGGAATAAAGTGTATTGGCATCATCATTTATATCATCTGGTTCAAGAATAAAAGATTCAAAACCTAAAAACGCTTGTTGGTTTCCAAAGCCAAAAACTTCACCGATATCTTGATAGGCTTCTGATAAAGATTCACCTGGTAAGGTAGAAATTTCATCTAGCCTTTTTCCATCAGCATAATCATAAAAATAACTAGCTATGGAATTGCTGAAATTACCATCATCATTGGTGTTTAACCCAATAGCATTCCAATTATCATCATAATTATTAGTTCTGTCGTAAGCAATAGCTAAGGTGAATTTTTTCCAAGACGAATTAGTATTACGATTAGCAAACACAAATGCAGCGCCACCTTGATTTATGTCAAAAGTAGATTCACCAGAATTGGTTATACCATTAAAATACTGAGTGTTGTTATCAACATCTACATTTGAACCTGTGAAAGATGCATGACTTCTACTAAAAATGGCAGAGCCAGCAGGGTTTGCGCTAACGGCACTCATATCACCTCCTAGTGCACCAAAAGCACCACTTAGAGCTCTAAAACGAGCCGTTCCTTGAATTTCACTCTGTGAATATCTTAGTGCATCACTAATATCCTGTGCATAAACTGTAGACATAGATAGTAAACCTATGAATAGTACATTTAACTTTTTCATATGATATGTTTTTCTCTTTTAATAAAAATAAGATTAACGTCTTCCACCTCCACTTGAAGACCTTGAGCCACTTGAACTTCTACTACTTGATGAGGATCTTGAAACGGATCCACTAGACCTTGAACTAGAAGAGCTTCTGCTTGGCGTATAGCTTCTATTGTTTGAAGATGATCTTCGGTAAGTTGAGTTCCCAGAACTAGAGCTACTTCTGTTGGGTTGTCTGTAAACTGTACTCGAACTTCTTCTTACTGTTGAAGATGAAGACCTAGCTGTAGAATTTGAAGAAGGCGTTCTTCTTACACCTGTTGATTGTCTTACAACACCTGAATTTGTGCGGGTTCCGTTCGTGTTATAACTTCTTCTGGTGGTGGTTGCATTTGGATTTATACTGCTTCTTCTAGATGTATTGTATTTTGATGTTGCTCTGTTTTGTGAACTTATGGTACCGCGTCTACTTATATTTCTGTTAAGGTTTCTAGAATTACTAGCTAAATAACTACCTCGTCTACTAGCACTATATGAAGCATTTCTTCCGCTGTAAAAGCCTCTGTTTCCGTAAAATCCTCTATTATAAAACCTGTTGTAGCCCCAACCATTATTAAAAGCCCAACCGCCATAAAAGCCGCCACCATAAAAAGGAGGACACCAAAACGGGTCATAAAAACCCCAATTGTTCCATCCCCAGCGGTTCCATGAGTTGCCCCAGCCCCAGTTGTTCCATCCAAAACCAAAACCAGCATTCCAGCCCCAATTGTTCCATCCGTTGTCAATATAGTTTATCGTTACACTATTACTATTTTGACCCCAACCAGCATAGCCTTGGTAATCATTTACTAAAGTGTCGTTTTCAACATAATTTGGACTTTCATAGGAATCAATATCTGTAAAAATAGCATCATCATTATACAGTAGATTTTCAGACTCAATAGATTTGGTTTTAAAATAGTTTTTGTAGTAGTTACTATTTGATTCGTTAGGCACTTCAACAACTTTCTCTTGATTTTGTACTACGGGTTCGCCATAAATACCATCACTGTCCACACCAACGTATTGATAAGAACCACATGAAACTAAACCAAACAGCAGACCAAATAGGGCTACAAATGGCACTTTTCCTTTTAAGTAGTTGTTAAATTGCATATCTCTATAATTTTATTGTTGAACATCACAAAAATAGTTAGTTTTGCTGAACTATTTTTCTATTTAACTTATTCACAATATTTGTGCCAAAACATTGATATGAGCAAAAAACTTACCAGTAGATCAGAGGATTATTCAAAATGGTATAACGAATTGGTTGTCAAAGCAGACCTAGCAGAGAATTCGGCAGTTAGAGGGTGTATGGTCATTAAGCCTTATGGTTTTGCTATTTGGGAGAAAATGCAGGCGGAATTGGATAAAATGTTTAAGGAAACAGGACACCAAAATGCCTATTTCCCATTGTTTGTACCTAAAAGCTTATTTGAGGCCGAAGAAAAAAATGCTGAAGGATTTGCTAAAGAATGTGCTATCGTAACCCATTACAGGTTGCAAAATGACCCAGATAAAAAAGGGAAATTACGAGTTGACCCAGAGGCTAAGTTAGAAGAGGAACTTATAGTAAGACCAACTAGTGAAGCGATTATTTGGAATACCTACAGGGGGTGGATTCAGTCTTATAGAGATTTACCACTTTTGATTAATCAATGGGCCAATGTGGTGCGTTGGGAAATGCGTACGCGTTTGTTTTTGCGTACTGCTGAGTTTTTATGGCAAGAAGGGCATACCGCTCATGCAACTAAACAAGAGGCATTGGCTGAAGCCGAATTAATGAATAACGTCTATGCGACGTTTGCCGAAAAATTTATGGCTATACCTGTTATTCAAGGATTGAAAACGGAAAGTGAACGCTTTGCTGGAGCAGATGAAACCTATTGTATTGAAGCATTAATGCAAGATGGGAAGGCTTTACAAGCAGGAACCTCTCATTTTTTAGGGCAAAACTTCGCCAAGGCTTTTGATGTGAAGTTTGCCAATAAAGAAGGTAAGCAAGATTATGTTTGGGCAACATCTTGGGGTGTTTCAACACGATTAATGGGAGCACTGATTATGACTCATAGTGATGACCACGGATTAGTTTTGCCGCCAAGTTTAGCGCCAAATCAAGTGGTTATTGTACCAATATATAAGAGTGAAGATGATTTAAATGCTATTACTGAAGTTGCTAACGGTATTTTAAGGAATTTGAGAGAAAAGCATATTACAGTTAAGTTTGATAGTAGAACTACGCATAGACCAGGAGCTAAATTTGCACAGCACGAATTACAAGGGGTACCACTACGAATAGCAATTGGAGCTAGGGATTTAGCAAATGGAACAGTTGAAATTGCAAGACGAGATACCCTAACTAAAAAAGTTGTTGCATTAGAAGATCTAACTGAAAAAATTGAAGGTTTATTAGAGGAAATACAAGCCTCTTTATTTAATAAGGCTTTAGATTTTAGAGATAATCATATTACTGAAGTTGATACTTTTGACGAATTTAAAAAGGTTTTAGAAACTAAAACAGGGTTTATATCAGCCCATTGGGATGGTACAAATGAAACTGAAGACAAAATAAAAGCGTTAACTAAGGCTACGATTAGATGTATTCCTTTAGAAGGAGACGTAAAAGAAGGTGTTTGTGTGTATACAGGAAACCCTTCAAAACGTAGAGTATTGTTCGCAAAAGCGTACTAATATAATTTTTTTTAAAAAAAGATTATATAGCACTTGCAACATTTAAAAATAGTTGTATTTTTGCATCCGCAATGGAAACGTTGTATGTTATTTGAAAGGTGTTGTGAGTTTAATATATTGTAATTTAAATTTGCACACAGAAAAACAAATGGCCCGTTCGTCTATCGGCTAGGACGCCAGGTTTTCATCCTGGTAAGAGGGGTTCGATTCCCCTACGGGCTACATTAAAAAATTAAGAAAAAAACAAAATGGCAAATCATAAGTCAGCATTAAAAAGAATTAGAAGTAACGAAGCAAAACGTTTAACTAATAAATATCAGCATAAAACAACTCGTAATGCTATCAAGAAATTACGTGAGTTAACTAATAAGAAAGAAGCTGAAAAAATGTTTCCTTCAGTAGTATCTATGTTAGATAGATTAGCTAAGAAAAACGTTATTCATGCTAACAAGGCGGCTAACCTTAAATCAGGTTTAGCAAAACACGTTGCAGCGCTTTAATTTGTTTTAAAGTTTTAAAATATTTAAAAGCTTCTCAGAAATGAGAGGCTTTTTTTTTGAATTTTTTTAGTGCGCTTATAGTGTAAAAAGGATTTTAAAAATATAAATTTGCAAGTATTAGAAATTAATTAACCTTTAATAATATTACCCTTTTGGAAAATCAAAAAGCAATTAAATTAATCGATAAAATTCTTAACAACCTTGATAAAACAGGGATTAATACAGATACATTAATTGATGATATTAAAGAATTAAGAACCTATGCCTTAGAAGCACAAATTCCTTTAGTGGTAAAAGTGCTTAGATTAACGTGTGAGCATATTGAATCAACAGAATCCTTTATGATTCCTATTCTTAATGATGAACCTATAGAAGAGGATGGGACTATTGAAGAAGGGGAGGTCGCACCTATTGAAAGTCTAAAGTATTTAATAGCCCTTATTAAAAATCTTAATAACAAAATGAATATTGCAGACTTAAAAGAATATAGAGACCTTTTAAATAGTTACTGATTTTAAAATAGTAAGGTTATTTTTCTTGAATAACATAAAAAAAGCCTTAACAAATTATTTGTTAAGGCTTTTTTAGTTAGTTATATTTAGTTTTGTCGTCTACACGGGAATGCATATTAGCCATTCATTGATATTAAAAACTCTTCGTTGTTTCTAGTTTGTTTAAAACGGTCGTTAATAAATTCCATAGCCTCAACCGGGTTCATATCCGCAAGGTATTTACGCATAACCCACATACGTTGAATTGTATTGTCGTCCAGTAAAATATCATCACGTCTCGTACTTGAAGAAGTCAGATCTATAGCAGGGAAAATTCTACGGTTAGAAATTTTTCTATCCAATTGAAGTTCCATATTACCTGTTCCTTTAAATTCTTCAAAAATAACTTCATCCATTTTAGAACCTGTTTCTGTAAGCGCGGTTGCTATAATGGTTAATGATCCTCCATTTTCAATATTACGAGCTGCACCAAAGAAACGTTTTGGTTTGTGTAGTGCGTTAGCATCAACACCACCACTTAATATTTTACCAGAAGCAGGTTGAACCGTATTGTAGGCTCTAGCTAAACGTGTTATAGAGTCTAATAGAATAACCACATCATGACCGCATTCTACCAATCGTTTTGCTTTTTCAAGCACAATATTGGCGATTTTTACGTGCTCATGTGCTTCTTTATCAAATGTAGAAGCAATAACTTCACCACGTACATTACGTTGCATATCCGTTACCTCTTCAGGACGTTCGTCAATTAATAAAATCATTTGATATACTTCTGGATGATTTGCAGCAATAGCATTGGCAACATCCTTTAGTAACATGGTTTTACCTGTTTTAGGTTGTGATACAATCATACCACGCTGCCCTTTTCCAATAGGAGAGAACAAATCCATAATTCTAGTGGAAATTGTACTTTGACGTTCTGCTAAATTGAATTTTTCTTGAGGGAACAATGGTGTTAAATGCTCAAAAGACACGCGATCTCTTACTACATTTGGGTTTTGGCCATTAATTTTACTGACTTTAATTAAAGGAAAGTATTTTTCGCCTTCTTTTGGTGGACGTACATGTCCTAAAACCGTATCACCCGTTTTTAAACCAAATAATCTAATTTGTGATTGTGAAACATAAATATCATCAGGAGATGATAAATAGTTATAATCTGAAGACCTTAAAAAGCCATAGCCATCCTGCATGATATCTAGAACACCTTCACTTTCAATAATAGCATCGAATTCAAAATCTGGTTCGCGATAACGATTCCTATTATCTTTATTCCCATTGTCAACATTTCCGTTCTTTTGGTTTTTATGTTGATTTTTGTTTTGATTATTTCTAGGATTAGGCTTTTTCTGGTTGTCGTTTTGCGGCCTAGGGTTCGGTTTATGAACTGGCTTTGGCGTTTCTTTAGCTTGTTTCTCAGGTGCTAAAGGCATTTCTTTAGTTTCAGAATTTTCTGTTGGATCCTTTTTGTTTTCTGTATCTGAAGTTTCTTCAGCTTTTGGAGATGTATTTCTGGTAGGTTTTTGAACACGTTGCCTAGGTTTCCTAGCTATTGGCTTTGCATCTGCCTTTATTTCAGTAGGCTCAGCAGTTTTAACAACCGCTTTTACTGCTGTTGGGTCTGCAGCTTGTTGATCTAGTATTTGGTATACTAAATCTAATTTTTTTAAGGAACGATATTTAGGAACGCTCAATTTTTTAGCTATCTCCTGCAAGTCAGAGAGCTTTTTTTCTTTTAATTGTGAAATTTCAAACATTGATGTTTAATTGAATATTTTTTATTTTGAATACAAACTTGAGTTATTCTGAAAAAATGATTTTTATTCTGAAGATTAATCGCTTGTTTTTGCGATTGTTGAGAATTATTACTGCAATTATACAACTTTATTTTAATTTTTAGCATTAATTCTAGTATTTTTGCCGTCTAGTTTTACAAAATTATATGTTACAACGTATTCAAACCATATATCTTTTAATTGCAGCAGGTGTTTCTGCAGGGTTAATTTATGTATTCCATTTATGGATTACAGATAGTGGTGTTAGAGTGTTTGCAGATGATGTTAATTATGTATATGCTGCTTTTTTAGCATCGGCATTTTTTTCAATCGTATCAATATTTAGGTATAAAAACAGGAAGTCTCAATTTATATTGGGGCGACTTAACATCATATTAAACTTTTTTTTACTAGGATTTTTCGTGTATCAATCACTAAATGTATCTGGAGAAACGGCGGTTTCTGAGAAAGGTATTGGGATGCTTCTCCCTATTGTTTCTATCGTGTTGTTGGCATTAGCCAATAAGGCCATCAAGAAGGATGAAGAACTTGTAAAATCTGTTGATAGATTACGATAAACCTAACATCTTAGTAGTATTAGTGCATAAAACCCAAAGTGAAAGCTTTGGGTTTTTTTAGTGAAACACTGTATTGTAGAACCTTAAAGGCGAATACAATATAACATGTTGAATTAATTCTGCTGAAAAGCATAATCTGTTTGTCTTTTAGTTGATTTGTGATTAATGACAGTAAAAGTAAGTTATGAAAACATGCTGTCATTTTCGCCAGTTGAAAAACTGGGATTAGCGAGTAGAATGTTATATCTAATCTTAATTAGTCTTTTATGATTTGAATGAGTTTAATTAGGCTCTCTATTTTTATATCAGACCTATTAGCGATAACTAGCATAACTACAATTAATCCAAATTGCCACCATGTCCAATTTGTAAAGGGATTTTTAAATATTTTGGTTTGCTTTGCTTTTTTTTTACTTCATCAAATTTATTGAAATAATATCAATTACCTGAAAATCAATATGGTATTGTCTTTTTAAAATTTTGTACTACTAATATAAAAACATATTTAAGTACAAATTAAAACATACATTTTTATTCTATTAAAACCTCAAAGCTTATTTTAATAAGTTTCGATTATGTTGTATAACTTTTTTACTTTTATAAAATGAAGTATTCACCTATTTTACTTTTAGTGTTTTTAACATTCAGTTGCAACAATTCAAAAGAAAAAGCAACGAGTACAGATTCAAAAATCAACTCTGGCATTAGTTCTGATACCCCGAAACTAGATTTAGAACAAGCAAATGCCTTAGCAGAACTCCCTTTAAACTGTATAAATACTGAATATCCAAACCGTTTATCACAAACTTTAGGAAGTCATGAAGACTTAAAACAGCCAAACGAATTACATCCCGCATTTTATGGTTGTTTCGATTGGCATTCGGCTGTTCATGGCCATTGGAGTTTAGTAAGTTTGCTAAAATTATTTCCGAATATTGATAATGCGGAAGGGATTAAACAAAAATTGCTTAATAATATTTCAAAAGAAAAGATAGAGGCTGAAGTTGAGTACTTTCATGGCAAGCATAACAAATCATACGAGCGAGCCTATGGTTGGGCATGGTTATTAAAATTAGCAGAAGAAATCCATACTTGGGATGATGATACTGCCCGATTATTAGAAAACAATTTAAAACCTTTAACTAATTTGATAGTTGAAAAATATATCGAGTTTTTACCTAAATTGAACTATCCGCAACGTGTGGGAACACATACTAATACTGCTTTTGGACTGTCGTTTGCGTATGACTATGCGGAAACTCTAAACCACGAGGCGTTAAAAATAAACATTAAAAATCGGGCGATGTTTTTCTATTTAAAAGATGTAAACTGCCCGATGTCTTGGGAGCCAAGTGGTAGTGATTTTTTATCACCTTGTTTAGAAGAAGCCGCTTTGATGAAACGTTTATTGTCAGCAACAGATTATAAATCTTGGTTCGAAGCATTTTTGCCACAGCTAAAAGATAAAAACTTCCAACTAGAAGTCGGTGTAGTGTCTGATAGAACCGATGGTCATTTAGTGCATTTAGATGGTGTTAATTTTTCGCGTGCGTGGAGTTTAAATAAAATAGCTAAGGGTTTACCAGAATACGAGCATCTAACATATATTGCAAATCAGCATATCAACTACTCCTTACCAAGTCTAGTTGGCGATAGTTATGAAGGTGGCCACTGGTTAGGAAGTTTTGCTATTTATGCTTTAAATTCTACTATAGAATAACTAAATTAGTTTAGTGAAAAATAGAATCATAGATATTAACGTTGATACAGGTGAGGGCATAGGTAATGAGTCTCAACTTATGCCATATGTGTCCTCATGTAATATAGCTTGTGGTGGTCATGCAGGAGATTTAGAAACCATGCGAAAGGTGGTTGAACTAGCAAAAGAGCATAGTGTTAAAATTGGTGCGCATCCATCCTTTCCTGATAAAGAACACTTTGGGCGACAGATTATAGACATGCCTTGCGTAGTGCTATATACCTCAATAAAAAAGCAGATTAAAGATTTAATAACAATCCTAGATGACACTCATCTTACATTACATCATATAAAACTTCATGGTGCCTTATATAATTTAGCAGCGGTTGATAAAAAAACAGCCAATGTTATTGTTGAGGTTATAAAAGCTCTAGCTTTATCTTTAAAATTATATGTGCCTTTTAATTCTGTTATAGCCAAAGTTGCTATTAAAAATAATATCCAAATTATGTATGAGGCTTTTGCTGATAGAAATTATAATGAGGATTTAACATTGGTTTCAAGACAAGAAAAACATGCTGTAATTCATGATGCTAATACAATGTTTAATCATGTTTATAATATGATTGTTAATCAGGAAGTTAAGACTGTATCAGGTAAATTAGTACTGCTTAAAGCAGAAACATTTTGCGTTCATGGTGACCATCCTGAAGCCTTAAGTTTAATTGCTAATTTAGTAACTCGCTTAAAAAATAAAGGTATTAAAATCAGATAAGTAATAATTGACTTTTTCGCTCACATATAAACCTTTTGGAGAGCGTTCTATTTTAATAGAATGGCCAGCAAAAATTGAGACTCATATTTTAACAGAGATACTTCATTTTAAAGAAAAAATCGAAAGTAAAAACATTGAGCGTATATCAGCGTTGAGGTCTGCGTACCATTCATTATTAGTTGTTTATGATAAATTTGAAATTGGTTTTGAAGATGAGGTTAATCTCCTTAAGAAGCTATATGCATCCAATGAAGCCTTACCAAAAACAACATCTTATTTATGGAAAATCCCGGTGTGTTATGATATTAGTTTTGGAATAGATTTAGAGGCTATTTCAGAAGAAAAAAGTATATCAAAAGAAGCTATTGTCACATATCATTCTAGTCCAATTTACACTATTTATTTTATTGGCTTTTTACCCGGTTTTCTATATTTAGGGGGTTTACATGAAAGATTATTTACACCAAGAAAGGTAACACCAAGATTACAAATAAAAATTGGTGCTGTTGCTATAGGCGGAAACCAAACAGGAATATACCCTCAAGAAAGCCCAGGAGGATGGAATGTAATTGGAAACTCACCAATTAATTTTTTTGATAGCTCTAAAGAACAACCCTGTTTTGCAAAAGCAGGGGATAGGCTTCAATTTTATCAAGTATCATTAAAAGAACACCAAAACATTAAGGCATTAGTGGATGCTAAGGTGTATCAATTAGAAAGCGAGGTGCTAGATGGTTGAGGTGCTAAACTCTGGTTTTTATTCAACCATTCAGGATTTTGGGCGTGTGGGTGTTCAAAACTATGGGGTACCGCATTCCGGCGTTTTGGATAGATACGCGGCATCAATGGCAAATATATTGCTAGGTAATGATGAAAATGCAGCGGTTATTGAAATGACTATGACTGGCGCTAAATTGCAATTTAATTGCTCTACATTAATTTGCTTGTCTGGAGCAAATATGAGCCCGAAGTTAAATAATTTATTCATAGAGAATAATAAGGTTTTTAAAGTTCATAAACATGATGTTTTATCATTTGTAAAGTTGGAATCTGGTTTTCGATCTTATCTGGCCGTGCTCGGAGGCTTTCAGACTGAAACTATAATGGGGAGCAAAAGCATGTATAAAGGTATTACGGCTAAGTATGACTTGCGGAAAGGGGATGTGTTAGATGTTTTAACTTGTTCTTTAACTAATACAGAGCATCACGCTAGATTAAAAATTGATAATTTTTATTTAAAAACATCAGTTATGGCTGTTTTTAAAGGCCCGGAATTCAATTTACTTTCAAATGAACAACAAGACAAATTGTTTTCAAATTCATTTACTATTTCAAAAGAAAACAATAGAATGGCTTATCAATTAAAAGAGCCTTTAGAAAATAATTTAAAGCCCATAATAACATCTGCTGTACTTCCTGGAACAGTCCAGCTAACACCTTCAGGAAAATTGATTGTTTTAATGCGAGATTGCCAGACTACGGGAGGTTACCCTAGAGTGTTGCAGTTAAAGGAATATGCTATTGATGTGTTGGCACAGAAGTTTACGGGTAATATGCTTAATTTTAGTCTTAAATTATAAACTATGCTAATTCCAAAGCAATTTCAATCATCTCTTTGAATGTTGTTTCGCGCTCTTTACTAGTAGTACTTTCACCAGTTACCAAAGAATCAGAAATGGTTAAAATTGAAAGTGCATTAACATTATGTTTTGCTGCTATGGTATATAAACCAGCAGTTTCCATTTCAACACAAAGGACTCCAAATTTTGACCACTTTTTATATGACTCAAAATCATCTGCATAAAATTCATCAGAAGTAAATACATTACCAGCTTTTAGCGAAATACCTTTTGTTTTTGCAGCTTCAATAGCTTTTTGAAATAATTCAAAGTTGGCTGTAGGTGCATAGTCTGCACCTCCAAAACGAAGCTCGTTAACTCCAGAATTTGATGATGCTGCCATAGCTAATACAATATCCCTAAGCTTTACATGGTTTTGGTAAGAACCAGCACTGCCCACACGAATTAGGTTTTTTACGTTGTATTCATCAATAAGTTCATGTGCATAGATAGAGATTGAGGGAACGCCCATACCTGTTCCCATTACGGAAACTTGTTTACTATGATATGTGCCTGTATAACCTAACATACCTCTTACTTTATTAAAACAAAATGGGTTTTCTAAAAAGGTTTCAGCTATCCATTTAGCTCTTAAAGGGTCACCAGGCAATAAAATAGTTTCAGCAATCTCTCCTTGTTTTGCTTCAATATGTATACTCATTTTTTTAGTCGTTTGAATTTGATGATTTACCAGAAACAATAGCAATACCAGATGATGTGCCTATACGTTCTACACCCAAATGAATATAATCTAAAGCTGTTTTAGTATCCTTTATTCCGCCAGATGCTTTTATTTTAACTCCGTTTTTAGTAACACTTTTCATCAGTTTTATATCATGTAAAGTAGCGCCTTCAGTTCCAAAACCTGTAGACGTTTTTATAAAATCGACACCACTTTGTATGGCAAGTTCACTGGCTTTGATAATTTCTATGTCTTCCAGATAACAGGTTTCTAAAATAACTTTCAATGTGTTATTGGGCATGTTGTTTTTTACGGCTTCAATATCCTTCCAAACACCATCAAAATCTTTGCTTTTTAGTAAACCAAGGTTAATAACCATGTCTATTTCATCAGCACCATCTAGTAAAGCAAATTTTGCTTCAGAAACTTTAGCTTGGGTACTCATAGCACCAAGTGGAAACCCAATAACTGTGCAGATTTTTACTTGACTGTTTTTTAGTTGCTGCTTTGCTAAACTTACAAAAGCACTGTTTATACAGACTGAAAAGAAATTGTGCTTTTTTGCTTCATTACATAATTGGATAATGTCTTCTTTTGTAGCAGTTGCTTTCAAAAGGGTATGGTCTATATAGTTATTTATTAATTTCATATGCATGCTAAAGTTAAGTTTATTTTTTCAAATATAATGGCTTTTTAAAGCACTAAATCATTAGTGTTAAAATGCCGATTTTAATTATTTACAAACAATGATTTTAATCAGTTTTTAAGGGTTTTTTATAGCTTAATTTTGCTGAAATTATAAATAAACAATCATGAAAAAAACAATTATTACGGCTTTGTTATTATGTTTGGCATTTACAGGAATTAATGCTCAAGAACAGGAGCAAGAAACGTTTAGTAAGTGGCAAGTAAGATTAAGGGGGCTTGCAGTTGTACCAGATGAATCGGCTACAATTCAAGCTATTGGTGGTGACACACAAATATCTAATGCTTATGTACCAGAATTAGATTTCACTTATTTTTTCACTAAGAATATAGCGGCAGAATTAATTTTAGCAACGGCTAAACATGATGTAGAAGCTATTTCTACAGCAGCTGGTGATATTCCATTAGGGGATGTTTGGTTGTTACCTCCTACATTGACTGTGCAGTATCATTTTAATGGTGATATGGTTCATCCCTATGTAGGTGCAGGAGTAAATTATACTTTGTTTTATAATGAAGATAATGGGCCTGTTGCTGATGATGTAAGTTATGAGAATAGTCTCGGTTTTGCTTTTCAGCTTGGTTTCGATATCGATTTGGATGACACTTGGTTTATTAACCTAGATGCAAAGTACTTATTGTTAAATACAGATGTTACAGTTAATGCAACCTCTGCTCTTGGAGCAACGGTTGGGGCAGATGTAGATATAAACCCTTTTATTGCTGGTATTGGCTTTGGAATGCGGTTTTAAGTAAAGTATGTTTAATTAAAAAGCCCTACAAATCAATTGATTTGTAGGGCTTTTTAATTTTAATTACATGTATTTTTAATAATGAAGTTAAACTTCTTTTTCTTTAATAGTGTTGTTGGGCTTAGCGCTATCGGTTGTTTTCTGAATAGTTTCTATGTACTTTCTATATATTTTGGTATTTCTTATTTGATGCGCATGGGTTGAAGATTTTATAAGGGAAGAGGTTCCTATTCTATCTGCACCGGCATCAATATATTTTATAGCAGTTTCATAATCTCTTATACCGCCAGAGGCTTTTATTTTAGCATTATTTTTTATCGTTTTTTTAATGATTTTTACAGCAGTTAGCGTAGCGCCTCCTTTAGAAAAACCAGTTGAGGTTTTAATAAAATTGGCATTGGCATCTAAACAGATTTCGCAAGCTCTGATAATTTCGTTTTTATTTAATTCAGAAATTTCTAAAGTAACTTTTAAAGGCGTGTCTCCAATAGCAGATTTTACATCGCTAATATCTCTTAAAACCGATACATAGTTTCTGCTTTTAAGAAACCCGATATTTATTACCATATCAATTTCATCAGCACCATTTTCCAATGCTAGTTTAGCCTCATAAACCTTAGCTTTAGTGGCCATTGCTCCAAAAGGAAAACCGATTACAGAGCATACCTTCACATCTGTTTCAACTAACAGTTGTTTGGTCACAGCTACATACGAACTATTGACACAAACAGAATAAAAATTATTTTCTTTTGCATTATGACAAAGTTCTATAATTTCATGTTCAGTAGCAGATGGTTTTAAAAGGGCATAGTCTATGTAATTGGAAATATTCATTGTAATATGAAAGTGTTTTTAATAATCAGTATTTATGTGTGATAGTAAAACTGAAGTTTTAATATATATATTGTTTTGGGATAACAACGTAGCTAATTTATCAATTTTAATTCAGAAAGCTATACAAAAATTACAATTTTAGATGAACTACATTTATTATTAAATAATAACAACTTAGTTTGACAAAAAGTATATTGTTAAATTTATTTTCTATAGAATTAAGTTTTAGTTGATTTAATTGTTGTTTAAATCCTTTAGAAATCAATGGTTTAATTGGTTTTTACCATTTCATGAAATCACTTAAATATGTTTCCTTCTTTGTGATAATAAGTCAAATTGAATACTTCTATACCGTTTTATAGCTGTTAAATGAGTTTTGTTTTTCAATAGTATAGGCTGTTAAACTGTAAATTTATAGTCAATAATATACCAATCGGTATATTTTTAATATTTTGTTTTTTAATTAAAAGGAAAAGCAACAATCATTTCATTATTGAGATTCATGTTGCTTTTCAACTAACCAACCAACTAATAGACTATTTGTAAACACTTTTGTTACAAATGAAGCCTAGAAATTTTAAAACTCTTCGGTAACTAAATTGCTTTGGTTTCTAAAAACTAACTCATCATCAAAGGCATCTAATAAAATAATACTATCCGTAGTGACTTTACCTGCTAAAATTTCTTTACTTAAAGCATTTAAAACTTCTTTTTGAATAACACGTTTTACAGGTCTGGCACCATATTCTGGATTATAACCCTTTTCGGCTAAATAGGCTATGGCTTCTGGTGCTGCATCAAAAGTAATACCTTGTTCTGCTATCATTTTAGTAACACTTTTTAGCTGTAAGCCAACAATTTCTACAATATTTTCTTTACTTAATGGTGTAAACATAACCGTGTCATCAATTCTATTTAAAAACTCAGGACGAACCGTTTGCTTTAATAATGCCAGAACATCTACTTTTGCAGCTTCAATCGCTGAATCTATATCTTTTGTTGCTTCAAAACGATCATGAATAATATTACTTCCCATATTTGAGGTCATAATAATTATTGTGTTCTTGAAATCGGCTACACGTCCTTTGTTATCTGTTAAATGTCCTTCGTCTAAAACTTGTAACAGAATATTAAATGTATCTGGGTGTGCTTTTTCAATTTCATCTAAGAGTACTACAGAATATGGCTTTCTTCTAACCGCTTCTGTAAGTTGCCCACCTTCATCATAACCAACGTATCCTGGAGGAGCTCCAACTAATCTACTTACGGCATGACGTTCTTGATATTCACTCATATCAATTCTTGTCATGGCATTTTCATCATCAAATAAATATTCAGCTAAAGCTTTAGCAAGTTCTGTTTTTCCAACACCTGTAGTCCCTAAAAACAGGAAAGTGCCAATAGGTTTTTTCGGGTTTTGTAAACCTGCTCGACTTCTTCTCACAGCATCACTTACAGCTTCAATGGCTTCTTCTTGTCCAACTACGCGCTTATGTAGCTCGTTTTCTAATTTTAAAAGCTTTTCTCGTTCGCTTTGTATCATTTTGGTAACAGGAATCCCTGTCCATTTAGCTACGACTTCAGCAATATCATCATATGTTACCTCTTCTTTTATTAAAGATGTTTCAGACTGTTCTTGTAATTTCTTTTGAAAGGTTTCAAGCTTTTCTTGAGTTTCTTTAATTTTTCCATAACGTAACTCTGCAACTTTTCCATAATCGCCTTCGCGTTCTGCTTTTTCTGCTTCTAGTTTGTAGTTTTCAATATCTTGTTTTGTGTTTTGGATATTATCAACAACCTCTTTTTCAGACTTCCATTTGGCATTAATCTCATTGCGTTGGTCTTTTATATTTGCTAGATCAGAACGTAAAGATTTTAATTTACTTTCGTCTTTTTCTCTTTTAATAGCCTCAATTTCAATTTCTAACTGCATGATTTTACGATCTAAAACATCGAGTTCTTCTGGTTTAGAATTAATTTCCATACGCAGTTTAGACGCTGCTTCATCCATTAAATCGATAGCCTTATCTGGTAAAAAACGATTTGTAATATATCGTGTTGAAAGTTCCACAGCTCCAATAATAGCTTCGTCTTTTATACGTACTTTATGATGTGTTTCGTATTTTTCTTTAATACCTCTAAGGATAGAAATGGCACTCTCTGTATCAGGTTCATTTACCATTACTTTTTGAAAACGACGCTCCAAAGCTTTGTCTTTTTCAAAGTATTTTTGATATTCATCTAAAGTTGTTGCTCCAATAGCGCGTAATTCCCCGCGAGCCAACGCTGGTTTTAGGATGTTTGCGGCATCCATAGCGCCTTGACCACCACCAGCTCCAACAAGTGTGTGAATTTCGTCAATAAAGAGTACAATATCGCCATCGCTAGTTGTTACTTCTTTAATAACGGCTTTTAGGCGTTCTTCAAACTCACCTTTAAATTTAGCGCCAGCAATTAGTGCACCCATATCTAAAGCAAAAATTTGCTTGTCTTTTAAGTTTTCTGGAATATCGCCATCAATAATTCTGTGAGCTAAACCTTCTGCAATAGCGGTTTTACCTGTTCCAGGCTCTCCAACCAAAATGGGATTGTTTTTTGTTCTTCGTGATAGAATTTGAAGTATTCTTCGGATTTCTTCATCACGGCCAATAACAGGGTCTAATTTCCCGTCACTAGCTAACTGATTTAGATTTTTTGCATATTTATTTAGTGCATTGTAAGTTTCTTCTTGACTTTGCGAAGTTACGTTTTCGCCTTTTCGCAATTCATCAATAGCTGCTTTTAAGCCTTTTTCGGTAACACCTTGGTCTTTTAGCATCTGTGCTATTTTGCTTTTCGATTTAAAAACGGCTAAAATTAAATGTTCTATGGATACAAAATCATCTTTCATTTTTTTGGCAATAATAGAGGCTTCGTTAAGAGTTTTTCCAGCTTCACGAGATAGCATCAATTCGCTACCCGATACTTTTGAAAAGCTTTCTAATTGCTTATTTAATGCTTGTTCTAGTATTGAAACGTTTACGTTTAACTTTTTTAAAAGGAATGGTAGTACGTTTTCGTCAACCTCAAAAATGCCTTTAAAAATATGTTCATTTTCTATTTGTTGATGCGAAAATCCTTGAGCAAGTTGCTGTGCTTGCTGAATCGCTTCTTGTGATTTTATTGTATAATTATTGGGGTTCATATTGTTATGATTTTTATTTCTGTAGACTAAAAGTCAATAACCTTACCAAGTGATTTTATAGGACAAAATGTCTTTATATCCGATAGATAAAGCGACTTTTTGTCAGTAATCGCTTTCTTTTTATGAAAAACAGAAAGATGTTTGGCTGATGTATTGGTTGGTTTTTTTTTAAATCAATTTTAGTAATTTATATTTGAAAGAATTCAAAATCTTATGATATGCGCGGTACAGCTTTTTTAATGGTCTTATTTTTTCAATCCTTTTCTATTTTAAATGCTCAAGTTGTTGAAAGTAAAGCCCTGAAAGACGACAATAAGGTGTCTAAATTTAATAATTTGGTTTGGTTTGATGAATTTGATGATGCCGGCGTGATAGACAGTACAAAATGGTTTCACCAAACAAAGTTGATTTTTGGGAATAGTTGGGCTAATAATGAAGAACAGCATTATACAAACAGAAGTATAAATTCTTTTGCGGATCATGGTACATTGAAAATAAAAGCAATTAAAGAGAAACATACCGATCAAGGCCATGAAAAAGCATATACTTCGGCTAGGTTAAATTCTAAATTTGCATTTAAATATGGTCGGGTAGTGGTTCGTGCTAAATTGCCTTCGGCGACAGGTACATGGCCAGCTATTTGGTTATTAGGAAAAAATATTAAAGAACTTGGGGGCTATTGGTATAATGAGGGGTTTGGCAAAACAGTTTGGCCCTTGTGTGGTGAAATAGACATTATGGAGCCTAATGTTCCAAAAACAGAGACTTTGGCTACATGGCACTGGTATGATGGTGTTAAGTATCAAATGAATTCAAAAAGTGTGCCTTTATCAAATTTGGATGCTTCTCAGAATTTCCATGATTATATTCTAGAATGGGACTCAACATCAATGCGGATTTATTTAGATAACACCTTGGTTAATGAAATGCCTACGGTAAAGCCTTATAATCAAGAGTTTTATATCCTTTTGAATGTAGCAATGGGTGGTAATTTGGCTGCAGATATTGATTCCGGTTTTACCAATGATACTATGGAAATTGATTATGTAAGAGTCTATCAATAAGATTCTTTTGTCTTAAATGAAACGATATTTGTAAGCTTTAGTTAAAAATTCGACTTTTAGTCTATGGGATTAATAAATAAACTATTTGGTGGTTCGGCTGAACCAAAAGAAGAAAACATATTGCCTTGGATTCCTTTAAGCGAATTAGCGCAATTAGATACTGTAAATGAAAAATCGAATACAAAAACTCAGGTTGTTTTTAAGCATTCCACCCGTTGTGGTATTAGTAGAATGGTCATGAACCAATTTGTTGATGCTTATGAACTTACTGAAAATCATTTAGATTTATACTATTTAGATTTACTTAACTACCGCGACGTTTCAAACGAAGTAGGTTATAAGTTTCAAGTCATGCATGAATCCCCACAGCTTATAATAATTAAAAATGGAACAGTTGTGGCACATGCCAGTCATGGGCAAATTAATGCGATTGACCTCAATCGGTTTATATAGACTTTTTTTATTTTTTTTAGTATTAAGTAAATAGTATATTTAGAAGGTATTTTTTAATATTCTATATATGCGATCATCGTTATTAATATTCTTACTGCTATTTCTTTCTTTTTCAACTACACAATGTGCTAAATCTAAAGACAAATCAAACACTAAATTCGAAACATTAGTTTGGTATGATGAGTTTGATATACCCGGTGCTATAGATAGTACAAAATGGTTTCATCAAACACAATTGCCCGCAGGAGGTGATTGGTATGGAGGGTTAATAAATCATTATACGGATCGATTAGAAAACGCCTATGTTAAAGATGGTTTTTTAAACATTGTTGCCAAGAAAGAGGTGTTTAATGATCAGGGTGAAATCAAGGAATATACATCAGCCAGGTTAAATTCAAAATTCGCATTTACCTATGGTAGGGTTGAAGTTAAGGCAAAACTACCCAAAGGAATTGGAACTTGGCCAGCCATTTGGATGTTAAATAAAAATATCGATGAACCCGGTGCGTATTGGCAAAAACAAGGCTTTGGTACAACGTATTGGCCAGTTTGTGGTGAAATTGATATTTTAGAACATTGGGGTAAAAAGCAAAATGATATACAGAGTGCCGTTCATACAGCATCTAGTGCTGGAGATGATGTTGTGAATCTGGGTGGTAGACTTATAGAAAATGTTTCAAATCAATTTCATATCTATAGCCTTGAGTGGTATAAGGACCGAATGGTGTTTCGGGTTGATGATCTAGTTCATTATACGTATAAGCCAGACTCGATAGAAAATCCTGAAATATGGCCATTTAATTCAGATCAATACCTATTGCTTAATATTGCTATTGAACCGGATATCGACCCTTCTTTTATTGAAGACTCTATGGTTATAGAGTATATAAGGGTTTATCAATAACACTTTTATGAAAAAAAGAATGAGCTTACATAACCCTATAGGACTTGTTTATCTTGTTTTATTTTTTCTGTTTTTTTGTTGTGAAAAAGACCCAATAAAAAAGGAGGAAGTCATTGAAATTGATAAAAAATGGGATTTAGAACAAATTAAAGCTTCTGGTAAATTAAGAGCTTTAACTATTTATAGTGGTACAACTTACTATTTGTATAAAGGGCGTCCCATGGGGTATGAGTTTGAGCTACTGGAGCGGTTGGCTGAGTATTTAGAAGTAGATTTAGAAATGATTGTTGCAGATAATGTTGATGCGCTTTTTGAAAAACTAAATAATGGTGAAGGCGATATTGTGGCACATGGCTTAACCATTACTACAGACAGGAAAGAAGATGTTTCTTTTACTGACCATTTGTATTTAACTAAACAGGTTTTAGTCCAAAAAAAGCCAGATAATTGGAGAAGTATGCGTTGGGGAAAGTTAAAGAAAGCTTTAGTACACGATCCCATAGGTTTGTTAGGCGATACCATTTCTGTTAAAGATAAGCCGTTATATAAAGAGCGCATATATAATTTATCTGAAGAACTCGGAGGCATTATATATTTAGATATTCTTCCTGGTGAGTTGGCTACTGATGAAATTATAGAAAAAGTGGCTAATGAAGACATCAAGTATACCATTGCTGATAATAATATAGCAGGTATCATGTCAACCTATTACCCCGTTTTAGATGTTAAAGTGCCTGTTAGTTTTTCTCAACGTAAAGCTTGGGCCACAAGGCACGATTCTCAAAATTTACTAAAAGCTACAAATAATTGGTTAAAACAGATTAAAAGAAAAGTAGATTTTAATGTTATTTACAACAAGTATTTTAAAAACAAGAAATATTTTAGAAGACGCATAAAAAGTAATTTTTATAGCTTAAATAAACAACAGATAAGTCATTATGATGGTTTAATAAAAAAGCATTCAAAGACCATAAATTGGGATTGGAGACTTGTGGCTTCACAGGTTTACCAAGAGTCTAAATTTGACCCCAGAGTAAGTTCTTGGGCAAAAGCCTCGGGACTTATGCAATTAATGCCAAAAACAGCTGAAGAACTTGGGGTAACCAATAGATCGGACCCTGAACAAAGTATAAAAGGTGGTACTAAATATTTGAAACGTATATGGAAGAATTTTGAACATATTCCAGATTCTATTCAACGTATTAAGTTTACCATGGCATCCTATAATTGTGGTATGGGGCACGTTTTTGATGCACAACGATTAGCAGAAACAAGAGGTTTAAATAAAGATGTCTGGGATGATAATGTTGAAACCATAATTTTATTGTTAAGCGAGCCCAAGAATTATAATCACCCTGTTGTAAAATATGGTTATGTTCGTGGTTTAGAACCTTATAATTATGTAAAACAAATTTTTGAAAGGTATCAGCATTACACAAAGTTTATAACTAAATGATAATTAATTACGAAAAAATCTTATAAAAAATCTCTAAGAATTAAATTTGGAAGGTTCTTCTTTACTGCCTAATCGTATAAGAATTAATAATATCCTTTAACTGGAATTTTAAATCTTCGCCGGTATCGTAAACCATTTGCTCATTGCTTGGGAACGGAACACGTCGGTTATTGAGCAAATTTCTATCGTCTGCATTTAGTGCACGTTTATCGCCTCTAGATCGTGCAAAAGCATATTCAAATACAAACTCACTGTTAATAGGGAAAGCGTTCAAGGTTTGTTTTGAGAGTAAATCGACATAAACCACATCAGCAATCACTTGAGATGACTTGGTCTGAATTGTTTCTAATAATCGACATTTTACTCGAATAATTTTATCGATTTTAATGTATTTACCTAAACTGTCTTTTACAGCATTACCATCTTGGTCGAGTTTATATTCCCAACCATCTTTGATGTCTTTTTCTCTTAAATACTCACGTTCATTGATACGTTCAGGTGAAATATTTATCTGTTTTAAATTAAGCTGCATGGCATAATCATACTTTAGGTTTGCAACACGATTAGCGTGATACACGCTCCAAAATTTGTTGAGTCCGTAAGTATCAAAATTTAATAAATCGGCTTCTAAACGACTAGGAATAATTTGTTGCGTTTCATTATTAATAGAAACCAAGACATAGTCTGTACCACGTTGATGGGCTTCATCTAATAACTCACGTGTATTTTCGTAATTTGGGTTAATACGTTGCAAGTATTCAAGTGTATTATAAGCCTCCCTAATTATACGTTTGTCATCGGATTCTAAAAGGTCAATACCTTTTTCATACATATAATCAGATAAATTTTCTTTAGCTTCTAATATATCGTCACTATAATTATTAAAGTCAAAGGGTATGTTTTTACCATTAACTGATAAAGGTAAAATAGGTTTAATAGCTTCTTGACGTGCGTTTAAATCTAGATACAGTTCGTATATCTGTCGTAATGTTTCTGAGTTATTATCCTTTTTAAGATGCTCTATTGTGTTTAAATCACGTTCAACAACTTTGTAATAAGCATCTTGAAGCATTAAAACATAATCGTATTTGCGTTTTTTGTTTTTATTCGTTTTAAGCTTATTGAGTGCTGTTGTTATTGCTTGGTCATAATTACCAGAATGCACAGCCTTTTCAACTTGCTTTCTCGTATTACATGCCAATAAGGCTAAAAACAGAACTGTTAGGAGTAGTCCTTTTTTCATAGGTTAAAGGTTTTGGTTTATTGGGGTGCTATTTCAATAGTGATGCCAAAAGTAATCAAAACTTTTAAATATTTTTTAATGTATTGATATTCAGTATTTTATTTTTTAGAATAAACAGGCAGCAATTGAGTGGATACTTCCCCAAAACCAATACGGGTACCATCTTTTTCACAATAACCACGCATAATTACGGTATCGTGGTCATTTATAAATTTACGTTCTGTACCATCATTCATTTTAAGCGGTTTTTCACCTCTCCAAGTCAGTTCTAACATAGAGCCATAACTATCTTCAGTAGGACCAGAAATGGTGCCGCTTCCCATCATATCACCAGAATTTACTGGACAACCATTAACAGTATGGTGTGCTAATTGTTGTACCATATTCCAATACATATACTTGAAGTTAGAATTACTAACCACAGTTTCTTTAGCACCATTTGGTTGTATAGATACTTCTAAATTAATATCATAGCTCTTTTTCCCTTTGTATTGCAAGTAGTCTAATTGCTTTTTTAAGGGTTTGGGGCTTTCTACACGATACGGTTCTAAAGCATCTAGAGTTACAATCCATGGGGAAATTGAAGATGCAAAATTCTTTGCTAAAAAAGGCCCTAAAGGCACATATTCCCATTTTTGAATATCTCGGGCACTCCAATCGTTTAATAATACCAACCCGAATATATACTCTTCAGCTTCTGCAATAGGAATGGGTTCTCCTAAATCATTGGCATCAGTTGTAATAAAAGCCATTTCTAATTCAAAATCGATTAACTTACTAGGTCCAAAAATAGGTTTGGTAGCATTGCCAGGAAGTGTTTGACCTTGAGGTCTGTGAACTGGAATTCCTGAAGGAATAATAGACGAGCTTCTACCATGATACCCAACAGGTATATGTAACCAATTTGGTAAAAGTGCATTATCTGGATCTCGGAACATGGTACCTACATTGGTTGCGTGTTCTATACTGGAGTAAAAATCGGTATAATCACCAATTTGAACAGGCAATTGCATTTCAATTTCATCTAAACGAAATAAAACAATCTCTTTATGTTTTTTATTATCTTTTAAACTTGTGTTTTCAGCATCAAAAACCTGAGCAATTCTATTTCTAACAGCTCGCCAAGTTTGTCGCCCGTCAGCAATAAAATCATTTAAGGTATCTTGAAGAAAAATGTCATCAGTCAATGGAATCCCTTCAAAATAACCTAATTGATGTAGAGCCCCTAAATCTATGGCGGTATCACCAATGCGTGTACCTATGGTAATAATATCATCGCGAGTTAAAAAAACTCCAAAAGGAATGTTCTGAATTGGGAAGTCTGAATTTTTATCGACGTGTAACCACGATTTTCTGTCTGGATTGTTAGCGGATAATGGCATAGCTATTTTAAATTATTGAATTCTTATCAAACGTACACATTTTTTTTATTTTAATTGAAAAAATCAAATAAAATATGCGTTAATAGTAATCGTTAATAAACCGTTGAAAACTTAAAAGTAAATCTGCAAATTTTAATACTAATAACTAATCTATTTCATATTTTTGCACATTATTTAATTAGAAACCAATTTTATGCAACGCGACGAACAAATTTTTGAACTTATTCAAGCTGAAAAAGAACGCCAATTACACGGTATAGAACTTATTGCATCAGAGAATTTTGTAAGCCCACAAGTCATGGAAGCTGCAGGCTCTGTATTAACTAATAAATATGCTGAAGGGTATCCAGGAAAGCGTTATTATGGTGGTTGTGAAGTGGTTGATGAAGTTGAACAAATTGCCATTGATAGAGCCAAATCTTTATTTGGAGCCGCTTACGTAAACGTACAGCCACACTCGGGAAGCCAAGCCAACACAGCAGTATACCATGCATGTTTAAAACCAGGAGATAAGATTTTAGGTTTCGATTTGTCTCATGGCGGACATTTAACGCATGGATCACCAGTAAATTTTTCAGGGAAACTTTACAATCCTGTATTTTACGGTGTGGAACAGGAAACAGGTGTTTTAAACTATGATAAAATACAAGAAATTGCTACAAAGGAGCAACCAAAATTAATAATTGCAGGCGCATCTGCATATTCTCGTGATTTAGATTTTAAACGTTTTAGAGTTATTGCTGATAGCGTAGGTGCTATTTTAATGGCAGATATATCGCATCCAGCAGGATTAATTGCTAAAGGTATTTTAAATGATCCACTTCCTCATTGTCATATTGTAACAACTACAACGCATAAAACATTAAGAGGTCCAAGAGGTGGAATGATTATGATGGGGCAGGATTTTGAAAACCCTTTCGGGATTACACTTAAAAATGGAAACTTACGTAAAATGTCATCGTTATTAGATTCTGCAGTTTTTCCAGGAAATCAAGGTGGACCATTAGAGCATATTATTGCTGCTAAAGCTATTGCTTTTGGTGAAGCTTTAACGGATGATTTTTTACACTATCAATTGCAAGTCAAGCAAAATGCTGCGACTATGGCCGATGCTTTAGTTGAAAAAGGATATAATATTATTTCCAGTGGAACAGATAACCACTGTATGTTAATTGATTTGCGTAACAAAAATCTATCTGGTAAAGATGCAGAGAATGCTTTGGTGAAAGCAGATATTACAGTAAACAAAAACATGGTGCCTTTTGATGATAAATCACCATTTGTAACTTCAGGAATTCGTTTGGGGGTTGCTGCAATTACAACACGTGGTTTAAAAGAAGACGATATGGGTGCTATTGTTAATTTGATTGATGAAGTCATTACCAATTTTGAAAATGAAGCCATTCTTGAAACTGTAAAAACTAAAGTGAATACAATGATGAAGGATAAACCTTTATTTGTCTAGAGTAAAAGGTTGTAACAAGAACCTAAAACAAGATTAGGTTGACAAGAAAATCCTGCTTTATGCAGGATTTTTTGTTTTGCACATTTTAACTATTCATATACTTTTATAAGATGTGTTCTAACTTTTAAAGCCATAATAGAATCCCTTTCTTGACCATTAATTAGCAATTTAGAAGATGCTTGTACAGGCATATGGCATTTTATACAATCTAAATCCTGTAATGTTTCACGATGCGTTAATGTTTCCAAATCATGACAGCCAATACACTTTTGGTTAAACGTAGAAACAGCACCCCTTTCATTTTTATGCGCATTATGGCAAGTAGTACAATCCATTTGATCAGATTTTACAAAACATTGACTTTGGATTAATAATCCATATTGATTCCCGTGAACATCCAAATTTTGATTATTTGTAGTATGGTCTGACTTATGAAATAAGGTGTCACCAGCTTTAAAATTTAAAATACCCCGTTTTGTTTTTTCCGAAAGTCCCGAATGGCATAAGGCACAAGCATCTAATCGTTGTTGCCTTGTTAAGTTTTTAAACCCAATAATGGCATTGCCTTCAGATTTTAATCGATCCTGTCTGGCTAAGGCTACATGATTTCCAGCTGGGCCATGACATTTTTCGCAATCAATACCAAAAACAATATTCTTCTTTTTATACCTGTTATTCGTTTTGTCTATTAAATAGTTACCCAAAGGTTCCACGTAAGTTGTATGACAGCCCAAACATTTTGGTATGACTGGTCTAGGTTTGATTTTGTATAGAGGATATTGTGGGCTATTTACCCAGCTATCAGTAGGTGTGTAATAAGAAATTTGCTGTTGATAAAGTCTATTTTTGTCCCAAGTTAAATACGTCTGTCCTTTGGTTCCAGAACCAATAGTTATGTCAAATTTAGAACTACTGATTTTTTTATTGTCTTTTGAATGGTAAGCTTCTTGAAATGCTTCATTTTTATTTAAAACCATTTTATAAAAAACGGCATCATTTAGCTTAAAAGTGTTGGCGCCTTCTAAAAAACTTCCAAGTATGTTATTTTTACTGGATATTGAAGAGGACTTAAAATGGGCCGTTTCCAAATGGGTTTTTACAATATCCAAATGGCATTCAATACAAGTGTCATGGCCAACATATTTTTCTCCTAAAGAATTAACAGCTATAGGTTGAATGGGAATATAATCCAACTTATTTTTATTCAATTTAATTATAGCATAGGCCGTTATAGCGAGAATTAAAATAATCACTAATACCTTTCCAGTTCTATTAAAAATTTTATTATACAATATATAATATCAATAAACCCAGTGAATTTTTATTTCTAGCAACAAAAGGTAGTATGCCTTAGTTAGCTAGCAAGGATTCCAAAGGTAGAAGAAACTTTTTGCAAAATCAAGTTAATTAAATCTATTTAATTGGTGTTTTGTTGTTTATAACTACCTCTCAAATAACTAAAAACATTTCGCTAATAACTATTTTAATTTTGTAAATTTGCCTGCGTTTATAAGCGCAACATGACAACTACAGCAAAATACATTTTCGTAACCGGTGGGGTTACATCATCCTTAGGAAAAGGCATTATAGCAGCATCTCTAGCTAAACTTTTACAAGCACAAGGTTACCGAGTTACAATTCAAAAATTAGATCCATATATAAATGTCGATCCAGGAACTTTAAACCCTTACGAACATGGCGAGTGTTATGTTACCGAAGATGGTGCCGAAACCGATTTAGATTTAGGGCACTATGAGCGATTTTTAAACCGACCAACAAGTCAGGCCAATAACGTAACCACAGGACGTATTTACCAAAGTGTGATTCAAAAAGAACGCCGTGGCGAATTTTTAGGAAAAACAGTTCAAGTAGTTCCTCATATTACCAATGAGATTAAAGAACGTATTCAGATTTTAGGAAAATCTGGTGATTATGATATCGTGATTACTGAAATTGGCGGAACGGTTGGTGATATAGAATCCTTACCATATATAGAAGCTGTGCGTCAATTACGCTGGGATTTAGGTGAAGATAACGGTATTGTTATTCACTTAACTTTAGTGCCTTATTTATCTGCTGCGGGCGAATTAAAAACAAAACCCACACAACATAGTGTAAAAACACTCATGGAAAGTGGGGTACAAGCCGATGTTTTAGTTTGTAGAACAGAGTACGATTTGCCAAAAGATTTGCGCCGAAAATTAGCATTATTCTGTAATGTTAAAGAAGATGCAGTAATTCAATCCATAGACGCATCTACAATTTATGATGTCCCTAACTTAATGTTAGATGAAGGTTTAGATAAGGTGGTTTTAGAAAAGTTAAACTTAAAAAACACAAAACCAGATATAGACTTATGGAATAAATTTGTTCACCGTCATAAAAACCCAAAAACAGAAATCACCATTGGTTTAATTGGTAAATATGTAGAATTACAAGATTCCTATAAATCTATATTGGAAGCTTTTATTCATGCTGGTGCAGAAAATGAAGTAAAAGTTAATGTTGAGTCGGTACATTCAGAATATATAAATAGCGATAACGCCAAATTAAAATTAGGACATTTAGATGGTGTTTTGGTAGCACCAGGTTTTGGAGAACGTGGTATTGATGGTAAGATTGATGCTGTTAAGTACGTCCGAGAAAACAATGTGCCTTTTTTAGGAATATGTTTAGGTATGCAAATGGCTGTTATTGAGTTTTCTAGACATGTATTGGGGATTTCTGATGCAGATTCAACCGAAATGAAACCAGATACCAAGAACCCTGTAATTGATTTAATGGAAGACCAAAAAACTATTACAGAAAAAGGTGGTACCATGCGTTTAGGAGCTTGGGCATGCGATTTAAAAATAGGAAGTAAAGTTCGGGATATTTATAAAGCAGAAAATATTACCGAGCGCCACAGACATCGTTACGAATTTAATAGCAAATATAAATCACAAATTGAGGCTGCAGGTATGAAAGCGACAGGCTTAAATCCAGAAACAGGATTAGTAGAAATTGTTGAAATACCTGAACACCCTTGGTTTGTTGGCGTACAATATCACCCAGAATATAAAAGTACAGTAGCAAATCCGCACCCATTGTTTGTGGCATTTGTAAAAGCTGCGTTTACATATAAGAAAAAAAAGAAAAGTGCCACTATGGCATAAAATAAATTGTGGATAGCTTATTGATAAGCTATTGTCATTCCAGCGTATGCTGGAATCTTTTTAACCGATACGGAAAGAATACATGGAAGAAAAAAAATTAGATATTAATTCGATTATAGGCTTTATACTTATATTCGGAATATTAGCATACATGCTTTGGCAAAACCAACCAACGGCAGAAGAAATTGAAGCTCAAGAAAAAGCAAAGCAAGAGCAGGTTGAAGCTGAGAATAAAGCCAAATCAGAAAAAGAAACATTGGTAACCACTGCTAACGATTATGTGGTTGGCTCAGGTGCAGATTCTCTTGAAGTTGTTCAGTTAAAAAACAAATTAGGAGCTTTTGCGTATTCAGCATTACAATCATCTGATGAAGAAACTATTGTTGAAACCGATTTATTGGCGCTTAAGTTTAGTAATAAAGGAGGATACCTTTCTGAAGTAAGGTTGAAAGAGTTTGTTGATTTTGATTCTATCCCTATCTATTTAATTAAGGATAACAATGCGTCTTTTAATATCAATTTTGGAACTAACGATAGTCGAATTTTAAATACTAAAGATTTACCATTCATCCCTACAGTTATACAAAATGGAGATGTTACAGTGGTGTCCATGAAACTTAAGGTTTCAGAAAGGCAGTTTCTAGAATACCGCTATGAGCTGAAAAAAGATGATTATATGATAGACTTTGCTGTCCGTTCTCAAGGATTAAGCAATGTTATTAATAGTTCACAAGCTATTAATTTAGATTGGAAATTGAAAGGGTATCGTCATGCTAAAAGTATTTCTTATGAAAATAGATACACTGATATTCATTACGATTATGAAGACGGAAAAGCAGATTACACTAGAGAAGGAGAAGATGATATAAAAGATGTGGCCTGGGTTGGATATAAACAACACTTCTTTTCTTCTGTACTATTAACAGATAAGCGTTTTAAAAACGTAAAAGTAAAAACTGAAAATTTAGTTGATGATGAAGTTGTAGATACTGTTTACATCAAAAGTTTTGCAACAACCATTCCTTTAGAATTACAAGGTGGGGAAATAAATCAAACCATGGATTGGTATTATGGCCCAAGTGATTTTAAGGTTTTAAATAAGTACGATAGAAACCTTGATGAATTGGTGCCTTTTGGCTGGGGTCTGTTCGGGTGGATTAACCGTTATATATTTATGCCTTTATTTGGCTTTTTAGGTGGTTTTATGCCCTATGGTATTGCAATTGTAGTCATGACTATTTTGGTAAAAATCCTATTGTCATTTGTACAATACAAACAGTTTTTGTCTCAAGCCAAGATGAAAATTTTAAAGCCAGAACTTGATGCCATAAGAGAAAAGCATAAGGATAATAAAATGAAGGCACAACAAGAAACCATGGCTTTGCAAAGTAAGGCTGGAGCCAGTCCAATGGCGGGTTGTTTGCCAGCATTAATTCAGCTACCTGTGTTTTATGCCTTGTTTCAGTTTTTTCCATCTGCGTTCGATTTAAGACAAAAATCATTTCTTTGGGCTGATGATTTATCATCTTATGATGTTATAGCAAACTTGCCGTTTAATATACCTTTTTATGGTAACCACGTGAGTTTGTTCCCGATATTAGCATCAGTTGCTATTTTCTTTTACATGCGATTGACTACGGGACAGAACATGGCATCGCAACCGCAACAAGAAGGTATGCCAGATATGGCAAAAATGATGAAGTACATGATGTATTTCTCACCAATAATGATGTTGTTTTTCTTTAATAACTATGCATCAGGTTTGAGTTTGTATTATTTTATTTCAAATTTAATTAGTATTGGAATTATATTAGTTATTAAGAACTATATTCTAGACGAAGATAAAATTCATGCCCAAATTCAAGAGAAGAAAAAGAAACCTAAAAAACAAGGGCGTTTCCAAAAGAAAATGGCAGAAATGATGGAGCAGGCAGAAAAACAAAAGCAAGCCCAGAAAAAAAGAAAATAATTTATCAATCTAAACTTGTTTTAAGTTCAGGTTATAAACTTATAAAGCTGCTAATTTGTTTTGGCAGCTTTTTTGTTATAAGAAATTAAAAATATAATCGTTTGTTATGTATAATTCCAGCAAAACCAAGACAAATACTTTTAAAATGAAGACATTTTATGGATTTATGTTTATTCTATCTTCAGTTAGTTTACTAGTTGCACAAGATATTAATCAATTTGATGGTAACGGAAAGCGTCATGGTATTTGGAAAAAGAACTTTCATGATACCCAAGTTTTGAGGTATGAAGGCGCTTTTTTTCATGGAAAGGAAATAGGGCTTTTTAAATTTTATAAAAACATAAAAAAGAAAGCTGTTTTAACAGCTACAAAACAATTTAATAAAGCCAATAATATTACGGATGTTAAGTTCTTGACTTCAAATGCTAAGGTGATTAGTGAAGGGCAAATGCGTGGTAAAACATATATAGGTACTTGGAAGTATTATCAAAAAAACTCAGATAGACTTTTAACTTTAGAGTATTATGATGATTTTGGTAAATTAACCGGTAAGCGTTTGGTGTATTACCCTAACGGACAAATAGCAGAAGAACAACATTACTCGGAAGGTAAATTAGACGGTAACTCTTTTTGGTATTCTGTAAATGGTGTCCTTTTAAAAGAATTTATTTATGTAAATGGTGAATTGCATGGGATATCAAAATTTTATAGCCCAAAAGGCGAATTAATATCTGAAGGTGCTTATAAAAATGGTAAAAAGCATGGTATTTGGACATACTATAAAAATAGTAAAATGGTCAATAAAAAAGACTTTACTTATAAACCTAAATACATAAAAAAAACGCCTTAATTGCTTAAGGCGCTCTCTTTCTCATAGACAATTTTAAATAGTTGCCTACAATCAACAAATCAAACTAAACCTTTTTAATTAGCAGGTAATAAAACACTATCAATAACATGAACAACACCATTGGTTGCATGTACATTTAATAAAGTGGTAACTAAACCTGCAGGAGTTGCTGATCCAGCTGCATCTTGAATTGTTAAAGTATCTAAGTCTATCGTTACGTTTTGTCCATTTAGCATCGGCGCTTGTAGGTCATCTGTTAAATCCGTTGAAAAGATATATACACTAGGTTGTACAACATGATGCGTTAATATTGGAACTAAAGCTTCAGCAGATGTTGCATTAATAGCGGCTACGTCTGCAAAACCAGCGGCCATAAAAGCAGCATCAGTTGGAGCAAATACCGTAAAAGGTCCAGCAGTACCAAATGTATCACCTAAACCAGCTTGTGCTAGTGCAGCAGCTAACATTGTAAATTCTGCAGGATCTCCTGAAGCAAGGCTAGCAACTATTTCATTAATTGTATTCGTAGGTGGGATTAAAGTTCTGTCAATGACGTGAACTACACCATTTGATCCTGTAATGTTAGTATCAACAACTTCAGTTGTTCCGTTTATAAATACACCGCTTCCTGCATTGGTTACATATATATTTCCACCAACAGTTCCAACTTCTGCGGCTGATCCATCAGTAGTTGGTAGCATAGAAGCCATAATGGTAGCACCATTAATAACATGATAAGCTAATATGGCATCTGCACCATTAACATCTGTAATTCCAGCAGCTGCAAAAGCGTCATTAGTAGGAGCAAATAGTGTTAAACCATTTCCATCAGTACCATCACTTAAAAGTAATTCTAATATACTTGGGTCAGCTGCAAGAACTGCAGCAATAAGCGTAGTAAAGTTTTTATTAAAGTAAGCAGGCGCTACAATAGTTCCTACTATAGGTAACATAGATGGTGGTACAAGAACACTATTTATTATATGAACAATACCATTGGTACCTGATACATCTGGCATAGTAACTTGGGCATTATCTAAGAATACACCATCATTATTTACTAGCACTTCAACAGTTTCGCCACCAGCCATAGTTATGGTTCCTGATGTTACCGCACTAGCTTCTAATGCAGCAGAAGCAAAGACATGATGCTGTAATACACTTTTTAATACATCTTCTGGAATATCATCAATAGAAGTTTGTCCTATAGCAGCTAATAAAGCAGTAAAGGCAGCATTATCTGGAGCAAATACTGTAAAAGTACCGTCACTACTTAATAAGTCTACTAAATCTGGATACTTTATAAGTGCAGATGCTAAACTAGAAAGTTGTGGTGTTGCTTGTGCAAGATCTACAATACTATTAGTAGGAACAGGTGCTACTATATTATTATCATCATCACTGCTACATGAGGTTACTAAAATAAATCCTATTAATAGGAAAGTTAAATTTGTGATATTTTTTAATGTTTTCATTGTTTTTATGTATTAGTTATACTTTGTTTAACAAAAATAATAAATAATTAAACAAAAAAACAAATTTTGTTGAATAAAATTTTAAAATAATTAAACAAAAGTGTATTTCATCGATTTTTTAAAACTTTAAGACATTATGAAATACTGTTATAATATGTATCTTTGTAGACTAATTTTTTTAGAATGAAACGTGTTGTTATTGGTCTTTCAGGAGGTGTTGATTCTAGCGTTGCAGCTTATTTATTAAAGCAGCAAGGCTATGAGGTTATTGGATTGTTTATGAAAAACTGGCATGATGATTCGGTGACTATATCAAATGAATGTCCTTGGTTAGATGATAGCAACGATGCTATGTTGGTTGCTGAAAAACTGGGTGTTCCGTTTCAAACAGTAGATTTAAGTGAACAATATAAAGAACGTATTGTTGATTATATGTTCCATGAATATGAAAAAGGCAGAACACCAAACCCCGATGTACTTTGTAATAGAGAAATAAAGTTTGATGTTTTCATGGACATAGCTCTTGAGTTAGGTGCTGATTTTGTAGCAACAGGACATTATTGTAGAAAAGGAACAATTCAAAAAGAAGGAAAAGATATTTATCAATTATTGGCGGGTGTAGATGGTAATAAAGATCAATCCTATTTTTTATGTCAGTTGTCACAAGAACAATTAGCAAAATCGTTATTTCCAATTGGAGAATTAACAAAACCTCAAGTTCGAGAAATAGCAATGGAATTGGATTTAGTTACAGCAGAAAAGAAAGATTCTCAAGGCCTTTGTTTTATAGGTAAGGTGAAATTACCTGATTTTCTTCAACAACAATTAAAACCAAAAGAAGGCGTTATTGTAGAGGTTCCAAAAGAACAAGACGTTTTTGTGCAAGCAGAACCTGAGTTTAATTCGACTGAAGAAAAACTAGCGTATTTATCTCGAAAAATTGACTACAAGATCGATGATGGTAAAATAGTAGGTAAACATCAAGGCGCGCATTACTTTACAAAAGGACAACGAAAAGGGCTAGCCGTTGGTGGTACTATAGAACCATTATTTGTCATAGACACTGATGTTGATGAGAATGTGATTTATACAGGTCAAGGAAAAGAACATCCAGGATTATATAAAAAAGCCTTATTTGTAACTAACGAAGAATTGCATTGGGTTCGTGAAGACTTGACTTTAAAAGTTGATGAAACCATGACTGTTAAGGCACGAATTCGTTACCGTCAAGCATTAGAAAGTGCTACATTATATAAAGTCGATTCAGGCTTGTACGTCGAGTTTGATAATCCACAATCTGCAATAACCGAAGGTCAATTTGTTGCGTGGTATAAGGAAGATGAACTTATTGGTTCAGGAGTGATTTCTTAATATAGCTCATGCTAAATTTGCTAAAGAATGCATGCAGAAATTTAACTTAAAATGCGTAAATTTCTGCATTCTTATTATAATTTTATGGCAAATAGAATAACAGAACTTTTCAATATAAAATACCCAATCATTCAAGCTGGAATGATTTGGAATAGTGGTTGGCGCTTAGCATCAGCATCAAGTAATTCTGGAATATTGGGACTTATTGGAGCAGGTTCCATGTACCCTGAGGTGCTAAGAGAGCACATTCAAAAATGTAAAAAAGCGACAGATAAGCCTTTTGGGATTAATGTGCCTATGCTATACCCCAATATTCAGGAGGTTATGGATATTATAATACAAGAAGGTGTCAAGATTGTATTTACTTCAGCGGGCAATCCAAAAACATGGACGTCTTGGTTAAAAGAACATGGCGTTACGGTTGTACACGTTGTAAGTAGTGTCAAGTTTGCTTTAAAAGCACAAGAGGCAGGTGTTGATGCCATTGTGGCTGAAGGCTTTGAAGCTGGTGGTCATAATGGGAGGGATGAGACTACAACATTGGCGCTTATTCCTATGGTCAAAGAAAAAATTCAAATTCCATTAATAGCCGCAGGTGGTATTGCAAATGGAAAAGCCATGTTGGCTACAATGATTTTAGGAGCAGATGGCGTACAGGTAGGAAGTCGATTTGTAGCCAGCGAAGAGAGTTCGGCACACCAAGCCTTTAAACAAACTGTTGTTGATGCCAAAGAGGGCGATACACAATTAACCTTAAAAGAATTAGCGCCAGTAAGATTAATTAAAAATAAGTTTTATGATGATGTTCAAGAACTCTATAAAACAGCCCCGACACCAGAACAATTAAAAACCTTATTAGGACGAGCACGCGCAAAAAAAGGTATGTTTGAAGGCGATTTAGAAGAGGGAGAACTTGAAATAGGTCAAATTTCTGGGCTGATTCATGATATTAAACCTGTTTCTAAAATTGTAAACGATATTATAAACGAGTTTGAAGATGCTAAAAGAATGGTTTCTAGTTTATAAATTTTTGGTTTTAGAAATTTGTCAATAGAAATATTATAATAAATGCGATTATAGATTAGTGTAAAAGGAATATTAATGTGTTAAATAAAAAGGAGGAAACTAATGTTTCCTCCTTTTAAATATCGAAACTAAAGCGGTTGTATTTTTAATCCCTATAAAATATGTGCTAATGGTTTCTATAAGTGCTATATGTCTTAGTGAGATCTTTCTAAAGCCATGCAAATGTATGAAAACACAACTCTGTAGAAAATAAAACCTGTATGAAGTTATTAACAAATGTTAATAGTATGCCTTGATAAAAAAGAATACTATGCTATAATTAAAAATACGAGGTCTAAAGTTTACTTTTGCTAAATGCAATTAAAGAATTACACCAAAGAGTTTAGATACAATTGGAAACTTGCTGCACCAGTTATGTTGGGTATGCTAGGCCATACTTTTGTTAGTTTTGTGGATAACATTATGGTAGGACAATTAGGTACAGCAGAATTGGCTGCGGTATCTTTAGGTAATAGTTTTATGTTTATTGCTATGTCTTTGGGTATTGGTTTTTCTACCGCCATTACGCCCTTAATTGCGGAAGCAGATTCAGCTAATGATTTTATTAGAGGAAAATCATCTTTCAAACACGGTCTATTTTTATGTACGGTTTTGGGTGTGTTACTTTTTTTAATGGTGTTTTTTGCTAAGCCTTTAATGTATTTAATGAAACAACCTGTTGAAGTTGTTGAGCTAGCCATTCCGTATTTGGATTTGGTAGCATTTTCATTAATTCCATTAATTGTTTTTCAAGGATTTAAGCAGTTTAGTGATGGTTTATCTATGACTAAATACCCCATGTATGCAACGCTTATAGGGAATGTTATTAATATTATTTTAAACTATGTATTTATTTTTGGAAAATTTGGTTTTCCAGAATTAGGCATTGTTGGAGCAGCTTATGGCACTTTAGCTTCTCGGATTATTATGGTTTGGTATTTATGGCTTTTATTAAGAGGGAAAGAAAAATCTAAAGCTTTTGTTACTCAAATTAAATTCTTTGTTTTAGATAAGTTGATGCTTAAGAAAATCATCAATTTAGGTGCGCCAAGTGCCATGCAAATGTTTTTTGAAGTCGCCATATTTACAGCGGCTATATGGTTAAGTGGTTTATTAGGTAAAAACCCGCAAGCCGCAAATCAAATAGCACTTAATTTAAGTTCAATGACTTTTATGGTAGTTATGGGACTAAGTGTAGCTGCTATGATTCGGGTTGGTAACCAAAAAGGCTTAAAAGCTTATTTTGAATTACGCCGTATTGCGTTTTCGTTATTTTTAATGGGTATGTTATTTGCCATTAGCTTTGCTATTATTTTCTTTGTATTCCATGATTATTTACCAAGAATTTATGTGGATTTTGATGACCCAAAGGACTTAATGGATAATACCGAAGTTGTAAAAATAGCATCAAAATTACTGATAGCGGCTGCTATTTTTCAAATAAGCGATAGTATACAAGTCCTTGTTTTAGGGGCTTTACGTGGATTACAGGATGTTAAAATCCCAACTATAATTACTTTTATTTCCTATTGGTTAATTGGCTTTCCAATAAGCTGGTTTTTAGGCAAAGAAGATGCTTATGGTAGTTTTGGTATTTGGTTAGGACTTCTTGCAGGTTTAACAACAGCAGCAATTTTATTGTATATTCGATTTAATTATTTGACAAAAAAACTAATTTTGTCTAACAAACAACAATTAACAACTAAAATAGATGACACTCCCAAAATTTATACTAGGTGATAATACGGAATATCCAAATGCTATTTATGTCATTCATACAGAATTCCCGAGGTTTATTATAAATCTAGAAAATGATGAAGTGGAATGGTTTGAAGATTTTGATGCTGAAGATCAAAAAGAATTAGAAATCGAAACTGAAAATGCTATTAAAGAAGCTACCGATTTTTATGATAATGAAGTAGCAAAATACGATGCATAATTGCTTTAGTATTTTGATAACTATTAGGGTTTGTAATAAAAAAAAATAAATGATTGAACAACTTCTAAACTACGACACCAAACTGTTTTTATTCTTAAACAGTTTAGGATCCGAAACATGGGATTATTTGTGGTTAGTAATAACTAACAAACTTACTTTTATTCCATTATATGCTATTTTATTATTTCTGTTGTATAAAAAATATGGTTTAAAATCATTGTTGGTCTTTGTTGTTGTAGTTGCTTTAATGATAACCTTTACAGACCAAATCACAAATGTTTTTAAGCGTGGTTTTCAGCGTTCAAGACCATGTGGTGAAGCAGATTTAATAGATCAAATACGCTTTATTGCAGTACGTTGTGGTAAGTATGGCTTTTTTTCTGGACATTCATCAAACTCCATGGCAGCAGCAGTATTTGCTGGTTTAATGTTGAAAACATACTATAAAAATTTAATATTTATATTGTTGTTTTGGAGTGCAATTGTAGCTTATAGTAGAATTTATATAGGCGTACATTATCCTTTAGACATTGTTTGCGGATTAACTTTTGGAGCTATTTCTGGATTCTTGTTTTATAAACTAAGTCATTATTTGCTAAAACGCTTTGTGAATGATTAATTGTTTATTGAAAGCAAATAATCGGCAGCAGCAAAAGGTGTGGTTTGATTGGTTTCAATGAGTTGCAATTGGTTTTTTAATGCGCTTTTAATTTTAGGTGTATTAAAAAAATCTGATTTTAATTGATCTTCTATAGTTTGAATAAGCCAAAATTTATTCTGTTCGTTTCGTTTTGTGTTGAAGTAATTATTTTCAGAAGTGATTTTAACATACTCTAAAATAATTTCCCAAATAGCATCAATGCCTTCATTTTTTAGAGCACTACATAGTGTTACCTTTGGTTGCCAATGTGATGATTTTTCTGGGTAGAGGTGAAGCGCTCTATTAAATTCTACTTTAGCTAGTTTTGCTTTTTTTAAATTGTCACCATCAGCCTTATTAATGGCTATAGCATCGGCCATTTCTATAATACCACGTTTTATACCTTGCAATTCGTCACCTGCTCCTGCTAACTTTAATAATAAAAAGAAATCGACCATACTATGCACAGTGGTTTCACTTTGACCAACACCAACCGTTTCAATAATAATGACATCAAAACCTGCAGCTTCACATAAAATAATAGTCTCTCTGGTTTTTCTGGCTACGCCTCCTAAAGATTCACCCGAAGCAGATGGACGAATAAAAGCATTATCATCTTTTACTAAATTTTCCATTCTGGTTTTATCACCTAAAATACTACCTTTTGTAATCGAGCTACTTGGATCTATAGCAAGAACAGCAACACGTTTCCCTATGGCTGTTAAGTGTTTTCCAAAAACCTCGATAAATGTACTCTTACCAACACCAGGAACACCAGTAATACCAATACGAACAGCCTTATTAGAATAGGGTAAGCAGCCCTTTATGATAGTATTAGCTTTTTCTAGATGTTTAGGGTTTTTACTTTCAATAAGAGTGATAGCACGACTTAATGCTGTAATATCTTTATTTAAAATAGATGCTACCAGTGCATCTGTATTAATTCCCGTTTTGCGTTTGTCCTTAATAGATTTGATTTTAGAAGTATTGGTGATTTCTGATATAGAAACCCCTTTTTTATTTTCTAATGCCGATTTAGTTTTTTTTGCCATAACTATCCCCATGTTTATTAGGAATGTATAAATGTTTGTCTAATTTACAATTTATTTTCTTTAGGATTCTTTGTTACTATGAGTTGTTTTCAATGGTATAAAATATTACGATTATCCTAATATTTAAATAGAATCCAGTGGTTTTTTCCCAATAATAAATAAATAATCCCCTAAATCGTTTTTAAAAGAATTAATAATCTTTTGAATGGTATTATTTGCAATATCTTTATGAAGTTCTATTAATCCTGTTTCAACTTCAGTTGTATTGGCAAGTGAAGAGAAAGAGGAAATACCTTGTCTTATTTTTGGGCTCAAATAAAGTTTAGGATTATGTTTTCCGCAGTATAAAAATAAATCTTTAAGGTCTGGCTTTACATTATATATTTCGGTTTTGCTTATCAAAAACCCAGAATGATTCATTACGTTTTCTATAGTTTTTAAAGAAGGCATTTGAGTCATGGAATCTTCAAGCATTTTTGGGAAATAATGATTCAACCAGTAGCCTTTCATTTGTTTTGGAGTAGAAGTAAAAATAACAATCGTACCATTAGGCTTTAATATACTATACAGTTCTGAAAACCCTTGTTCAAAATCTTTCCAATGATGAATAGTTAAGCTTGCCATAATACCGTCTATACTATTAGGTTTTATTTTGGTATTCTCTGCTTGTCCTTGTCGCCAATCTATATTGGGGTTTTTCAGCTTTGCCCTTTCGAGCATTTTATTAGAAGGGTCAATACCTATAAATCGGAATCCCTTTTTTTGAAGCGCGTTTGTATAGTTTCCTGTGCCACAACCAATGTCTAAATACACGCCATCTGCTTTTGGGTTTAGGTTTGTAAAGAGGCATTCAGCTATAAACGGATCGGCTTTACGTGTTTTATTATAATTTAAACCAATACTATCGTATTTAGCTGTCATGTTTTTTGGTATAAACTTGTCCTCTATGAGGTTTTAAAGTATCTCTAATGGGTTTCATTTGGCTTTCATCAACAACTAAAAAAGCTATAGTATGTATATTGTTTAAGCTTTCAACCCCAGTAATCGTAATGCTCAAACGTTCCGATGCGATGTATTCTTTTAAATGAATTTCGTGGTGTTGAGCTATTTTGTATGCATCAGGTCCGCGAAAGTCCCAGATTAATTTTAGTTTGCGCATATTTTTTTAAAACATTCTGTGTTAAAAAAGGTTATAAATGTACCATCAAATGTAATCATAAAAAATATAATGAACTCATTTGAATTTATTGAGTTAAGCCGAAAATTAGGCCTTTTGTGACCAATTGAAGGCTTTTTTTGTTACATAGTATCGCTACGGAACAAAAAAAAGACAAAAAGTGACTGCAAAAGGGCAATTTTTAGCTAATTAAAAGGTTTGAATGGGTGCAACATTTACTTTCTTTAATCGTTTGTAAAACAACTTGTATTATAGCTATATATTATTATTTTTGTAACCATTCAATTAATTTTTTATTCCATGAAATTAAATTTTTTTTTCATTTTATTTTTAACGTTATCAGTATTAAATGTAGATGCACAATCTAACAATGAAGATATACTTTTCAGTGTTCAAGGAGAGCCCGTTTACACATCAGAATTTTTAAGGGTTTATAATAAAAACCTAGATTTAGTTCAAGATGAATCTCAAAAAGATGTTGATGAATATTTAAAATTATTTACGAGCTATAAGCTAAAGTTAAAAGAAGCTAAAGCCTTAGATTTACATAAAAAGACATCATATTTAAGAGAATTATCCAATTACAAAAAACAACTTGCTAAAAGTTTTATAACAGATACGAAAGTTACAGATGCTTTGGTTAAGGAAGCTTATGATAGACTGTCGCATGATGTAAAGGCCAATCATATTTTAATAAAAGTATCTGAAAATGCTAGTCCAGAAGATACACTTGTGGCTTTTAATAGTATTATGAAGTTGCGTAACAGAGCTTTAAATGAAGGCTTTGAAAAAGTAAGGGCAGAAGTTCATAACGGACAAACCGTTTACGGAGAAAAATTAGGGTATTTTACAGGCTTTAAAATGGTTTATAAATTTGAAACTGCAGCTTTTAATACCAATGTTGGTGATATTTCCCAACCATTTAGGACGCGTTTTGGATACCATATCGTTAATGTTTTAGATAAACGAAAATCAAGAGGCGAGCGTACAGTAGCGCATATTATGGTTGTTAATAAAGAAAAGGATTCATTGGCCGAAAAGCCAGAAATTAGAATTCAAGAATTATATAAAAAATTAAATCAAGGTGAAGATTTTGAATCTTTAGCAAAACAGTTTTCAGATGATAAAAATTCTGCGCAAAAAGGCGGTATGTTATCGCCAATTTCCAGTGGTCAGTTAAGTGTACAAGAGTTTGAAGATGTTGTTTTTAATTTAGATAATATAGGTGATATATCTGAGCCTTTTAAAACCAATTATGGTTGGCATATTGTTAAGTTATATGGTAAAAAACTTGTACCTGACTTTGAAATCATGAAACCTGAATTGGTAGAAAAAGTAAAACGTGATGATAGGTCTAAATTGATTGACGAGGCTTTGGTTGATAAACTTAAAAAGCGTTATAATGTTGATAACGAGTTTTCTGGAATAGATTACTTTATTTCTATATTTAATGACGATTATTTTAAAAAAACATGGAAGCTTCCAGCAGATTTTAAAGAAAATGAACCTTTGGTTAAAATAGGAAAAAAACAATTTTCTTATAAAGATTTTGGAGATTATTTGCAGAAAACACAACGCAATCGAACCCAAAAGGGCCCATATAAATCTATAATTTCTAGAAAGTATGAATCCTTTTTAAAGGATAATTTAATTCAGTATCAAGAGAATAATTTAGAAGAAGAGAACGAAGAATTTGCTCATATTGTCGGTGAGTATCGAGATGGTTTATTATTATTTGAATTGATGGAAACAACAATTTGGAATACGGCAAAAACAGATTCTATTGGTATTCAAGACTATTACAACAATCATAAAAATAATTATGTTCTACCAGAACGGATTGATGCTGTAGTGGCTTCATCAACAAAACAAAAAACACTTAAAAAAGTGTCTAAATTATTGACTGATGGTATGGCTCTAGATCAAATAAAATCACTTGTAAACAGTAACAATGAAATAGAAGTAATATTTACATCAGACATAATGGATGGCAAACATCAAGCGCTTCCTACTAATTTTAATTTTGAAAAGGGGATTTCTAAAATATACAAACACAATAATGCTTTCGTGTTGGTTCAAGTTAAAGAGGTCTTGCCACAAACTCAAAAAACATTAGAAGCGGCTAAGGGAACTGTTATTAGCGATTATCAAACTTATAAAGAAAAAAACTGGATTAAGGAGTTGGGTGAAAAATATAAAATAGTCATTAACCAAGAGGTTTTAACAAACGTAAAATCTCAACTTAAAAAGTAATAAGTGCGGACTAAAATCATCTTATTATTTCTGCTAACATTTGTGGTTTCATGTGATATGTTTAAAGTATTAGATGAAGGCAAACCTTTGGCTAGAGTTAATGAAACCTATTTATACCATGACGCTATTAAAGATTTAGTGCCAGAAGGAACACTAAAAGAAGATAGTACATTAATCATTCAAAATTTTATTAATCGATGGGCTACACAACAATTGTTTGTTGATGGTGCCAAGCTAAATTTAAACGAAGAAAAACAAGCTGCCTTTGATAAATTGGTAGTCCAGTATAAAAACGATTTATACTCCAAAGCCTATATAGAAGCATTGGTTAAAAGAAATATAGATACATTGGTCAATACCCAAGAAGCTGACATTTATTATAATAACAATAAAGAAGTTTTCAAGTTAAACGAAGAGTTACTTAAATTCCGTTACATACATGTAGATGAAAATATTATTGATTTTAAGACTATTAAAGAAAAATTCAAGCGGTACAATACCCAAGATAAAGAGCTTTTAGATTCTATATCCATACAATTTAAATCTTACTCATTAAATGATTCTATTTGGATAAAATTGAGTCATGTTATAAAGAAAATTCCAGCAGTTACTCCGGAAAATAAAAACCAACTGTTAAAAAAATCTAATTTTGTACAACTCAAAGATTCATTAGGAGTATATTTGATGCAAATTAATGATGTTCTGGTTAGAAATGACACTGCTCCGTTGGAATATGTTAAGCCAACTATAGATCAAATAGTCATTAACAAACGTAAGCTAGAACTTATTAAAGAATTAGAAAAAGATATCACAAAAGATGCTATTAAAAATAAACAATTTGAAATTTACAATTAATTTGAAACATACATTGCTTTTAGGTATAACTTTACTAACTCTAAATGTTCTATCTGCACAAGAAATTATAGAAGACGAAGTTAAAGAGGTCGTTAAAAAAGTCGATACAACACTTGCAAAAAATGCTAAAAAAATTGACGGGGTAGCTGCCGTAGTGGGGGATTATATTATCTTGGATTCCGATATAGACAAGGCCTATTTGCAATTACAAGCACAAGGTGTCAATACAAACGACATTGGAAAGTGCGAATTGTTTGGTAAGTTATTAGAAGATAAATTGTACGCACACCATGCCGTTCAAGATAGCATTCCGGTTTCGGATGCAGAGATCAGAAAAAATGTAGATTATCAGATTCAACAATTTTTACAGCAAACCAATGGATCTATGGAAAAACTTTTGGAGTTTTATAAAAAAGATGATGAAAAAAGTTTTAGAGATGAAATGTTTGAGATTAATAAATCCAATCAGCTGGCAGCTAAAATGCAATCTAAAATTGTTGAAGAAATAGAGATAACTCCAGAAGAGGTGAGAGATTTTTTTAATAAAATACCCGAAGAAGATAGACCTACTTTTGGAACAGAACTTAAAGTGGCTCAAATTGTAGCAGAACCAAAAGTTTCTGAAGAAGAAAAACAAAAAATCATTGACCGTTTAAAACAATTTAAAGCTGATATCATAGAAAATGGAGCTAGTTTCCGTTCTAAAGCTGTATTGTATTCTGACGACCCAGGATCCGCAAGTAAAGGGGGTAAATATACTTTAAATAGAAAACAACCACGAATGGTAAAAGAGTTTAGACAGGTTGCATTTTCTTTACAAGAAGGCGAAGTTTCAGAACCTTTTGAAACAGATTTTGGTTTTCATATTGTTACTTTAGAGAAAATAAGAGGACAAGAATATGATGTTGCCCACATATTATTAATACCAAAAGTATCTAGTGAAGCAGTAAAAGAGGCTAAAGAGCGTTTAGAAAAAACTAGAAAGCGTATTGTAGACGGTGATATTTCATTTGCTGATGCAGCTAGGGAAATTAGTGATGAAAAAGAAACAAAGAATGATGGAGGACAATTAATAAACCCAACCACACAAGACTATAATTTTGAATTAACGAGAATGGATACAGAACTATACGCTCAAATTCAAAATTTAAAAGATGATGAGATTAGTTTGGTTTTAAGTGAAGAAGACCGCAACCGTAAAGTTAAATTTAAAATATTAAAAGTTACCGATAGAGTTGATGAACATGAAGCAGATTATGCTCGCGATTATTTGAAAATAAAAGAACTAGCATTAGAAGAAAAAAAGATAAGAGCAATTGAAAAATGGCAAGAAGAAAAAATATTAGATACCTATATAAAAATTAGTGGAGCACACAGAACCTGTCAATTTTCTGGTAACTGGTTAAAAAAATAAGAATATGTCCGATGTAGCTGCTATCGAAAGATTTGTAAAACAATTTAAGACGTTAAAAACTGAAGTAGCCAAAGCTATTATAGGTCAAGATGAAGCCGTTACTCAAATTTTGATTTCTATTTTTTCAGGCGGGCACTCACTATTAATTGGTGTTCCAGGTTTAGCAAAAACCTTAATGGTTAATACTATAGCACAAGCTTTAGGACTGGACTTTAAACGTATCCAATTCACACCAGATTTAATGCCTAGCGATATTTTAGGAAGTGAGATTCTAGATGAAGATCGCCATTTTAAATTTATAAAAGGACCAATTTTTGCTAACATTATTTTAGCAGACGAAATAAATAGGACACCACCAAAAACACAAGCAGCTCTATTAGAAGCTATGCAAGAACGTGCCGTCACTGTGGCAGGACATCATTATAAACTAGATTTACCTTATTTTGTTTTAGCAACACAAAACCCTATTGAGCAAGAAGGGACCTACCCCTTGCCAGAAGCACAGTTAGACCGTTTTATGTTTGCTATTAATCTAGATTACCCTTCTTTTGAAGAAGAAGTGCAAGTTGTTAAATCAACAACAAATGATATTCAACCTAAGGTTAACGCTTTGTTTTCGGCAAAAGAAATAGTGGACTTTCAACATTTAATACGTCGTATTCCAGTAGCAGATAATGTTGTAGAATATGCGGTTTCAATGGTTGGAAAAACAAGGCCTAATTCTGATGCCGCTCCAGATTTAGTAAAAGCCTATATAGATTGGGGAGCAGGACCAAGAGCATCACAAAACTTAATTTTGGCAGCTAAAACACATGCCGCTATTAGTGGCAAGTTTTCACCAGATATTGAAAATGTACAAGCCGTTGCCCATAGTATTCTAAGGCACAGAATTATAAAAAATTATAAAGCCGAAGCAGAAGGTGTTTCAGAAGAACAAATTATTAAAAGTTTGTTTTAATAATTTCGTTTTCTGTCGGAACAGATAAAAAACCATCTTTCTGGTTTTTAGTTCTAAGCACTGGCGTATAATGATAATACGTTTTAATGTAATTAACTTGTTTTTTGTTTACACAAGGTAAATTACCATTACCAGTACCCCAAATAAACATATCTGAATTAGGCGAGTAAAATTCAAAACCATTAATAGTTTCTTTAGTGAATTTTGTTGTTGTTTTGGAAATACCTGCTGGAACAATAATATGTTTTATACTAAAACTATTGGAATCCATGGCAAGCGCATTATCTGTAAAATGTTTTAAGTTAATATTGAAAAAAACAGAAAAAGCACTAGCAACTATAGCGATACAAACAAGGTAGAAGCCTATCATTTTGTTTTTAAAAACAGAAATAAATATTTGTACAGACAAAAACATAATGAAGGCAAAGAAGAATCGATATTGCGGCGAATTATTCCAAAGAAGAATTAATTGCAAAATGGATAACGTATAAATAATAAATAGTCCAGATGCCTTGTTCTTCTTTAAAAGAAACCAAGGAAATAAAATAAGAAGTAAAATATAAAACGAATTAAAAAGACCGTCTAATTTTGGAATAGTAAGCCAATATTTAAAGGTTTCAAAAAAGTTTAAATGACTCGTGTCTACATTATTCATGCCATCCAAATAAGTTCCTCTTTTGTAAAAATTCAAGAGTGCTTTAGGTTGTTTCCATTCAAAATTTAAAAAATCAAATAGTTCAATAGGGTAAAAAAGATATCCAGAAATAATAGCGTTTTTACATAAAAATAAAATAAGCATGGTGCTACTAATGGCTATATAAGAAGCCAAACTTCCTTTTAGCGTTTTAAAATTTTGTACAAACAAAATAATACTGAGAACAATTAAAATAGCCATAGTCACTTTTACAAAACATAAAAAAAGAACTAAGCTTAAAATTATTTTAAAATCATTTATGGATATCGTATAGCGCTTTTCAAGAAATAAAAATAAGATATAAGGCGTTACCAAAAAGATGATAAGGTCTGGGGAAGGCGCATTTATAAATTGCATTAAAAAAATGGAGAATATTAGCGTTAAGCCCAAGTAAAAATTCTGAATGCTTTTGCTCGTCTCGTAATTATTCAATTTTTCCAAGTAAAGCAGTGACGCTAATATGAATAAATAACCATTTATATCATTAAAAATAGGGCATATAAAAGAAAAATTAAAACCAGCTTGTAAAGTGTGCCACGAAGAATTTTGTCCAAAAAAAGGATGTAAATTTACAAGGCCTTTCACATAACCATATTCATTAATCCATTTTATGGTTTGAATATAATAAGATTCGTTATCTAAAAGAAATGGTTTAGTTGAACTTTGAGCCAATACAATAATCAAGATAAGAATAAAAAGAAACCGGTATGATGTTTTAAGATTGAAAAAAGTTTTAACGAAAGAATTAAAATGAAACCTTGTTAAATTTCGAAATTTAAAAACAATAAAGACGTTAATAATAAAAACAAAAAGATAAAACTCAATATTTAGTCTTATAAAAAAAGCAGCAAGGCTACATAGTAGAGTGTAAAGTAAAAGCCCTAAAAAATGATGGATTATAGGGTTGCACTTTTGGATTCCAAAAACCTTTTTAAGGAGTATTCCAAAATTTAAAGTGGTAAAAAAAATATAAATCCAACTTAAAAGAATAAGTAACATAACCTGTAATTATTAGAACAAACATAGATAATTAATTTAACTATTAGCATACTATGTTTAGACTGGATTTAAGTCGCTTTTTTTAAATAGTGTGCTTTAAAAATAAGCACTCAATAATCAACCTTATTAAATCATCATTTTCACCAAAAATTAATGCAAAAAAAGAAATCATACTAAATTATAATATCACTATAATAATTTAGTATGATTGGGTGTATTATTGCGATGTTTATTTTTAGAACTTTGTATTAATTTTGTATTTTGCGTTACTTTAAAAAACAAAACTTAAATTATATTTTATGGCATTTGACATCAGTATGATAAAAGGTGTTTACACCAAAATGGCTGACCGTGTAGATAAAGCACGTGAGATTGTAGGGAAACCACTAACACTATCTGAAAAGATTTTATATTCTCATTTATGGGATGGAACGCCTACAAAGGCCTTTACCAGAGGAAAAGACTATGTAGATTTTGCTCCAGATAGAATTGCGTGTCAAGATGCAACAGCTCAAATGGCATTATTGCAGTTTATGCAAGCAGGAAAACCTAAAGTAGCAGTTCCGACTACGGTGCATTGCGATCACTTAATCCAAGCTAAAGAAGGTGCGGCAACAGATTTAAAACATGCAAATAGCGTAAGTAGTGAGGTTTTTAATTTTTTAGAATCCGTATCAAATAAATACGGTATTGGTTTCTGGAAACCAGGTGCTGGAATTATCCATCAAGTGGTATTGGAAAATTATGCATTCCCAGGAGGAATGATGATTGGAACAGATTCACATACTGTAAATGCAGGAGGATTAGGTATGGTTGCTATTGGAGTTGGAGGTGCTGATGCTGTAGATGTTATGGCTGGTATGGCTTGGGAACTAAAATTCCCTAAACTAATCGGTGTTAGATTAACTGGAAAATTATCTGGTTGGACTGCACCAAAGGATGTGATTTTAAAAGTAGCAGAAATTCTGACTGTAAAAGGAGGAACTGGTGCTATTGTTGAATATTTTGGACCTGGAGCAACATCTATGTCCTGTACAGGAAAAGGAACTATTTGTAATATGGGTGCCGAAATAGGAGCAACCACATCTACATTTGGATATGATGAATCTATGGAGCGTTATTTACGTGCTACCGATAGAGCAGATGTAGCAGATGCAGCCAATGAGGTAAAAGAACATTTAACTGCTGATGCTGAGGTTTATGCAAATCCAGAAAATTATTTCGATCAAGTTATTGATATCAATTTATCTGAGCTAGGACCACTTTTAAACGGGCCGTTTACACCAGATTTATCAACAGAAGTTGGTACAGCTATGACCGAAAAAGCCAAAGCTAATGATTGGCCAATTGTTGTAGAGTGGGGCTTAATAGGGTCTTGTACAAACTCGTCATATGAAGATTTGTCAAGAGCATCATCTATAGCCCAACAAGCTTTAGATAAAGGCTTAAAAATGAAAGCAGAATTAGGGATTAACCCTGGTTCCGAACAAGTTCGATATACTGCAGAACGTGATGGTATTCTTGATGTATTTGAAAACTTAAACGCAAAAATATTCACAAATGCATGTGGGCCTTGTATTGGGCAGTGGGCTAGATATAGCGATCCAAAAAATGCACCAAAAAATAGTATCGTACACTCTTTTAACAGAAACTTTGCAAAGCGTGCCGATGGTAATCCAAATACACACGCCTTTGTAGCATCACCAGAATTAACAGCAGCAATAGCTGTAGCTGGACGTTTGGACTTTAATCCACTTAAAGATAAGCTGATTAATGAAAATGGCGAAGAAGTGATGTTCGATGAACCAACAGGTTGGGAATTACCTCCAAAAGGTTTTGATGTTAAAGATAACGGTTATCTAGCACCAGAAGCAGATGGTAGCCATGTAAAAGTATCTGTAAGCGATGAATCAGAACGTTTACAATTACTAACACCTTTCCTACCTATTGGAAACTCTATTACAGGTGCTAAATTGTTAATCAAAGCTTTAGGTAAATGTACAACCGACCATATTTCTATGGCTGGACCTTGGTTGCGTTTCAGAGGGCATCTAGATAATATTGCTAACAATACCTTAATAGGAGCTGTTAATGCATTTGGTCAAAAAACAAACTTTGTTAAAAATCAATTGACTGGTGAGTTTGGTGGTGTGCCAGATACAGCACGAGCATATAAAGCAGCAGGAGTTAAAACAATAGTTGTTGGTGATCATAATTACGGCGAGGGCTCCTCTCGTGAGCATGCGGCCATGCAACCAAGACACTTAGGTGTCGCTGCGGTTATTGTAAAATCCTTTGCTCGTATCCATGAAACAAACCTTAAAAAACAAGGGATGTTAGGCTTAACCTTTGCAAATGAAGCAGATTATGATTTAATTCAAGAAGATGATACATTCAACTTCACAGATTTAAATGCCTTTGCTCCAGGTAAACAATTAACCTTAGAAATTGTTCATGCCGATGGTGCAAAAGATACTATTAAATTAAACCATACGTATAACGAGGCTCAAATAACTTGGTATAACGAAGGTTCAGCACTTAATTTAATCAAGAAGCAAAATGCGTAGTTTTTATAAGACTATAAATTATAAAAATCCAGCTTTTTAGCTGGATTTTTTGTTTTTGTAAAGGGCTGTTTAATGTCTATGCATGAAACTAGTTATTTAGATTAAGCTAACTGTTCAGTAAGCACAAAATAAACCTGTCAATGGTCAGGCTAGAAAATCCGTGAGTCTCTAATTTTATATGCTGTTAGCAATGTTTGTTTTTGAAAAACATGCTGTATTCTAATTACAAATTGAATTTAATTCTTGATAATCAGATTTTATAATATATGGATTTTGGTCATCCTGAATTTTAATACAAGTTAACTCTGGGTTTCTATCCACTCTTAAATCCACCAATTCAAGGTTGTTGCTTACATCAAGACTAGTAAGTGAATTGCTTGTAATATAAAGGTGCGTTAAATTTGTATTGCTATCAAGATCAATGTGTTTAAGTTTATTGCCAGAAATTAGTAAAGTCTCTAATGATGTATTGGTGCTAAAGTCTACTGCCTCAAGTTTATTAGATGGCATAAACACGTGTTGTAAATTTATTAATCCGTCCGTATCAATGAATTTCAAATCATTATGGCTAATATGTAAAACTTCTAAAGATTCATTATGAATACTAAAGTCCTCTAGATAATTCCAAGATAAGTCCAGATCCTTTAAATTTGTTGCGTTAGATAGTCCACTAATTGAGCTACTCGAACTAAATTCATTAGATTGTAGATCTACAAAAATTAAATTAGGATTATTACTAAAGTCAATACTGGAAATCTTATTTCCCGTAAGATATAAAGTATCCAATAAGGTATTATAACTTAAATCAATATTCTCTAATTCTTGATTGCCCACAGATAATAGCTTTAAGTTTACAAAGCCCTCAATGCCTGTCAAATCACTAATTTCACCAAAGTTGTTATGAAGATTTAAATCCAAAACACTTATAGCCTCTGCATCCGCCCTTAACATTTGTTGGTTAACAATACCGTCTGAATCTATATTCTGATTAATCAACTTTGTTTCAAAATGAATATCTGGAATTCTTAGATAAATATCATTTATCGGGATTGGCATTTCATCTTTACTTGAACACGATATAATGGTTAACAATGTTAAGACAAAGATTAGGCAGGTAATTTTATTACTGCAAAAAGAAAATTTCATTTAAGTTATTTTTAGTTATGATTTAAAAGACGGCTCTGAGGTTAAATTGTTACAGCAAAACCAAACTTTTTTTGATGTTATATAAAACTATTGCAGATACAAAAATAATGTCCCTTTTCAATACCGAAATAGACTTCGGCCCTGGTCAGTATAAAAGTCCTTGATTTGTATTTTCAATGTCATTTTAAATATAATATTATCAATCTATGGAAAGCAAAATTGTATTTTTACAAAAACTTCAAAAAATGAATTCTAGACAAGACCAACTTAAAGCATTTGATCGCTTGTTAACCATAATGGATGAGTTAAGAGAGCAATGCCCATGGGATAAAAAGCAAACCATGGAAACATTAAGGCATCTTACTATTGAAGAAACCTATGAGCTTGGTGATGCTATTTTAGACAAAGATTTAGAAGAAGTTAAAAAAGAATTAGGCGATGTGCTTTTGCATATTGTGTTTTATGCTAAAATAGGAAGCGAAACCCATGATTTTGATATGGCCGATGTGTGTCATACCATATGTGATAAACTCATACACAGACACCCACATATTTATAGCGATGTTAAAGTTGAAAATGAAGACGATGTCAAACGAAATTGGGAAACCCTAAAGCTAAAAGAAGGCAAGACTAGTGTTTTAGAAGGCGTGCCAAAAAGCCTACCTGCATTAGTAAAAGCCAATAGGATTCAAGAGAAAGTTGCAGGTGTTGGTTTTGATTGGGAAGCACCAAATCAAGTTTGGGAAAAAGTAGAGGAGGAGCTAAAGGAGTTTAAAACAGAATTGAAACTAGGTAACCAAGATAAAATGGAAAGTGAGTTTGGTGATGTTATATTTTCTATGGTAAACTATGCTCGGTTTTTAAATATAAATCCAGAAAATGCTTTGGAGCGTACTAATAAAAAATTCTCAAAGAGATTCCAATATCTTGAAGCTAAAGCAAAAAGTTTAAATAAGCCCTTAAAAGATATGACCTTGGCTGAAATGGATGTGTATTGGGAGGAGGCAAAGCAACTCCCAAATAAGACATTGGAAAATCTGTGATTTTCAAATTCAAACATTGGGAGGTGGTTTAAAATCTTTAGCCGTTTTATAGCGTTTTTTGTCCTAAATATGTGTAATACATGCTTTTTTGCCATATATTTATATAAAAAAGTCTATAAACCTTCCTAATGTATAACAGAACAAATGGCATAAATTATTATGCTATACTTTTATTATTGGCATCTCATTTATGTTATTCTCAAAATGTGGCACCTACATTAACAGCTATAGGAAATCAACTATACTGTCCTAAAAGTCAAATACATATTGTAACCGATTTTGACATTGTAGATCCAGACGACACAGAAATTGATGCGTTGTTTATACAAATATCTACAGGATATGTTCAAGGCGCAGACACTTTAATACTAACAGGCGACCACCCAAATGTATTAGCTGTATGGAATGCTACAGAAGGTAAACTAATACTAATAGGGAAATCGTCATCTCCAGTTAGTTATACGGAGTTAATTACAGCAGTAAAAAACATTGTCTTTCAAAGTATAAGTAACAACCCATCTAACAAAACGTTTTCAATAACTATTGGAACAGCTAACTTTTTGCCTTCAACAGGTCATTATTATGAGTTTGTTTCGTCAATTGGTATTACTTGGACAGAAGCTAAAACGGCTGCAGATAATAGAACCTATTTTGGCTTACAAGGTTATTTGGCTACAGTTACATCAGCAGCAGAAGCGCAATTAACAGGCGAACAGTCCTCTGGTGCAGGTTGGATTGGTGGTAGTGATGCTGAAACCGAAGGCGTTTGGAAATGGGTAACAGGACCAGAAATGGGTACTGTATTCTGGAATGGTTTAAGTAATGGATCGACACCTAATTATGCATTTTGGAACACAAATGAGCCCAATCAGGCTGGCGATGAAGATTATGCACATATAACGGCACCAACTATTGGGATACCAGGGTCTTGGAACGATTTAAGTAACACTGGAGCACCTAGTGGCGTTTATCAACCCAAAGGCTATATTATGGAGTATGGTGGGCTTCCTGGCGACCCTATTTTAAATATTTCTGCAAGTTCAAGTATATATACGTCACGTATTATAGATACCAAGTCAGCAACCATTTGTGGTAGTGGTGCCCTTAGTCTGGAAGCTACAGCTTTGGAAGGCGATGTATTATGGTTTGATACCCTTATAGGAGGTACTCCATTATATAATGGACAAGTCTTTACTACGCCAACTTTAAATTTCACAACAACATATTATGCTTTAGCTTCCGTAAATGGATGTTTAGAAGGCGTAAGAGTACCTGTTACTGCTACAGTTGTACAAAGACCAAGTATAGTTTCAATAAATAATGATTTAATTTGCGATTCCGGGTCAGGAGTTTTATCGGCTACAGCATCTACTGGCATTATTAATTGGTATGATGTTCCTACTGGAGGGATGTCGTTACATACGGGGGCATCTTATACTACACCAACCCTAAACGCAACAACAACCTATTACGTTGATGCTACAATTAATGGATGTACAACTTTGACTAGAACCCCAGTTACAGCAAGTGTGCAGGTTACATCTTTACCAACAGGAAATACCATACAAAGCTTTTGCGATATTGAAGAGGCTACCATTTCTAATCTTGGAATAACTGGAGATTCAATTTTATGGTACGCTTCAGCCTCTGGAGGTGTCCCGCTTGATACTTCAATACTGTTAACAACCAATACGTATTATGCCACCCAAACAATTAATACTTGTGAAAGTATGAATAGGTTGCCAGTAAATGTTACTGTATACGAAACAGTTGTTTTACCTCAAACTTCAAATATTCCTGATTTAAGTGTATGTGATTCTGATTTGGATGGTGATGACACGAACGGTTATGCAACATTCGATTTAACAACCAATGAGTCAATACTATTAAACGGAAAATCAAGTTCAGATTTTACATTTTATTATTTTACAGATGCGGCTTATACGAATTTAATTCAGACACCTTCAAACCAATTTATAAACACCATTCAAAACAATCAAACGGTATATGTTAGGATTGAGAATAATCTTGATGCGACCTGTTATACAGATATATCATTTGATGTTAATGTATATGAACTTCCTGTAATTCAACCTTCAATAACACTTATTAACTGTGATGAAGATACTGATGGTTTTACAAATTTTAATTTAAATGAAGCCAATGCTATTATTTCTAACAATAGTGAAGAATTAACCTTTACTTATCATCTATCACTATCTGATGCCAATACTAACAAGGTTAACACAATAAATGCATCATCATTTAATAATACTATAGCAAATGTGGTGTATGTTCGTGTTGAAAGTATTGAGGGATGTTTTAGGGTGTCTACCATAAACTTACAAGTTTCTACAACGTCTTTTCCACAAGGATTTTTACAAGAATTGGAAACTTGTGATGAAGATGATGTAAATGATGGATTTTATGTTTTTGACTTAAACCTAGCTTCGGAATTGTTTATTGCTGAATTTCCTAGTGGTCAAAGCTTAAGTGTCCATTATTATAGAAATCTAAATGATGCCCAGTTAGAACAGAATGAAATAGTATCGACTAATGCTTATAAAAATGAAGAAGCGTTCTCGCAATTACTATATGTACGTGTTGAGAGTGATGATAATGGTGCATGTTTTGGACTTGGACCTCATTTGTTATTGACTGTGCATCCTAGACCAGAATTTGAAATTGATCAAACTGGAGTGTATTGTTTAGATAATAATCCAATTTCACTTTTTACCTTTAACCCGAAAGGAGCATATAGCTACGAATGGTATGATGCTAATGGTGGTATTGTGAGCACACAGTCTAATGCTATTGTGACTGTTGGAGGGCTTTATTCGGTTAAAGCGACTTCTAATTTTGGTTGTGAGTCTTTTGTGGAATCTTTTGAAGTTGTTGAATCTGCTAAAGCGGTTATAGAACGTGAAGATATTGCCATTGTTGAATTATCGGATAATAATAGCATAACAATAAATAATGAGAATAACAATTTAGGTATTGGTGATTATGAGTTTGCATTAGATGATATAAATGGACCATATGGAGATGAACCTTTTTTTGATAGGGTAGGCGCCGGTTCACATATTATTTATGTAAAGGATAAAAATAGATGCGGTATTGCCGAGTTGGAAGTTTTTATTCTGGGTTTCCCTAAGTTCTTTACACCTAATGCAGATGGATATAATGACGTATGGAAAATTAAGGGTTTAGGTTTAGATTTTTCAAGTGTTTCAACAGTTCGTATATACGATCGCTACGGGAAATTAATTAAGCAGTTAAATGCTAAAAATGGTGAATGGACTGGTCAGTTTAATGGTGAATTATTGCCAGAATCAGATTATTGGTTCATTGCGGAATTGGTTGAAATTTCTGGACGTATTAAAACGTATCGTGGGCATTTTAGTTTAATCAGATAAAAAAAGCAACTGAGTTTTACCCGTTGCTTTTTGTAATTATTATTGTGCGCTAACCCTTAATAGAGTTCTTTAATTTTACTAAGTTTATTTTTCAAGAGATTTAAAGATTCCTTGTGCGCCTTAATATTATTATGAACGTCTTTTACTAGTGGATTGTCCTCGTCAACATTAGTAAAAAATTGTAAATTGTTTTCCAACTGATTAATCTGACTATTGACTTCGTCAATTTTTTTACGAATAAATGAGTGTTCATTATCTAAATTTCTATTGTCATCAGAAGTATTAAGGGAATCCAGTTTGTTTTCATACTTAATCATTTCAACCTCGTTCTTATCCATTTTCAAACGGGTTAATAATCCATCAATAATTTTCTGAAATTTACCTTCAATATAACGTTTGTCATTAGGGACTCTACCCAATGTTTTCCATTGCTTTATATATTCTTTTATAGTAGCTAGACCTTTGTCTTTATCACTTGGCAGTTTTAGACCTTTTAAGGTACTTAATAATTCATTCTTTTTGTTGTATGCATCAACTTGTTCTTGACTTGCGGCATTTCTTTTTGCATGTATTCTGTCAAAATAATGGTTGCAAGCTGCTTTAAATTGCTTCCAAATTTTATCGCTGTCCTTTCTTGGAACGTGACCGGTTTTTTTCCAATCACTTTGGATTTTTTTCATCAAAGGTGTGGTGACTTCAAAATCGTCACTATCTTTATTGTCTTCAGCAATTTTAATCAAATCTAATTTTAATTGAAGGTTTTTATACTGATCTTTTTTAAGACCTTTATAAAACGCATTCTTTTGTCTGTTAAATGTTCGTACAGATTCTTTAAACTTGGTCCAAGTATTTTCATTTACTTTTATAGGTACTTTTCCAGCATTAAAAAAAGCTTCTCGTTGTTCTTCAATAGCTTTTATTTTCTTTTGCCATGCACTATGAGATTTGCTTTCTTGAGCATTTATTGCATCAATATTAGCAATGATTTGAAGTTTGACCTCCAAGTTTTTTTCATGAATTTTATCTATATCCTTATAATAGAGTTGGCGCTTGTCGTTAATTGTTTTTGTAGCGGCTTTAAAACGCTCCCAAATGTCTTCACGATGTTCTCTTCCAACTGGTCCAAGCTCTTCTTTCCACATTTTGTGCAATTCTTGAAGTTCTCTAAAGGATCGCATAACATTATCATCTTTTGCCAACTCCTCTGCACGCTCAATAATTAGTAATTTCTTTTCTAAATTATGTTTGAAATCTAAATCGCGTAAATCTCTATTTAAGTGTAGAAAATCGTAAAATCGTTCTACATGGTGGTGATAGCTATTCCAGGCATTATTGTATTTGTCTCTAGGGATTGGTCCTGTATTTCTCCAACGGTCTTGTAGTTCCTTAAAGTGCTTATAAGTAGTATTTATATTTTCTTCTAAGTTGAGCAAACCTTTTAATTCTTCTATAATTTCAAGTTTGTCAGCTAAATTTTGCTTTAAATTTTTCTCTAAACTTTGGTAATGCTCATTGACTTTTTTTCTATAGGCTTTGTAAGCCTCTTTATATCTTTTTTGAATGGGTGAAGAATAATAAAAATCAATTTCGTTACCACCATCATTTACAAAATCTTCCTTTTTTTCATCAAGTAATGCTTGGAACTTTGTTTTAAATACGGCATTTATATGATCAACATGCGATTTTATAGCTTGAACTTTTTCATTCTTTAAAAGCTTTTCTAGTTCAATAGCAAGTGATTCTAAAGACATGGTGTCGTACTCTTTTACCTTGATCTTGTGTCTGTCTTTATTGCCTTCATCTTCAGCGTCTTCAGCATTGGATTCTTCAATTTCATTTATAACTTCATCTTGCTCTTCAACACTATTTGGGTTTTCCTCTTTTTCGTTTTCTGTTTTGCCTACTGCTGCTTCAAGCTTTTTATCTCCTTCAATAGCATCATGAGTTGTTTCTGCATCTTTAAGCGATGCGGATTCAACGTTTTGATTTCCATCTAATTCTATTGAGTTTTCATTAGAATTACTTTTATTGGTTTCCTCTGCTTCAGGCAGTTTATTAATATCAGACATTTTAAAAAATGTTAAGGTTCGTTATATTACTTTTGACTTTAAAGATACTAACAAGTAAAGTATTTACAAAGTACAGTAAAGGGTTTTAATGTTTTGTTTGGAAGTTTTATTTTAAATTCCAGATAGACCAGGCTTTTTCGGCTTGCAATTTTAGCATGTTTAACCCATTTATAATGGTGGCTTGGTTTTGCTCACCTTGTTTTAAAAAACTGGTTTTTTCTGGATTGTAAATGAGGTCGAATAGAATATGGTTTTTGTTTATGGCATGATAAGGAATACTTGGACAATCATTAACATTAGGAAATGTGCCTAATGGTGTGCTGTTAATAATGATTTGATGGGCTTTAATATCGCTTTCTTGTAAGGTGTCATAAGAAAAGTCAATATCTTTTTTGAGTTTTCTTGAAACATATTGATATGAAATCCCCATTTCTTTTAAGCTATAAGCTATAGCTTTACTAGCACCTCCTGTTCCTAAAATTAAAGCTTTTTTATGGTGCGATTTAATAAATGGCTTTAGTGTATTTTTAAAGCCGTAACAATCGGTATTGTAACCTACTAATTTCCCTTTTTTTGTTATTTTAATGGTGTTTACTGCACCAATGGCTTTAGCTTTTTTGTTTATTTTATCTAGATAAGGAATAACTTGTTCTTTGTAAGGAATGGTAACATTTAGTCCTTTTAGCCCTTTGGTGTTTTTTATAATTGAAGGAAATAAATCAATGTTCTCAATATCAAAATTTTCATAAGACGTATTATCAATGCCTTCATCTTCAAACTTTTTTTTAAAGTATGATTTTGAAAATGAATACGATATATTTTTGCCTAAAAGCCCTAATTTATTCATTTGGTTTTTCTTGTTTTTTGCCCGTACCATTCTAATGCTAACACTATTAAAATGCCAAGGAGGATAAAACCAATGGCATAATAAGTTTCTGTATTTAAGTTTGGAATAAAACGTTTGTAGTTTTTTATAACTTTAGATCCAGTAGAATCTAAGAGAAAACTATGGTCTTCATTTAATTTATAAATTGTTTTTTTCCATGGCCATACAACTCCTAAAGACCCTATAATAAAACCAATAATGGCAGATAGGGTAATACTTTTGAAATGCTTTAATATGTAACTTAAAAAATGCGAAAATGTAACTAAACCAGTAACGGATCCTAGAGTAAATACACTTAAAACTTTAAGCATTCGGATGCGTTCTGCGTCTTTGAAAAAGCTAAAATCTCCACTTAGAACATCAGAAAGAGTATCGTATAATGCATTGACAGAATCTACTAAAAGCAGCACATAGTTTCCTAAAAGAATGAGAATGAACGAGCCAGAAAAACCAGGAAGTGTCATTCCCGAAACACTAATAATACCACAGAAAAAAACAAACCAAAGATTATCATTTTCTTTGGCGGGATTAAAAAAACTAATGCTAACACCAAGTATAATACCTATGGCTAAAACCACGTACGTTTTATAATTCCAATCTTTAAAATCTTTATTGATATAGTAAATAGAACCTATAATCATTCCAAAGAAAACACTCCAAACATAGAGCTCATAATGTTTTATTAAATAGTCCAGAACTTTAGATATACTAAAATAACTAACGATCATCCCAAAAAAAAGTAAGCTTAAAAATCGCCCATTTATATATCTATAAAAACTTTTAAATCGCCCATTTATTAACAGTTTAAAAGCCTTTCCATTTACTTTTTTAAGCGAATAGATAAACTCTTCATAAAAACCTGCTACAAAGGCCACAACTCCACCAGAAACCCCAGGAACTTTATTGGCAGCACCCATCCCTAATCCTTTTAGGATCAGAAAAATTTTATCGGTAACCGTTCTAGTGCTTTCCATGGTTATTCCTTAGACCCTAATTTTTCAAGAATAAAAATAGTTGAAAATCCAAGAACCATCAAAATGACTGCAAATAGTATTTGGCTGTCTCCATCAAATGAAAACGGAGATATGCTTTCTTGTAATAATGGTTTTTCTATACCTTTAGAATTTGTGTGCCATGATATGGTTTTTTTCCAAGGCCAGACTTTATTTAATGACCCAAAAATAAAACCAGTAAGTAAGGCTAATGTAATATTATGATAATGTTTAAAAAGCCATTTTAGTAAGTGGCTAAAACTTAACAGGCCAACAAGGGCACCAATGGAAAAAACCATTATTTTTTTTAGATCGATGTGATGTATAGCATCACTTAAGGCTTTGTAAGCGCCAAGAATTATTAAAATAAATGAACCGGATATACCAGGTAATATCATAGCACAAATGGCAATAGCTCCAGCAATAAATAGAAACCAAGGACTTTCATTCGTGTCTAAAGATGGAAGTTTGCTAATATAAAAGGCAATAATTGCTCCAATAATTAAAAAAATACTAACTGCAATATTCCATTTTGTAATTTGTTTTCCAACAAAATAGATACTGGCCACAATAAGACCAAAAAAGAACGACCATATTAAAATGGGATGAAACTCAAGTAAATATTTTGCAAGTTTCATAAAGGAGACAAAGCTGATTATAATTCCAGACATAAGTGCCAGAATAAAATTTCCATTGAGTTGCTTCCAAAAAGGTTTGATGCCTTTACTGAAAAGTGTCTTAAAAAGTGAAAGATTTACATTGCTTATTGTTTCAATTAATTCTTCATAAATACCAGAAATAAATGCGATAGTTCCTCCAGAAACTCCAGGAACAGCATCTGCGGCACCCATTGCTAATCCTTTAAAAGAAATGATTAAGTAATCTTTGAGACGTCTTTGCATATTGTAATTTTAATAGAAAACCAAAGGTATACATTTGGCAACTAATAAAAAACTAATATGTGTGAAGTACAACGGTTAACTTATGGATTTGTTTTAAGTAAGTTTTTTACAAATAGTTTATTGGATACTTTGGGAAAAAGTTCTTCAATGATAAAAGCGTATTCTTCGTTTAGTCTTAAACCATTTTTTAGATGGAAAGTCCCTTTGTTGTTTTCATTTAAGGAAAAATATAATCCAGCCAAACGATATTCTAACTCCGCACTTTCTGGATAAAAATCTAAAGCTTGCTCAAAATTATATATGGCAGCCTGTGGTTCGCCTAGCTTAATCAATAAATCGCCACGTGATAGCCAAGTGTTTAATTCGTAGTTGCCTAGCTCCAAAGTTTTTTTAAAACCACGTTCTGCTTCTTCGTAAAAGTTTAGTCTGTGGTTAATTTGCGAATACAATTTCCAATAAGTAACGTTTTCAGAATCTATATTTATAGCTCTATTAATAAAATATAAAGCTTTTTGGTAGTTCTTTTTTCTGTTGTAAAACCTAGTAATGGCAATCCAACCTTTGTCTAATAAAGGGTCTTCATGGACTGTTCTGTCGTAAAATTGAAGTGCTAAATCATCATTGTTCAATTTTTCGTAACAACTACCAATACGTAATAGTGCAAAAGATGTTGGTTCGTCTAATTGTAATGTAATGGTATAATTTTCTATAGCATCTTCATAACGCTTTAATTTTTCTAAAACTTTACCGCGTTCAAGATAAGCCCCAACAAAAGTATCATCCGAAATAATGGCAAAATCAAACGATGTTAATGCTTTGTTATAATCTTTTAAAGTGAAATATTGTTTACCTAATTGATGCCATGCCACTTCGCAGTATGGGTTTTTATCTAAAAACAGATTTAGATATGAAATGGCTTCTTCATGTTGTTTTAAAAACTCAAAGCAATATATAATATTGTATAGCGCAGAGTAATCATTTAAATCGGATTCTAAACATTTCATAAAGTATGTTTTGGCCTCTTCAAATTGATCTAGAAAAAGGTACTCCATTCCAATTAATGAATATAAATCAACCACATCATCAGTGAGTTGTAATGCTTTTTTTAGAACTTCAATAGCTTGTTCATGATTGTCTTTTTTAGAGTATACATTGGCCTTTTGAATGTATATTTCTTCATTCATTGGGTCTAAACTGTGCAATTCGTTTAATAGGGTATCTGCTTCTGGGAGATTATCTTCAAAAACAAAAACTTCAACTTTAAAGAGTTTCAAATTTATAGAGGTGGGGTGTTGGTCTAGACCTAATTTTATGGCTTTTTTCGCTAAGGCGATTTTACCTTGGTTTAGATAGTGGTGAATGATGTTTTCAAATTCTTCGGAATCAAAGAACAAAACATGATTTGTTTTTAACATCGATTCAAACTTAGTAAGAGGCAAATTGTTGTTGTCGTTATGACTAAACTCCATAAGCACATTTATAAGATTCTATATCAATAAATTTAAGCTTCTATTTGCCTTTTAGCTTAAGAATAGATAAATGTTTTTAACAAAGTAATCAACATTTATTATGTTTATGTGGGTTTTTACTTCTTTTTGTTTGATAATCAGAAAGTTGAATGCAGACTACTGCGTTTGTATTTCATCCAAAAGGGCAATAATTATTTGGCATCCTTTAATTATTTCATCGTTTGAGATGGTTAAAGGTGGGGTTATTCTAACTGCTTTAGGTTCAAAAAGCAACCAAAAAAGTATTAATCCTTGGTCTTGGCATTTGAGAATTAATGTATTTGTTATATTTTCTGAAGCTGTGATTAAGGCTAGCATAAGTCCTTTTCCTCTAATTTCCTTTATGAGCGGATGTACCAAAAGTTTACGGAAAAGTTGTTCTTTTTCTAATGCGTTTACCATTAAATTACTTTCTGTAATTTCTTTTAAAGTTGCTAATGCTGAAGTTGCAATTACAGGATGTCCGCCAAAAGTTGTTATGTGTCCTAGTTTTGGATGGTCTTGGAGCAAATCCATGAGTTTGCTAGATGCTGTAAAAGCCCCAATGGGCATACCGCCTCCTAAACCTTTACCGGTTACTAATATATCTGGAATACAGTTGTAGTGTTGAAAACCAAAAAGCTTACCTGTTCTACCTATTCCTGGTTGAATTTCATCTAAAATTAAAAGTGCCCCAACTTTGGTGCATTGTGCCCTTACTTTTTCTAAATACCCATTTTTAGGTTCTATAAAACCTGCTCCACCTTGTATGGTCTCTAAAATGACACAGGCTGTTTTGTCTGTAATATGCTGTAAATCGGCTTCAGTATTAAAGGTGATAAATCTAACATTTGGTAAAAGCGGTCTGAAGGCTTGTTTCCGTTCTTCATACCCCATAACGCTCATAGATCCCATGGTGCTACCATGATAGGCTTTGTGTGCTGCAATTATTTCGCTTCTTCTGGTAGCGCGTTTTGCGAGTTTTAAAGCACCTTCAATAGCTTCGGTTCCAGAATTTGTTAAGTATGTCTTTTCTAGAGGTTCTGGGAGGTTTTTTGCAAGTAATGTGGTGAGTTGTACTGCTGGCTTTTGGATATATTCACCATAAACCATAACATGCATATATTTGTCTAATTGTGCCTTAATGGCGTTTACAACTTTTGGATGGTTGTGGCCCAAAGGGCAAGCGGATACTCCAGCGACAAAATCTAAATGCGCTTTATTATTGGTGTCATAAATATAGGAGCCATTAGCATGCGAAATTTCCATAGCTAACGGATGGGGTGTGGTTTGTGCTTGATATTTAAAAAAATCAGACTTCATTCTTTTTATTTATTTGAAGTCGGTTTTTTTATTGAAGGTTTCTTTTGCTCCTTTTTTTTTATTGTATTATTTTTCAAAGGTTTTGGTAAATTCCTTGATGCTTTGGATGCTTTTCCTTTACTTAATTTTACATTGTCATCAGCTTCTTTAACACGTTCCAGCATCGCTTCATCAACAAAATCCTCTTGTGGGATATAATCTTCCAAACCTTTTATGATTGGTAATTCCAAAGGCGGGTCGTCATTAAATAAATCGTTAACGCTTAATGGGCGTTCTTCTTCACGCCAATCAAAACCTTTCAAGAATTTTTCTTTTTCCGGGTATTTAGATTCGGGATACATGTCACCATCTACTTGATTAAACCTTGTGTATTCATCAATATCACCATTAGCAAATAAAATAGAAATGCTTCCAGATTTTGCTTTGTCAATACCAATAAGTTCTTGCTTGTCATTTCGAGCATAAAAAATGGATTGTGCATTTTTAGTAATATCTACCTGTCGTAATTCGTTTTTATCATTAAATAAACCTACCAGTCGCATACCATTAATTTGATTGTACCCCGTTTTACTTATGGTGTCTTGGCTAATAACGAAGGCATTGTTAAAAACGAGTAGGGAGTCTATTTTTTCAGTCTCGTTATTGGATATTAAATGGATGGTATCACCAGTCATTTGATTTTCTAAATTCCACATGATGGGTTTGCGTGCGGTAGAAAATTTATCACCAGAAGAAAAACGAGGAATGTTTATGAGTTTGGTAACACCTGTTTTTTGACTGGTATGAATGGAATCTGCTTTTCCGCTTAGGTCAGATTTAAATAGTTTGGCATTATAGTAAGCATTGATAATTCTGTTGTCTGGCTTACCTGTTACCATAATTTTATCGGCATGCAGGTAAACTGAATCTTTTTCTTGAATGGTTATGGCCAATGCACGTTTGGTTATGAATAAAGAATCCTTTTCTTTGAAAACTTCGGCATAATGTCCTTTAATGATACTTTCATTTATGGTATCTGTTACTTTTATATTATTGGTTGCTGAAGCAAAACTGATATTATTGTCAAAATATAAACTATCTCCTTCAATAATCCTGTTATCGTAATCGATTCTTGCGTTTTTTATAGCATAGCCTACTTTGTTTTCGGTGTCATAAAACCCTTTTTCGCAATAGGTTTTACTGTCTTCTGTAGTTATGGTTGATGGACCAAATAAATAGGCGTAACCCGTATCTGAATAAAAATCGAAAAAGTCTGAATTAATAGTCGATTCCTCATTTACCAAAACAACATCTTTAACAAATTGATACTTTTTTATATCCATATAATACCGACCAATTTTACTGGTAATAGTCCCTGACGAATCTTTTACAACCGTACCTCCGCTTTTATAAAAGGCTTGTTGTTTAAAACGATCCATATATAAGGTATCTGAAGTTATTGTAGAATTGGGGTCTTTTAAAACCACATCGCCACTAGCAAAGGCCAATTCGGTAATACCACTATATTCAATATATTTTGAGGTCATATTAATGGTGTCTCCCTGTTTTAATATAACATTACCATAGGCCTCAATAAAATTTTCTTTGCTGTAATGTATGGCTTTATCGCACCACATATTGGAACCTCCGTGTTCTATATGAACTTGTTGGGCATCATCGCGTGTTAAGATTTTTGCACCAGGATAATTGGCTTCATCTATGGTTAGTTTACCAGCATATTCAATTTTAATTTTCTTTTTAGATTGAGCATTGGATATGTAAACAACGCCAATAAAAAGCATAAAAAGTAAAACTTGTAGTTTGTTCAAAATATAAAAAGTTTGTAGCAAAAATAACGATAATTATAATGTATAATTGTTTTGAAACAAAAAACGCTCCAAAATATTATGGAGCGTTTTTTTAGTGAATTTATTTTAATTCAATTTTCCTTTGCTTTTTTATGAAAGGCATAGATTTTAAAGAATAATTAGATATTTTTATTATTAGTCCAATGACAAATCTAAGGCATATAAAATATCGTCCAGTCCAAAATAAATGTAAATTTTACCGTTAGGTTTTATTAATAAATGATTTATCTTAAAATTGGAATTCTGAAAAAATAACTTCTCTAATAAATTGTATTCATCTAGATAGATGTGTTTCTCTTTATTCGATTCAATTTGTAAGCCTTTGGAACCAATTAAGAAAGATTGATACCTATTGGAATTGTTTTTTACCCATTTCCAATATTTTTTGTGTTTGGAATCTTTATAGATTTTCTTGTCATTTCCTCTATACAAATGTATCATTGTCTTTTTTCCTTGGTCAAATTCTGAGCCAATTATTTTTGTCAAGAACATTGTTATTTGCTGATGCTGAACCGAATCAAGTTTTCCAGTATTTTTATGAAGGTATATATTTTTAACAATTGAAGAGTCATTTTCAATTTTTCTTGTGTAAATTTTTCTATCATCAAAAGATTTAAAGTCTGCTTTGGTTATTTCATTATTTTGAAAATAATAGTAAGTCTTTTTGTTGGAATTTTGACTAAAGCAGATTATTGAAATTAAAAATATTAAAGTCGTTGTATTTTTCTTCATAATTATAGGTGATACAAAGACAAAGTTTCATTATAATATACTTTATCTAATCTTAAACAAATGTTTAAGACTTGTTGGTGACCGTATTTTAAACCAATGTCCTTTTCTTTTTTCTAGCTTTCCTAAGCTCTTTTCTTTTTCTTCGTTCTCTTTTTTTCTTTGCTTTTTTTTCTTTTGTGTAAGCTGTACTGGTTTTTTCATCAATACACCCTGTTATATCAACATCGTAATTTAAATTCTTTAATTTATATTGTAATGAAATTACCGCGTCACTTTTTAATTTTATTAATTCACAATCAACCTCTTTCCATTCTGTTTTTGAATTTTCTGTTGATCTACAATAGCACTTTCCAATTTCAGTTTTTCCGGGTAGGCTGAAATCTTGAGCCTGAACGAAAAAGGAGTAAGTTAAAAGTGTAATTAGAAATATTTTTCCATAAAAACATTAAAATTTAAATTATCCACAACACAAATATAAAGAAAAAGACTACTTAAAAAGTAGTCTTTAATTTAAAATTTATGTGAGATTATATTTTAGTGTTCTCTAAAAATAGTTTGTTTTCTATCTGGTCCTACCGATACAATGGTAATAGGAATTTCTAATTCTTTTTCTAAAAATGCTATATATTCATGCAAAGCTTTTGGAAGTTGCGATGCTTCAGACATTTCAGTTAAATCTTCATTCCAGCCATTAAAATCCGTATAGATAGGCTCTACGTTTTCTGGTTCAATATTGTATGGCAAATGTTGAATAACTTCACCTTTATATTTATAGGCTGTACATACTTTTAAAGATTTAAAACCAGAAAGCACATCGCCTTTCATCATCATGAGTTGGGTTACACCATTAACTTGGCAGGCATATTTAAGTGCAATTAAGTCTAACCAGCCACAACGTCTGGCTCTACCAGTAGTGGCTCCAAATTCGTTTCCAACTTTAGCCATGGTTTTACCATCTTCATCAAATAATTCCGTTGGGAATGGGCCAGAACCAACACGGGTTGTATAGGCTTTAAATATACCGAATACCTCGCCAATTTGATTTGGTGCGACACCTAATCCTGTACAAGCTCCAGCTGCAGTGGTGTTACTTGATGTTACAAACGGGTAGGTTCCAAAATCGATATCTAATAACGACCCTTGGGCACCTTCGGCAAGTATGGTTTGTCCAGATTTTTGTGCCTGATAGATGTATTCTTCAGAATCAATAAATGTTAATGATTTTAATACATCTACAGCTTTAAAAAAGTTATCTTCCAATTCAGCTAAGTCATATTCTATATCGACATTGTAATAATCGACCATAGATTCATGCTTATTAGCCAATGCTCTATAGCGTGCTTTCCAATCACTTAATTCTAAATCACCCACACGAATACCATTTCTACCGGTTTTATCCATATATGTTGGACCAATCCCTTTTAAAGTCGAGCCGATTTTAGCTTTCCCTTTTGATGCTTCACTAGCCGCATCAAGCAATCTGTGTGTTGGTAAAATAATATGTGCTTTACGAGAAATCAGTAAAGATTTTCTATAATCGACACCTTGTTCTTCAAGTTTGTCTAGTTCGCCTTTAAAAATCACGGGGTCTATAACAACGCCATTTCCTACTAAATTAGTTGCGCCATCATGAAAAATTCCTGATGGAATAGTGTGCAAGACATGTTTTCTGCCATTGAAAACCAATGTGTGTCCTGCATTTGGACCACCTTGAAAACGTGCTATTATATTGTAGTTAGAGGTTAGTACGTCAACAATTTTTCCTTTGCCTTCGTCTCCCCATTGTAATCCTAGTAGTAAATCTACTGCCATTGTAATTTCTTGTTTGTTAGTTATTTATCCCGATGGTTATCGGGAGATTTTCTATTTCCGTAAAAATAAAGTGAATGGTTATTAATTTCAATATCGAAAACTTCTTCGATTGTTTTTTTTATAGATTGAATTCTAGGGTCGCAAAACTCAATAACTTCCCCAGTGTCTGTAAGTATAACGTGATCGTGTTGTCTATCAAAATACGATTTCTCGTAATGTGCTTGATTTTGACCGAACTGGTGTTTTCTAACTAAACCACATTCTAAAAGTAATTCTATGGTATTGTATAGTGTAGCGCGAGACACACGATATTTTTTGTTTTTCATATTTAGATATAGGGATTCTATATCAAAATGCTCATTACTGTTGTAGATTTCTTGAAGTATAGCATAGCGTTCGGGTGTTTTTCGATGCCCGTTGGTCTCTAAAAAGCTAGTAAATACGCTTTTGACTATATCTTGGTTTTTTGTGTCTGCCTTTGCATTCATAATTTCGTCGCAAATTTACACTTTTTTTGGAGACTGTTTAAGATATAGGGTTGGAATTTTTATTTACTATTTTTATTGTTGTATGGCGCAAAATTTTTAGGTGCCGCGGAGTCTGGTTTTTGTTTAAATTTTTAGAGAAATAGTATACTTTAAATATGTACTTATACTCTGGTAACCTTATCAATACCATTAATTTTTTTAAGTTTTTCTAAAAGCTTTTTTATGATGGTATTATTTTTCACAACAACATTTATTTTCCCAGAAAACAAGCCATCATGACTTTCGAAACTAATACTCTTCATATTTACATGCATATTTTCTGAAACAATACTGGTTATGTCGTTTACCAAACCAATATGGTCTATACCAGTGAGTATTATTTTTGCAGAAAACTCTTGTTGTGTGGAGTCAATCCACTTTGCGGGCATAATTCTATAGGCATAATTAGATTGTAAGCTTACTGCATTTGGGCAATTGTTTTTGTGCACTTTTAAACCTTCATTAACGGTTAAAAAGCCAAAAACGTTGTCGCCAGGGATTGGGTTGCAACAATTTGATAATTTATAGTCTAATTTTTCTTCTTCCTTATTAAAAACAATCGAGTCGTATTTTAGTGTAACTTCATCTTTTTCTAACTCCTCTTTTTTTATAGGTGTTTTTCTTGAAATTTTATTTTTAATATAACTCATTAAAGCATTGCTTCTTGATGAAGCGTAGCTTTTAAGCATAGTATTATCAATTGAGCCAATCCCAATTCTATAAAATAAATCCAGACTGGTTTTAAGCTTAAAGAAACGAACCATTTCGTTTGTAGACTGCTCATCAAGCGTAATTTTTAGCTGTTTTAATTTACGACGTAAAATTTCTTTACCATCTTCTCCTATAATTTTCCGGTCTTCTTTTAGAGCCGATTTAATTTTACTTCTAGCTCGTGCAGTTGATGCATAATTTAACCAGTTAGGGTTTGGTTTTGCATTTTCTGCAGTTAAAATATCGACTTGATCGCCACTTTTTAACTCATGGCTTAATGGTACTAATTTTCCGTTTACTTTAGCGCCTCGTGTTTTCATACCTACTTCGGTATGAATATTAAAAGCAAAATCTAATGCTGTAGCACCTTTTGGGAGTGATTTTAATTCTCCTGTAGGTGTAAAAACAAAAATTTCTTTGGAGTATAGGTTGAGTTTAAACTGCTCTACAAAATCAACGGCATTGGTTTCAGGGTTCTCAAGCGCTTCTTGAAGTCTGTTTATCCAACTTTCTAAATTGTCTTCTTTTTCGTTGCCTTGTTTGTATTTATAGTGGGCAGCATATCCTTTTTCGGCAATTTCATTCATACGGCTACTACGAATTTGCACTTCTACCCAACGACCTTTTGGTCCCATAACCGTAATGTGTAAAGCTTCATAGCCTGTTCCTTTTGGTGATGAAATCCAGTCACGTAACCTAATAGGGTTAGGCCTAAAATGATCGGTAACTACGGAATAGATTTTCCAAGCTATAAACTTTTCATTTTGAGGGTCATTATCACATTCATAGATAATCCGTATGGCAAACTTATCATAAACTTCATCAAAAGGCACGCCTTGATTAGTCATTTTCCTGCGGATTGAGAAAATAGATTTTGGCCGCCCTTTTATAGTATATTTAAGTTTTTCTTTATCTAAAGAGTTTTTTATAACCTCACTAAATTGGGCAATGTACAAATCTTGTTCCTCCTTACTATCCTTTATTTTATCAAAAATATCATTATAAACATCAGGTTCAGTGTATTTTAATCCTAAATCTTCTAGTTCGGTTTTTATATTATAAAGCCCAATTCTGTGTGCTAAAGGAGCGTAAATATATAGTGTTTCTGAAGCAATTTTAACTTGTTTGTCAGCACGCATCGCATCCATTGTTTGCATGTTATGGAGTCTGTCTGCAATCTTAATTATAATAACCCGTACATCATCATTAAGTGTGAGTAGCATTTTACGGAAATTCTCTGCCTGTAACGATACATCCATATCTTTCTCCTTACTTAAAGAAGATATTTTAGTAAGCCCATCAACAATAGTGGCAATAGTTTTTCCGAATAGTTTTTCTATATCTTCAATGTCGTAATCTGGACTGTCTTCAACCACATCATGAAGAAGTGCTGCTGCAATGGAAGTCGCATCTAAACCAATTTCCTGCGCTACTATTTTAGCAACAGCTATGGGATGGAAAATGTAAGCTTCTCCAGATTTTCTGCGTTGATTTTTATGCCCGTCCAAAGCAATTTCAAAAGCACTACGAATGAGTTTTTTGTCATCTTTAGAAAGTGTTGTGTAGCTAACTTTTAGTAACTCTTTGTAGGCTTTGGCAATGGCTGCATTCTCTTTTTCTATGGCTTCCTCTGTCATAGATTAAAAGTAACATAATCTATACGAACCACCAACCCGAAATTTATTTTTTTATGACTAATTTTTAAAGTACTATGAGTTTAAGAATTCAATAAGTTGAAATATGGCTTTTCCACGATGTCCGATACTGTTTTTAAGTTTTAAGTCCATTTCGGCAAAGGTTATTTTATGGTCTTTTGGTTTAAATATGGGGTCGTAACCAAAACCTTCTTTACCATGTTTTTCCTCAGTGATTTCGCCTTCACAAATACCAGTGAATGTTAATTGCTTTTTGTTAAGCTTTAAGGCAATAACCGTTTTAAATTGTGCTTTTCGGTTTTCAATGGTATTTAATTTTTTCAGTAGTAAATTCATATTATCTTCAGCATTACGTTGTGTCCCAGCATAACGCGCTGAGTATACACCAGGAGCTCCATTTAAAGCATCGACTTCTAATCCAGTATCATCTGCAAAACAATCGTAACCATAATTTTTTTTAATGTATTCTGCTTTTTGAATGGCATTGCCTTCTATAGTGTTTTGTGTTTCTGGAATATCTTCAAAACAACCAATGTCTTTTAGGCTTAGTAGCTTAATATTATGGGGAATTAAAGCTTGTACTTCTTTAAGTTTATTTAAGTTATTGGTGGCAAAAACTAGCTGCATGCGAATATGGATTTTTAATATTCAAAAGTACTATTATATATGTTTATATGAAATAGTTTAGATTTAATAATACAAAGGACGATTTTACAACTATTTTATGACTTTTGTTCTGTGGGGATGTTTAAAAAAATATTATCTTAGAATAAAATTAATAACGTTAAAAAAAGACGAATATGACAGTTAGCATTCAGTATGTAGGTGTAGATGTAAGTGGCACACTATCAGCTTTTACGAAAGAGAAATTAGAGAAATTGTTTAATAGGTATGAGTTTTTAATAAATGCAACCGTACATTTCAAACAGGATGAGAAACAGGACGATATTGGCAAGATTTGTAATATTGAGTTAAGTTTACCAGGACCAAGAATTTTTGCTACATCTAATGAACGTAATTTTGAAGTATCGGTAAGAGAAACAATTAGTGATTTAGAACGTCAGCTTAAAAAGCGAAAGGAAATTTATAAAACACATTAAAAAATAATTGTAGGAAGACTTAGGACCAAAGATGAAAGATGACTAAAAACTAGTTTTTAGTCATCTTTTTATATTTTACAACAACAACTCTACACTAGGACTGAAATCTTATCTGTGATGATAAGGTTCATTTTTTAAAATAGTAAATCCGCGATACAACTGTTCAATAAAAAAGAGACGAATCATTTGATGTGAAAATGTCATTTTAGATAAAGATAGTTTTCCATTTGCCTTTTTGTACATATCTTCAGAAAAACCATAAGGGCCTCCAATAACAAATACCAATTCCTTAATTCCAGAATTCATATACTTTTGTAAGTAAGATGAAAATCCAACAGAATCCATTTGTTTGCCATTTTCGTCTAATAAGATTAAAATAGCATTGGTGTTTAGTTTTTTCAAAATAAGTTCACCTTCCTTTTTATTTTGTTGCACTTCACTTAAATTTTTGCTGTTTTTTATATCAGGAATAATGTCTAAATGGAATTTAATATAATAGCCTAAGCGTTTTGTGTAATCATCAATTAGGCTTGTAAGTTGTTTGTTATCAGTTTTTCCAATGGCAATAAGTTTAATAGTCATAAAAGCAAAATTACTGTTTAGTAGTTATGAATAATGTATTTAAATAACAAAAAATTATAAAATTCGTAAATGTAAAATATAATTTAGTAAATCAATTTCTTATTTTTGTTGCAAACCAAAAATAAATTATGATTACACAAGAGCAATTTGACACGGAAGTTAAGATGATAATTTCTAATGCCATAAGGGAAGATGTTGGAGATGGTGACCATAGTTCGTTAGCTTGTATTCCACATAATGCTAGAGGAAAAGCTAAAATTTTGGTAAAGGACAAAGGTGTTATAGGCGGTGTTAATTTTGCTAAAAAAGTCTTTGCATATGTTGATAAAAATTTAAAATTAGATGTCCGTATTGAAGACGGGACTGAGGTTACTTTTGGCGATGTTGTTATGTACATTGAAGGATCATCGCAATCGATATTAAAAGCTGAGCGCACTGTTTTAAACGCTATGCAACGCATGAGTGCCATTGCTACCAAAACCAGAATGTTTGTTAATTTAATAGATGGCACCAAAACTAGAATTTTAGATACGCGTAAAACAACACCAGGTATTCGTGTGTTGGAAAAATGGGCGGTAAAAATTGGTGGTGGCGAAAATCATAGATTTGCGTTATATGATATGATTATGTTAAAAGACAATCATATAGATTTTGCAGGTGGAATTACCAGAGCTATTGAAACCACAAAGCAATATTTAAAAGAAACAGGAAAGGATTTGAAAATCATGGTGGAAGCCAGAGATTTAATTGAAGTTGAGGAAATTTTAAATAACGATGGTGTTTATAGAATCCTGTTAGACAATTTTGATTATGAAGATACCAGAAAAGCTGTTAAATTAATAGGCGATAAATGTCTTACCGAATCTTCAGGTAACATAAATGAAACAACAATAAGACATTATGCTGAATGTGGTGTAAATTATATTTCTTGTGGCGCCTTAACACATTCTGTACATAATATGGATTTAAGTTTAAAAGCTATAAAGTAATTTATTGAATACTTTATAATAGCTGTTTTATACTTAAAAAGACAATCTTAATTTTAATAGCTTTGCAGTAAATCGTAAATGCAAATTATTAATGACCAAACCTATTGAAGACAAGCTTGAAAAAATCCCTGTGATTAATGTCTTGGTGCGGTTTTTTAAAAGAATAAAATTACCTGGGTTTGAAGGCCTCTCTATATACGACCTTCTTGAAATGTATATTATAGGTATTGTTGAAGGAGCTGTAACAACAAGAGCTAGTGCTATTGCCTTTAGTTTTTTTACAGCTATTTTTCCTTTTTTACTTTTTATTATAATTATAATTCCTGTATTGCCTTTTGATAATTTTCAAACTGAGTTCTTGGCTTTTTTAGATTCTTTTTTACCGCCTCAGACATCAGAATTTTTTAATGAAAATATTTTTAATAATATTAGTACAAGTAAACAAGGGCGTTTACTATCATCAATATTCATTTTATCAATTATCTTAATGACCAATGGAGTTAATGCTGTGTTTTCAGGATTTGAACATTCCTATCATAAACAATTGGTTCGTAACGTGTTTAAGCAATGGTTGTACGCATTGGGAGTTGCTATTATTTTGGCTTTGTTGCTTATTATTACAGTTGGGGTATTTGGGTATTTTCAAATATATATTATTACACCTTTGTATGAAAGTATTAGTGGTAAGCTTATAGATGAGTCCGATTCTGGAATAGCATGGATTCTATTTTCAAAATATGCCTTTTTCATACTAATGGTTTACATAGCAACAGCTACACTTTATTATTTTGGAACAAAAGAAGGTAAGCACTCAAATTTCTTTTCAATTGGTGCTTTATTTACCACTTTTCTAATTATTTTAACATCATATTTGTTTGGTATATATATTGAAAATTTTAGTCAGTATAACAAGCTTTATGGTTCTATTGGAGCTTTACTAATTCTTTTATTCTACTTATGGCTTAATGCCAATATTTTACTTTTAGGTTATGAGTTAAATGCCTCGTTGAACAAACTACGAAAAACATACTAGTTTATGGCATATTTTATTGATGTTATAATACCCATTCCTCTAAAAAAGTTATTTACTTATAGTATAACCGCATCTGAATCTGATTTTTTAAAAGTCGGTATGCGCGTAGCTGTACCTTTTGGGAAATCTAAAATATACACAGGTATTGTTTATAATATACATAATCAGAAACCAAGGGTATATGAGGCTAAAGAGATTCAGCAAATTTTAGATGACAAACCTATTGTAAGTGAAAAACAATTACAGTTATGGCAATGGATAGCTAGTTATTATATGTGTACATTGGGAGATGTTATGCGAGCTGCATTACCAAGTGCTTTTATTTTAGAAAGTGAAACTGTGGTTTCTAAAAATAACTTAAAAAACATTGATGAATCTATTTTAAAAGATGATGAGTTTTTGGTTTTTGAAGCCTTACACCATCAATCGTCTTTAAAGATTCATGATATTTCTAACATTCTTGATAAAAAGAATGTGTTCCCAGTAATTAAAAGACTTATTGAAAAAGAAGCTATTTCGGTTGAGGAGGAGGTTTATGAAAAGTACAAACCAAAATTAGTTAGATATGTAAAATTACATGCTCATTTTTCTTCGGAAAAAGCACTTCAAGAATTGTTGAATGATTTAAGTAGAGCACCAAAGCAACGCGAGGTTATAATGACTTTGTTTTCGGTTTCTGCCACTACAAAAAAGCCTGTGAAAGTTAAGGACTTGGTCAATGTAAGTGGTGCATCTTCATCCATTATAAAAGCACTAATAGGTAAGAATATTCTTGAAGAATATCATATCCAAACAGATCGTGTTCAGTACTCGGGTGATGAAAATGAAGCCACCAAGAATCTTAATGAGTATCAAAAAACAGCTTTAAGTGAAATAAAAACAGCTTTTGAAACTTACCATACGACTTTGCTTCATGGAGTAACATCTTCTGGAAAAACCGAAGTTTATGTAAAGCTTATTGAAGATACTATAAAAGAAGACAAACAAGTTTTATATCTGCTTCCAGAAATAGCCTTAACTACCCAATTGGTTAGTAGGCTTCAGAATTACTTTGGAGAACAGGTGGCTGTTTTTCATTCTAAATATTCAGTCCATGAGCGTGTTGAGGTTTGGAATAACGTTTTGCATAAGTCCCCAAAAGCAAAAATAGTATTGGGAGCACGTTCATCTATTTTTTTACCTTTTAATAACTTAGGCTTAATTATTGTTGATGAAGAGCATGAGCAATCTTTCAAACAATTTGATCCAGCACCACGTTATCACGCACGGGACACAGCAATTGTATTAGCGCATATGCACAGTGCAAAAACTCTTTTAGGCTCTGCTACGCCAAGTTTAGAAAGTTATTTTAATGCCAAGCAAAATAAATATGGACTTGTAGAAATAACAAAGCGATATAATGATGTTTTGATGCCGGATATTGAATTGGTGGATATTAAAGATAAGCTTAAAAAGAAATGCATGAAAGGACATTTTAGCGATAGGCTTATTGAAGACATGACCGAAACGCTTAAAGTAGGACATCAAATAATTTTATTTCAAAACAGACGTGGGTTTTCGCCAATTATAGAGTGCAAAACCTGTGGGCATTCACCACAGTGCCCTAACTGCGATGTGAGTTTAACCTATCATCAATACAGGAACCAATTACGCTGCCATTATTGCGGTTATAATTCTGCAATGATGCAAGACTGTGTGGCTTGTGGAAGTCAAGATTTAGATAACAAAGGTTTTGGTACAGAACAAATTGAAGAAGAAGTAAAACTGCTATTTCCAGATTATAAAGTGGCGAGAATGGATTTGGATACCACCCGTGGAAAATATGGCTATGAAAAAATAATCACAGCTTTAGAGCAGCGCGACATTGATATTTTGGTTGGCACACAAATGCTAACGAAGGGGTTGGATTTTAGAAATGTAAAGTTGGTGGGTATTATGAATGCTGATAATATGCTAAACTTCCCTGATTTTAGAGCACACGAGCGCAGTTTTCAACTCATGTTACAAGTGTCGGGTAGGGCAGGGCGTACTGAAGAACGTGGTAAAGTATTGATTCAGACCTACAATCCACATCATAATATATTGCAACAAGTATCTACCAATAGTTATATGGATATGTTTAATGAGCAAATGAATGATCGGTATAATTTTAAATACCCTCCAGTGTTTAAGCAAATAAAAATCACATTAAAACATAAGGATTATAGTCGGGTAGAAACAGCTTCGATTTGGTACGCTAAATCGTTAAGGCAACTATTTAAAGATTATGTATTAGGTCCAGAATCACCACCAATAGCTAGAATTAGAAATCAATTTCATAAAAATATTTTAGTAAAAATTCCAAAGCAACAATCGTTACCAAAAACAAAAGAAGCTATTATTAAAATTAATAATAGCTTCCAGAGTATAAAAGATTTTCGGTCGGTTAAAGTAATTTTAAATGTCGATAACTTTTAGTAAAACACATCAAATGAAAGTCAACAGACGTACATAAGTTGTGTTTGTTGGATTAATACCGCTACAAGAGCGGTATTATTTAATTTAGTTTATGCTTTTAAATATTATTTAGAGCATCAACAAGTTGAGTCTTTTTGTTTCTACTTAAAGGTATTTCATAAGCACCAACTTCAACATTTTTACTGTTAAATCTGTCAATTTTATCAAGATTTACAATATATGATTTATGGATTCTTAAAAATTTACCTTCAGGTAATTCAGCTTCAAAAGATTTCATTGTAGATAATACTACTAAGCTGTTTTCTTCTGTAACAAGTTTTACATAATCACCAAGGGCTTCAATCCACTTAATGTCCTTAATATAAACTTTACGTTTTTTAAGGTTACTCTTTACAAAAATATGCTCGCCTTCTTCCTCGTTAAAGTCTAAAGTCAGTCTATGCTGCTCTAAGGCTTTATCTACAGAGGTATTAAAACGTTCTCTTGTAATGGGTTTATGCAAGTAATCGGTAGCGTCGTAATTAAATGCTTTAAAAGCATATTCGGTTTTACCGGTTACAAAAATAATTTGGGGTTTGTTGTTTAATACGTCTAAAAGTTCAAATCCATTTAGCACTGGCATTTCAATGTCTAAAAAAATTAAGTCTACTTGATGCGTATTTAAACCATTTTTAGTTTCTAAAGCACTACTGTACTCTGCAATTAAGTTGAGAGAGGGGTGATTCTCTACTAACTTAACAATAGAGAGACGTTGTATTGCTGAATCGTCTACTACTACACAGTTTAAAGTCATAACATTTTATATTATTTCGGTTAAGATATCGACAATAGTACAAAAAATTCGGCTAAAAACCAAAAATCATCGGTAAACTGCTTAATTTAACATAATTTTAACACTTTTTGTTTACCATGGTTTGTGTTCAAAATTTGGCCTTATAATATTGTGTAATATATAGAAATTAATTATTTTTGCAGCCAATTTTTAACAATAAAAACGATTTTTATGAATCATTATGAAACTGTTTTCATCTTAAATCCCGTTTTATCTGAAGATCAGATAAAGGAAACAGTAAAGAAATATGAAGATTTTCTTGTTTCTAACGGCGCTAAGATGGTATCAAAAGAAGATTGGGGGCTAAAAAAGTTAGCTTATCCAATACAAAACAAAAAAAGTGGATTTTATCACTTATTTGAATATCAGGTAGCTGGTGAGGTTATTAACCCATTAGAAGTGGAATTTGGACGTGATGAGCGTTTTATGCGTCATTTAACGGTTGCTTTAGATAAGCATGCCATTTCTTGGGCAGAGAGAAGAAGAGATAAACTTAAACAAAAAGCTTAATTATGTCATCAATAGAACAACAGTCAAAAGGAAAAAAAGACGGTGAAATTAGATATTTAACGCCTTTAAATATTGATACAAACAAGAAAGCTAAATATTGTATGTTTCAAAAATCTGGAATCAAGTATGTTGATTACAAAGATCCAGATTTCTTAATGCGTTTTATAAACGAGCAAGGTAAAATTTTACCACGTCGTTTAACAGGAACATCATTAAAGTATCAAAGAAAAGTTGCTGTAGCTGTAAAACGAGCACGTCACTTAGCTTTAATGCCTTATGTAGCAGATTTATTAAAATAAAATACCGATAACAATGGAACTTATATTAAAACAAGACGTTGAAAATTTAGGATTTAAAGACGATGTTGTAACGGTTAAGAACGGTTATGGTAGAAACTTTTTAATTCCTCAAGGGCAAGCTATATTAGCTACGGTTTCTGCAAAGAAAGTTTTAGCAGAAAACTTAAAGCAACGCGCTTTTAAAGAAAAGAAAATAGTTGATGATGCTAATAATATTGCTGAAGCAATTAAAGCATTAGAAATTAAGATAGCATCTAAAGTGGGGTCAGGTGACAAATTATTTGGATCTGTAAACAATATTGATTTAGCTGCTGCTTTAGAAAAAGAAGGACAAGCAATAGATAAAAAATTCATCACAGTAGCTGGTGGAAATGTTAAACGTTTAGGTAAATATAATGCCGTAATACGTTTACACAGAGAAGTATCTGTTGATTTACCATTTGAAGTTATTGCTCAAGCAAACTAATTTCAAATTTTAAAAAATTACTAAGCCGTTTAGATATCCTCTAAACGGTTTTTTTGTTGAAAACTAATTTTATATTCAAATAAAATGAAATACAGCAGACTTACCAAAGAACAGTTTGAGGAATTACATCAAGAATTTATTAATTTTTTAGCAACCCAGTCTATAACTCATGACGAGTGGACCAATTTAAAAGCGAACAAACCAGATCTAGCAGAAATGGAATTGGATGTGTTTAGTGATTTAATCTGGGAAGGCGCTTTAAATAAAGCTGGATATTTAGAACATATTTCTGCAAAGCATATGTATCTCTTTCAGTTAGGTGAAGATAAAATGCATGCTATTGTTATTAATATTAAAAACGATGTGGATATAACAACTAAAGAAGGCTACAATTGGTTAAGGGAAAATTTAATGGATGAAAATATTGAATTTTTACAGGCTGATAAAGAGTATACCGATGATAAAAACTTAGATAAGTTTAGAATGATAGAACAAGGTGCCGTCATTACAAAAGGCGATTTATACATCTATTTTGATAATCTGATTAATTAAGTTTTAATAATCCTGCAACTTGTTATGAACAGGTTTCAGTAAGAGAGGAATCTATTTTCAATTAAAACTATTATTTTTGTCATTCCTCATCATACAATTGTTTCAGTATTATCATGATGTGGAATCTATATTGAAGAGAAACATTTAATAATTTTAAAAAGATACTTGCTTTTGCAGGTAATATTATGGCTCAAAAACCAAGCATTCCAAAAGGCACCAGAGATTTTAATCCAGAGCAAGTCGCAAAGCGAAACTATATTTTTAATACCATTCGTGGTGCTTTTGAAACCTTTGGATTTCAGCCTATTGAAACTCCGAGTTTTGAGAATTCGGATACCTTAATGGGGAAATATGGTGATGAAGGGGATCGTTTGATTTTTAAGATTTTGAATTCTGGGGATTATTTATCAAAAGCTAATGGACAAGCTTATACTGAAAAGAATTCTAATAAGTTAACATCTTCAATATCCGATAAAGCGCTTCGTTACGATTTAACTGTGCCTTTTGCTCGCTATGTTGTACAACATCAGAACGACATAGAATTTCCGTTTAAACGTTACCAAATCCAGCCGGTTTGGCGTGCAGATAGACCACAAAAGGGACGTTTTAGAGAGTTTTATCAGTGTGATGCCGATGTGGTTGGAAGTAAATCGCTTTGGCAAGAAGTCGAGTTTATTCAATTATATGACAGGGTTTTTTCAGCATTAAACTTAGAAGGGGTTACCATAAAAATCAATAACAGAAAAATACTTTCAGGTATTGCAGAGGTTATTGGAGCAAGTGACAAATTGATTGATTTCACAGTTGCTTTAGATAAGTTGGATAAAATAGGCGAGGAGAAGGTAAAGGCGGAAATGCTATCTAAAGGTATTTCGGAAGTTGGTATTTCTAAATTACAACCTCTATTTACATTGTCGGGTTCTTTTGAATCGCAAATAAAAAGTTTAAAAAATATTCTAAACACATCTGAAGAGGGGCAAAAAGGTATTGAGGAATTAGCCTTTATAAATAATGCTATTAGTGAATTAGGTTTATCGACAACAGTCTTACAATTAGACGTTACATTGGCTCGTGGATTGAACTACTATACAGGTGCTATTTTTGAAGTCGCTGCTCCAAAAACAGTAAAGATGGGTTCTATTGGCGGAGGTGGTCGTTACGACGACTTAACAGGTATTTTTGGAATGAAACATGTTAGTGGTGTTGGTATAAGTTTTGGATTGGATAGAATTTATTTAGTGCTTGAAGAATTGGACTTGTTTCCAGAAACGGTTAGTAAGAATGTTGAAGCCTTATTTATAAATTTTGGTGATAAAGAAGCCTTGTTTAGCCTAAAAGCGATTAAGCAATTACGTTTACAAGGGATTCATGCCGAATTGTATCCCGATGCTGCTAAAATGAAAAAACAAATGAACCATGCTAATAAGCGAGCTATTCCGTTTGTGGTGTTGGTTGGTGATCAAGAAATAGCATCTAATACCTATACGCTAAAGCAGATGATTTCTGGAACGCAAGATACAGTAACATTAGAAGCTTTGATTTCTATAATAAAAAAGTCCTGAACGTCAATTCAGGACTTGAAGTAAGTTAAGTAAAAAGTAGATTTGGGGATCTGATTAACTAAAAACTAACTCAACTAACTATTTTATTAATACTTTTTTAGAAACGATTCCGTATTCAGTTTCGATTTTTATAATATAATTACCCGCTTTAATTTGGCTAGCATTATATTTTAAATGCTTGTCATTAGCGTTTATTTCAAATTTAAATAAGGATTGCCCAAGTATGTTAAACATTTCAACAGACTCAATCATTTCTGAATTAGGGTTATTGATAACAATACTATTTTTTTCATTAGAGAAATACACTTCAATCTGTAAATTATCAATGTCTTTAACAGTCAATGTTTGCGATTTAGAAAAGGTGATTTCAAAACGATCTAAATAATGTCCAGCTTCTAAGTAAGTTTCGTAGTGGTTTTGTTTTAAATCTTGATAAATACTTAATTCTTTATCATGTAAATAGATTTTTAAGCTTTCAGGTGTGTTTTCTAATTTATCAATGGTAATACTGTTATAGCCAGGTTTTTTTGTGTGAATACCTATTGGAATAATAGTTTGCTCATTAATGTCATTAATACCTTGAATGGTAAATTTTCCATTATTAATCATCCAATACATGTCATCTTCTTGAGTGTCAATATATTTTGAGTCATAACCCCAGTCATAGCCAGCGGTACAATTTGGGTCTACAGTAATTAGTATTTGTCTGTGTAAGGTGTTTATGGAGTTAAAACCAAGTCTTAATTTCATTCTGGTATCCAGACTTTTATCTGAATTTGTTGTATTTGATTTTTTAGTTTTTGTTGATTTGGTAAATACAGAATTGCTGCCATCTTCGGTTTGAAATACACGCTGACCATTATTAAATTGTATGGTACCTCCAGTTTCGGCAGTAACAAAAAAGCCTTGTGCAACAGGTATATAGCGTCCTGGTGTTTTGGTAGGTGTTCCTCCTGTACCTACATCTGGGTCGTTTGTTCCTTTTGAAGCTGCTGGTACACCACCGGCCAATGAATAAGTGGCATATCCACCTTGATATTCAGCTAATACGTGTGAGCCTCCACCCCAATGTTCCCAGAAATATAATGTTCCATTTATATTTGGGCCAACGTCAGCATCAGCAATAGTTGGACCATTATCTGTAATAAATTGATGTGCATCTATAGCGGAAGGGTAAGGGTTACCAACTAAGTAATCATTACCCGCACTAATGGTTAAATTAATGTTTCCATTATTTGGTTTACCTCTAAGCACATAGTTTTGAGGTGTGCTGATTGAACCTGTGCCAGGGCCTTTCATGGTAAAACCTTCACCAATAAGTAATGAGCCAGTACTGCGTACATGTTGCCATGAAGCATAATTATCACTTAGTTTGTTGGCGAATTTCCAAATCCAATAATCAGAGATTTGAATAGGAGATGGTATGCCATTGTATCCGGATGTTAAAAAGGATACATTGGTAAAAATATCTGGTAAGCTATAACTGTTATTGTTGGTTGAGTTATTAGGCATTCCGACCGGTGATGACCAATAATTGTAAGTATAAGTGTCGGCAGTTCCTTGTTGGTCTTTTTCTAAGGTTCCAGAACTTGTGGGGTCTAAAGTACTATCTTCAGTTTGAATTAATTGCGACTCGCCTTCTAAATCAATATCGCCATCAAGTTTTAAATACCAAGAATTAAATAAACCAGAATCGCCATTAACTTCCAGTTTGCTTCCGCTATCAACAATTAATCCAATGGTTCTTGTATTTGTGTTTACTTGCATGTTGCCTTTAATTTGAACAATAGCAGATTCAGGAGGGTTACTGCAAATAGCCCATACATCTCCATGAACCCAATTGCTTGAACTGGTCCAATTGCCGTCGCAAGATGATGTTGTGGTATATGGCAAAGGAGCCGTGTATTCTTGATACGTTCTCATATTATTGAGTTTACCATCTACATTGGTATTGGAATCATCAGGTGTGTATCCTGTCTCAATAACTCCCATTTTATAATAGAGCTCTAAATCGTTCCATGATAAACCTTCTATATCTTTTGGAATAACAGTGCCTCTAACATTACCAGAATTATTTTCAATTTCTTGATTTATTTGTTTTTGTAATTGGTCTTCAGTTAAAGCTTTGTTATAAACTCGAGTTTCATAAATAGAACCTTCAAAATAATTATTGTCTAACTCTGTATTTCTGCCAATTTCAAAATCATGGTCAGAATTCCAAGTGGATTCGTTATTAAGTGTAGTGCCTACTAATGAAGCATCGGTATAGGACCAAACATTGTTTCCATTGAGATATAGATCAATAGATCCAGTATTACCATCATATTTTACTGTGACATGATACCAAAGGTTAGTACTCAATAGAGTATTTATTGAATTTGTACTAGAGGTGCTAATGGAATTATTGGTTCTAACAAATGCATTTATATGTTTATTTGAATCTACATAGAGCCTAAAGTTGCGTTGTCCCATAATTTCACCGCCGTCGGATCCGTTATCTAATTTAATCCAAGACATCATGGTCGTTTCTAATTTGCCACCTAAAAATGCTGATCGGTTTATATAATCATTTGTGCCATCAAAATCTAGAGTTTGTGGTATGCAAAAACTAAAATTACCTAAACCTGAACCGTGTACTGCATAATTTGAACATGTTGAACAGTTTTGCCATAAAAAAGTAACGCTGGTTATGTAGTCTGGGTCTAAAAAGTTAACACCAACCATGGCATTTGTACCACTTGTTGAAGGCGCATTGGCATCTACTACTCCAGTTGTATTATTTACAGTATATGAAGGTGTTGCCGAACTCGTAAATGTTGGATAAATAGTATCGCCATTAGTTGTTTGCGCTGTTATGGTGTACATGTCTCCATTTGTTCCATTTGAATTTACATGTGATAGATCAAATGATAAGGCATAAATTGGAGAGCTAAATGTAATGGTACAGGTAATTCCCGTTGCATTAAATCCATTAGTTTTAATATCTAAACTTTCAGTGGTTGAACCCGTTGCCGAAGTACCAACTTTTGGTGTTTGGCTACCTCCCCAGCTTCCTAGGGTGCTAGTTTCTCCTGTAAAGGTTACGGTAAAGTCTATACCTGAATCATCAACATTATTAAATGTATTTGATAAGGCACCAGCTGATAACCAGTTGAATTCATTTGATGCAACGGGTGTTGATGACCAATCTAGTGTGAAGTTTTCTCCACAGCTTGGGGGGGCGTGTAGTTGAGCTGTACTTTTTATTGTAAAAAGTATAAATGCAAATACCCATACAGAGTTTACAGTAAGTTTTTTCATAAATAGGTTATTTAGTTTGGGACTAAATATTTGCTCATCAAATAGTATTGATTAACAATATGTAGGACAAATATACACTTTTATTTTGGATAAACACGATAAAGTGTGTTAAAAATACGATTAAGTGTATAATAATAAAGCCTTGAATGAAATTCAAGGCTTTATTAAAGCATGATTAATATTGTAAATAGAATAGAATTTAGGTAATATTAATGTATTTGTACTTTTTTAGAAATGATACTGTTTTCTGATTTTAATTTAATGATATAAATTCCTGTATGAATTTGTTTTTTACTTATTTCTAAATAGTTTTCATTAGAATTTATATTGGATTCTAAAACTAATTGCCCTAAAATACTATACATTTTTATAGATTGTATGTGCTTTAAGGTTGGATTATTAATAATAATACGTTCTTTTTCATTAGAATAATAAACCTCTAAATTGTCATTTAATACGTCATCGGTACTTAGTAATTGAGGATTTGAAAATGTTATTTCAAAACGGTCTTGATACTCACCTGAATCTAAAGATAATTGATAGCTACTTTCGTTCAAATTATGGTAAACGTTAAGTTCTTTGTCATGTATATAAATATCTAAATCACTTACATTTTCAAGTTTATCAATTCTTATAGTAGCAAGGCCATTCTTAGCTATTTTCATGCCTAATGGTAATATTTGATCAGGGTTGAAATTGTTAACGGCTTGAATAACTAAATTTTCAGGTCCTAATTTCCAATACATATCTTCTTTATTGGATTCGTTTAAAGGGCCATCATACCCCAAATCAAAATCGTTAGATGCATTTTGATCTACACCAACTAATAGTTGTCTGTGGTATCCTTTAGGAGAATCAAACATTAGTCTTATTTTTTGTCTAGTGTCTACTGCTTTACTCTTGATTACATTACCTTTTTTTGTGGATTTTGTAAATACGGAACCTGTGTTGTCTACTGTAACTTCTTCTTTTTGAAAAACTCTTTGGCTATTTTTAAAAAGAATAGTACCACCATCTACTGGGCTAACATTACCGGTAACATCGGTATCTAAAATAGCTGACACAAAAAAGCCTTGGCCAACAGGAATATAGCGTTCTGGTTCTTTTGTTCCAGAGCCTCCTGCTGCAGAATTAATTCTAACATCATTATTTACTGCAACTGCACCACCCATTAAGGTGTAGGTTGCATAGCCACCTTCGTATTCTGCTAGTTTATGTGTATTGTCTGAAAAATGATCCCAGAAATATAAAACACCATTGATGACATTGTCAGTGTTACCCGCTTTACCGCCATCTGCAGCACTTATGTTGTCTTTTATAAATTCATCTGCATCAAGGGCAGAAGGATATGGATTTCCTATTAGGTAGTCACTTCCAGCTGCTATTGATAAGGAAAAATCGCCATTATTTGGTTGTCCTTGAAGTATGTAGTTTTGATCTGTTGTTACGGTGCCTGGTCCTTTCATAGTAAAGCCTTGACCTACTAATAATGACCCCGTACTTCTTACATGTTGCCATAGGGAGTATGTGTCTGCAGTTAAATTGGCATATTTCCAAATCCAATAGTCTGCATTTGCAGGTGCTGTAGTACCATTGTACCCTGAGGTTAAAAAGCTTACGTTATTAATTATATCGGGTAGTGTATAGCTACCGTTACTTGTTGGAGCTACTGGCGAACACCAATAGTTATAAATATAAGTACTTGATGTGCCTTGTTGGTCTCTTTCTAAAGTACCAGTACTTGTGGTATCAAAATCACTGTCTGTAGTTTGAATTAATTGAGATTCTCCCTCTAAATCAAGTGTTCCATCTATTTTTAAATAATGGGATACTGTAAGTGCATTACCTTCACCAGCTGAGGTATCACCAACAACTTCCAAATCTCCACCGCTATTTATCATTAATCCTAATACCGTTCTATTATCATTATTTGCAGCAGGAATAAGAGATGTATCTTTATTTTCCATGGTAACAGCATGATTAATTTGTACAATGTTATAATCAATAGTTTCTTCTTGAACAAGATAGGTGTCTACACCAGGTAGGTATTGCACATCACCATTTACCCAGGTAGCAGAGGTGTCCCAAGCACCATCTTGTGTTGATACATAAGGTAGTGGTGCTGTTTGTGTATCAATACCATCAAAATTTATCATGGAAGCATCGTTGCCACTATTTGATTCGTCTTTAATACTCCCAAAGACTTGAGTACTCATAGGGTAGTAGGCAATTAAATTATTCCAGGGAATTGGTACTATTTCATTTTTGGTAATGGATGTTGGTATAACTTTGCCATCTGCATAGTCGGTTCCTAAAATATTGTTTTTTTCTATTTCTTGATTTATTATATATCGTATTTGATCTGATGATAGCGCAACATTCCAAACACGAACTTCATCTATATTACCTTTGGCCCGTTGTTGTCGTTTTATATGATGGGCGGCACCTATCATAAAGTGTGCATCAGATGGTGTGTCTATTGGATCTAATGTGTCATCTGTATCTTCAAGAATACCATCGATATATAGCCTAGTTGTGCCAAGGAGGCCTTCAGATGAATTATAGGTCGCAGCAATATGATGCCACTCGTTCCAAGGAATCGTAGCATCAGTTTGCATAATATTATTTGTAGCATCAACAGGGTCTCTCCATACCATTCTAAACTGCCCTGTTGAATTAATCCTAAAGGCATAGCCATGCGTATAAGTTTCTGATGGTGGACCTGGGGCTTCATGAAAATAATTACGTTTAGAAACGATATCCATTTTTAAGGAATCGCGTCTAACCCAGGCACTAATGGTATAGTCCATATTGGCTAAGTCATTTACATCACCAGCTGTTAAATAGGAATCTGATCCATCAAAAAACACAGATCGATCTCCTAGGTCAATTTCAGTAGTTGAACCAAAAGTGATAAATTTAGTGCCTTCAAAATAGAAATCCACTTCTAATTCTGATCCAACATCTTCCATAGTAGCAGAGGTTACATTTGTTGTAAATGAAGCATCATCTGCAACAATCATAACATAATCTTCTCCTCCAGCATTAGTTCCAGACACCATAGATTCTGGAATAGATAATTTTATAGTAGGCACAGAATCTGTAACAACCATTTTCCATTTTTGTGTAATTGGTGTTACACTAGCGTTACTTGTAATACTTGTGCCAGCACTAAAGTCTTTTGTGATATCGGCTGCAGTTGAAGTTCCACCATCATCATGACCCCACATTAAAAAGGTTTTGTCTGCAAAAAAGGTATTGGTATTTAAGCTATTATTAGTTGCAATGTCCTTAATACCAACAGTAATATCATTAGTTGTATTTATAGTTTTTGATTGCTTTTGGTTTAACTCTGAAGTGTCGTCACGCCCAATACCAGTAACATTATAGTTAAAGGCAGCAGCATCGTCTGATTGATCCCATATTATGGTGTTATCAGAATCTACATAATCTTGGGATGTACCATTTACACCAATTGTTATTCCGTATTTTATACCTAAATAGGATTCTATTTGCCATCTTTCAGCTTGTGGTACTTTATAATTATAGACAATCATTTCTGCAATACCACCATCCCATCGGGTTGAAGAGGATGATAGGTCGGCTCCAATACCAGCGGTAAAATTTCCGGAAAGTGTATTTGCATTGGTATTAACACCTGGTACAGTTTGTAAATTACCATTTATAAGTAATCTACTTTTATCTGCTGCTAAATGTCTGTAATTAATCAAGTATGGTGTTCCACTAGTAGTTGCGGTTAAATCATTACTGACTACACCAGATGTAGATGAAGCACTATCCGTATAACTCCCTTGAAATGTAGTTGCAGCCGTTTGCTCTACATAAACAGAACCATTAGCAGCATTATCTAAGTCTATTAAGCTTTTTGTTGAACTATATGTCCCTTCTGCAACAGCAAAAATGGTAATTTCATCATTGGTAGCAGTGCTAGCAGCCATTTCATGGCTGGTACCATCAAAATCTACGGTTGGATTAAAGTTTATAGTGTTGTCTTTAAATATGGGTTTGTTAACTCCTGTTGTTTGAGTGGCATCATTAGTGTTGACTGTGTTATCTAACCAATTTAAAACTTGGTCATTATTTACAGCAGCAACACTTGCAGCTTGCTCTACACCAGTATCGGCTTTTAACCATAGTTCTAAATTGGTGGTAATACCTCCAGGGCCTACAGTTTGTGTTGGTGAGGTAGCAAAATCTATTATCTGTAATTCATTGCCAACTGTTGCACCGCTACCACCAACTCTTGCAGACCAATACTCGGCTTGTGTCAATGTATTTATTTTATAGTTTCTCCATCCTCTACCGTAACCTTGCCCAGTACCACTATGATATGTTGAACCAACAATCATAGATTGACTCACGTCAGTTAAGCCTGCAGATGTAATATCAACTGTAGCATTGCCTACTGTAGCATCAGAAAATCTGGTTACAGTAACATCGCTGTTATTTAAAATATGTACAAAATGTCTGTTAGTGCCATCAGAATCATGAGCGGTATGAAACGTCCAGTCTACACTTCTGTCATCACTACCTTTGTTTGTTGACGGCCAGTTATCACCGTGGGCATCATTAGATCCGCCTGTTGCGGTATCGCCTCTATGTTGTGAGAAAATTATTGAGTTAGCCCAATCGCTAACATCAGTTGCTGTTCCAGAAGATCCATCAGAATCATCATTTAATGTAATTGTACCTGTTTCTGCACTTACATTTCCAGAATCGCCATGTAGAACGGTCCAGTTTGATCCTGTAAATTCCACTAATGTTATATATACTCTAACGTTAGGGGTGTTAGTTCCTCCTTTTTCCACTCTTAGGTTGGTACTACTTGTTAAATAGGCAATGGCAGTTCCAGAATCTGCATTATCAGTTGCAGAATCATTCATAATTCCTGTTATAAAAGGAATACATTTGTCTTTATTTGTTATACTAGCAGAAATAAGTTCGTCCGAAGTATAAGTACCTCCATTTAAGTCAACCGCAAAACGCTCTCTTACAATAAATTCATTATTACCTCCAACTGTACCTGTATACTCCCAAAGCGTAGTATTAAATCGTGTAGTTTCTAATTGTGAACCAGCCTCGCGATAATATGTAATCGTATTTCCAGCTGTTAAAACGCGAGCGCCTGCCATATCATCACCTTCTCTAACGGCAGTAGAGCCGCTTGGTCCTCCGTGTGTTTTTCTGTTATTTGATGGTAAAGCAAAGGCGCTAGCTGTAGAAGTAACAGCGGTAAAACCTGTAGTGATGTTAGTCACTTCAGCGTATCCACTAGCTTCAGCAGTTCCATCATTGGCAACATCATCTTGGACTTCTTGTATTCTGAAATCTTGTGCTGTTGAGAGCGCACAAACACTTAAAAATATTCCTAATAGAATATAGTTTGAAAGCGTAGAAACCTTTTTCATAGGTGGTTAAATTTTTAGTTTGGGGACTAATTATTTACGCAAACATAGAGTAAAGGTCTATGAAATGCAAAAAAAATCGATGAAATACATATATTTAAAAATATAATTTTTGTAAAAATTAATAACTATCTCATTATCAATTTATTATGATTTTTTTGTTTTTTTTAAAATTTAGTACCAATTGAGATTAAATTAATAGTTTGGAAATGACAACAATACACATGTAAGTTTTAGATGATAAAATTAGTATAGATTTAAATAAAAGGTCATTTTAATATAGGAACCCACACCTCTTATTTAGTATTGTTATATTTAATCGATAAGTCACAAACTGATTTTTTTTTGTTCATTAAAATATAAAGGGTTGAAAATCTATATTTTAAACCATGTATTATAATTTGTAATGTTAATAAAAACAATATAATGTTAAAAAATACATTTGGTCATTGGTACTTTTCTTTTTGAAAAACATTACTTTGGTGAACCAACCAATCCTTATATACAATGAAATCAACAAAGTATTCATGTTTATTGCTATTCACTTTATTTTTTAATCCTCTCTTTTCTCAAACAGACCCGAATATAATTTTAATTATTGCAGACGATATGGGCTGGTCGCAAGTTAGTACTGGGTTAACCAATCTTAATAATCCAAGTGATTTTTATGAAACACCCACAATAGAAACCTTAGCTAGCGAAGGCATTGCTTTTCCTTATGGCTATGTTAATGGTGCCAATTGTGCGCCAACTCGAGCAGCTTTATTAAGCGGGCAATATGCAGCAAGACCTACAAATAATGTTTTTAATGTTTATGATTTGAATAGGGGGAATACCAGTTCAAATTCAACATTAATTGGTCCAGATATGGGATTGGCATCAAATAATAATATTGATGAAATTCCATCTAGTGCCATAACTATTGCTGAAACCATGAAGACTGCTGGATATGTAACTGCACATTGGGGCAAGTATCATGTTGGAGAAAATGAAGCATCCAACACCTCAAACAATGCACCCACAGATCAAGGCTTCGATTATAATTATGGAGGCGGTACAGCAGGAGCACCTGGGAGTTATTTTGCTTCAAGTAACTCTCCTTATACATTTAGTAGTAGTATTGGTCCGGAATTAGATACTTATGCAGCGCCTTACACTCTTGCTGAGTCAATAGCACTCTCAGTAAACGGAGATAATGCTTTAGAAGGAACTCCAAAACATGTTACAGATGCTATGGCTGACGCTGCTATAGATTTTATGGAAACAGAAAAGAATAATGCCTTCTTTATGCATTTTAGTAATTATGCAATTCATGGTCCTTTTAATCAAGCTAATGCACGTCCTGATTTATATGCAAAATACGATGTTAAAACACCAAGTCAAATAGGTCATGACAGCAAAGGTCAAGCAGCTATCGCTGAGGGCATGGACCAAACCATTGGAAGATTAATTGATTATTTAAAAACAACTGAAGATCCTAGAAACCCAGGTAGTATGTTATCTGAAAACACTTTAGTGTACTTTATTTCAGATAATGGAGGTGCTATAAGTTCAGATGATGCAGGACCATTAAGAGGTATGAAAGGTGAATATTATGAAGGCGGAATAAGATCGGTAACTTTTGCTTGGTCTGAAGCCTCTTGGTTAGCAAATAAAGGTACTGTTAATACAACACCAATTCAGGCTTTTGATTTATATCCAACTTTTGTTGAAGCTGCTGGAGGGACTTTACCTAGTAATTATGATATAGATGGTGCTAGTCAATGGCAAATGCTAACCAACGGAACAAGTATGAGCAGAGAGGCTATATATTGGCATTTCCCTGGATATCTTATTGATTCTAAGCGTGATTCAAGACCTGTATCTGTAGTTAGAAAAGGGGATTATAAATTAAGATACAATTATGAAACACTATCATATGAATTATTTAATTTAATTAATGATATCAGTGAAGGTGCTAACCTATTGGCGGGGAGTCCAGATCAAGCTACATTAATAATAGGTAATGATATGAGTACACTATTAAGAAATCATTTAATAGATACCTCTGCACCATTACCAACTTATAGAAGTGATGGAACAACGGTTCCATTACCATATATTATAGATGTTAATGGAGGTGTACCAAATTCATCAGATGGTTGCCAGGCAGTTAATGGTTATCAAGCTTATTGGGATTTTGATATAGCAGAAGGCGCAGATGATGCTTCAGCTAATAGTAATAACCCAAACCCTATTAATGGAACGTTGTCTTATGATACAGTTGATTTTAAAGAAGGTGACCAATCAGTTGTTTTTAACGGTTCTGTAGACATTAATTATAGTTCAGTTACATTCATGTCGCCAGCACTGACCTCTAGATCAGTCACTGCATGGATAAAACCAACAAGTTTAACCGGAATACAAGAAATTTTTGATGAAGGCGGAAGTGATAAGGGAATTGCAATGAGGTTAAACGGATCAAATATAGAATCTATTGTAAGAAGTACAGTGTCTATTGCTGATAGTTTATCAGCAGCTTTTCCTAATGATGGCGATTGGCATCATGTAGCCTTAGTATATGATGGTACAAATACAACACATAAATTATTTGTTGATGGAGTAGAAGTTGCAGCAAGTGCATCGGCTCCTGTTTCGTTAGATTCTCACAATGAAACCGGAGGCGGAATAGGTGGTGTTATTGGTAGCTGGGACAGTTTTGTAAATGCTGCAGATAGCTATTTTATTGGTAAAATGGATGCCTATGCAGTGTATGACTCCGTATTAAGTGATACCGATGTGGCAACATCAGCATGTGTAAGTACTGGTGGTAACCCTACAGCTGGATGTCAAGCTACTACTGGTTTTGATGCCTATTTGGATTTTGATTCTGTAAGTAACGCTAATGATGCCTCAGGAAATAATCATGATCCTGTATCTGTTACTGGCTCTATGAGTTATGATAATATAGATTTCCAAGAAGGTGATCAATCGGCTATATTTAATGGTGCTACAAAAGTGCAATATAATGATGGTACGTTTCTTAATGAAGCGAAAACTAATAGAACTGTTTCGGTTTGGTTAAAGCCTGATGCTTTAAACGGTGGTATACAAAACATTTATGATGAAGGAAGTAATTGGAAAGGGATAACTTTAAGATTGAATGATAATAAAATTCAGGCAAGAGCAAATCAAAATACTGGATTGATAAGTGCATTTGTAGAAGCAGACTTTGATGCAACTATGGATGGAGAATGGCATCATGTTGTTTTAGTATTTGAAGGAGGAGTGCGTTTAACTCTTTATGTTGATGGAGTAGAAGAGGCAACAGATATCACAGACATTCCAACAAGCAAAGATATTGCCGGTAATGCTGGTGGAATTGGAGGTGTTTTTGGGACCGATACATTTGATTCAAATTCAAATTCAAATCATCACTATTATAATGGGAAAATGGATGCTTTTGCAATATATGATTACGCACTAACTTTAACAGATATTGAAGCTAATGCATGTTTAAATAATGTAGTTGCAGATGCTGGTCCAGATGTAACTATATGTGATGGAGATTCAATAATTTTGACAGCTTCCGGAGGAACGTCTTATCTATGGAGTACCGGAGCTACAACAGCCAGTATAACAGTGAGTCCATCAGCCACAACAACCTATACTGTAACAGCTTTTGATGGCGGTAATTCAGATGATGATGATGTCATAGTAACTGTTAATCCACTACCGACAGCAGATGCCGGAGTAGACATAACGATTTGCGATGGAGATTCTACAACCTTAACAGCCAGTGGAGGCGATACCTATTTATGGAGTACTGGTGCCACTACAGCGATTATTAACGTAAGTCCAACGTCCACAACAACATACACCGTTACAGTAACATCCAATGGTTGTAGCGCAGATGATGATGTGATTGTGACAGTTAACCCATCACCGCTAGCCAATGCGGGAGCTGATATAACGATTTGTGAAGGCGATACAACCATATTGACCGCTACAGGGGGCGACACCTATTTATGGAGCACAGGAGCAACCACGGCAAGTATTAATGTGTCACCAAGTTCAACAACCATTTATACGGTAACAGCCACATCAAATGTATGTAGTTCCAATGACGATGTCCAAGTAACAGTTAACCCGTTACCAATAGCGAACGCAGGTTCAGATGTATCCATATGTGAAGGTAGTACAACCACGTTAACAGCCTCAGGCGGCGATACCTATTTATGGAGTACGGGAGCTACCACGGCAAGTATTAATGTAAGTCCAAGTTCAACAACGACATACTCCGTTACCGTTACAACTAATGGTTGTAGTACTAACGATGATGTTGAAGTAGTAGTCAATCCGTTACCAATAGCTAATGCAGGTTCAGATGTAACGATTTGTGAAGGCGATACAACCACATTAACAGCCTCTGGTGGAGATACCTATTTGTGGATCACAGGAGCTACAACAGCAAGTATCAATGTAAGCCCGAGTTCAACAACGACCTATTCCGTAACCGTAACCACCAATGGTTGTAGCTCTAATGACGATATTGAGGTCACTGTAAATGCTGCACCAATAGCCAATGCAGGATTAGATGTAACGATTTGCGAAGGCGATTCAACAACATTGACAGCTACAGGAGGCGGAACTTATTTATGGAGCACAGGAGCCACAACAGCGAGTATCTCTGTAAGTCCGAGTTCAACAACCATTTATACGGTAACAGCCACATCAAATGGATGTAGCGCTAATGACGATGTTGAGGTTACAGTAAATTCAATTCCAATAGCCAATGCAGGATCAGATGTAGCGATTTGTGAAGGCGATACAACCACGTTAACAGCCTCAGGAGGCGATACTTATTTATGGAGTACAGGAGCCACAACAGCAAGTATAAATGTAAGTCCAAGTTCGACGACTACATATTCTGTAACTGCAACCACCAATGGATGTAGTTCCAATGATGATGTTGAGGTCACTGTAAATGCTGCACCAATAGCCAATGCAGGTTCAGATGTATCCATATGTGAAGGTGATTCAACAATACTGACAGCTACAGGCGGCGGAACCTATTTATGGAGTACAGGAGCAACAACTGCTAGTATCTCTGTAAGCCCAACCACAACAACCATTTATACGGTAACAGCCACATTAAATGGATGTAGTTCCAATGATGATATTACAGTAACAGTTAACCCGTTACCAATAGCGAACGCAGGTTCAGATGTATCCATATGTGAAGGTAGTACAACCACCTTAACAGCCTCAGGCGGCGATACCTATTTATGGAGTACGGGAGCTACCACGGCAAGTATTAATGTAAGTCCAAGTTCAACGACTACATATTCCGTAACCGTAACCACCAATGGCTGTAGTGCTAATGATGATGTTGAGGTTACGGTAAATTCAATTCCAACGGCAAATGCTGGGTCAGATGTAGCGATTTGTGAAGGCGACACAACCACATTGACAGCTACAGGCGGCGATACCTATTTATGGAGTACGGGAGCTACCATGGCAAGTATTAATGTAAGTCCAAGTTCAACAACAACCTATTCCGTAACCGTAACCACCAATGGCTGTAGTGCTAACGATGATGTTGAGGTCACAGTAAACCCTTTACCAATAGCCAATGCTGGGTCAGATGTAACGATTTGCGAAGGTGATTCAACCATATTGACAGCTACAGGAGGCGGAACTTATTTATGGAGCACAGGAGCCACAACAGCGAGTATCTCTGTAAGTCCGAGTTCAACAACCATTTATACGGTAACAGCCACATCAAATGGATGTAGTTCAAATGATGATGTTACTGTAACTGTTAATTCAGCACCAACAGCAAACGCAGGTTCAGATATATCCATATGTGAAGGCGATACAACTACATTAACAGCCTCAGGCGGAGACACCTATTTATGGAGCACAGGAGCCACAACAGCTAGCATAAATGTGTCACCAACTACAACGACAGTTTATACGGTAACAGTATCTTATAATGGATGCGGTATAAGCGCCAACGATGATGTCACTGTAACAGTAAACACCATTCCAACAGCAGATGCAGGTTCAGATGTAACTATATGTCAAGGAGACACAACCACATTAATAGCTTCAGGCGGTGGCACCTATTTATGGAGTACAGGAGCAACAACTGCTAGTATCAATGTAAGCCCGAGTTCAACAACCATTTATACGGTAACAGTCACATCAAATGGATGTAGTTCAAATGACGATATTATAGTAACAGTTAACCCGTTACCAATAGCGAACGCAGGTTTAGATGTATCCATATGTGAAGGTAGTACAACCACATTGACAGCTACAGGCGGCGATACCTATTTATGGAGTACGGGAGCTACCACGGCAAGTATTAATGTAAGTCCAAGTTCAACGACTACATATTCCGTAACCGTAACCACCAATGGCTGTAGTGCTAATGATGATATTGAGGTTACGGTAAATTCAATTCCAACGGCAAATGCTGGGTCAGATGTAGCGATTTGTGAAGGCGACACAACCACATTGACAGCTACAGGTGGCGATACCTATTTATGGAGTACGGGAGCTACCACGGCAAGTATTAATGTAAGTCCAAGTTCAACAACAACCTATTCCGTAACCGTAACCACCAATGGCTGTAGTGCTAACGATAATGTTGAGGTCACAGTAAACCCTTTACCAATAGCCAATGCAGGTTCAGATGTAACGATTTGCGAAGGTGATTCAACCATATTGACAGCTACAGGAGGCGGAACTTATTTATGGAGCACAGGAGCAACAACAGCGAGTATCTCTGTAAGTCCAAGTTCAACAAGTATTTATACGGTAACAGCCACATCAAATGGATGTAGTTCAAATGATGATGTTACAGTAACTGTTAATTCAGCACCAACAGCAAGCGCAGGTTCGGATGTCTCTATATGTGAAGGTGATACAACTACATTAACAGCCTCAGGCGGTGATACTTATTTATGGAGCACAGGGGCCACAACAGCAAGTATAAATGTAAGTCCAAGTTCAACATCAACTTATACAGTAACAGTAAGTAATAATGGTTGTGGTGTTAGTGATAATGATGCTGTAACAATAACAGTTAATGCATTACCAACAGCCAATGCAGGTTCAGATGTCTCTATATGTGAAGGCGATACAATCACATTAACAGCTTCAGGAGGCAATTTCTATTTATGGAGCACAGGAGCAACAACGGCGAGTATCAATGTAAGTCCAAGTTCAACAACCATTTATACGGTAACAGTAACTTCAAATGGATGTAGCACCAATGACGATGTTCAGGTAACAGTTAACCCATTACCAGTAGCCAATGCAGGACCAGATGTTACAATCACTGAAGGCGATTCAACAACTTTAACAGCTACAGGTGGTGGTGCTTATTTGTGGAACACAGGAGCTACAACAGCTAGTATTTCTGTAAGTCCAACATCTACAACAACATATTCAGTAACTGTCACTTCAAATGGATGTAATGATGTAGATGATGTTATTGTGACGGTTAATGATCCGGCTCCCACTGTTTGCGAAGCTCCAATTGGGTATGAGGCATATTGGACTTTTGATGTGAATAATGGTCCAAATGATAGTTCTGGAAATAGTCATAACCCAACATCAATTAATGGGACGTTGTCCTATGATACATCAGATTATAAACAAGGTGACCGGTCTGTTGTGTTTAACGGAACTGTTGACGTTCAGTATAGTACAAGTACTTTTTTAACACCTGCATTAACTGTTAGAAGTTTAGCTGTTTGGATTAAACCTATAACTTTAAATGGACTTCAGTCAATTATGGATGAAGGAGGGGGGTCAAAAGGAGTTGCTTTAAGGTTAAACGGAAGTAATTTAGAAGCCGTTGTAAGAAGTAGTGCATCAAGTTTTACACAATTAAGTACTCCATATCCTAATGATGCTGATTGGCATCATATAGCTTTAGTATATAATGGTGCAAATACAAGTTTTAAGTTATACCTTGATGGAGTGGAAGTAGCTGCAAGTAATAGTGCAGCAAGCTCTGTGGGTGTACATAATGGAACTGGAGGTATAGGAGGCGTTATAGGAGGAAGAGACTCATTTAGAGAAGCTTCAGATTGCCACTTTACTGGGAAGATGGATGGATATGCACTCTATAATGGAGTATTAACATTAACGCAAATACAAGAAGCAGCATGTTTAGGATTAGCTAGAGAACAAAGAAAACTAAGCATTACAGATAATAATCCAAGAATCAATTCAAGTAAACTTTATCCTAATCCATTTACAAATCAAATGAATATTACAATTGATGGCGTATATGAAAAAGTAGATATAACAGTACTTAATGTGTTAGGTCAATCACTATATTTTAAATCATTTAATAACCAAGATCATATTGAAATTTCCACAGGTAATTTTCAAAATGGACAATATTTAATACGAATGGATATAGATGGTAAAGTAAGCTATAAAAGAGCTATAAAAGAATAATATCATATTTATTTTTAAAGTAAAAAAAAAGAAGGGCATTTTTAGTAGTGCCCTTCTTTTTTATGTTTTAGTAAATACCTTAATTTTAAACTATTGATAGGAAATAGGTATTTCATCTCCAAAGACATTTTGTTGTATAAATATTTTTTTCAAAAAATAACAACTACTATTTTTCCCTTAAGACTAGCTTATTTCTAAATCAGAGTAGTTTTTAATGACAAATTGTAAATAATAGCTTACATAATAAATATTAATAATCGTTTAAGTGCTTTTTTATTCGTTTAAATACATTATATTTGCTTTAAATACAACTAGAACCCAATTCTATGAAACCTACAATTACGTTTTTAATACTGGTCGGCTTATTATTTAGTGGAAACTTATATTCTCAAACAGACCCTAATATTATATTAATAATCGCTGACGATATGGGCTGGAATCAAGTTAGTAGCAATGTAACGACTAATGTTGATGCCAATAATTATGGTAGTGACTTCTATGAAACACCAATAATAGATCAGCTAGCTTCAGAAGGTATTGCTTTTCCTTATGCCTATGTAAATGGTGCAAATTGCGCACCTACAAGAGCAGCGCTTTTAAGCGGACAATATGCAGCAAGACCACATAATAATGTATTTACAGTTTATGATTTAAATCGAGGAAACACCTCTGGGAATTCAAATTTAATTGGGCCAGATATGGGGTTAGCTTCAAATGGTAATATAGACGAAATTCCAGCCAGTGCAATTACTATTGCAGAAACCATGCAAACAGCAGGCTATACAACAGCACATTTTGGTAAATACCATGTAGGAGAGTTTGAAGCCGCCAATGTTTCAAATAATGCGCCTACCGATCAAGGCTTTGATTATAACTATGGAGGAGGAACAGATGGAGGACCAGGAAATTATTTTTCAAATGGTACAACATTTGGTAGTAAAATAGGTCCAGAGTTAGACCCATATGCAGCTGTTTATACCTTGGCAGAATCAATTGAATTATCTGTAAATGGAGATAATGCTTTAGAAGGAACCCCTAAACATGTAACTGATGCTATGGCAGAAGCCGCTATGGATTTTATGGGTAACAATTCAGCTTCACCATTCTTTATGCACTTTAGTAATTTTGCTATACATGGGCCATTTAACCCCAGTGATGCCAGACCGGATTTACGAGCTAAATATAATGACAAGGCTATTAGCAATCCAAGCACAATGGATCATGATAGCAAACCAGGTCAGGCTGCTTTAGCAGAAGGTATGGATCAGGCAATAGGTAGACTTATTGATTATTTAAAAACTACAGATGATCCAAGAAATCCAGGAAGCAAATTATCAGAGAACACATTAGTATACTTTATTGCCGATAACGGAGATGCAGTTAAAAGAACACCTCAATCCCCATTACGAGGCATGAAAGGTGAATATTATGAAGGCGGAATTAGGTCAGTTACATTTGCTTGGTCTGAAGCTTCATGGTTAGCAAATAAAGGAACTGTTAATATGACACCAATAGTTGCTTTTGATTTATATCCAACATTTGTGGAAGCAGCGGGAGGAACACTGCCAGGAGGCGGTTATGATATAGATGGAGAAAGTCAATGGCAAATGCTTACAAATGGATCGGCAATGACTAGAGAATCCCTATTTTGGCATCATCCAGGATATCTTATAGATTCCAAACGTGATTCTAGACCAGTAACTGTAGTAAGAAAAGGAGATTATAAATTAATGCACTTTTATGAAGATAGTAGTTACGAATTGTATCACTTAATAAATGATATTAGTGAAATCACAAACTTATTGCCAAGTACAGATCAAGCTATAATTGATATAGCAAATGACATGATAACCGATATGATTGATCACTTAACAGATACCTCTGCACCGTTACCAACCTACAGAAACGATGGTACAGAAGTGCCAATGCCAGGTTTTGTATCAGTATCATCTTCTGGTAATTCAGGAGATGGGTGTCAAGTAACTACTGGTTACGAGGCCTATTGGGATTTTGATAGCGTAAGTAGCGCGGACGATACTAGTGAAAATAACCATGATCCAATTACCGTAACAGGTAGTTTAGCTTATGATGGTTCAGATTTTCAAGAAGGCGATCAATCTGTTATATTCAATGGTTCCACAGAAATAGAATATGATGATGGCACATTTTTAAATGCATCCACAGATTCAAGAACGGTTATAGCTTGGATAAAACCTACAGCATTATCTGGTACTCAAGAAATATTTGAAGAAGGAGGAAGTGGAAATGGATTGGCTTTTCGATTGAATAATTCGACTTTAGAAGCTATAATAACTAACAATACAGACCCGGATGAAAGTGTGTCAGCAGTTTACCCAACAGATTTAGATTGGCACCATGTTGCTTTAGTATTTGATGGAACCAATACAACTTTAACGCTTTATATCGATGGCGTTTTAGCAAATTCAAATACAAGTGCACATAGTACCTTGAACGCTCATAACAGCCCTGGAGGTATAGGCGGTGTTCTAGGTGGAGGAGATGCTTTTGGAGCAGCTGCAGAAGATGGTTTTTTTACTGGAAAAATGGATGCTTATGCCGTATATAATGCTGTTTTAACAGAAACACAAGTTCAAAATTCAGCTTGTAGTAATACCTTAGCAGTAAATGATGAAAATCAAGATTTTGGTTTATTGTATCCTAACCCATTTGTAAATCATTTGAATGTTAATTTTAATGAAGTTAATAAAAATATTAAAGTTGAGATATTTAGTGTCTTAGGAAAATCAATATATAGTAATAAATATTCAGAAAGAAAGTTTATTAATCTACCTGTGCAAAACTTATCAAAAGGCATTTACATTATCAAAATTAAAACAGATACTAAAGATATCATTAAAAAAATATTAAAGAAATAATCTATCCTTAAAATCACGATACCCTATAAACTCCAAGAGAAACTATCTTGGAGTTTTTTACATCATAATTTCTTTAATACATATGTACATTCTTATAAATCTATAATCATGTACGCATTATTACTGTAGGTTAAATATAATATAGATGAAAATTGTTTAAATAATCGATGAAATACTTTTTTTATCGACAAAATGCACTATATTTGGCAAAACTTTAATTTATAAATTAGATTTCCCAAATCTCTCAATTCTATGAAACCTATAATTTCTCTCTTAGTATGGTTATGCCTTTTATTTAATAGCAACGTATTTTCTCAAACCGACCCTAATATCATTTTAATTATTGCAGATGATATGGGTTGGTCTCAAGTAAGTACAGGACTTACCAATTTGAATAATCCAAGTGATTTTTTTGAAACTCCAAACATAGAAACTTTAGCAAGTGAAGGAATTGCATTCCCCTATGGTTATGTAAATGGAGCAAATTGTGCGCCAACACGAGCGGCATTATTAAGTGGTCAGTACCCTGCTAGACCAACAAATAATATTTTTGCGGTTGATAATTTAAACAGAGGAGGAAACTCAACGTTGCTTGTGGGGCCAGATAATGGCTTGCCCAATGGTATTGACGAACTTCCTAATGATCCACTTACTAATGATGCTATTACCCTAGCAGAAACTATGAAATTGGCAGGATATTCCACAGTACATTTAGGAAAGTACCATGTTGGAGAAAATGAAGATACAGATGTGAGTGATAATGCAGCTACCGATCAAGGTTTTGACACTAACTTTGGAGGTGGAACTAAAGGGAATCCAGGGGATTATTTTGCCTCAAGTGGTATGCCTTATACTTTTGGGGGTTCTATAGGGCCAGAATTAGATGCTTATGCGGAAGTATACCTTAATGATGATTTAACCGATTCCGATTATTTGTTAGATGGAAACTCTTTAATAGGAACTCCGAAACATGTTACTGACGCTATGGTAGAGGCTGCAACAGATTGGATAGATACAAATAGTAATAATCCATTTTTTATGCACTTTAGTAATTATGCTGTTCATGGGCCATTTAACCCAAGTGATGCCCGTCCAGATTTAAGAGCAAAATACAATGATAAAGCCATAAATAACCCAGGTTTAATGGGGCATGATTTTAAACCAGGGCAAGCAGCTCTAGGTGAAGGTATGGATCAGGCTATAGGAAGATTAATTAATCACTTAAAAACAACTTCCGATCCAAGAAACCCTGGTAAAATGTTATCTGAAAACACATTAGTCTATTTTATTTCTGATAATGGAGGTGCTGTAAGAACAGAAGATAATGGTCCGTTACGAGGATATAAAGGAGATTTGTATGAAGGCGGAATTCGTTCCGTTACATTTGCTTGGTCAGAAGCACCATGGTTAGCTAATAAAGGGACTGTAAATACTACGCCAATAATAGCTTTTGATTTATACCCAACTTTTGTTGAAGCTGCAGGAGGTTCATTACCAGGGGGAGGTTACGAAATTGATGGTGAAAGTCAATGGCAAATGTTAATAAATGGAACAGCTATGACTAGAGATGCACTTTATTGGCATTTCCCTGGTTACATAAGAAGCCAAACACCTGTTACAGTCATTAGAAAAGGAGATTATAAACTAATTCATTTTTATGAAACGGCAGATTACGAAATGTATGATTTGATAAATGACATAAGTGAGACGACTAATCTATTAGATGGTAACCCAGATCAAGCTACAATCGATTTAGCAAATGATATGGTTACAGATATGCGAACGCACTTAATAGATACCTCTGCACCATTGCCAACGTACAGAAGTGGAGCAAATGCTGGAGACGAAGTTCCATTACCAGCATTAATATCCAATACACCTTCAAACTCTACAGATGGATGTCAAGCTGAAAGCGGATATAATGCGTATTGGGATTTTGACATAGCTAGCAATGCAGATGATGCTTCAGTAAATTTAAATAACCCAATAGCAACAACAGGAACATTGTCCTATGATGCCGTAGATTTTAAAGAAGGTGATCAATCCGTAGTATTTAACGGATCAACAAGAATTCAATATAATGATGGAACATTTTTAAATGCTTCAACAGCTTCAAGAAGTGTTTCTGTTTGGATTAAACCAACAAATTTAACTGGTACCCAAGAAATATTAGATGAAGGAGGAAATGGTAATGGTTTAGCTATACGATTAAATAATGCAACATTAGAAGCACAGATTACAAATAATACTGATCCAGATGAGAATGTTTCAGCAATCTTTCCAAATGATGGAGATTGGCATCATATTGCTTTAGTTTTTGATGGCGCCAATACAAGCTTAAAACTATATATAGATGGTGTAGAAGAAGATGTTAATTCAAGTGCTTTTAGTATTTTAGATACACATTCTAGCCCAGGAGGTATTGGAGGCGTAATGAGTAATGATGCATTTAATAGTGGAGAGACTGGGACTTACTTTACAGGTAAAATGGATGCATTTGCTGTATATGATTCCGTATTAACAGAATCTCAAGTTCAAAATTCAGCCTGTTATATCCCGCCTCCATCAAGTGGATGCGTTACTGTAGCAAAAAGTAGTTTTGAAGCTTTTTGGGATTTTGATAATGGTAATAATGCCGATGACGTTTCGGGTAACAATCACGATCCTCAAATAGCAATTTCTTCAGGTATAACTTTTGACTCAAACGATTTTAAAGATGGAGATCAATCAATTGCTTTTAACGGTACAGAAGCCATTCAATATGCTACAAACTCTGGAACACCTGATAACTTTTTAAATACTTCAACTAGTTCTAGAAGTATAGCAGTATGGATTAAACCAACCAATTTAACAGGGAATCAAAATATTTTTGATGAAGGAGGTAATAATAAAGGAATAGCAGTAAGGTTATCAGGAGGTAATTTAGAATCAGTAATTAGAGACACAAATTCCACTGCAAGTTTAATATCAGCTTCTTTTCCAAATGATGGAGCGTGGCATCATGTGGCTATGGTTTATGATGGTAGTACTACAAATCATACACTTTATATTGACGGATCACAAGTGGCTAATGATAATAGTGCAAATGTACCAGGAACGGTTCCAAGTAACTTAAGTTATGGTGGAATTGCTGGTAAATTAAGTGGAAAAGATAGTTTTCAAAATACTTTAGATGCATTCTTTACAGGAAAAATGGATGCCTTTGCATTATCTAATGGTGTATTATCAGGAGATCAAATCAATAGTTTAATCACATCTTGGTATTTAGGCGTTGATAATGATAATGATGGGTTTTTTAGTAATCAAACCATAACAAATCAATGTACTAACCCTGGAGGTTATTCAGCTACAGCCTTAACTATTGATGACTGTGACGATACAGACGATACCATCCACCCGAATACAGTATGGTACATCGGTGTTGACGCAGACAACGAT
>NZ_BAABJH010000008.1:0-5904 GCF_039543205.1 Flaviramulus aquimarinus
CATCAGAAAAAGCGCTTCAACAAAGCCTCAATTCCAAATGTGTTACCTGTACAAGGTTCGATTTATCAAAGTAACGTTTTGTTCTTGACCATGCCTGTAATAATATATACAGGCGCACAATATTTAGTGGCTTGAGTACTGGCAAGAACAAAACGAAGACGTTTAAAGAAGGCCGTTCCCTTTTTGGAATAAGAAAAGTGTTGTCTGTTTTTTTCTCTTTAGCGTTTTTTTTTGCAAAAGAGTTGGTGGGTATTTCATAAAGTGTTGTAGTTTACAATAAGAGCGCATAAAACCATTGAGCATAAATATCAGAGAACAAGGGAGTTGAAAGCGTGCAAAAAAAAGATTAAAAAAAAGTAAAAAAAAGTTATTGGGTAATACAAAAAGGGTTGTATGTTTGCACCCGCTAAAAAAGGCATAACTTTCTTTAGCGTAGTTCATTTACAAGTACGGATTTGATTTGAAGAAAATCGTTAAAAAACTTTTTTAAAAAAAAGATCAAAAAAGTATTGTGGGTAATAAAAAAGGGTTTTATATTTGCACCCGCTTAGCAAGGAAACGAGCAAAGTAAAGAAAGAAACAAGTTCATAAACATATTGAATTGACAGCGTAAGATTTAAATTGGAAACGATTAAAATCAACAAAGAGAATAGACCATTTTGAGTACTAGAAGATTCTGATTAGTTGTTAAGAAGTTGTTACCATGTATATTATATGAGTAACACACAAAAATTAACGATGAAGAGTTTGATCCTGGCTCAGGATGAACGCTAGCGGCAGGCCTAACACATGCAAGTCGAGGGGTAACGGAGAGTGCTTGCACTCTGCCGACGACCGGCGCACGGGTGCGTAACGCGTATACAATCTACCTTTTGCTGAGGAATAGCCCAGAGAAATTTGGATTAATGCCTCATGGTATGTAGGCTTCTCATGAAGCTCACATTAAAGGTTACGGCAGAAGATGAGTATGCGTCCTATTAGCTAGATGGTAAGGTAACGGCTTACCATGGCTACGATAGGTAGGGGCCCTGAGAGGGGGATCCCCCACACTGGTACTGAGACACGGACCAGACTCCTACGGGAGGCAGCAGTGAGGAATATTGGACAATGGAGGCAACTCTGATCCAGCCATGCCGCGTGCAGGAAGACTGCCCTATGGGTTGTAAACTGCTTTTATACGGGAAGAAACCGTGCTACGTGTAGCACCTTGACGGTACCGTAAGAATAAGGATCGGCTAACTCCGTGCCAGCAGCCGCGGTAATACGGAGGATCCAAGCGTTATCCGGAATCATTGGGTTTAAAGGGTCCGTAGGTGGATAATTAAGTCAGAGGTGAAAGTTTGCGGCTCAACCGTAAAATTGCCTTTGATACTGGTTATCTTGAATTATTGTGAAGTAGTTAGAATATGTAGTGTAGCGGTGAAATGCATAGATATTACATAGAATACCAATTGCGAAGGCAGATTACTAACAATCAATTGACACTGATGGACGAAAGCGTAGGTAGCGAACGGGATTAGATACCCCGGTAGTCTACGCCGTAAACGATGGATACTAGCTGTTCGGTTTTCGGACTGAGTGGCTAAGCGAAAGTGATAAGTATCCCACCTGGGGAGTACGTTCGCAAGAATGAAACTCAAAGGAATTGACGGGGGCCCGCACAAGCGGTGGAGCATGTGGTTTAATTCGATGATACGCGAGGAACCTTACCAGGGCTTAAATGTAAGTTGCATTAGTTAGAGATAGCTATTTCTTCGGACTACTTACAAGGTGCTGCATGGTTGTCGTCAGCTCGTGCCGTGAGGTGTCAGGTTAAGTCCTATAACGAGCGCAACCCCTGTTGTTAGTTGCCAGCGAGTCATGTCGGGAACTCTAGCAAGACTGCCAGTGCAAACTGTGAGGAAGGTGGGGATGACGTCAAATCATCACGGCCCTTACGTCCTGGGCTACACACGTGCTACAATGGTAGGGACAGAGAGCAGCCACTGGGCGACCAGGAGCGAATCTACAAACCCTATCACAGTTCGGATCGGAGTCTGCAACTCGACTCCGTGAAGCTGGAATCGCTAGTAATCGCATATCAGCCATGATGCGGTGAATACGTTCCCGGGCCTTGTACACACCGCCCGTCAAGCCATGGAAGCTGGGAGTGCCTGAAGTCCGTCACCGTAAGGAGCGGCCTAGGGTAAAATCGGTAACTAGGGCTAAGTCGTAACAAGGTAGCCGTACCGGAAGGTGCGGCTGGAACACCTCCTTTCTAGAGAAAGACGACTAGTAAGTATCAACAAACTAAGAAAAAGATAGTTTATTCTCATTGCTGTTAATTTAAAATAAAGATTTAGTAGAGTCTCATAGCTCAGCTGGTTAGAGCGCTACACTGATAATGTAGAGGTCGGCAGTTCGAGTCTGCCTGAGACTACTAACTACTAAATATAAGGAAATTCTAGAACTGAGAATTCTAAATTCACATTAAGGATTCTAATTATTAGGATTTTTATAATGGGGGATTAGCTCAGCTGGCTAGAGCGCCTGCCTTGCACGCAGGAGGTCATCGGTTCGACTCCGATATTCTCCACGAATTACTGAATTTATTTCAGTAAAGAACGTTCATTGACATATTGAAAAAAGATACATGAAAATAAATTAGAAATATCTAATTTATATAAGTAATAATTAGGATTGATTGGAATCACGAGCGATATCCAATCGATCATATTATAATTGTCAAATCGTTTTGATAATTATAGTAAACTCATTAAAAAAGCAAAAAGTACAATAAGCTAAATAAGGGCGTATGGGGAATGCCTAGGCTCTCAGAGGCGAAGAAGGACGTGATAAGCTGCGAAAAGCTGCGGGGATCGGCACACACGATTTGATCCGTAGATATCCGAATGGGGCAACCCACTATATTGAAGATATAGTATCCGCAAGGAGGCAAACCCGGGGAACTGAAACATCTAAGTACCCGGAGGAGAAGAAAACAAAAGTGATTCCGTTAGTAGTGGCGAGCGAACGCGGATTAGCCCAAACCGGTGTTGTTACGGCAATACCGGGGTTGTAGGACCACGATATTCGAAACACAATGAATTAGAATCCTTTGGAAAGAGGAACCATAGAGGGTGATAGTCCCGTAAAAGTAAAGCGTGCGTAGATAGTGGTATCCTGAGTAGTGCGGGACACGAGTAATCCTGTATGAAACAGTCGGGACCATCCGATAAGGCTAAATACTCCTGAGAGACCGATAGTGAACCAGTACCGTGAGGGAAAGGTGAAAAGAACCCTGAATAAGGGAGTGAAATAGAACCTGAAACCATACGCTTACAAGCGGTCGGAGCCCTTTGGGGTGACGGCGTGCCTTTTGCATAATGAGCCTACGAGTTACCGTTGCTAGCAAGGTTAAGGACTTTAGGTCCGGATCCGTAGCGAAAGCGAGTCTGAATAGGGCGCTTAGTTAGTAGTGGTAGACGCGAAACCGTGTGATCTACCCATGGGCAGGTTGAAGCTGTAGTAACATACAGTGGAGGACCGAACCGGTTGACGTTGAAAAGTCTTCGGATGACCTGTGGGTAGGGGTGAAAGGCCAATCAAACTCGGAAATAGCTCGTACTCCCCGAAATGCATTTAGGTGCAGCGTTGATTTATAGTTTTATAGAGGTAGAGCTACTGATTGGATGCGGGGGCTTCACCGCCTACCAATTCCTGACAAACTCCGAATGCTATAAAATGTTAATCAGCAGTGAGGGCATGGGTGCTAAGGTCCATGTCCGAGAGGGAAAGAACCCAGACCATCAGCTAAGGTCCCAAAATATATGTTAAGTTGAACTAACGAGGTTGAACTGCTTAGACAGCTAGGATGTTGGCTTGGAAGCAGCCATTCATTTAAAGAGTGCGTAACAGCTCACTAGTCGAGCGGTTCGGCATGGATAATAATCGGGCATAAACATATTACCGAAGCTATGGGATAGAAATATCGGTAGGGGAGCATTGTAGTGTCGTCGAAGGTTGACTGTGAGGTTGGCTGGAGAAGCTACAAAAGAAAATGTAGGCATAAGTAACGATAATGCGGGCGAGAAACCCGCACTCCGAAAGACTAAGGTTTCCTCAGCTATGCTAATCAGCTGAGGGTTAGTCGGGACCTAACGCGAACCCGAAAGGGGTAGTGGATGGACAACAGGTTAATATTCCTGTACCCGCTCTCAATAAAAGTGACGGAGGCGAATATTTGGTGCGTACTGACGGAATAGTACGTTGAAGCGAGTGGTAACACCGCGATAGTACACTGAGACCTCGGTCAAGGTGATAATCCAGAGAATCGACTTCCAAGAAAAGCGAGAGAAGCGGCCCGTACCCTAAACCGACACAGGTAGTTGGGATGAGAATTCTAAGGAGCTCGAGAGATTCATGGCTAAGGAACTAGGCAAAATAGACTCGTAACTTCGGGAGAAGAGTCGCCACCCTTCGGGGTGGCCGCAGTGAAAAGGTCCAGGCGACTGTTTATCAAAAACACAGGGCTATGCTAAAACGAAAGTTGATGTATATGGCCTGACACCTGCCCGGTGCTGGAAGGTTAAGTGGAGATGTTAGCTTCGGCAAAGCATTCAAATGAAGCCCCAGTAAACGGCGGCCGTAACTATAACGGTCCTAAGGTAGCGAAATTCCTTGTCGGGTAAGTTCCGACCTGCACGAATGGTGCAACGATCTGGACACTGTCTCAGCCATGAGCTCGGTGAAATTGTAGTATCGGTGAAGATGCCGATTACCCGCTGTGGGACGAAAAGACCCCGTGCACCTTTACTATAGCTTAGTATTGGTTTTGGACAAGTAATGTGTAGGATAGGTGGGAGACTTTGAAGCGGCGTCGCCAGGCGTTGTGGAGTCATTGTTGAAATACCACCCTTTGCTTGTCTAGAGTCTAACCTTCTTAAGAAGGGACAGTGCTTGGTGGGTAGTTTGACTGGGGTGGTCGCCTCCAAAAGAGTAACGGAGGCTTCTAAAGGTTCCCTCAGCACGCTTGGTAACCGTGCGTAGAGTGCAATGGCATAAGGGAGCTTGACTGAGAGACCTACAAGTCGATCAGGTACGAAAGTAGAGCATAGTGATCCGGTGGTTCCGCATGGAAGGGCCATCGCTCAAAGGATAAAAGGTACGCCGGGGATAACAGGCTGATCTCCCCCAAGAGCTCATATCGACGGGGGGGTTTGGCACCTCGATGTCGGCTCGTCACATCCTGGGGCTGGAGAAGGTCCCAAGGGTTGGGCTGTTCGCCCATTAAAGTGGCACGCGAGCTGGGTTCAGAACGTCGTGAGACAGTTCGGTCTCTATCTACAGTGGGCGTTAGAAATTTGAGTGGATCTGACTCTAGTACGAGAGGACCGAGTTGGACCAACCTCTGGTGTACCAGTTGTTCCGCCAGGAGCATTGCTGGGTAGCTACGTTGGGAAGGGATAAGCGCTGAAAGCATATAAGCGCGAAACCCACCACAAGATGAGATTTCTTTAAAGGGTCGTGGGAGATTACCACGTTGATAGGCTATAGGTGTGAAGGCAGTAATGTCATAGCCGAGTAGTACTAATAACCCATAGGCTTATTGTACGCCTGTTTTTTTATAAGTTCAATATTATTATTTGTTTTGTATCTAATGTCTCTATGAGACTTTTCAATATGTTAAGATATTTGTTCCGATTTAAATTGGAACGCTGAATGCTAAAGGAGTAAAATCCAATAGCGAGCAGCTATGACTTAAGGTGGTTATAGCGACGGGGCTCACCTCTTACCATTCCGAACAGAGAAGTTAAGCCCGTTAGCGCCGATGGTACTGCATTTGTGGGAGAGTAGGTCGTTGCCTTTTTTGAAGAGTCTAATTACATCATGTAGTTAGACTCTTTTTTTGTTTATAACTCAAAC